>MTMO01000016.1 GCA_002011235.1 Archaeoglobus sp. JdFR-27 | reverse complement strand
AATTTAAGTGAAACCTCCATTGCTGCCATTTCTATCTTCTTTCTTAGAGTTTCATCGAGTATTTCTGAACCCTCTTCAAATCTTGTTACAACAATTGTTGATACCAATTCGGGCTCTCCTATTTGCAAGTCAACTTTCCAGCCATTTCTTCTGATTCCTAATTCATCAGATTCCCTGAAATAGTAATTAAAGGGGCTTAGCAAATCCCCTATCATCCTCTGTATGGAGTTTTTAACTTGGCTTTTTTGGTTTATACTGAGGCTCTCAAATCTATCCATACCAATCGAAGAAGACGGAGAGGAAAATCCATTTTTTGAAATTCTTGCTATGAATTTAAGCAGTTCCACACCATTGAGTATTCTATTTTCCTCTCTGTCATATCCTACGAAATATTCTCTATTATTAACTTGGATCTTTAAAATTTGAAATATTCCTGAATCGGACTCTGAAGTTGTGAACAGAAGTTTTGGTAGACTTTTTTCCTCGCCACTCCGGAGATATTCGAGTATCCTTACGGGATGGCTTAATGAACTTATCTCATATGTGCTCTTCCCTTCAAGATGACCTATACGAATCACCATCTCCCGAAGCACCTGTTCGTACTCCCTCAGATTGTCAGAACCCAATATCCTCTTAAGGTTATTTTTTATTTTCTTTGCTGAATAAATAGGGAAAACATTTTTTGACCTCAATTCACTGTTCAAACTCTGAATTGTTGCCAAAAACGCCCTTACGAACTCGTCAAGCTGGTCTGTAAGCTCCGCGTATATCATTCTATGTTCTGTGAACCTGACTTTTTTACCTCTGTAATCTATCTCTCCAACCTCTCCTGCTTTCCATATATCACTCGAAGCCTTTAAGTTAGCCACCCGGACTTCTTCGCCAATTATTGGCTTGGTGGAGCCTACAGCACGCTCGATGTTAAGTAATTTTTCATACAGCTTTTCCACGATAGCGAGGTCTGAGTCTGTGGAAAGAAAGATGTTATACACATATGAGATGTATTGCTGTCCTAATCTCCAAATTCTACCAATCCTTTGCTCAAGCTTGACAGGTGACCAAGGAGCATCGTAATTAATCATGTGGTTTGCTTTTTGTAAGTTGAGACCCTCAGATGCCACATCAGTTGCTATTAAAACCTGTACTGACGGGTCATCTTCAAATTTTCTTTTAACTTCTTCAAACCTGTTTCTATCCTTTCCGGATAGTGTTTCAAATCTAATACCCAAGTTTCTAAAGTTTTTGTCCGACTCAATAGATCTTTTGAGATATTCCAGCGTGTCCCTGTACTCGGTAAAAACTAGCACTTTACCCTCGTTTTTTCCGACAAGTTCCAAAACAAGCTCTTTGACAGCTTTTAGTTTGGAGTCATTTTTAGAAACTTCTTCTGCGAGTTTAAGAATCCTGCTGATTTCATCAATATCCTCTGGTTTTAATGCCTTGGAGTATTTTTTAACGAGCTTCTCTGCCATCTCATCGAAATCGGTTTCTATATCAACTGAGTAATCTTCGCCAAGAAGTTTTTCCTCAAACTCCGTGATATCCTCAGTTGGTTCGAAATCCCCCTCAAAACCTTCTTCTTGCTTTTTCTGGAGTGTTTTTATCATAGACCTGAGAGTTTTCATAGCCGCGTAGGGAGAAGAGGAGGCTCTTTTCCTTAACAATACCAGAAGCAGCCCAACTGGTGTGTTAACACCGTTCTCTCCAAGTTCTTTGGCTTTCCTTTTCAAGAACGCTATAAGAGCATTCATGAAAGCTCTCTCTTCTGGGGTAGGTTGGATTAAGTGCAATTGGAATTTACAGTCTTTGAAGATTTCTTTGTCTTGTAAATTGTTAATGACTTCCTTTGTTCTCCTAAAAAGAAGAGAATCATGAGTACTTTCGTAAAATGGATTTATATCGAGCTTTGAATAGTCCTCCACCAGCGATGGATCAAGCAGTCTGAGCCTGAATAAGTAATCATTAGCTACACCACGGTGGGGCGTTGCTGAAAGAAAGATGACGTTTCGGCTCGTGTCTTTTATGAGTTCTTGAATCGCATTTTTTGTTTTAACACTGTTGAGTGTCACGTTGTGTGCCTCATCTACTACAATTGTATCCCAGTTTATTTTGAGTAGTTTTTTAAGGTGGTTCTCCATTCTAACAAGCTCTTTTGAAATAATGAAATACTTTTGATTTTCAATTTTGTTTTTCAACTCTTTCACATCTTTTCCAGAGCCAAAAACAAAAATATCGTGCTTTGCAACACCCATTTTCATCAATTCTGCGACCCACTGGGTTGTGAGGATTCTTGGAACTATGATTAAGGCTCTTTTCAATTCACCGATCTTTTCGAGGTATCTCAAAATTGAGATGCTCTCGATGGTTTTCCCCAGACCGATTTCATCACCAACGAGTATTCTGATGGGTCTAACAAACATTACCCGGGAAAGCAAATCAACTTGGTGTGGATAAATATCAATTGGGGAGGGGGAATAGTTTGATGCTATTGTCAGATAAGGGTCTGATTTGGATAACAAATTTACCAAACTCCTAACATACTGAAGGTTTGTCTTAGTATCAGACATATTTATATACCTCCTTCATTGCACGTACGGGTTTGTAGAGATCTCTTCTCCAGTTTCTGTTCTCAAAAGCCTCAATAAACACCTTGCTCCAGAATTTA
>MTMO01000059.1 GCA_002011235.1 Archaeoglobus sp. JdFR-27 | reverse complement strand
GTGGTAATGAAAGCTGGAAGAACTGGAAAGCCTGGGGATGGGAGGATATTCGTTATTGATGTGGAGAGGACGATTAAGGTGAGGACTGGAGAGGAGGATGGATGATGAAGAATTTAGCCTATTTAACTACCAAAAAGAACATGAATCCCTCATCGATAGAATAGAACCTCTAAGCCTCTAACTTTATTTCTATTTTTGTTTTTTAAATTAAAAAGGATTTAACGCCATGGAGTGTACCTGTTCGTTATCGGAAGCCTCCTATCCTTTCCAAAAGCTCTTGGCGTGATTTTTATACCTGGCGGAGCCTGTCTCCTCTTATACTCATTTCTGTCTACCATCTTTATAATCCTCTTAACCAATTCCTCATCAAAACCCTCAGCTACGATTTCATCAAAACTCCTGTCTTCTTCGATGTAAGCCTTTAGGATTGGGTCCAAGATCCCATATGGGGGTAAGTCATCCTCATCTTTTTGATCTTCCCTAAGCTCGGCTGAAGGTGGTTTCTCAAATACCCTACTTGGTATTATCTCCCTCCCAGCCCTTTCGTTTATATATCTCGCTACTCGATAAACCATCGTCTTAAAAACATCCTTTATCACTGCAAATCCACCGGCCATGTCACCATAGAGGGTTGCATAGCCAACGCTCATCTCACTCTTGTTGCCAGTAGTAAGCACGAGATATCCAAATTTATTTGATAACGCCATCAAAATATTTCCTCTAATCCTCGCTTGGATGTTTTCTTCAGTAATGTCCCAAGGTTTATTATGGAATGGGGCCCTTAACTCGTCCATGTAACTCTCGAATACCTTCGTTATGGGTACCCTTATCGTTTCAATCCCGAGATTCTTGGCAAGCATCTCAGCATCTTCTATACTGGCTTTGGACGTAAACTGGGAAGGCATCAGAACGCCAACCACATTATTTTTTCCGAGTGCCTCCACAGCTATCGCAGCTACAAGTGATGAGTCGATTCCCCCGCTTAACCCTATCAAAACCTTCTCAAAACCGTTCTTTTTAACGTAATCTCTCGTACCAGTAACAAGAGCCATAAAAACTTCTTCTTCAAGACTTAAATCCCTTTTAATTCTTGCTTCAATTCTCGATCTTTGTTTAGGATTTTGACAAACGAAAATTTTCTCTACCACAGGGACTCTCAGCTTCTCCTTCCTCCTTCTTGGATCATGCAGCCTTTTCCTGAAAATCTCGTCAGCATTTAAATCAACTACAAGAAAATCTTCCTCAAATATCTTTGCCTGAGCGATTAAACTTCCATCCCCGTCAAAAACCATGCTTCCCCCATCGAAAACGAGTTCATCTTGCGCTCCAACAAGATTCGTATATGCAACGAATACACAGTAATCCGATGCTCTTGTTGATAACATCCTCTTCCTGAAATCTCTCTTTCCAACGTGGTATGGAGATGATGATAGGTTGACAATCAATTCTGCTCCATTCAGGCTCTGAGTTAACGCAGGTCCATCAGCATACCAAATATCCTCACATATTGTTATCCCAACAGCAACGTCATTTATGATAAAGATATTCGGCTCTTTTCCAGCCTGAAAATATCTTTCCTCATCAAAAACACTGTAATTTGGAAGGAACATCTTTCGATATATTCCTTTTATTTCTTTGTCATATATCACTGCTGCAGCATTATAGATGTCGTCCTCAGCATCAACGAATCCAACCACAGCCACAACATCGCCAGTATTTTCTGCAACTCTTTTGAGAGCTTTTAGATTATCCTCAACGAACTGAGGCTTTAAAAGTAGATCTTCAGGAGGATAACCAGGTAAAACAAGTTCTGGAAAGCAAACAAGATCTGCTTTTATCCCCTCAGCTTTTTTTATTCCTTCCACAATCTTCTTCACGTTGTATTCAAGATCTCCCACTACTGGATTTATCTGAGCCAATGCGATTCTAAAATTTCGCATAATCAGAATTCAAAATTCAAAAATAAAAGCTTTTAGTAATCAATGACAAATGAGCGTTAAAAATTCTGATTTTGAAAAAATTTAAAATAAAGCCATATTATCCAAAAAATTTTTAATTTTTTCAGATTAAATTGAGGTTTTATGAACTTCAACATCACTTTTGTGAAAAAGTATTAAAAACCCTTAAAATCAAGAGGTGGTTTCTTTGGCTGGTGATGGGATGATAGACTCTGGAAACACGGCATGGATACTCGTGTCAACTGCATTGGTAATGCTGATGACACCGGGAGTGGGGTTGTTCTATGGAGGGATGGTAAGGAGAAAAAATGCTGTGGCTTTGATTTCCTTAACTTTCATCTCTCTAATCATCGTTGGAATTCAATGGATCGTTGTAGGATACTCTCTATCTTTTGGTTCCGATATCGGTGGTTTCATCGGTGGTCTGAACTATTTCTGCCTAAATAATGTTGGATTTGAGGCTTTTGGTGACACCAGCATTCCGCATATGGCATTCATGATCTATCAGATGATGTTCGCAGTTGTCACATTAGCAATTCTCGTTTCAGCCATTGCAGAGAGGTCAAAGCTGGAGGGTTTCATAGTATTCGGCCTGCTCTGGATATTCTTCGTTTACAACCCCTTTGCTCATTGGTTATGGGGAGGTGGATGGTTGGCGAAACTAGGGGCTTTGGACTTTGCTGGTGGAACAGTTGTACACATAAGCTCCGGT
>MTMO01000010.1 GCA_002011235.1 Archaeoglobus sp. JdFR-27 | reverse complement strand
CCGTCGTGAGACAGGTCGGTTGCTATCTAACGGGGGTGTCTGGGAGGCTGAGGGGAAGGAGGCTCTAGTACGAGAGGAACGAGCCTCCGGCGCCACTGGTCGACCGGTTGTCCGGCAGGGCATTGCCGGGCAGCTACGCGCTACGCGGTTAAAGGCTGAAAGCATCTAAGCCTGAAACCGCCCCTGAAAAGAGCCTCCCATAAGGGCACTCGTAGAAGACGAGGTTGATAGGACCGGGGTGTAAGCGGGAAGGCAACGACCCGTTCAGCCCGCGGTCACTAACGCCCGTGCCGGTTTCGCTTGGCTAGTTCCAGGTACATGCTGAGGAAGTGGACCTTGCATGGTTAAGCAATTAGCGATTTTGAGCTATCAATTTGGTTATCAACTTAGTGATCAACTGAGTGATCAATAACCTGATTGTAAGAGTGCTAAAGCTATGTCTAATCCACCGTTTCTGCCTTACTGCCCTATAATCTGCAAAAATTGAACCTCCATCTTCCTTCTATTTTCTCAGTTAACTATTTATACCCTAAAAGAGAAATAGGATTGCTAGGAATGTATAAACTTTTGTTTATATTATTCCTGAGAAGTTTAGGAGGTAAATAGATGAACATCTACGTTGGAAACCTGCCATTTGAGGCAAAAGAGGACGATCTGAGAAAGGTCTTTGAAGCTTACGGAGAAGTCGTCTCTGTGAACATAATCAAAGACAGATTCTCAGGTAAGTCAAGAGGATTTGCATTCGTTGAGATGCCTACAGAAGACGAAGCTAAGGCAGCAATCGAGGCAATCGACGGTAGCTATCTTCATGGCAGGGAAATCAAAGTGAATATCGCTAGGCCGAGAAACGAAACAAGACAAAGGCGATATTAGACTAGTATATCGATTGAGCAAGTCGATTGATGGAAAATATGGAAAAATAGTTTGAGAGTTTAAAATTACCGTATCACTCGATCATTCGGTGATATTTACTTTTTTATTTTGAACATGCAAAAAAGTTAGTTTAAACAACATATAAAACACTTAAAACACTACATCAATTGTGCCATCTCCAAACCACATCCCACAGACCATAAATTTAATAAAACTTAATTGGAAAGAAGATGTAGCATCACCTATGCCAGGGTGGCAGAGGGGCTATGCGGTGGACTGCAGATCCACTTTACCCCGGTTCGAATCCGGGCCCTGGCTTCTGTTTTTCGTTTTCTTATGAGGATATTAGGGCTATTTTGTTAAAATTGGAGTCAGCTATCCAAGATTCGAACAGAGTGATGGATGTTGGGGGCTTGTTATATCATTCTTACCGTTTGTCAAATCATCTTTTTTATCTTTTATACCTCCTCTTCAACACAGCAGCAATAGCGATGAGAGCAGCTAAAAAGGCAGCAACATAGTATTCCACTCCTATCATACCGCTTTTGCCAACCGTGATGTAGAAATAAATGGTCTCAACTCTCTCATCTCCATTCGCATCCTTGGCACTCACTCTCATCTCCATTCTGTAGGTTGCATCTGTTATCACATCCTCGTCCACATCAACCTTGAATTTTATAACTCCTGCCTCCCCGGAGTTAAGGGATTGCAGGTAAGCATCGGGAACTTTAACAAGTATCCCGGGACTCGGTTTTACCTGAGCATGGATATCTCTTGCAAGATCTCCTCTGTTGATGAGTTTAACCTCAACGATCTGATCATCAATTCCAGCATAGAGTGTCTGGTTGCATTCTGCTTCAAAATCCGGTACAGGCTTGATGTGAATTGAAACTTCGTCTAAAAGCTCACTTTCTGAAGGATAGGGGGAGAGCAGCCTGTAAGAACCGCTGATCCGAATGCTATAAGATCCAAATCCAGCGTCATCGTCAACTTCCACGGGCACCTTAATGTTTCTAACCTCTCCAGGCATGAGGTAACCCAGAGGAACCTCATCAATTTTTACATCAATTCCTTTGAGCTGTGAGAACTGGAGTATGAGGGATGAAACGGGGTAGCTGAAGCTGTTCATCACAAAAACATCTATAAAACCCTTTTCCCCCCTCTCAAACTCGTTATTTCCTGTGGATATCAAAATACCGCTGCTTAAAGACTGAAAAATTACAGCAAACTCCTCGACAGCTTTTGCCTTCACCCATTGGCTGCCGGTAAAGTACTCGTAGCTTATGTTGGCTCTGATAAGGTAGCTTCCAGCTCTGTCAGCCTTTACGCTGAAAGACACAATCTGCATTCCTGCTGATGGAAGTGACGGAATGTAGGCTTTTTGAGGGTCAAGAACATCTATATCTCCGCCAAGCGTTATCTCCACAGCCTTTGCAGCCCCATTACCCTCATTAACGACATTGATAGTAAGTTGACTTATCTCTGACGTGTAAAACGTGGATCTTAGAGTGAATAGCTTTATAATCGGCTCAGCCTCTTGTGCAACTTCAATTTCAACCGGAAACTTAACCTCTTTTTTCTCGTAGAAGTACCTTGTTTTGTTCAAATCAACATAAACGCTCCTCACCCTCTCATATTCCACATGCAGTGTTAATACATGCTTTCCTGTTGTGTTCTGGGGTACAAGGATGAGGAAGGAAGCGGTTTGCATGTTTTGAGCGGGGAGAACGGGGATAAGAACCCTTCCTGAAATTGCTTCCACGACACCGTCTCCTTCAAGCCAGGCTGTGAGGTTGTAAGCGTTGAGGGAGACATTGTATAAAATCTCCTCTTCAACACCTCCACTTTTGATTTCTCCGTATTTTGCGGTGTTGGCGATAATTACCTGCAGGTTGTAACTCTGCCCTGCAGGTACGATTTTGCTTCCAGCAGCATATACA
>MTMO01000015.1 GCA_002011235.1 Archaeoglobus sp. JdFR-27 | reverse complement strand
ATGCAATCAACAATTTCCTCAATGCTTAGCCTTTCACCGCATACACAGCAGTATTCATCCAGCCTGCAGCTAACCCACATCACCTTTGGCTTTTTTCCCTCGTATATTGACTCCAAGAACTCCGACATGATATCAAACCATCTAACCGGAGTGCCACAAAAGGGGCAAACGTTTGCAATTACTTCAGCGTTGAACTCGTCGATAGGCTGAGGTGAAGAGAATTCAAAGGCTTCTTTGTTATTAACGGTAAGAATCTTTACATTCCTCATCCCATACTCAATTGCTATTTCTGGAGGGTAGTAGATTTCGAAGGTTGCGTTACACTCCTTACATTCATGATCCCATCTGAATATTGGGCAGAGGGCTGTAAAGCCTATACTTTGATCCTGATCGTGCATAACTTTAGCTTTATCATTACTTTTTAAATATTTTTCTAAGTTTGAACACAAGATTTAAGTATTCTAAAACCAATCAATTATTATGATCACGCAGGTGGTATTCGTTGGTTTACACAAGGAGAGGCTTGTTGAATCGATAAGGGCTTTGAGAGAGGAACCAGTCGGCAAGATAATTCTGATGGTTGGAGAGCAAGAACTTCCAGCAGAGTCAAAAGTCAAGAAGTTGGCTGAAGAGCTAAAAAAGGAACTTGAGACAGTCTATGACGTTGAAATTGATAAAATAGATAAGAAGAACACGTTAAGGGCTGCAAAACAGCTTGTAGATCTCATAAAAAAGGAAAAAGAGAATGGAAATGATGTGCTGCTTAACGCATCAGGTTCATTAAGAAACGTTAGTATCGCAGCCTACATAGCGGCATGCGTAACAAATTCGAGGATAATAACTTCCATACCGAAATACGACGAAAAGGAAAACGAGATCGGAATAGAAGAGATTTTGGAGATTCCTTTAATTCCTGTTATGCTTCTTCCAAAAGAGCAGATCCAGATAATTCGAGCTATAGATGGTGGGGTAGATTCTCTGGATGAGCTCATTCTGAGACTCAACCCTGGGATAAACAAGGGAGATGAGAAGTTCATGAAGGAAAGGTCAAGAATAAGCCATCATTTATCTAAACTCGAGGATATGGGGTTTGTGAGAAGGCAAAAGGCTGGAAGGAATGTTCGAATAGAAAGGACCCCGATTGCAGAGATCATTGAAGGACTTTAATTGAATTTGTGCCCAGTTTATACTTTGCTTTGGCTTCTCTGATTATTTCCTTTTCTTTCTCAGTTAATTCACCTTAGGTCTACCTCTTCTCTTTATTAGAAGGTATTCTTTGTTTGAGGGCCAGTAAGACCACACCCTTTTGACTGAAGAAATGCTGACTCTCATCTCGAATGCAATTTCTTTGTCTCTCTTTCCCCTTCTCTTGTGCCTTACTACCTTATCTTTCTCTCTGTCAATCTGTCATAACCCATTAGTTGTTTGGGAGTATTTATAGTCAAATTTTTTTGGGACTATACAACTACTCTCACAATCCTAAAGAGATCCAAGTGTCTACCAAACCCCCTAACCTTCTTCTTATGCCTTCTTAAGGAGTTTGGTTACAGTTGCTCATTCAGCCAAAGAAGCTCCTCCTCACAACAACCTTGCTATCGCTTACCTTGGCAACAAATGTCCAGCCCTCGCTGAAATAGGCTCCCAATTCATCGATATCGATGAGCTTGTCAGTCGTTTTTCCAGCTTTACTCTTTGAAAAATCAAGCTTTGCATATTCCTTTCGATGAAAATCGACCTTTGTTCTGTCGTAGTAAACATCCTGCGTTCCAGGAAGTATATGCCCCATAAAAAACTCCTGCGTTCCCTTGTCCAGCCTTCCCCCATCAATCGTTGGACTCACTAGCACGGATTCGAAAGCTTTGCGCAGGCAGTGAGGAGTTACATACCTCCACTTTTCTATTCCAGCAAACTTGGCTGATCTCTTCACAATTAGTGCAACTCCCCTCCTCCCAAGCCTCTTGCTAGGTCTTTCATCCCTCTTCCATAAAGTCCAGTCTGATTGGAAGAGGGGATCTTCCCGAGCTATTCCATATTTCTCCTCCCTTTCTCGCAGATAGCTTCTTAAAGCCTCCCCAGCCTCCATACAAATAAAGGTGTAGTAGGGAATGTTACCCTTGCAAGCATCCGCAACCCTCTCCTTCATTTCTGGATAAACTGGAACCATGATATGGGTTTCTCCATTCTCAACATCGTCTGCAACGTCTCCATAGTTTAAGGCGCATAGAGTGCTCACTCTCAGCCCGCTGCTCCAGAGAAAGAGTATTATTGCCCTGTTCCTCAAACTTCCAGCGGAATCGGCCATAGCGTAAATCTCCTCCTTGGTAGGAACATACTCTGGCCTCTTTCTGTAGCGAGTAGGCACGAAGTGCATCGCCACTTCCAGATCCTTATATCCGTTGGAGCGGAAGAAGGTCTTTAGTTTCTTGATTACAGAGTTCACATACGCCTTGCTCCTGTCCATGCTCGCAAGTTCATCAGCAAAGCTCTGAATCAGGTTTTCAACCCTCTCCTTTGGCAGTTGGGAGAGCTCGTCAGGATTATAGCCAGACCACTCGCAAAATCTTCTTAGGATGTTGAGGTACTTCTCCCTTGAAGCCTCGCTCCTCGTATATCTCGCAAGGTGATTTAGAAGCTTCTGCACGCTGTCATAGCTACTTCTCCATCCTTTAGCTCCATCTCTAGCTTTTATTCCAAAGTAGACCTCGAACTTCCTTGGCGGTAGCTTTGCACGAAGATCGAATTTTCCAAATGCTCTCATATCCCTCGTAAGGGATATCCCTTTCAAGGGATAAAAAATTAACGGTTGAGCTTGGTTTTTGGTATCCGCTCGGTGTGCTATACGGACCCGGCGGGATTTGAACCCGCGATCTACGGCTTAGAAGGCCCCGCTGACGAAAAGAAGGCTTGTGTAGACTATTATTCGGTAAAACCGGAATTTGAG
>MTMO01000030.1 GCA_002011235.1 Archaeoglobus sp. JdFR-27 | reverse complement strand
ATCTCCAAGTTGTTTATCGGGAATTTCAGCATTCTGCTGCCAAAGATTTCCGCTAGCTCCCCATCAACATTCTTTATTTTCACCTTCTTTGCATTTGGCAAGGGTTTGCTTTCACCACTCTCACCAGTTCGCTCTGATATAACCATAACATCATCACCCTTCTTGTAGTAGAGTTGAGCCATACCCTTGAAAACCATAGCGTAATCGAATTCAAAGCCTGCTGTGTATGATGGGACAAGGATTGTGAAGTTAACTCGCTTTTGAGCCTCCTCAATCGTTAACTTCTCCGGCAGTTTAAATTCCTTCTCAACAATCTTCGCTCCTTCAGGAGGCTTGAACTCGAATTCTTCATCGCTTATTCCAGTGTTGAACTCTACGTTTTTGTATTCTACTGTTGAGTTGAAGCTTCCATAATCTATTTCTATTTTTAAAGGATATCAGTATTCTTTGTCAATCCAAAGTTTTTGATTGATGAAGTAATCTTTACCCTTCGGTTTTAACTCGATAATATAACAATCCCTGCCTGCGATCTTTCCCTCACCTATAAGTTTGACATCGTATTTTTCGAACATATCCTTGATAATTTTACCGTAGTCAAATTCTGGCTGTTTGACTTCTGGCAAGGTAAGTTTTGTAACTTCATTCTTTTGCTTATTGTATATCCACATCGTTTTACCGTTGGAGATTGTTAGCATTCTCTCATCTTCAGTTTTCCATTTGTTAGGCTTTTTCATTGCAAATTTTATTGTTTGGGTTTGTTGTTTTCCTAAATTTGTGGTTACAATCATCACTCCTTTCATGTCTTCGATGGAGTTGTACTTCTCCTTCATCTTCTCCGCTATCTGCTCGGCTGAGAGTTGGGTGCAGCCTACAATAAGGACTGCCAAGAACAAACAAACCAACATCCACTTTATTCTCTTCATTTACTCACCTCCAACTTATCGGGAGCATACTTTTGAACGACCTTAACAAAACCTTCAACATCCTTTACTATTATCAAACTCGGACTTCCCGTTTTCTTTTTGAATTTTAATCGAATAACATTTTTCCTCACTTTTATTTTCTCGATATTGTTGAAGAGAAAGTACCAGTCTGAAGTATATATAACTCTGAAGTTAACATTCAAAGTTCTTTTGTAAATTATGCCATCTTTGGTTACAATAAGCCTTCTGAATAGGAAATTCATCCAGCCGATGACCGTGAGAAACCAGAACAGCAGGAGGGGGAAGATAAATTTTGGATTAAAAGATCCAATTCCACTGCTGATCAGTAAGGTTATTGCAGTAATTAGCAATATCGCGGAAAAATGCCATGGGAAAATTCTAATGCCGGTGTATTCATAATCATGTTTTCTGTTATTTATTCTGTTATTTATGGTCCCTTGTTCAATTCTTGCCTTAGATTGTTTTCCATCTCCACTCCTTAATAAAGACATAGACAAGGCCTCCGCTAAAAAAGATCGTTCCTATTGGTGTCAGTAGCAAGACACTGAACAGAAGCATCAAACCGGAGATGAAACCAAGAACTCCTGTGAAATAATCTCTGTAAAGTCCAAAAAGAATTGCGAATGCCAGCCCTGTAGTTATCAGTCCTTTAGATGCATCTTGAAAATATATCTCATACACACCCGAAATCGTCAGTAAAATTACAAAAGTGATTAGAAATGCCTCTCTTTTCATAGAATTATTTAACACCCTTGATCACCTTCTTTCAACCAATTTGGGTGCAAACTTTTGAATAGTCTCGATAAAACCCCTCCTATCCCTTACTATTATCCATCTGGGATTGGCAAATGCAGCTTTGCCCTTGATATCCACAAAGATCCACTTAGCTTTAACCCACTTAAGATCGTCGTAAGCATAGAATCGATCGAATTCGTATAGCACAGGGATCTTGAAATTAAGCCTTCGCTTGAATGTTATTCCCTTGTCATCCACCACTATTTTCCTGAAAAGAGAATTCAGCCAGAATGGTAGTGTAAAACCCAAAAGCAGGATAAGGAAGGCCGCAAAAGCAACATATTCATTGTATACTTCTACTACTGATTTTAAACCAAGCCCGAAAGCGAGGGTGATATACGAGAAAAGGATGGCTATTGCGAGGTGCCAAGGATAAACTGCCATTCTTTCATATTCGACCATCGACATCTTATGTGTTTTTAGTGTATCTATTTTTCTATTTTTTTGCATACCGACTAGGTTAAAAAGTGGTTAATTAAAGACAGCTGAGCGAACAATACGTTGCAGGAGCACCAATACACGCCAAGCACATTCCGCAAGCCCACGGATCGGGTGCTGCAATACAGATGTAGCAGAAACCACCACATATTTCAC
This sequence comes from Archaeoglobus sp. JdFR-27, assembly GCA_002011235.1. Classification (GTDB taxonomy): domain Archaea; phylum Halobacteriota; class Archaeoglobi; order Archaeoglobales; family Archaeoglobaceae; genus Archaeoglobus_A. The sequence goes on along the minus strand of MTMO01000030.1, from coordinate 631 downwards.
AGTATGTTGGCGAGTCTGCGCAGAACTGCGCCAAGCAAAGGGATACACAGCCCCAATAATTCTGATCTCCACTTAGAACTACAACATTTCCATCTGTATCTACATAGTAGGCATTCGTATAAGTTTTTCCGTCTTTTTCATAGGTCTCAGTAGCAAATGCTCTATATCCATTTTCAGAGATTACATAGCCTATCCCTGCCACTTTATAACCTTTTTTCACTTTGAATGGAATTAAAACGTAGATAATCTCTCCGCGTTCGTTAATCAGTTTATTCACAGTTGCTTTTGAGAACATCGGTTTTTAGCAAGTTTGTTCATCAATTTCCTGACGTCTTTATTCGCTAAAGCTTTTGCCAAAGCTTCGCTTTTCTCCAACCCCTTAAGCTCGAAAACAGCTACATTCTTGTTCTCCAAATTTGAACAGCTGTTGCAACTCTTACATGCCTCATTTTGCTCACTATTAGCTGCCATTACTGGGATTACAACACTTCCCAGCATTACTAATGCCAGCAATACCGCAACTATTTTCCTCAACATCTCACCACCCCACCGACAATTAAAGCTACACTTTCAAAATACTTAAATTTTATTTAATTAACAACTAAAAATTTTAGTCACCAACTAAACATTT
>MTMO01000065.1 GCA_002011235.1 Archaeoglobus sp. JdFR-27 | reverse complement strand
GGAGACTACAGTATAGAGGGCTTCAACGGCTCGATTCACTGGATTTACGACAAATCAAGGAATGAAGTAAGGATAGACTACATCAATCGCACTCCAGATCTGTTTGGTTTCGTTGTAAAGGAGCTTAAAAGTTGCAAACCAAAGCTGGAAGGGAAGGAGAATGTTAACGGCAGGGAATGCTACCTTTTGAACCTTAGCCTGATTAACTTGACATCCAACAAATCAATTCAACTCAGAAAAGTATGCATGGCAAACGAGAGCGGGAGGTGGTATCCGGTTAAGATGGTGATGGCGGTTTATCCAGAGAACGGAAAACAAATTGACCAAACAGAATCAAACAAAACCGAACCAATGACAGTAATCCTAAACTTCAGGAATTTCAGGGAGATAAAGGAAGTGAGGGCTGACATCAACAAGTACAACTTCTCTCCTCCCGAAAATGTTACAAAAGTTATTAACTACGGCTACGAAACTAAAAAGAAGGTAAACCAACTCACGGAAGATGAGATTCTTGATATCTGCCTTTCCAGAATAGGATACAGAAACTGGAATCACTCGCTATACGATAGCACACCCTATTACAGGAAGAATGTATCAAAGGATGTGACGATATATCTGGAAAAAGGTGGCTCTGGTTTTAAAGCTGAGTGCCACATTGAAAAGAACGTTTCAGTCAGATTAACAAGGCTCGGGATAGTAAAGTCTCCTTTCGTGGAAGGTCAGGAAAAGATCATCCGCATTGCAAAAACGAAGGTTAATGCAACCCCCCTCTTTGCTTACGAAATTTACAATCTCGCAACTAGAAAAGCGGAAGAATACCGGGTGGTGATGAGAGGTGAGGTGAAAGGTTACATTGTTAGCGTAAGGAACGGAGAGGTTAGCGTTAAAGAAGTAAAGCTCCGGTTCCTAAAAGATGTCCATCCATTCAACGTTACCATTTATAACGCAACTCCGCTGAATCAATCACCTATAACCCTGTGTGCTGTTTTGAGGTATGAAGGAAATCTCCCCAGGATTATTTACTATGGAGGAATAAGTCCGCTGGCAATGCTCGTTTTCGACCTCACGAGAAAGGTTCGAATGGAGGCACCTTTGATAAAGCCATTGAATCTTGAAGAAAAAGTTATAGAGCCAGGAGACGAATACAAGCGATGCTTCACCTTTGATCTTTTCAAGGGGAAGTATGAGGCGATTCCCTATGCAGAAATCGCGTTAGAGGATCCTTTAGATTGCTTCAAGAAGTACAACGACACCGATGTTGCAGAGCTGAAATGCTATCTGAGGATTTATTCTCATGGTGTCCGAGGTTCCCTGGATTTTAAAGTGGAGAGGATCGCAGGTAAAACGGTGGATGTATTCCGCCTGATCGCAGGAAGGTGGGATTACGATTAGTGTTGGAGATAGGGTTAGGGTTAAGATAATCTTGCTATTAACCACTTTGATTTTACTACCGATACTACCGATAATCCATACTTCCTCAGCAGCTAAAATAGAATGGAATAGAACATACGGAGGAAAATCCTTCGATGCAATCGAATCTGTAATAGCCGTTCCCGATGGTTTCGTTCTCGCAGGAAGCACGTACTCCTTCGGCGATGGTAGTAAATATTCCGATGCTTGGCTTATCAAAACAGATAAGGAAGGAAAGGAGTTATGGAAGCTGATTTTAAGGAGCGGGATAGCAACTTCCCTTGTCAAAGTAGAAGATGGATTCGTTGTTGCCGGATATGATTATTCCGACAAATCCGCATGGCTGGTTAAGGTTAAGGTTGGGGAGGAATCTGGGTTTGGGTTTGGGATTAAAGCTGGGATTGCAGGCTTGGCAGCTTTAGCTTTAGTTTTGATCCTGATAGCCCTGAGGCGAAGAGGTTAGCTTAACTGAATCCACATATATAAATTTTTCGAAAACGTTAGAAAGTTATCTAACATTTTCGTTGGATTTATATATGATTATGTTGGAAAGCTAGGTGGCAGGAGGTGACGGCGGGATGAAAGCAATAAGAGTAGGAGAAAAAAAGTTGAGTTGGATACTAGGTTTGGCAGTGAGTGCATTGTTCGCAACGATCCTACTAACACCTTCATCATCAGCTTACTCGTACTCAATGACGATCATCGAGGATTATTCTTGGATGGACGATTTAACCCCATGGGGAACCCAATTTGCGGACATAGTGGATACGAAACTCTCGAATGATGGATGGACAAAAGAATTTTATCACAAGGATTCCGAGGTAACTAAAGAGGATTTTGGTACTTCAAATTATGGATATGAAGGATTAGACGAGACAGATTTCCACTGGCATTTTGGACATGGTCTCTCTATAAATTACGATCTCGCTCTCTGGGACTACTCACCTTGGAATCTTTGGGCAACGGTCGGCTCGAATGATGTGGACGATAAATGGGATTATAACAACGAATGGGTCGTATTCCAGGCTTGTCACGTTCTGAGAGATAACAACTGGGGGGCAGCACTGAAGTACTCCCATATGGTGCTTGGATATTCTACAGCCACCTACTCAGACCCTACGGTAGCAGATAGATTCTTCTATTATGCTATAGACACGAACGATGCTATTTACCCTTCTTGGTGGCTGGCAACTAAGTACACATACGATAGCGATGTGAAAGCAAAAGTTATTGCAGACACGGAAGATCAGTTGTATCATGACCATCTGCACAACCATGGCTACGTTGCTCTAGATGAGTACCCAGACGACAGCTCGGTATGGATTCAGGAATGGGATTGCTGAGAGGTGGTTCATATGAAGGTTAATAAGTGGAAAGTAATTCTAGGTATTATCGTAGTCTTGCTGAGTTTTGCAATAGCCTTCTCTTTCACAACAACCAAGCCGAGTTTAGGGATAATGGGGCAAGCAAACATCGAACTAAGCACTGAACTCCCTGAAGCTCCAAAAAAGCTTCCCAGATACAGGATTGTTGGAGATGAAAGCCAGGAACTCATATCTCCAAATCTGCCGGGAGGGCCGAGAGAGAACCTGCCTTCGGATGAGGAAGCTATCAAAAAGGCTAAGCTTCTGCTGGAAAAGCTCGGCATTGCTGGAGATGTGAAGCTGGAGAAGGTTTCGAGG
>MTMO01000019.1 GCA_002011235.1 Archaeoglobus sp. JdFR-27 | reverse complement strand
TTAGCGTTTAAACCAGATACAGATGATATAAGGGAGAGCAGAGCTATTCCAATTGTTGAGAGGTTGATTGAGGAGGGAGCTAAGATTATAGCTTATGATCCCAAAGCAATGGATAATTTTAGAAAACTGTTTCCACAGATAGAATACACTTCATCTGCCGAAAACGTACTTAATGCTGATGCAGTATTGGTGGTTACAGAATGGGATGAGTTTGAGGAGTTAGATTACACGGAAAAAGTTGTAATAGATGGTAGGATGATTGAGAGAGCAAGGAAAGCTGCAATTTATGAAGGGGTGTGTTGGTGATGAGAGTAAAGAAAGCTGTAATTCCAGCAGCAGGTTTTGGCACAAGAATGTTACCGATAACAAAGGCTCAACCTAAGGAGATGGTTCCGGTTGTGCACAAACCCGTTATTCAGTATGTTGTGGAGGAAGCCTACCATTCTGGAATCAAGGATATTTTAATTATAACCGGGAAAGGGAAAAGGGCCATAGAAGATCACTTTGATAGAACTGATGTAAATAAACATAACAAGTATTTAGATGAGCTTGATAGAATTTTGAATGAAGTTAACATTTTCTTTGTCAGGCAAAGGGAGATAAGAGGTTTGGGTAACGCAGTAAGCTATGCCGAATCGTTTGTTGATGATGAGCCGTTTGCTTTACTTCTGGGAGATACGATTACATTACCGCCATGTACAAAGGAGCTTATAGATGTTTACAATAAGTATAAAACTTCGGTAGTTGCAGTTGAAGAAGTTCCGAGAGAGAAAGTTAGTCTGTATGGTATTGTCTCATGTAAGGAGATAGAAAACAGAATATACATCGTAGATGATCTTGTCGAGAAGCCCAGTGTTGAAGAGACTCCATCAAACTTAGCTATACTCGGAAGGTATATATTAACCCCAGAGATATTTGATTGTATAAGAGAGACCAAACCTGGAAAGGGGGATGAAGTACAGCTTACGGATGCTATGAAAATTTTGAATACAAGAGAGAGGATACATGCTTACCTTTTCAAGGGAAGGAGATATGATATAGGAAATAAGATAGACTGGTTGAAGGCGAACATTGAGCTGGCATTGGAAGATGATGAAGTTGGAAAAGAAGTTAAAGAATTTATAAGGGGGCTTGAGTTTGATTGAAAGAGACATAAAGGAGATAATCAGAAATCTTGGAGACATTAGTTTTGAAGACAAAACAGTACTGGTTACTGGTGGAGCTGGATTTTTGGGTTCTTGGCTTTGCGAAGTTTTAGTTAGACAGAATGCCAAAGTAATATGCCTGGATAATCTTGCGAGTGGTTTGGAGAGCAATGTATCCCATTTAATGCATGAAGAGAACTTTAAGTTCGTTAAGCATGACATTTCTCAGCCAATATTATTCGATGAGAAAATTGATGTGGTGATGCATTTAGCATCAAGGGCATCTCCCTTGGAATTTGACAAATTCCCAATTCAGATTATAAAGGCGAATACACTCGGCACTTGGATTGCTCTAGGTATTGCGAAAAAACATAGAGCAAGATTTCTTTTCACCTCAACCAGTGAGGTTTACGGTGATGCTGAAGTTATTCCAACTCCAGAAACGTACAACGGTAATGTGAATCCAATAGGAGTGAGAGGCTGCTATGATGAGGCAAAAAGAGCTGGAGAGGCCACATGCATGGCTTACATGAGGCAACATGACTTGGATGTACGAATTGCCAGGATTTTTAACACCTATGGACCGAGAATGAGGGCAGATGGAGTTTATGGAAGAGTTGTTCCAAGGTTTATTAAGCAGGCATTAAATAACGAACCACTGACAATTTTTGGAGATGGTAAACAAACGAGAAGCTTTTGCTATGTTACAGATCAGATTGAGGGGTTACTGAGGCTTACATGGTTTGAGGAGGGTAAAGGAGAAGTTGTAAACGTTGGAAACCCAATAGAAGTATCAGTAATTAAACTAGCTGAAACTATAAAAAAGATTACAAATTCAGATTCACCTTTGGAGTTTCACCCATTGCCAGCAGATGATCCGAAAAGAAGGTGTCCAGATATAATGAGAGCGAAAAAAATTTTGAAATGGGAACCGAAAGTAGAGTTTGAGAATGGATTAAAAAAGACTATAGACTGGTTTAAAAGCTTATTATGATTGGAGTTATACCTGCAGCAGGTATAGGAAAGAGAATGTATCCGCTGACAGTAGATATGCCTAAACCCTTACTCCCGGTTCTGAACAAACCGATAATTGAACATGTTATTAATTGCTTGAAATCATCTGGTATCGAGGAGATCATAGTTATAGTTAGATATAAAAAAGAAATGATAAAGAGAAAGCTGAGAGATGTCAAATTTGTAGAGCAAGATGTGCTTGATGGTACCGTTTCTGCTATAAAGCTTGTAGAAAAATATATCGACGAAAATTTTGTCGTGATGTGGGGTGATAACTTTTTTAAAGGAAATTTAAAAGACCTAATCATATCACATATAAAAAACAGAGCAGACATAACAGTAATGCTTGACAGAGAAGGAAAAGGAGCCAAAGCATACATAAAAAATGGTAAGATATTTGCTGTTGAAGAGAGACCAAAGAAATCTAGAGGATTTGCTTTTGCAGGAGTTTATACTTTTAGCACAGAAATTTTTGATCATATTGATGAGATGAAAAAATCTGAAACTGGTGAGTATGAAATATCAAATTTGTTGCAGCTAATGATAAATAAGGGAGTTAATATTAATTATGTCTGGTTAAAAGGTTGGAGGATGAACGTTACAACACCGTCTGATCTACTTCAGGTGAATTTGAAAATGTTAGATAACATAGGTAAACCATTCTACATCGGAGAGAACTGTAAAATTAATGGGGACGTTACAAGAAGTGTTATCGGCGATTACGTTGAGATTAATCAAAGTATAATTAAGAATTCATTAGTTATGAATTATGTAAAAATAAACAAGTCCGTTATAGGTGGTATGATAATAAGAGAGAATAAAATTATTGAGAACTTGAATAAATTTGAAAATGGTGCTATAGCAATTATGTAGATAAAATATAGAATAAAATAGACGAATACAATAGTGATGGATGGGGCGATAAAAATGAGAGCACTAGTAACAGGATGTGCTGGTTTTATAGGGTCTCACTTGACTGAAAAATTGCTAAAAGAAGGGTATGAGGTTATTGGAATAGATTGTTTTACAAACTACTATCCAAGATGGATTAAAGAGAGAAACTTATCAAAAGCATTAAAAAATGATAAATTCACTTTTATAGAGGGTGATCTCCTAAAATTGGATCTATCCACAATTTTGAATGATGTTGAGTATGTCTTTCACGAAGCTGCACAGGCGGGAGTTCGCAAAAGTTGGGGTAGTGAATTTAAGATTTACGTTGATAATAACATTCTGGCAACGCAAAAACTTCTCGAGGTGTGTAAAAATAAAAATATTAAAAAATTCATTTTTGCATCTTCATCATCAGTCTATGGAGATGTTAATAAACTGCCAATGCGAGAAGACGAATGTCCAAAACCAATTTCCCCTTATGGCGCATCAAAGTTGACTTGTGAGACTCTTTGCTACTTGTACTGGCAAAACTACGGTGTTCCGACAATATCTCTAAGATATTTCACGGTTTATGGAGAGAGACAAAGACCAGATATGGCTTTTCACAAATTTATAAAAGCTATTTTAAATAATGGGGAGCTTGTGATTTTTGGAGATGGGTCTCAAACGAGAGATTTTACGTATGTTGGTGATATTGTTGAGGCTACAGTCCTTGCTGCAGAATGTGATGCTGAGGGAGAGGAATTTAACATTGGAGGGGGCTCCAGAGTTGGACTAAAAAATGCCTTAGAGATCATAGAAG
>MTMO01000063.1 GCA_002011235.1 Archaeoglobus sp. JdFR-27 | reverse complement strand
TAATACACGTTTCTACCTTCTCGCCTGTATTTCACAAGCTTTTTATCTCTCAGAACCCTTAGCTGATGTGAAACAGCAGAGATTGATGAACCTGTAATCGCCGAGATATCGCAAGTACATAATTCATGTTTCAATAGGGCTAAGAGTATCTTTATACGAGAGGAGTCACCGAAGGCCTCAAGAAATTCTGCAAGCTCAATTATGCGCTCATCAGATGGTAAACTTGATGTAACTTCATCGATATACTCACCAACACCTTTGCTCTTACAAACTGGAGCTTTATCTACCATATTTGAACAATTGCTCAAATGTTTATAAAAGTTTCGATTCGGACATGAAATCACCTCCTGAGTGTGCTAGAACAAAACTAGGGATGGTTTTTGAGACAAAATCACAGATGCTTAGGCTGATACACATCAGATTCAAGATCGTAGTGGTGTAATGCTGACCATCATTTGTTAGCGATTTCATTTGTACTGCTATTCTATCGGTCGTATTGATCTCTGCTCCTGCATAAAATTTAAAACCCAATTAAACACTGTTAAAAATATGAGGGAGAGATACTTTTTGCTAATAGCCGGTTTAGTTGTTGTTCTATATTCAATAATCTACCTTCAAAATCTGCAAGTTTATAACCAGATGTTATGCTTTCAACAAAGTAACACCCGATCACAATTTTATCTTCCCTACCTTTTGTTTGGTTTCGGGACGCTGCTCGTTAGCTTTCCTCTTATCGAGCCCATTTTGAAAAATAGAAGTTTTAGAGCTACTGACCACTCTCTTGATAGCTCAGATGAAAAATCGACTGTAAGCAGAATGAAGTTAGTCGAAAAGCTTCTTAACAAGGACGAGGCCAGAATTTTGAAAATTATTTTTGAAAATGAAGGCATAACTCAGGACTCATTACATTTCAGGACAGGGTTTTCTCATTCGAAGATATCCATGGTTTTAAAGAAACTTGAAGAAAAGGATCTGATCATCAGGGAAAGATTCGGCAGAACATACAGGCTTTACCCGGGTGAACAACTTGAAGGCATAAGAGGAGAAAGCTAAAACCTTCCGAAGAAAAATTATAAATACTCTATTAACATTGTTAACTGTATGGCTGTTGATCCCGTGTGTGGAATGGAAGTGGATGAAAGTGTAGGCATTGAAGCTGAGTTCAAGGGTAAAACATACTACTTCTGCTCACATCACTGCAAACAGAGTTTTGAAAAGGAACCCGAAAAGTACGTTGAAAGGGGATGCTGTTCCCATCGCTGAATTCTTATTTCCTATTTCACAACTATAATTCCCCCCATAAAGAAGTGATAGGGACTACACCGTATTGAGCAGCCGAAAAAGTACACACCCCTCTTTTCCGCCACAAACTCAATCACCCTCTTTCCCCCAACATCTACAAGGCTGTTGATACCTAAGCTTGGAATTGCAAAGCCATGGACAACATCCATACTCTCCACAACGATCCTTATCTTCTGCCCCCTCTCAACCACAATGAGATTTGGCTTAAAGCCGCCAGCCTCTGTTATATAAGCTCTTATGACAACTGAATTTTTACTTGAAAACACCTTGTCCATACTCAAAAGTGAAAAGGGTAATGCCAAGGCAAGAACAACAAGTAATAAAGCCACAATTTCCCATATTTTCATCCTCTCACCCCGCAATAACTTTTATTAAGATTAGAGCAGAAATGATGTGCAATATGCTCATCACTGCTGTCGCCCTGAAGGCTTTGTGTTCATCAAGTAACTCTTTCGCTATGCCATATGTTGTGTTTATCGCAAGTGCGAGTCCGGTAAGTATGAAAAAGGTTTGAAAGAAGGGGAGTAACTCAGGATAAAATGGATCCCATTCAAACCTTGCGCCAATATTCCATCCCCAGCCAAATGGATCTGAAAAGGCTGTTAGCGGATATGTCCAGAATACTGCGAGCAGCGATACCGCAAATGCAATCCACACGAAGAGTCCGTAAGGGACAAGAGCATAGCTGAAAGATAGGAAAATCTGTTTTACAGGTATTTTGATACCAGCGACCTTTTTGGAAATCCAAGAGAAAACGTAGAAAACTGCGGGATAGACAAGTACGAGTGTTGAAACGAGGAATGCCCACCTGATCCAGTTAATAACTCCCCACGGTGGAGGAATTAGCAGTCTTGCAGTCTCGAGGTTTGCCCCATAAACGTTGCCCATATTCCCCCAGTCTTTCAACCAGTAGTACGATCCGAAGAAGATCAACTCATAGAAAACGGCAAATGAAAATCTTGTAAAACCCACCCAAGCTTCATCGAACCTGTTCTTCGCTTTTGCAGCAATTTTTGGAAGGTCTTTTCCAATCATCCTGATTTTAAGAGTCATGTTGTTTTGGAAACAGGATTTAATGCACTCAAAACATAGACCACAATATGTGTTATCGCAATTTCCACCAGGATAGAGCTTCCACGGGCATCCATAGCCCTTTAAATTTCCTTTAATGCAATCCTTATTTTTGTGAGATTTGCAGATCTCTCTCTTCCGCGACCTGACAGATAAGATGGAGACATTGGAGTGATATCCAATGTAACCTGCTGGACACACATGCTTACAGAAGTATCTTCCCTGATACATAATATAGAGCAGCGTTGCTGCAATAATAAGAACTAAAAACACCACTGCTGTTACGAGAGGTCTTGTTACAAGCCAAGGGAGAAATAAGGAAAGTACGAAAAATCCGGTAACAGATACCCACATATTGTTTAAAGCCTTTGGCCATCTTCTTATTTTTGGTATTTTACTAATACTATTAATACTATTATTAACGCCAATGATTCTTCTTCTTGCAATCCACTCGCCAAATGCAGGAATGGGGCACATCGCACACCAGAATCTTCCTGCGAAAAGTATTGTGAACTCTACGATTGCAAACCAGAGAATCCACACAACAGCAATTGAGAAATTTCTATTACCTATAGGATTTCCAAAGAAACCGGATACAATAACAAGGGTGAAGAAGAAGATACTAGGTAGAATCAGCGAGAACTGAAATCCTCTCCATTTGAGGAGCTTTTCAAGTATAGATCCAATAAATCTTACTTTTAGTATGTCAACCTCCCTTTCGTAACCTCCAAGCAGTTTATTTTCGGATTTTCTCTGAAGGTAGAGTAACGTGAATCCACCTACTGTAAGTGTGGATATGAGTAGGGAGTAGTATTGTATGTTTGGTCTGACAACTACATCCATAACCATAAATGGGTGTAAAGGCCCACAAGTTACAGAGCAGCGGAGCTTGAACTTTCCTTCTCTATCAAAAGTTATTGGGCCAATTTCCAGAATTCTGCCCGGCAACACGAAGATCTTTTGATCCGAAGTTGTGTAGCCATCAATATAGAATCCATGGGTAACATCTCTTGAAATCCCCCTAAAGAGAACTCTGTCACCTTTATTGACTAAAACGTCTAAACCTTCAGGATATACTTTCAGATTGGAGCCTTCCTGAATGGCTCTTACGGTAAATCCAAATTGAAAGGCCTCAATGTACACTATTTTGATCGATGAATCTCTTCGAGCATTTTCAGCCATCTGAGCGCTAGCAGTTAAAGTTAACAAAATAAGTACAACTAAAATCAAAATGGCTCTTTTAGCCACATAACTCCCCCTTAGGTTTGCCTTTATAACCTTTAAATTTTTAAATTTTTAAAAAATATTAGAAATAGGTTTTATCAACAGCAACCATGCCCTGGTGCACCTGAGTTCCCTTTTAGGTACCTCTCAGGATTCTCGTCAAAGGCTTTCTTGCAGTCTAGAGAGCAGAAGTAGTGTGTCTTGCCCTTGTATTCTGATTTACTTGCTGCTTTTTCTTTATCTATTACCATGCCACAAACCGGGTC
>MTMO01000028.1 GCA_002011235.1 Archaeoglobus sp. JdFR-27 | reverse complement strand
AATTAAAGCTACACTTTCAAAATACTTAAATTTTATTTAATTAACAACTAAAAATTTTAGTCACCAACTAAACATTTTAGAACCAAACTAAAAGGTTTAGTCCAGAACTAAACTGTTTATTCGTCGAATAAATAGTTTAGTCGTCAACTAAACCTACAATAGAAATTTAAATAAATTTTAAGGCTTTTAGTGAATTCGACTGGATAGAGATCTAACAAACTTTATTTATTTTTTATTACTCAACTTTGCAGTCTTCCCAGAATCATTCTACTTCTCTAATCCCCCTTTTGAACTCCTCCCAGACAGCAATTGAAAGTCCAGCTATGCCAAGGGTAAAACCGGTGTATGATAGAAGTCCTGCTACTACTCTGTGTTTAGGAGATATGATCCATGATACTGCAATTAAAAGAATGGAGAGTAGGAAGATTGTTCCTATTTCTTTTCTGTATGATTTAAGCTTTCTCACCATCCTAAAAAAGATTGCCAATGCTATGAGTAAAACAATTGATCCGAGCATTATGGCTGTTATCAGATCTTCCATACTCGATCTAAAAACTATGTGGAAAAATAAAATTATCCAGGGATTAAACTTCAACAGAATATATTAATTCCTTTACTTTTTCTTTTCACAAATTTTGATTCAAGTATAGCATCTAAACATTTACATTGGATTGATGTCCAGAGCAGTCAATCATCAAGTAACTCATTTCAGCATTTTTTTCTTAATTTCGTCGAAAACCCAGCCATCAATATAGCCGGTTTCACCAACAATCGTGTACTTGCCTTTTTTCTCAGTATACGGTATATAGATCAAAGGAAAGTCGATGGTTGTGTTTCTAACTCCTTCCTTCGACTTAATGCTCAAATTCACTTTAAAGTATATGGTTTTTGATGCTTCGATATGCCAAAGTTTATCTAGGAGATCTTCTGTAGGAGTAATGGTAATGTTGTGCCTTTCGGCGAAGTCAAGTTCTCCTTCAACATCATCTAAGGAATGATTGTCTTTGACCCTTTCCGAAAGCAGGGTGTAGATCTTCTCTGCATCTCTCTCGTTATAGTACTCCATGAACTTAATAACTATCAAACCCGGTGGAATTGGGGTTGCTCTTAAGGGGGGAGGAGTTATAGGGGTTATAGGGGTTGCAGGAGTTGTAGGCGTACTTTCAGGTTCGGTGTAAGTTAGATTCCTAGATGGTATCTCATCGGATGGTGTTTTATTTATTGTGACAACTGACTTTGGGGTTTGATTGGTAGTTTTCTCTATTTCAATGCAGCCAACAAAAATAAGTGTGAAGATTACTACTACGATCACCAAACCTCTTTTTTCCATAGTATCTTTCCAACAACCCAAGATAAAAAATGATATTATGGTTGGGTATTAGCACTTATGTGTTTTGTTATTAGTTTACCCTCTGCATCAAACCACCCATCAACGTAAACATAGGGCTCGTTGGGAGTTCTATCCCAATACGTGAAAGCTGTATCTGGTCGAACCATACTGCCTTTATCGTCTATATAATCTGTAGTTATCGGATATGTTACAGTCCTAAAACTTTTAGATATGCTGTTATAATAGATTTCAGTTGAGCCCACAAGCCAAGTTATTCTGGTTCCGGGATCATCACTATCGTCATAAGAACCTGAATACCACTCTCCACTACTAGTATCTTTCAAATAGGCTCGATAGATTCCATCATCTATGGTGAGGTAATATTTGACTGCTTGGAGAGTACCTGTTACATCCACACTTACTAAATTATCGCTGTTAGGGCCATCGAAATACGAAACCCAGACTTTGACTACACCATCCGGGTAAAATGCGGAGATTAACTCGAGTAAATCCCCCTCATGGTCTAGGTAAACTTCTCTTTCGTGGTAGGTTGTAAAATCCTGACCATTGTTCGAATACGAATACGGGTCAATGTAACCAATCAATCCTGTTACTACATGAGTTGGATTTCCTGAAAATGGTTCACAGGCATAAAATATCCTCTCTTGGTTAGAGTTGGAATAGCTCTTTGTGGATGTAGTGGACGGGGATCTCAAAAAATTTTCGTTTCGATTCTTATGATCCAATTTTTCGATCTCGGAAATATCAGAGTAAAACTCAAATTCATCTATTGGAAGTGTTACGGTAATTGTTTTGGGGTCGTCTGAGGTATCTAAACTTTTAAGTAATTCTTTTGGTACTCTTAAAAAGGCAACTGATTTATTTTCGACTGCTTTGGGCGGATTTTCAAGCCAACTGGTTGGGAATGACACTCTTATCAGATTTGGGTCTTTGTTTTGGTCATTTTTAAAGAGCCATGATTGAGACAGTATTATGTGCGTAAGCTCTGATTCGTTTAGGGGTGGTGTAGATTCTGGTACCTTTATTTCATGTCTTGGCGGGTGTTGTGGAGGTGTTAACTCTTTGTTATCTCCAGACACTGGAACAATACTAATTACTGCCACCAACAACGCCACCAAACAAACTTCTCCTACCCTCATTAAACCACCATTTTTGAATTGATGTTACTAATACTTAAATTTTATTTAATTAGCAACTAAAAATTTTAGTCGGTAACTAAACAGTTTAGAAGCCATATAAGAGGTTTGATCGTAAAATAAAATGGTTTAATAGTCAATCAAAAAGATTTAAATCCAGTATAATGGTTTAGTCGAGAACTAAACGATTTAGTTACTAACTAACTAGTTTAGTCGTCAACTAAACCTACAATAGAAATTTAAATAAATTTTAAGGCTTTTAGTGAATTCGATTGGTGACAGGCGGGAACCCCAGCTATAAATTTCTGCTCGTACCAGATCGCAATAACCGTGCAATCCTTCATCAACTTCCATCTCTCCCTCGCTAACGCTCTTTTTGTTAAACGCTTCCTAACATTTTTATCTTTTATTTGCTTTTTAAATACCTCCACCTCCATGATCAAAACTTCCCCCTCAATATTTTCGTATGATTGAGCAAGTATTCTTCATTCTCATTCACCTTAACAACCATGATAAAATCACCGTCGAGCTGGCAGTAAATCATTGTAGTCTCATTTCTTGCTGTAAAGTTGTTTGATCTGCTTTCAATTGAAAATCCTGAATTGAGTAGCAATTCTTTATACCTTTCGTAGGCGGTTTTTGAGTCGGTGATTCCGCAAGATAGTTTGGTGTACAAGTATTTCAGTCCTGAGTGAATTGGATTGTGGGATGTTTTTCCGTAGTAAAACACTGCTAATTCAAGAGATGTACTATCGTATTTCGAAGCACTAGACTCTAAATAGCATTTCGGCTTGTAAAACCTCCATTCTGAACTTATCCAGTGCGGATCTATTACTCCTTCCTCATCTCTTAGGTTTGCAATGAGATACAGATATGGAATTTGCTCACCTTTTGGACCTAATAGTAAAAAGTCAGAGGCATAAAATACAGCACAAATTGAGAGCAAAAGCAGGAGCAAAGATACGATTGCCGTGCTCTTTCTCTCTTTTTTTATCACCGGAATATAAACGATTAAGGTTAGTACTAGCGAAACTATGATCAAAATTTCAATTGAAAATCTGATGGGTAACGCCTGAAGTAAGATACCCATAAGCAAGAGAATAACAATAAAGAAGATTCCTGCAGAATATCTGGGTGGAATAGTGAATTTTCTCATTTCAAAAAATTAAAAAATTAAAATTTAAATAAATTTATGGTCTTACCCACGTTGATGATGCAGCCAGCCAGTCACCAAACGCAAGCAAATGCGGATAGGTGTCCCATGTGTCGTGCAGTTCGAGGAACTTCTCATTCGTGCTGTAGTCCGTTAAGAATCCTACACATGCTACGGTATGATCCCCATAAGGATCTGTATGGCCACTACCAGTTCCACCAGCAGTCATGGATAGTACAAATGGTCTTCCTGCCGTTATCTCACTCACGACACTATCCCATGTTGGAAACCACTGATTTGTTGCCCAACCTGAATATCCATGATTGTTGCAAACTGTATTGATACCATCGTCGATCTTCCATGGCCAAGTCACTCCGTCACTACTTGTCTCCATAGCAACATGTAATTCATGGATGAGTTGTGTTTCACTTGGAAAATTTGGATATCCATGGGAATCCCAATATCCAAGAACCATCCCTGCTGAAGTTGGAGAACATCCTCGCAGGTGATCGCCATGCATTGTATTTAAATAATATGGTACTCCAAATACATGTCCTTCGCTAGGTTGAGTTCCACCTAGAGCTACTGAGCTATATTTCTCCCACTGTTCTTTCGCCTCCATTGTTCTTTTTGCCAAATGATTTTTGATTTTCTCATCCTTTAAAGCCTCTACAACATTTTCTCTAAGCTTACTGAAGTCAATTTCCCTCTTATTCAAATCATAGTACTTCCCCTTTTCTTTGACTATATACATCATCCCTCCAAGTCGATAAACTCTCTCTGCTTCAACCCCGAACTCTTCCATCCTTGCCAGAGGTGATTTTCCTTTGGAGAGCTCAAGTATCGGATAGTTAGTTCTCTTCGCTGACACAACGATGTAGCCGGCATACTTTCCATCCTTAACGAGTTCAAAGATGTAGGCTGTTCTGCTTTCATCCACATCGTAGGCTGTAACGATTTTACCGATCTCCGCATCCTTCCAGTCCTTAAAATCTTCGGTGGCTGAGATCCTTGCTATGAATTTCTTTGCTACCGATTTTGCTTCCTTCTGGCTTACCGTATTTGATGTCA
>MTMO01000049.1 GCA_002011235.1 Archaeoglobus sp. JdFR-27 | reverse complement strand
ACAAGATCTTCAATTAGATCGTATTTCGATTTCTTCCACTTTTTTGTTTCTCCACTGAGAATATCAAATTCCTCTTCATAAGTTGGAATTCCCAGTTCTTTGTGGATTTTAACCAATTGTTCTTTTGAAAATCTCGAAAGAATTGCCCGTTTACCTTCAAAAACTTTATTCTTGTATTTTACTTTTTTAACCAATTCGCTACCTGCTTTTTTCAAACCATTTTTTATATTGGCAAATAATCCCATAATTCACCTTCCAATTGGGCTGAATTATTGGATTAAAAATGTAATATTGAGATTCATATATATATTTATCGAAAGTGGTTACAAAAACACTTTCTGTTCATCATCGTGTTTTTTGTTAGTTTTTTATGTCATTTCTGACGGTTTCAGCATGGATTTTCCATAGCTACCACTGGCATTAACTGGCTTTTTCTCTTCAGAATTTTTATTTTCTGTAACATTTTGGCCGATTTATCTACCAAGACAATTATCTTTTGGTCAAGATTAACTCCTATTGTCTTCTTTTTTCTCAGTTCTCAGCTCAAAAATCTTAATAATAGGATAACTATAACAATTAGGAGTCCGATTAATGATGCTTTCCATTTTGCTTGGATACTACCATGTTTTAGTTTGTATCTGGAAGTTGCATAACTTAAAGCTGTTTCTAATCTAGACTCCAATAAATTTAGTACAGGAATAGATTCATTTTGTTCATGTCTCGTTAAACTTAACAAAAACAAATTAGACTTTTCCTCGAATTCCAGTCTGATGTTATTTGCATCCTTTTCGCTAAGACCTTCTTGGTTTCCTTTGATCTCTTCTATTATCTGACCCCAAGTGTCCTCAAATTCTTCAAGCTTAACAACGTCAGCCATTATTTAATTACTCGGTCAACTTAAAATAAACTTTTTTCAAGAATTAACCAAATCCAAAATCCCAAGTTCCATCTTCAGCACGCAAGCCTGACACACGTCTTTTGGGGTAGGTTCTCCACAAATTCTACATTTATTCAACTCTTTCTGAGGAAAGTTGGTTTTAAAACAATCCATTAAAGCCTCAAAACTCCTCATAACCGAGTATTTCCTCCCAGGATATTTATTTTCAAACTCATAGAGAAAATCCCTTATCGCAGCCCTGACAGGGAAGTGAGCATAAGGGCACTCTCCCATCTCAACTTCAATGCCATTGAGAAGGCAGTAGAGCAAAACTTCCTTTTCATAAATCTCCCTAAAAGGTTTAATCCTCAACACAAGATCCTCCTGCACTCTTTGCGGTACGAGCCTTGCAAGCCTTTCAATATCCGCCTGAACAAAGTTAAGCAAAATGGTTTGGGTCTCATCATCCAAATTATGTCCAGTTGCGAGTTTAGTTGCATCGTTTTCCCTTGCTGTTCTGTTGAGCAGATACTTCCTGAAAACTCCGCAATAGGTGCATGGTTTCTTGTCACCTTTTTTAACCATCTCATCCAATTCCATTCCGACCTCTTCTTTGAATGAAACTATAATATGCTCCATTTCAACTTCTGATGTGATCTCCTTTGCTATTCTTACTGTTGGGGGTCGATAGCCGGCAATCCCCTCATCGATGGTGATAGCCAGAAAATCGACATCCCTTCTTTTCCCATAAAGCTTTTTCAAGGCAAAGGCAAGGGCAACGCTATCCTTTCCACCGCTCAAAGCTATGGCAATCTTATCATTTCTTTCAATCATGTTGTACCTTTTTACCGCATACTTCACTCTTCTTTCAAAGTCGTGGATGAAGTGCTTTCTGCATAGATGTCTGTTGCTATGCCTTTGAAAGTAAATTGCCCTTTTCCCGCATACGCTGCAAGTTTTCACAGCAACTTTATTATCGCCGAGGTTTTAACTTTTTTCTGTGAAAGATCTCCACAACCTTTACAAGGGAATCAGAAAGGTAGAATGGAAGGTAATCAATGCGATTTTCAGAGAGATGTGGGACTACAAATATGTGCCCTCAGATTTGATCTCTAAGAGAGCAAAGCTAAACGAGCCTGATACGCTAAAAACCCTAAAATCTCTCGGGGCTATGGGAGTTGTTGAGAACAAAATCGTATCATATTTTGGTTCGTCCCTTACTTTCCAAGGAATCACCCTTTTTTCCCTAAGAAGGCTTGTCGAAAAGGGAAAGCTCGATATGCTTGGAAAAAAGATGGGAGAGGGAAAGGAAAGCGTGGTATACAATTGCTATTCTGAAAAATATGGTGAATGTGTTCTGAAGTTTCACAAGCTTGGAGTTTCGTTCAGAAAAATTAGAGAAAAGAGAGATTATGGAGATCTCCATCTTAGCGTTTTAACTGTGAGGTCTGCGGGGAGAGAATATAGGGCTTTGAAAAAGCTTTTTGGTGTTGTGAAGGTTCCGGAACCGTTTGGTTGGGAGGGAAACGCAATTCTCATGGAGCTTGTGGATGGGAAAGAACTTTACAAGCTAAGGTTGGAAAATCCCAGCGAAGTGCTTGATGCGATAATCGAAGAAATGAGAAGGATGTTTATTGCCGGCGTGGTTCATGGCGACCTGAGCCAGTACAATATTCTCGTTGCAGAGGACATCTATCTAATCGATTTTCCCCAGTGGGTTGAAGTTGGTGAGAGATTTGGAGATGAAAGAGATGCAGACGTAAATGTAAACGCAAATGAAAACTGGAAAGAACTGCTTGAGAGAGATGTAGAAAACGTTCTGAAATACTTCAAAAGAGCCTATGGCATAGAAAAGGATATTAATTCTGTTATCAATTACATTTTAGCAGAATGATCGTATTTGGTATCGATATTATAAAAGGTTCACTCAGTGGAAAGGAAAGGCCGAGGTACTCCTTAATTTTGCTTAAAGATGATGGTGAAGAGGAGTACAAGGTAACAAGAAACAGGCTTTTCAGAATGATCAGAGAAAAAAAACCGGATATTGTTGCTCTCGACAACGTTTCTGAGCTCTTCAAATCTAAAAAAGAGCTTGTAAACTTTTTGAAGGAGATTCCCCCAACAACAAAACTTGTTCAGGTTACTGGGAAGGAATCCCTTCCAACCCTTGCAAGAAGGTATGGCATAAAGATGAACATTCGTAGCCCAGCTGATGAAGCAAGAGCATGCGCATATCTTGCGAGCTTTGGTGTAGGTGAGGAGATCTCCGTCTTCTTTGATAAAACCATGATAACGGTATCGAGGAACAGAAGCTTAGGAAAGGGAGGTTGGCATCAGAATAGATATAGAAGAAAGATCCACGATCAGGTGAGGATGGTCTTCAACGAGATAAAGCAGATAATAAAGAATCACAACCTTGAGTACAGCGAGGACGTTAGACAAGGCTACGGAGGAATCTCAAGGGGGAGATTGCTTGTTAACGCTGAGAGATCCAAGGTTCCTGTAAATTCCTTTAAAACTAAAAACGTCCAAGTTAAGGTTGAGGCGGTTGAAAAGGACAGGATAGAGTACATACCCCTAAGCAAAAGAATGAAGTACGTTATCGTAGGTGTAGATCCTGGCAGCACCGTAGGAATAGCAATCCTCGATCTGGATGGCAACATTCTTGGACTCAGAAGCAAGAAAGGCTGGAGCTTTTCAGAAGTCGTTGAGTACATTAGATCTTTCGGCACCCCTGTTTTGGTAGCAACGGACAGAGCTTCTCTTCCTGAGTACGTGAACAAGATAAAAGCCTCCTTTAATGCAGTTATGCACGCTCCAAAGGAGGACATGAGTATAGAAAGAAAAACGAGCCTTGTTAAAAAATATAAAATTTTGAACGATCATGAGAGGGATGCGTTATCAGCAGCTTTGGAGGCATACAACTCCTATAAGAGTAAGCTATTGAACATCGAAAAGAGAATTCCTGCTGGTTTTGACTCAGATCTAGTGAAAGCGAAGGTCATCAAGGGAATACCACTTAAAACGATCCTTGAGGGTGAAAAAGAGGTTGAAGTAAAAGAAGTAAAGAAATCCGAAGACCATATTGACAGAGAAGAGCTTCTCAAAAAGGAGAAAATAATAAATGAACTATTCGAAGAGAATAGAATGCTTAGAGAATCTATTAACCAACTTAAAGAAGAAATAGAAAAGCTTAGAGGGAAGATAGTTAGTATATCAAGTGAAGAACATCAAAGAGTTAGGAAAGACAATTATGTGAGAAATCTGGAAGTTGAGATCTCAAGGCTGAGGAAAGAACTACATAGCAGGGATGAGAAAATCAGATCTCTTGAGGAAAAGCTCGAGCTCGTAAAGAGAATGAGGTATTTGGAAATCTTTGAAGGATGGAAGTGGGTTAAGATGCTGAAGAAGTTCACAAAGGAGGAGATCGAAAGACTTGAGGCTGATTTCGGCATAAATGAGAAGGATGTCATATTTATAAAGGATTGTAGTGGTGGTGGCAGGATTGCAGCTGAATACTTATGCAAGAAAGGAATAAAGGCTGTGATTTCAGAAGGTCTTATGTCTCATCTGGCCTCATCCATATTTGAAGAATCCAACATCCCCGTTTTTCAGGTTAATGAGGTTGAAATGGAGTACGGAGATGAAATGATATTATTGAATGCGAGAAAATTCGAGGAGATTTATAGGAGAAGAATCGAAGAAATGGAGAAAAAGAAACTGGAAAGGGTAGAGAAATTGTTTGAAGACTACAAGATGAAAAGAAAACACAATCTTTGAACTGAATATGCATGAACTGAATATCTCAGAAAAAACCGTATAAAATTTAGAAAACGTGAAGCAAAATCCGGTTAAGTAAATTTTCAGTTAGGTCTGGGTTAACTCTTATCTCAACGTACCTAATAAATTTCTAATAAATTAATAAGATTAATATCTTTTATTCTCACTTGGCATCGTAGTAACTCATCTCTATTATCTCCGCCTCAGTAGAATCTAGAATTCCTGTGTTCAGGAGATTAAGTACCCTCCCAAGACATTTGGGGTTTAGTCT
>MTMO01000064.1 GCA_002011235.1 Archaeoglobus sp. JdFR-27 | reverse complement strand
AAAAGCGATATGGATTGAGTCCAGAGCAAAACCGATAGTCGAAGGTGGAAAAGTCAAGGCAATCCAGGGGATAGCGAGAGATGTAACAGAAAGGAAGAGGATTGAAAATGCGTTGAGAGAGAGTGAGGAGTTGTTCAGAAAACTTGCTGATAGATCCCTTGTTGGAATCTACCTCATCCAGGATGGTATTTTCAGATATGTAAATCCCAAACTTGCCAAAGATTTTGGATACGATGTTGATGAGATCATAGGCACAGAAGTTCTGCACTTTATTCATCCTGAAGACAGAGAAATAGTTGGTAGGAATATTGAAGAAAGGATCAAAGGAAATATTGAGTCCATCAGGTACAAACCAAGGATTATAAGAAAAGATGGACAGGTTAGAACCTTCGAAGTATTTGGATCAAGAATAACGTATCAGGGGAAGCCTGCCGTTATCGGTACTGCTATCGACATCACCGAGGAAGAGGCATACAAGAAAAAATTAGAGGAATACAGGAGATTCTATAAAAATGCCCACGACCTCTTTTTCATTCTCGATTCTAATGCAAGGTTTATCGAAGTCAATCCGAGGTATCCAGAGATGCTCGGATACAAAAAGGAGGAACTCATCGGACATACGGCAAGGAAGTTCTTCGATCCTAAAGAGATCGATGTGGCAAGGAAGATGTTCAAAAGGGTTATGGAGGGTGAGAGTGTAAGATATGAGGCAAAAGCAATTCCGAAGGACAGGAAAAAGGAATACATTGTGGAGATACTTTTGTGGCCTGTATTTGAGAACGGAAAGATTGTTGGAGCCGAAGGAATCGTCAGAGACATAACAGAAAGGAAGAGAATTGAAAATGCGTTGAGAGAGAACGAAGAAATGTTCAGAACGCTTGCCGAAAAATCTCTCGTTGGAATATACTTAATTCAGGATGGAATCTTCAAGTACGTGAATCCGAAGATGGCAGAGCTTTGGGGATATGATGTTGATGAGCTAATCGGCAAAGATCCCTTAGAATTTATTCATCCTGAAGACAGGGAAACCGTAAAAAGAAACATAGAGGCAAGAATAAAAGGAGAGATCGACTCTATAAACTACCGACTGAGAATGGTTAGAAAGGATGGAGAAATCAGAGTGAATGAGGTTTATGGATCGAGAACGATTTACAAGGGAAAGCCAGCCGTTTTGGGAACGCTGGTGGACATAACTGATGAAGAAAAACGCAGAAAAAAGCTAGAACAATATGAAAGATTCTATCAAAATGCCCAGGATATGTTTTTTATCTTGGATGACAAGGGAAGATTCTTAGACGTTAACCCGAAGTACGCTGAAATGCTTGGATACAGTAAGGAGGAGCTGATCGGCCATACGGCAAAAAGGCTGATTGATCCAAACGAACTGGATATGGTCAGAGATAACTTCAAGAAAGTGATGCATGGAGAATCAGTGAGATATGAGGCAAAAGCGATTGCAAGAAATGGAAAGGTATACATTATGAATGTAACAATTTGGCCCGTTTTCAGTGGGGGCAGGGTTGTAGGTGCAGAGGGGATTCTGAGGGATGTTACAGATTACGTTAGATTGAACAAACTCCTTAATGCAATAAACAACATCAACAAACTGATAGTCCGTGAGAAAAATAAATTGAGGATCATAAATGAAACATCAAACGAACTAATGGCTCTCGGGTATTTTACATGCTGGATAGGAATTAAGGAGGGAGATAGGCTAACAACAACCTCAGATATACTCAAAACCTTAAATCTTAAGAATTACGGAGCTAATGGGAAGAAGAACGCAAACTGCATGGTAAAAGCTTTGGAGAGCAAAGCTATCGTTTTTAGGGAGGGAGATAACATAGAATGCAGTAGATGCGAGTTCTATGAGAAACACAAAGAGTTAAAGAGGTATGCTATTCCGATGCTCGTTGACAACGAAGCGAAAGGAGGAGTTGTTGTCTATTCTGAAGAGATATTGCAGGAAGAAGAATTGGATTTGCTCAAGACGCTTGCAAACGATCTCGCGTTTGCGATTAGAGCAATTGAGATGGATGAATTAAGAGAAAAAGCCTATAGGCAGATAGACAAGAACATCGAAAACTATGCGATTCTCATCGACCACATAAGAAATCCCTTGGCAGTCATATCGGGTTTAGCTGAAATGAGGGTTAAAATGAAAGATAGAGACACGGCTGAGGAAATAGTTAAGCAGGTTGAAAGGATTGAAGAAATCATTAAAAGGCTGGATGAGGGATGGCTAGAATCTGAGATCATCAGAAAATTCTTGAAGGGCAAACTGAGGAGGAAATAAGAAAATAATCCATCTGCTACTGACAAATGAGTATCTTTATAATCTAATCCATAATCTGATTTATGATCCGATAAATCTAAAAATGGAGAGGGAAATATGTGGTTGGGGTCGAGATGAAAACTATATTGATGTCAAATCATCCCGCTTCAATTCTAGGTTTCCGAGGGAGTTATTATGCAGGCTGAGTTAATAAATCCTGGAGAAATCCCAGAGTTGAAAGATTGTGAGTGTCTGATGATTATATCGCCTGAAAATTGCTATGGTGAGCTGAGAGAGGGACTTGAAGGTCTTAAAGTTTCTTATTTCGGGGGAGTTTTTCCTGGGGTCATTTATGGCGATAAAAAGTATGAAAACAAAGTCGTAGCAGTTAGGCTCTCAGAAAAAGTCAGAATCTTCAGAGATTCAGAGATGCCTAAGGATGTTAAAGGTACGCTATTTGTTTTTGCTGATGGACTGTGTGATGGAGTGGAAGACATCCTCGAGAACGCGTTTGTGAAGTATGGGTATGATGTGGATTACATCGGTGGAGGGGCGGGATCATTGAGTTTTGAAAGGATAGAATGCTTGTTCGACAGCAAAGGATTCTTTAAAGATGGTTGCCTTTTTGCCAATGTAAAGCAAAAGGTTGAAATTTCGGTAAGACATGGCTGGTCTCCAACTGAGAAAACTTTTATTGCTACCAAAACAGATGGAAGGGGAATCGTTCAGCTTGACTGGAGGCCAGCATCCGATGTTTACAAAGATGCTCTTGCGGATTATGGAAAACACTTGGACGAAGAAAACTTTTTTGATGTCGCCAAAGCATATCCGTTCGGCTTGACAAGGGTTGAGGGAGAATATGTTGTAAGAGATCCCCTCTTCACTCGCAACGGCAAAATTGTATGTGCTGGCAGAGTTCCAGAGAACTCTCTGCTGACCTTAATGCGGGGGTCTAAAAAAAGGCTAGTTGATGCGGCAAGAAAGTGTGGTGAAGATGTCTCTGCTGAGAAGGCGTTTGTCGCTGATTGTATTTCTAGAGTTCTGTATCTTGGAGGGTATTTTAGGAGAGAACTCAAAGCCATAAATAAGGATTGCTTTGGTCCCCTTACTATCGGAGAGGTTGTGAGTTCTGGAACGTTTATCGAGTTCTACAATAAAACACTAGTTTTGGGCGGTATGTATGGATAAAGAAAGACTCATTACCACTCTTTTCGAGCTTTCAATGATTATTAAGCCCGAAACTCCAGAAAAACTGTTAAAGAGCTTTTTAACAACTGTATCTAAAAAATTTGAATTCAGCTACGCCTTTGCTGAAGTACCAAGGCTAAATCTAGAGATTGAAATTCCTAGAAAAGGGAGGTATTCAGACTTAATTTCTTTTGAAAAGAAAGTTTCCAGTCTTCGATTTGGAAGGCTCAGGAAAATTCCTGAAGAATACGTTTCAGTACTTGATCCTATCATAGAAAGGCTCGATTTCATGCTTGATTATGTCATCCTAACTGAGGAGAGATACAAGAAGATGATTGAACATTCTGGAGACTTGATAATGCTTATCGATAAAAATGGAGAAGTGGTTGAAGCGAACCCATCTGCTATAAACGTTTTGGGAGATGTTATTGGAAAGAAGGTGTGGGATAGATGGTTAAATAATTTTGTGGATAATTTTGAGTACAAGGGTAAATATTATTCGGTGGCACACTACAATATTTTGGGTCTGGGGAAGCAGATAGTGGCAAGAGATATAACAGATAGGGTAAAGCTCGAGAAAACCCTTTCTGAGCTGAACGATATTTTAAGACTGCTGAACAAGATCCTCAGACACGATATACTCAATGACCTTTCAGCCCTAAGGGCTGCTGTTGAGTTCTACATAGAATCGAGAGACGAAAGCCTTCTTGAAAGCGTTTTGGAAAGGATAGATAGAAGCATAAGCCTGATAAAGCAGATGAGGGAACTTGAAGATCTTACAAGGTTCAGAGAAACGAAGCCCGTGCGCGTAGGAGAACTCCTTGATGGGGTTGTCAAAAAATATGCTGTGAAAATCAATGTAGATGGAGATGGAATCGTTATGGCCAATGAAGCACTTTCATCTGTCTTTGACAACCTAATTGGAAACGCTGTAAAGCATGGGAAAGCTGATAGAATAGACATAAAGATTGAGAGAAAGAATGATTTTTACGAGATCAGAATTGCTGATAACGGAATGGGGATTGCTGAAGAAATTAAAGATGTAATCTTTGAAGAGGGTTTCAGCTATGGAGAGGGTTCTGGACTGGGGTTGTATATTTCAAAGAAGATAATAGAGAGCTACGATGGGAGTATAGAGCTTGAAAGTACAAATCCGACGGTTTTTGTCATAAGGTTGAGAGCTGGCAGATAATAGATGGGTTGATAACAGATGAGTTGAGATCACAAGAACACTCGAGAAGATGGTGGTATTAAGGTGAAGAAATTATGTATTTTTCTTTTATTTATGTCAATCTTATATTATGTGAACGTTTCTTGAATGAATTATGAAAATGGACAAGCTTTCTTGATAGTTTTACTCCACATAATCTCTCATTTTCCACCAAAACCTCTCTACAAAAACAATACTTCGTAAGACTTGTTTTGAGGGTATATTTTTAGCGAATGATGTGGGTAAGAAATCGAAATAGTGGTCGGACTTGCCAAACTATCGCAGAGCTTCTCTAATAATTCATGGGGAAGTTGTCCTCTCTTGAACTTCTGAGAAACTCCCTAATCTCTTCGGATTCAAGCCACCCCTTGTCCAGTCTACTTACAACATCCTCGATCTTTCTTACAGCATTGTGTATAGTT
>MTMO01000022.1 GCA_002011235.1 Archaeoglobus sp. JdFR-27 | reverse complement strand
CATTAAAATTTTTCTAAATAAATATTGTAAACACATCTCTACCAATCGCATAAGCCCTCATCCCCTTATCTGCGGTAAGCAGTATTCCATTTAATTCAATAGCAGAATCAACAATGATTTCATCCCTCTCGACATTTGAGAGGCTATTCGGAACATCTCTTACACTGCCATGTGCCTCCAACCGTATTCTTCCAATCTCACCAAAATGAGCAAGTTTGTCAAACTCTTCTTTGCCTCTTTTAGTCTTATCGCACTCCTTTCTAACGACCGGAACAAGAACAATTGTGAATCCCTCGAAAACCCTTGACTTTTCCAGATCTTTGCTTATAAGTCCTCTCTGTATGATGCTGCTGTCGGGAATCAAATAGCCACAATAATACCTAAGAGTCATTCCAGCATCCCGGATGAATTCATTGCACTCAGGACATTTTATTGTAGAATCTCTGCCAGTTATAGCAAAAGTTACACCTTTAAGAATTTCACCGCAATTAGGACACACGATAGAAAGTGAAGTAATGGAAAGTCTGCCTTTATCAAGCTCCTCCATAAACTCTCTGGACATCAGTTCTTCTCTTATTGGGGGAATTTCTTTCTTTGGGTCGGTAGACATTTCCTCAATTTCTCTGATAGTTTTGAAAGACTTCTTCACGAACCACGGCCATTCTCTCCCAGAAGCGTGCCATCTTTTAAGCCACTCAACAGTTCTTGGGTTTCCCGCATTCCCGGATCCAACCGAAATTCCGTCGATCTGGAAGTTAGGATTCTCATTTATCTTTTTAATTACCCCCTCTCTTATCCTCTTAGAAATTAAGGAAGCTACTCTCGCCTCCAAGTAAAACTCCTCAGAATTGTTGGTAACGATAACTTCCGCCCCTTGCTTTTCAAGAAAGTCTAGAAATCTACTCAAAGTATCTCCAACACCATAGTCATCAAGAACGATTCGACACCTACTAATCTCAACTCTTCTGAAGAAGCTGGAAAGTATCCTCTGGTAAACTACATCCATGATTTTGTTGAGATTGTATCTATCTACATGCCATGGTGGTACTTTCTCAAAAATGAAATCGAAACCGAGTGGTGTGAGCGAGTCCAATTCTCTAAAAATTTCGTCCCAATACTCAAAACTGTGCCTCTTTTTCGTGTCCGCTGAACCAACTTTGTCGTTGATCACGGAAAAAATCTCCTTTGGAAAGATAACACCTGTAAGAACAGTGTGCCCAATAACCTCTCCTTTTCCTGTTTCATCAAGCCCTATAAGGTAGTCCTTTGTGGGTGGTATGTATTTTGGTCCTGCAATTGAATCAATATGCCCCCATGCGTTAAAAACTGCTGGGTCACGTGATTTTGAGGGTGTGCTGTATAACTTTCCGGTCGTATAATATGTAAAGGTTGAGTCAGAAAATCTAACTCTCCACACTTCGTACGGGCTTTTTACTTCCTGCTCCTTCCCTCCGCTATCCAGTAGATACGCCCTGATTTCGTCCGCTTTATCACTTTCCACCTTCCAAGTTCTGCCACGCATCTAAAAGCCCCCAAACACCGAGCCCAGAACTGTGTCGGCAATCCTCTTTTCAGGATCTCTATCTGGAAGGACCTTTGAGAGAATTAGTGCAATAGATTTGGCTTCGTCGAAAGCCCTCGGGTTGTGCGTCCTCACTTCCTCGTAGTCTCTCGACGAGGCTCCCTTGGAGGCGAGGTAGGAGAGGTAGTGGAACATATCTATTGAGCTGGCTATAACAAGGTTATCACTCTGAATAATGCCCCTTTCCTCAAGGTAGGAGGAAAGATACTTTGAATCTGCTTTTGAGGGTTCGAGGAAAGTTAACTCGCTGCCAGAGCTTGACTTCTTGAAGAGATACGTGGTGTTGGGTGAAGGTCTTGTAGGTCTTATGAGTATGGAAGCGTCAACGCCTGTAGCGAGCTTCAGCATTATGAGCTCATTGGGTGAGACCTTTAGCCTTTCAAACTTACCACCGTTGGCAGTTGCGCCGAAGAAGGCTTTGAGTAAGAGGTAGTACCTAGCAATGGCATCCTCGATGTTGGCAAACTGCATACCCTCGCCGTAATATTCTGCTAGAGCCTGAAACATGCCTTCAACAGTCATAGGGAAGACGTACTTTTCGGTAAGGTCTTTCACCGTTATTGAGCCTTTGGCATCTCTAATGTCCTCATACTTTGTGAGTTCGGCCAATACTGCACCCATTGTTCCTATGAGAATATCTCTGCCTCTCAAAGCGTAGTCACGGTGTTTTGATAGCTTGAGAAGAGAAAGGGCTTTATTCTTGGCTGATTCAATAACCTTCAGTCTGAAAGACTGCTCATTTATCCTTGCTGTACCGCTAACACCATTACGCCACACGACTATTATGGACGTATCGAGTCTCATTTTTCCTCTACCAGTCACACGCTGGGCTGATTCTGTTACTATGGGAAAGGCGTTGGTTATGTGCATCTTTGCTCCTTTCCAGCCTGCGTAGAGGAGATTAGCCCAAGCTTCGGGAGATGTGTGGGCGTAGTAAGTTACCAAGATGCCATCTTTCTTCAGTCTGGATTTCATGGAGAGAAAGGTAAGGTTGAAGAGATTCCCGAAGTGCTTTGTTGCAAATTCTTCCTTATCGTCTCTATCCATAAACCTACCAGGGTTGGTTGAAATTTCTCGTCTTGCGAACTCCTGCCATTGCGTAGGTATTTCCTCATAGCCGAAATCGGTTTTTCTAAAGAAAGCTTCAGGGTAGAATCGGGGAGTTAGTTTTTTGCCGTCAGAGTCACTTAAAGCTCTTTTGAGCCAGACGTAGTAGAAATCGGATAGCTCGGTGTAAGGAACGTCATTGGCATACGGTGGATCTGTAACTATGATGTCATATTTTTCTTCGTTGAGTTTTGAAAGGGATGTGGCGTCGTCGAGAATGACTTTGGTTTTGCCGTTGGATTGAGTAGTTTCGATGAACGATGAAAGAGTTTGGGGGTTATGGATAGCAGATGTAAGATAGGTTATAATGGCACTTATAGCCTCAAAATTCCTAAATAAAGATCCTGTCCACTTAGTTACTGGATTTTCTTCGAAAAAATTCCACATCATTGTGATTCCACGCATTGACAATGTATGTCCCATAATTAATGATTGATTCCAACCAGCACAAAGTGAATTGTAGTCAGCATACTTACACAAAGCTACACTTAAAAACGTTGCCACAGTCTCGGCATAATCCTTGGCCTCTTCCTTGCTCCATCCATCCTTAATCTTCTCCTCCTCAACCTTCTTTCCAGCCTCTCTTATCAACTTAACAAGCTTAACGAGGGTAAGGAGCTGGCGGGGGTTAAACAAATCAATCCAGTATTTAAAACCATATAACAATGGAGGAAAGTTAGCAGGAGGTTGTAATTGATACCACGGCATTAATTCGTTAGGAATATCTGGATCTCCTTTCTCGGTCAGTTCTCTGACTTTTTCTTTTGCTTTCTCCAGTTTTTTGTTATCTTCCTCATCACATGGCTCAAAAACTAAATCATTATCAACGATCCTAACCTTAACCATCAAACGCTGCCTAGCATAACTCTCGTCACCTTCATGGTATTTCTTCAAAGCCCACTTAACGTACCACTCTCCACTATCTGCAACATTACCTTCGCTATCAACGCTTTCAATCTCATTTCCACAAAACAAACACCTAGCAGAAGCTCTTTTAGGATATTTATTCGGCTCAGGCACCTCAAACGCCTTATCGCCAACTCTTATCACATTACCATCCAGTTTAGCCTTCGAAACATCCCCAACAACAGCATTAACGTCAACAACCTCAATATCCACTCTATCTCCGTTCACAACAGGCTTCATGAATGCCAGACGCTTGTATTTCCCGCTGCTATCCTTAACCCTCGCAAGCCACCAGTTGCCAACTATGGGCGTCCATCTCTCGCAGTGGGGACACTTAACCTCCCAAGTCCCAATATAAACGGCAACATCCTCATCATATAACTCCCTAATATCTTCATCTTCCCTCAGCCTTTCAGTAATCCAGTTTCCCCACCTCTGCACGTCGTAAACAAGTCTTTTAACTCTCTTCGCCTTCTTTATTTTTCTTCCGTTCTTTTCAGTCTCTTCTATAACTGAAATCTCCTCTTTCCCGTATTTTGCCGGATATTGAAGCACAGCCTTCAAAAACACGTAAGCGGTAGGCAGCAGCTCAACGGCTGTAGCATCCAGTCTGAGCCTCATCGCCTCCAAAGGTATAGAACCAAAACCCGCAAAGGGATCAAGAAGCTTCTTACCCTCAAAATACTCTTTCACACTTTCAGGGATTATGGGATTTTCCCTGTGCGGAGTTTTCGCATCGAGCCTCACAATGCTCTTGAATGCATCCGGTGACACGTTTTCGGGCAGTAAAGATGCGGCAATTACGGCCCTTGCCCCAACAAGGGGTTTCCTCGTCCACCAGAAGACCATTTCCCAGTAAGGTGGCCTTCCACCACCCTGCTTCTCAGAAACGGATTTATCGTTCACAATTCCAAGCGGAAAATAATCAGTTTCGATGAACTTTTTTTCCATATTTATCCCCCTTTGATTATTTTCATTATCTCTCGACACATCAGTTTAAGAGTTTTGGTTTTTGATAATATTGGTTGATAATTAATTAAACTTATCTTAAACCCCTCTTTTCTAATTCTTTGGATACAAATTTACTCAATTCTTTCAATTCTCTGTCAGATAGCTTAGAAACATCCTCAAATTCTTTGATTTTCACCATCGTTCTGTTTTTATCCAGAGCATGAGGAGGGAAGTATTCTTTGAAATACTTGTACAAGGTCTCAGTAGAAGCGTTTTTGTGTGAATTAAAGTCTGAGTGCGTAATTACCGCAATGCAATAATCGTATGTATAATATATTTTGGACGAAAAGGTGTAGGTTCGAAATAGGTCGTATGGACTTTCAAGTTCAGTCTCATATCTTACAAAGTCTTCAAAATTTACATTGTATTTCATCCAATTCGAGAAATAGTCATCTTTTTTGTGATTCATCATCATATGTAAGTGTAGTTGGGATACGACTTCTCTCAGTTTTTCTCCCAACACTGTCCAGTTACAATTTTTACATATGCCAACAAATGGCAATATATCACCTCAATTAGATATCACTCCTAACGCATG
>MTMO01000035.1 GCA_002011235.1 Archaeoglobus sp. JdFR-27 | reverse complement strand
ATAAGGAAGACTGTGGAGTGGTATCTTGAAAACGAATGGTGGTGGAAGTCTCTGGCTGACGAGAGGGTTTTGCACCCAACACCATGGAAGCTGAAGTGGTAGTATGAGGATTTTCATTACCGGCGGTAGCGGGCTATTAGGGAGTAAAATAGCAGAAATAGCTCTGGAGATGGGTTTTGAGGTTTATTCGGGCTATCACAGTCATCATCCATCCCTGGGAGAACCTGTAAAGATCGGTCTCGCTAACCCAGAGTCCATTATTAAGGCGATAAGAAGTGTAAAACCTGAAGTTATAATTCATACAGCAGCCTTAACAGATGTGGATAGATGTGAAAGGGAACGGGAACTGGCCTATAAAGTCAATGTTGAGGGGACTCAAGCTGTGGCTGAAGTTGCAAGTGAACTTAACACTTTTTTAGTGTATATCTCAACAGACTATGTTTTTGACGGGACTAGGGGAATGTACAAGGAGGATGATGAAACCGACCCTGTCAATTACTACGGTTATACGAAATTGTTAGGAGAGAAATATTGTAATGACTTCTGTATTGCTAGGGCTTGCGTCATATATGGAGCCAAGCCAGCAAGCGGTAAAGTCAACTTTGCCCTATGGTTGATTAACAAGCTTGAGAATGGAGAAGAAGTCAATATAGTGACAGATCAATATATTACCCCAACTCTAAATACAAATCTGGCTGAAATGGCTCTGGAAGTTGCCGAGAAAAAGCTTAGAGATGTCTTTCATTTGGCAGGTGCCACGAGAGTTTCAAGGTTCGAGTTCGCTCAAGAGATTGCAAGAGTCTTTGATCTGGATGAAAGTTTGATTATTCCATCAAAGATGGGCGAGATAAACTGGATTGCAAAAAGGCCGAGAGATTCATCCCTTGATACTTCTAAAGCTGCAAAATATTTGGATGAAGAACCGTATGAGCTGAAAAAAGCTCTAAAGGTGTTGAAAAAAGAGATTGAGGAGGCAAGATAATGCTTTCAGGTATTGTTGTTAAACCCTTGAAGAAGTTTGCAGATGAGAGAGGGTTCTTTGTTGAGATTATGCGTAAAGACTGGGATGTGTTTCAAGACGAGATTGTTCAGGCTAACTTGTCTATCACTTATCCCAGCATCGTTAGAGCTTGGCATAAGCATGAAAGAGGGCAAGTGGATTACTTTGTCTGCGTTAAGGGAGCTATTAAGATATGCGCATACGATGAGGAGACACAAGAGCTTGCAGAAATTGTTTTAACTGGCGAAAACTTGCAGGTTGTAAGAGTTCCAGGACACTACTGGCATGGGTTTAAGGCAGTTGGTAACAAGCCAGCAATGCTTGTTTACTTCGTTAGCAAGCTGTATGACTACGGAAATCCAGACGAAGTAAGAAGACCTTGGAATGATCCAACGATAGTTCCAAAGGTAATAGATGGCAAGACAGATGACCCACGTTGCGGTAAGCCTTGGGACTGGTTCTATCCGCCTCACAAATAAAGTTGCAATTTTTGGAAGTCCTTTTTTGACTTGCAAAAGTCCCAAGAAGCTATCAAATAGCACCAAGAAACTTAAATATTCTAAAATATAACAATAAAATACACATGCCGAATAACAAGAAGAACTTTGCAATAACTGCTGCAATTGCACTTATAATAGTTTTGTCTTTATCTTTAGGCGAATACGTCTTTTCTTTGGATCTTATACCGAGGATAAACCATAATGCCATCTTAAACACATTTTACGGAAAAAACATTCCGGTGTTTGGAGGAGGGTTACCTTTAAATCCAATTCTCTCAATATTTCCGCCATATATCTACCAGAAGATTTTGCTATTCCTCATTTTCTTCTTTTCTGCCTATTCTATGCACACCCTAGTTAGTACGATAACCGAATCAAAGACAGCAAGACTCTATGCTGGCCTGCTATATATGCTCAATCCATACACATACATAAGGACAATTGTAGGACACTGGTTTATTCTCTTTGCCTATTCAGTTCTTCCTTTAGCAGTTAAATACTTCATAGATGTACTTGACAGAAAAGATAGAAAAAGTATTATAAAGGCCGTTCTGGTTACCTCTCTTGTAGCTTTCAATTCTCACACTCTTTTCATCGCTTTTTTGACTTTCTCAATAATTTTTATCTTCAAACTCTACAAGGAAAAATCAATTTCAATAATAAGGCCTGTTTCGTCAGCTTTTGTTCTCTTCTTTATTCTGAACACATACTGGCTAATTCCATTGATTACAGCCCAAAGAGAAACCATACTAACTCAAATCTCAACAGAAGATCTTACAGTCTTTGCTCCTCGCATAGAATCGTTTTCAGCCCTATTTACCCTTGCAAGTATGCATGGATTCTGGAGACCCGGCTACATCTACGCTAAAGACTTTCTACCATTCTGGCAACTTTTATTCGTTTCCATTTTGTTCTTAGCAGTTCACGGTTTTATATCATACTATAAACACGAAAAGCTTGGAATCTATGTTAAAGCCTTCGCAGTAATCTGGTTTATTGGATTAATCTTAGCAGCTGGAATTAGAAGTCCATTTGCTGAACAATTTAGATTTCTCTTCGATCACATACCACTAATGAGAGGAATGAGAGACACGCATAAGTTCGTGACAATGCTTGCTTTATCATATTCTTACTTAGGGGCATTGGGCTTAGCTGAGATAGAAAAAACCTTAGAAGACAAAAAACCAATAATAAAGAAAGCTGTAATTTTTGCAATTCTACTTATCCCCCTGATATACTCTTTCACGTTCTTCAATGGATTTGCCGGGCAAATTAAACCAACAGATTATCCAAAGGACTGGTACGAAGTAAATGAATTCCTGAATGGAGACAAAAATGACTTTAAGGTTTTATTCTTTCCTTGGCATCAATATATGGACTTCCACTGGATCCCAAACAAAGACAAGCGTATAGCAAACCCTGCCCCTCACTTTTTTGATAAAGATGTAATCTCAGCAAAGAATATAGAAGTTGACAGCATTTACAGGCAAGTTTATACACCCACACAACTCTACATTGATTATTTTTTAAAGAAAAAGAACGAAATAACTAATTTTGGTGAACTAGTCAGTATTATCGGAGTTAAATACATTTTGCTAACAAAAGAGGTTGATTACAAGAAATACTTCTTTCTATTCAATCAAACAGACTTAGAATTAGTATTGGAAACTGAGAACTTCTACGTATTCAAAAACAAGCACTTTAAGGGTAGTGTATTTTCGGTAGATGGAATTGGCTACATTAAAAACTGGGATGAATTGATCAACATAAGTAAAACGGAAGACATAACTAAAAGGTCATATCTAATCGGTAGCGGTAAAAAAGAAGGAGATGAAGGTTTTAAGAGACTCAAATATGAGAAAGTCAGCCCTGTAAAGTATGTTATCAAAGACAAACCTCTAAAGTACATTGTTTTTACAGAAGAATATTCCAAAGACTGGAGATTGGATGGAATTGAACCAGTGAAGGCTTATGGAGTTGTAAATGTTTTTGAATCTGAAAAGTCCACTTTACCAAAAGAGATAGTCTACGAGAGATTTTACAGAATTTGTCTACCATCGTATGCCATATCCCTTATAACGTTCATAGGGTGTATCGGCTATCTTTTCTACGATCGGAAAAGAAGAACTGAATAACTAATATTTTTTACAATTTTCTTTAGTTGACCTCAACTTAAATTGTAAAATCAAAATACGAACTTAAAAACTAGTTGATTTCCCACCTACCTATGACAAATCTTTAAAGTCCGACCATTCTAAAGCATTAGTTTTATATTAACCTAACTTGGTCTGAAACTATGTGAAGGATAAACTTTTGGAGTATAGAGAAATAGCTCTACAAGTCTTTGGTATGCTTTTTATATCATATATCATAATCCTCGTTTACAAATCTAAAAACCCATACATTTTACCGAACATCGAAGTTAAATTTACATACACTCTGATCTTACTCGGAATCATTGTATTAATTTCATATTTTCCTTATGAAAAAATAAGGAAGAGTATAAAAAAGCTAAACAGTTTTGAGTTGACAACAGTAATTGATGACGTATCCAATCACTTACCTTCACTCTCCACAGGTCAAAAGTTTGTTTCAGTCGCAATAATACTGCTTATTTTTGCTGCATCCATTCTTGCATTAGGAAATGAGGCGGATGCAAATAGAGTAGCTATTATAGCCTACTACTTTTTAGTACTTGGAGTTTTGAATCTACTTGCAGAGTATTTAATAAATCCTGAAGATGAACAATCCGA
Source organism: Archaeoglobus sp. JdFR-27 (assembly GCA_002011235.1). GTDB lineage: Archaea > Halobacteriota > Archaeoglobi > Archaeoglobales > Archaeoglobaceae > Archaeoglobus_A. Next base: position 3,742 of record MTMO01000035.1, on the reverse strand, counting down.
TCCGCATCCAGAGGTACGTATAGCTGTGAGCCTAATTTTATTTGGTATAGCGATTTATCTTACACCAGAGATAACGAAACACTATCCTTATGCAAGTCCCATATTTTTTGTTTTGTTACTTCTACTTCTTTGTTCCATGCTAATAAAAACAAAAAAGAGAGAAAAAAGAAATTAAACCAAATGTGACGCTTTCACCCAAGAAATCCAGCTTAGATATACTAGCAGAGACATAATAAACTGCAACTTATACCTTCTAATGCTTTTTAGCTATCTTTTTTGAGTTTTGTCTCATTTTCATACTCTCTCCCGAAGATAAGTGAATAATATAATATGCATCAATATACCTCAAGAGGTTATTTATGGAACAAATAACATATTCCTCTTCAATCCAGACACTTTTGGAAAGTTGAGAAAAGTTGAGATTAGTTTTTATATTAAGTTTAATAAAATAATATCAAGTGGGTGATAAGATGAAAAGATTAGTACTCACAATTGTACTTCTCACCACTCTAATATCGCTTAACACCTATTACTACTTGTATCATGAGAAACATGAAGAGTATCCTGGCAACGAGGAGGTGGTTGAAGGCTTTACGGGAAAAGTCTCTATTGGTGGAACAGTTATTACAGTTATTGGCAAAGATAGTAGCGGTTTCTACATTCTGGTTGAGCATGGACACAAAAGCAAAACGATTAAGATTCTATCTAATTTCAACGTTGAAAAAGGAGATAAAGTAGAAGTCTTAGGTTTGCTGCATCAGGACAAAATCACTCCTGAAAAAATTATGGTTTACAAAAAATGGTCGTACTACTCCATCTTCATTCGATCAGCTTTAGCAATACCAATCGTCGCTTACGTATTCCTTAAACATTGGAGGTTTGATTTAAGAGATATGAGGTTTAAGAGGAGAAAAAATGCCTGACTGGTTGGCTCATGTTCTGTTTGCTTATATATTGTGTAAGGTTTTGGGAGTTAAGTTTGAGAAGTTTAGAGGTGAAAATATAGCCATAGGAATGGTAGGTTCTTTGATACCTGATGTTGTAAAGATAGGATTAATCTTCGATTTGTTCGATATAGACATATGGGATTTTATCGCTCCATTGCACACTCCAGCAGGTTCTCTGCTTGTTGCGGGTTTGATGTCTCTGCTTTTTTATGATCTTACGGCGTATTTGCTACTGGTGCTTGGTTTTATTACCCATTACATGCTCGATTTTCTTATGGGACATGTAAGCGGTGGGATGCCTTTGCTGTTTCCGTTTAGCTGGGAGGAGTATCAGCTAGGGTTGATACAAGTTGATAACTACTTTATAACTTTGGTTCTGATGATACTGGCAGTTATCGTTTATGCTGCTACGAAGAACAGAGTCTCAGATCCTTCTTAAAATTTTGAATGTACTTCCGAAGTTGAAACAGAGGAGTGGAACACCCACAATATCAATCGAGCTGGTTAGGGAAAAAGACTGAGAGCATTCTAAAGGATGAACTTGATGTTGAGGTTATTCAAACAAACCATAGCTGGCATTGGAAGATGATGAAGTTGGAAAAGAAGTTAAAAAGTGGTTAGAAGAATTCGGTAGTAAAGTATAAATGTAGTAATGTAGTAAAACTAATATGGATTACACAACCATCAGGATTTCAAAGGAAGATAAGAGAAGGCTTGAAAGACTGGCTCGATTGCTAAACAGAAATGCAACACAGGCATTGAGATATGCCATAGATGCTGCAGAAAGAGAAGCTAACAGATTTAAAGGAGATGTAAATAAGGTGATGTCTTCCCTGAGATATGCCAAGGATATCGGCGAAACAAATGCTGAAGACATAGATGTGTATCTGTATGGCGGCTCTGATTGATACAGGGATATTCTTTGGTTTTTACAGCTTAAAAGATAACCACCACATGGATTCTGTAGCTATATTAACCCATGCTGCAGAAGGTAAATGGGGAAAGCTATTCATAAGCAACCATATCCTAGATGAGACACTGACATTGCTAAAATACAAAGGATTGTCTGCAAAAGCCTTCATTGAGACTTTCATCGAGTCAGATATGATACAAATAATATATGCTGATCGGGATATCGAAAGTAGTGCGTTAGATCTCTTTGTGGAAAACTATCAAAGAAAGGGTTTAAGTTATACGGATGCTGTCAGTATAGTGATTGCCAGAGAGTTTGCTCTAAGCATGCTGAGCTATGATGCCAGATCCTTTCAGGGAATGCTGGATGTTGTTGGTCAGGGATACTGGGAATCGCTGGATAAAGACGAGCAGAAAAAAATACTTTCTATGGTGAGGGGGCTTGAGTTTGATGAGTGAGATCATTGGTAAAGAGAAGGTTTGAGACTTGCAAGTCTCCAGATTGCAATTCTACTAAAAAATGCTGGATACGATGTAGTCTTCGTTGGTGACTGGAAACCTTGACTGAAACCTTGACTGAAACCTTCAGCCTCAGATGAAGAAGTCCTTAGAAAAGCAGAAAAAGAGGGTAGAATTCTGATCACAGACAATAAAGATTTTGATGAGCTCGTTTTCAGGTTAGGAGAGTTTTCAAAAGGTGTGATACTCCTAAGAACCTCAACGACCGATCCTGTAAGAAGAGTTCAGTTGTTAGAGAAAATTTTAAAATCTATTGACGTGAAGGAAAAATTTGTAGTTGTAAGAGAGGATGTCGTAAAGCTAAGAAAGATAAAATCTTAGGTAGTTTTACAGGTAAAATGCTTAACTCTTTCTCGAAGAGACAGGATTCAAGATTGTCTGGGACTTGAAAGGGCTTGTTCACATCAAAAAATAATTAGAAGAAGTAAACGAGTCTCTGTGAGCAAAGCGAGAGATGCTTTACAGATGATTGAGGGAATTGAGTTAAAAATGGAAGATTCTCATTTTCGAGAAAAGCAGGTTTTGTGGTGTTGTTGCTTAAGCATGTGGTGGGATGCTGCTGTTATTCCCGTTTAGCTGGGATAAATGTCAGTTAGGATTGGTTCAGACGGATAAGTACTGGATAACACTTGCTTTGGTGGTGGCAGTTGCAGTTTTTGCATTTACGCCTACTTTTACATCAAACAGCCTAATAAAAACCCGATGAAAAATTTTATAACTCATAAAGCATATTACTACTTTCAATAGAGGTTTCAATAGAAGTGGATAGAAATTATAGCAAAAATAGAATTGCACATGCGTCGGGTCTGAACTGATCGGTGATGGGAGGGCCTGATGCGGTTAGGTATTCCTTTCGATTTTAGGAGGTTGAGGTATGAAAGCCCTAATTCTTTCTGGTGGGCATGGAACTCGTTTAAGACCGCTAACCTATTCACAGCAAAAACAGTTAATTCCCGTTGCGGTAAACCGTGGGACTGGTTTTACCCCCCATAAATAGTTAAAATTTTTAGACAGAAATAATAAATGAAGTTGAGGTAACAAGATATGAAAATCTCAATTGTAGGCTCTGGATATGTTGGTATAGTCACTGGTATTGGATTTACAGAACTTGGCAATGAAGTAATCTTCATTGATACCGATAAAGCCAAAATCAACGCAATAAACAACCAAGAACCACCCATTTACGAGAAAGGCCTTGAAGAATTAATGATGAAAAACAGAGACAAATATTATGCAACAGATGACTATAGTGAGGCCATAGATAAATCTGATATTACCTTCATCTGTGTTGCAACTCCATCAAACGAGAACGGTTCAATTAATCTAGCTTACATCAAATCTGCAGCTAAAGAAATTGGAAAGAC
>MTMO01000029.1 GCA_002011235.1 Archaeoglobus sp. JdFR-27 | reverse complement strand
AGCTTTTTGTTGAACTTACCGATCGGGCTCGTATCGCAATCAGGATCTAGTAAGTTTTCAAGCTTGCCTCCGCTGTCAAAATACTCCTTGAGAGATTTTACAAACTTCCCAAGGGGAGTGTCTTCTGTTGTATGATCGAGAATATCTTCTATTTTTCCGCCCTTATCGAAGTACTCCTTTAATCTAGACATAAAACGCCAAGGTGACTTGTCTCAAGATGCGGATCGAGGAACTTCTCAAGCCTCGTAAGCATATCATCTATTCTTTTCTCCACGAAATCGAGCTCCACGCCGACTTTCATCCTCTTGTAACCTGCGACTCCAACTTTCACTATGTCAATAAAAACGCTGCATCTTTCCTCTTCTCTAATTTCATTCAGAATTTCGTATAAGTCTTGATTTTCGATTTCACATTCAACAAATACCATCCCATCGTCCAACTTTATTGCCACAGTATCGCCCCCTGATTTGTTTTGGACATTTCTAAGGTATATTTAAAGTATAAGCTATTCTGAAAAGTCATGATGATAATATTAGTATTTTTATAGTCTTTTAGGAATTAATTTCTATCTCCTTTTCTACCCCAGTTGCCCAATGGTGTCATTCTGAATCTTCCTTTTCCTCCGTAATGCACGTAGGCGGCAAAACCACCTCTCTTTCTTGCAACATTTCTGAGCTTAGTTCTTTCTCCCCTCGTCATTTTAGCAGAATAGCTTTTTACCTGGACGTAGGTTTTATAGCCGGCAGGAGAGACAGCATAGATGTCATATGCCCCTCTGCTACCCTTACTTCTTCTAACATTCTTGAATCCCTTGCTTTTCAACCAATCCACCACTTTCTTCTCCGCAATCCTACCTCTGCGATAGGCATTTACCATTAATAGTTGATTATTTTTCCAATATTTAAATTTTTTGTTCAATTGATAACTAAAGACGCTCTTTCAGATCGACCAATACAAAATACTTTCATTCCAGACGAAAGATATTACAATATCAACTTAATTACCCCATAACAATGCCTGGAGCAGAATATGGATTTAATCGGATTACCAGTGAAATGATAAGTGGATTTGTTGTTTCACTCATCGCAAAAGTACTTTTAGGCTCATTCGCTATTTTATTTAACATCCTTTCAATTGTGGCTATAATAGCCCTATTCGATGTCATTCCATTTTGGTCAATCTCTTATTTACTAGGTTGGCTTTTCGGATTAATATTAATTGGACCGTATTTCATGTCGTGGTGGGAGCTGCCACTCTACTTTGTTATCGGGTTATCCTTTCTCTGGATTAAAATTCAGAACAAATTTTAACAGATCAAACTTTTTACTCGGTTGCTATCTCTCAGATAAATTAAATGTCAAATTCAACTCAAATATTAAATTGAAATTTGATAGGATTGAGAAAGAGGTGGATATAATTCTTTCTTCAGAATCAGAAACAACAATAATAGAAACTACTAGGGAACATGCTGTTTGCAGTAAATCTAAATATTTCGAGAAAATAGAAAAGTCTATATTAACCTCAATTCCATTTCATACACCAACCAACAATGGGCAGAAATTCAAGCTTATTCTTGTTTCTTTAACACCAGGAGAACAAGTTTACTGAGTGCACGCACTATTGCTAAAACGAAGAATCTAAGACAAATTATATCCGACAATAAAGTTCACAACCCTTTCAACCCTTGCAAATGCTTTGAAAAGCTCTGTAAATCCGTAATGCTCGATGTATTCCTTTACATTCCCCAGAGGAATCTGATAACCCATCAAATAAGCGATGACAGCAGCAGCAAACTCTGCAACTACTTCCTGAAGTGAAATCTGACCTCCCTGCAAGCCATGAATGCGATCATCAACTGCATGGCAAAGTTCATGCAGAAAGACGATAAGTTCGGGAGAAGCAAGTTTTATGACCTTAGTCTTTAAGTTGTACGTTCCGTAGTGATGACTGAATGCCGTTGTCTCCACCTTCAATCCAAGTTCTTCAATGATGCCTTTGAATTCGTATGGAATTTCAACGCTGAAGTTCTCCTCTTCCAATGGTTCACCTTCGGTATCCTCGTATCGGAAAACTGGAATCGGTTTAAAGCCGACAAGCTTGTCAACGTATATCGTTTCCTCGATTTCTATGACTTCTACTTCTCCATCTGCTACGATTTCTTCCTCCCTCTTGATTTTGACCGGAACTTTCTTGCGAATGGGAGCTAGTATGTAGAAAGCCTTAGCTCCTTTCTTGACTTTCCTTCCTACCTGTCTCCATTGTTGAAAGCCTCTCGCATCATTTGTCCCATGCATGTACATTATCAGGCGGTTGAAGAAACTCCAGTTGTCTGATGGTTTGCCTTTGCCTTTAAAAACTGCTAATGCAACCTTTTCCGGATTGCTTTCAAACGCTTTGAGGACAGTTTCCATTGCTTCCCTTATCCTAGCTTTCTTATCCATGCAACCACTTCCTCAGCGAGCCAAAGCCCGCTTCACTGGAGTTAGCGGGCTGCATGTCCTCAGTCCTGTAAAAAAGAGCCTAGGCTATAATCAAATAACCAAAACAAAATGATAAAACCAATGCTAACTTTCTTATATTTTAAACCACATAGGAAAATCCATGGGATTGAAAATAGAGATCCCCGCTGAAATAGCAAAATCGATGAGGCTGCCGGAAGATGAAGTTGAGGGAAGAATAAGGAAAGAGCTCGCAGTAAGGCTGTACGAGAAGGGATTGCTCGGATTTGGAAAAGCAAGAGAACTTGGAGGAATGACGAAGTGGGAATTCCACGAGCTGCTGGCAAAAGAGAAAGTTGTGAGAAGATATGATCTAGAAGAGCTTGAAAAAGATGAAGAGGTTGTGAGGGAGCTAATTGAAGGTAGTGGCTGATTCATCTGTTCTCATAAATCTGTGCAAGATTTCAAGACTTGATCTCCTCAATCATTTTGAAGTGTTTATTCCTGAAGCTGTCTGGAGAGAAGTTGTTGAAGAAGGAAAAGGAAGGACGGGCGTAGAAGAGGTTAAAAAAGCTGGATTTAAGATTAAAAATATAAGCGATTTAAAGCTCTATAACCTACTGAGAGCTTATCTTGATGCTGGAGAAAGCGAAGCTATAACACTTGCATGAGGTTAACGCTATTGTCCTGCTTGATGAAAAAGATGCAAGAAATCTTGCAGAAAAACTTGGACTCGAGGTTATGGGAACCGTCGGCCTGCTCATTTGGGCCAAAAAGATGGGTTACGTAGAAAGTCTGAGAGAAGAGCTGGATAGGCTGATAGATTCCGGTTTCTGGCTTGGTAGAGATGTTTACAGAAGGGCTTTAAACATTGCAAATGAGTTCAAAACTTGATTAAAATTAAAAAACCCTAGAGAGTTATCTCTTTCAGTTCTCCATTCCTCATCCTCTCTGCTTCCTCCATTGCAGCTTTAAGCATCCCAAAGTATCTCCTGCTGACAAAGAACTCCAGATTGCCTGATTTGAGCTTGATGTAGCTTCTCGAAATCAGAATCTTTCTCATGAAATCACCTGATAGTTGTATTTTTCATCTGCACCAATCGAGCTTATCAAACCAAAACGACCTTCAAAACCTCTCCACACTTGCAGCACTGCATGTATTCGACTGCTTACTGAATATATCGCATCAACAACCTCAAAACATCTAACATTTCCACAAACCGGACACACTACAAACATCCAAATCACCTCCTCCGCGGCTCTTGAAAAGCCGTCTCACTGAAGATGGCGGCGTGAAGGGGTGGAAGGTCTGATCAGATGGCAAATCGAAAATTTTAAGGTTTAATGCCAAAAAATACAATCATGAGAAAATACCTGTTCTTACTCCTATGCATAGCCCTTATACTTTCTGCATGTATCCAGCCGGAAAAAACTGAACAGAGCGAAGCTAAAAAGCAGGAGAGGCCTGAGTTGATAAGTAAAGAGAAATTACAGGATTTTGACGGGCCCTACAATGGAAGTTTGTGGAATTACACTTATTCGTTCAGAGGTGAGACCCACACATCCAAGCAAGTTGAGTTTTCAGTTAATGGGGCGAATTACCACGGATATATGTGGGATGACAGACTCTCTCCATCTCTTGACTGGATAAAGGAGAATACGCCTGAAAATAGCAGATTCTTATGCTGGTGGGACTATGCGGGAATGCTGATGGGGTATGCTGGGAGATACGCTATTGCTTACGCTCCAAGCAGTGAAATACTCTACACAGTTGCAAGTTGGAGCGAAAGCGAGCCAACCATACCTCATGAGATAATAAAGGATGTATCTACAGCCCTGACTGCAGATAACCCAGATGATGCCGTAAAGGTTGCGAGAAAGTACAATGCTGAATACTTTTACATCCCAAAAAGGAGCATTTATCTCCTGTCAGTAATCCTCCAGGTTTCTGGCAAGGATGCCAAAAGCTACATAGAAAGGAAGAAAAACGGGTGGGAGATGAAGGATAAAGCTATGGAATTGATGATGATTAAAATGATCAGAGGAGAAGATATCAAAGAATTCAAAAAGATCTACGAGGATAGCGATTGTGTTATTTATCGTATATATGACACAAAGGCTAAACTGAGCATGTATTCAGAAAAATTTTCAAAACTAAATAGTGATGCACAAAACTTCATTCTCAATACCGAGTGGATAAAGGATGGAGTAGATGAGGAAGATATTCGCTATATCGATTCCCTTCCTGCCTCATTCGATCCCGACGATAAATCGGTCGATACAGACAAGGGTGGTCTGGAAGATTGCTGGGAGGTGATGTATAAAGGAAACGTTGATCGTTCTTCTCTAATCAGGCGAAGCTAGCAGTAAAATTTTCGGTGTTAACCTGAAGGGCGACGCAAAAACTCTTGCTCACCCAAATTGCCTCGTAAATTCATATACACCGAAACCGTTATTGGGAATTTGAGGGTGATGGGTTGGTCCTTGAAAGTTTGGGGCTATCAGAGTTAACATCTTCATGCTTTGTTGGTAGTTAGCCTAGCTAGCCTGAAGAAGCTAACTTACGTCGGTATTCTAGGATTTTAGCCATAAACTCAGAGTTCACGATCAATTGGAAAGGAATTGGAGGAGATTCAGGATTTAAAGCATAGTATTAAAGATTTGAGAAAAATGTTGAATCGTCTTATAGTCTTGAAAAGATTGTTAGGCAATAAACTTTGAAAACAGAAGTGGAAACGAGAATTTTATTACGAAGCTGTGGTTGAGGGTAGTAATATCATCGCCGAATATCCATAACTAATCATAGATCTCGAGCAGCTTCTTGTTTATTTCTGGATTTTATTCGTTTCTAAAGCCCTCCTTCGATCTTGCGAATCGAATTATCTTATCCACAGAATTTCAGGATGAGACCCTTCAAATTCCCTATCACCGGTAACAATCACACCTTTCCTGTCTACAGCGGTTGCCACAACAAAAGCATCAGCATATGAAAGGTTGTGCATAGCTTTAATTCTGGCAGCAGTTAATGCAATACCCTCGTTAACACCAACAAACTCAATACCCCAACTCTTTACAATAGCAACAATCTCATTAGCCTTTGCAACTCCAAATTCCCTCGCTACAATATAGTAAACCTCTCCAAGGTTGACGTAATTCATGAAAAGCTTTACCTCTTTGCCAGCTTTCTCAAGTAACTTTTCAACTTTATCCGCTCCATCTTCATCACCTAGATAGGCCAATACAGCAAAGGTATCGAGGATGTAGTTCATCCTTTCATCTCCCTCCTTCCTCTCTCCTCTTTTCCTCTTCCTTGTATTCTGCCATTATATCGCTGAGTTTTCTCCTGAATTTTATGAATCCTCTTCCTTTAGTTTCTGGAACGGGCACAATAACTATCTCACCTCCAAAGTCCAGAATTTCAACCTCCTTGCCCGATTCAATTTTGTACTTCTTTCTGAGTTCGGCTGGCAAAACTATTTGCCCTTTTGTGGATATCTTAACCGTCATACTCTCACCACATTATGTTTTACTTGATCAAATATATGTTTTACCTTTTCGTAATTGTACTTACAAAAGTCGTAAAAGAATCCTGAACGTATGGTGAGCTCTTAGTCTTTAAGTTGTATATGCCGTAGTAATTGCTGAATGCCGTTGTTTCAACCTTCAATCCAAGTTCTTCAACTAAGTCTTTGAATTCGTATGGAATTCAATACTAAAGTTTTCTTCTAGCAGTGGTTCGCCTTTGGTGTCCTCGTACCGAAAAACTGGGGTTAGTTTAAAGCCTACAAGCTTGTCAAGGTATATCGTTTCCTCGATTTCTATGACTTCCACTTCTCCGTTTTCGTTTATCCTTTCATCTTCTCTCCTGATTTTTACCGGAACTTTCTTTTTGATGGGAGCGAGAATGTAGAATACCTTAGCTCCTTTTTTAACTCTCCTGCCGACCTTTTGCCACTGTTTAAATCGTCTGGCATCTCAACCACCTCCTTTTCTTTCTTATTCGGCTTAGGAGGTGGTTTGTGGAGAACGAGCGAGCGTACCCGGCTTATGTGCTTTTCGAGCTCGCCGTTCAGAAATTCATTTGAAGGGTATGGGCAAAGGCGAGCGTGCCGTCATTCAAGAAATCGTTTAAGAGAGGCCGAAAAGCCAATATGCTGGGGCAGCATTTTCGGGCTGAGCGAGTGAGTGAGCGGTCAAATAGAAACAAGTCCTATAAAATCCTTTCTAAGTACTCAAAATTCACTCCAAGCTTCTTTAGGCAAATTCTTAATCTTAAGATCTCAAAGAGCGATTATAGCTGATAACAATATCCAAAACATTTCCTTTCTTTGTAGCTTTTAAAACCTCGTTCAAATCCGATCTCTCACCTCCACTCCTGAAATAGACACTTGATGATGCATAGTGTTTCACTGAATAAAGCTCTCTTTCAAGATTTCTCCAGGCTGAAAGCCATATTCGGAAGGAATCTGTGTAGTGGGGGTGGTGGAGTACAATTTCCGGACTGAATTCCTTTGCTTTATCTCTGAATTTATCGTTAACTTCTTTTCTCCATCCCTTAGCTGTTTTGATAGATCTTGGATTGAAAATGTTCAGATCGTGGCAACCGAGAATCATAACCCTCTCTCCAACTTCCAGAAAGTGGGAATCGAAATCAGACCTGAGCAAGCCCTTTTGCTGATCAACTGTTGGATATATCTTCCCTGTAAAATGCCATTCATCGCTTTTAAAACCAACAAGTTCGACGTGAGGTTTTCTTAAGTTCTTACTGCTGTAAGAATCTATCCCTATGGTTATGCAATCTGCATTAATTTCTATCCCTCTCATCAGTCTTTCAGCCCAAATTTTTGCTTCATGAACTGCTTCTTTAAAGCTCTGAAACTTCCAAGGAATTTCAATGAGACCACCCGGGGTTATGAAATATCTCGCTTTGAAGTCGATTTCTGAGACTTCTTTTAGAATCTGTCTCGCATCTTCAAACCTTCTGCTGAAGTCACCTTTTAGGAACAGTCTCCAGATCTTTGCCATATCAAAGCAACTCCCAACATATGAGCCAACCCAAGATTAGTTTTTTTGCGAGTTCTTCATTAAGTCCAGAGCCAAGCAATAGTGGCTCTCGACTTTGGTGGATATATACCACAAACCTCCTCTGTTTTTCAGAATACTTAAAACCAGTTATTTTTGAAATCTTTTCTGTCTCTTCTTCGTCAAACTTATGTCTTGTCTCTTTTTTCCAAGAGATTCCCCAAGCCGGAAAGAAAACACCTTCACGATCGTAATAGAAATCTTTATTTCTTGTTTCCTTCAACCTATTACAGTATCCGTTTACAACATAGCAAATATTTTCTTTGTTTTCCTCTAGGAACTCATAAACTATGAACTCTCTGGTTTCACCATTAATTTCAACAGTGACTTTGATTCTCCTTGTCTCTCCATAATCATCCATTTCTGCGTACGGTTTTGCCGGTCTAAGAACCTTAAAGCTTAAAATTTTAATTGCCCAAAGGGGTTGCAAAGGTGCTAAACCACTTTGAATTTCAACTTTGCCTTTGATTTCGATTATCAGTCTTTCTCCTTCCCTAAATTCTATTTTTTTAAGAGGTTTGAATACACCGCCCTCATACACAACCTCGATTATTTTTGCTACCTCTTCTCCCTTCATACATTCAAATTTTAAATTTTTCAATTCTCTCTTTTCCTGTATGGCTTTCCTCATTGCCGACATCATCATTCCCATCCCACCAAGACCTTTCAAAGGAGTAACAATTTTCTTCCCTGCAAAAACCTTCCTTACGATGTCCACGTAGTTGCTTCCAGCCACAACAACGATTTCATCATACTTAGTCAATCCTTTCTCTTCAGCCTGTTTTCTCAGCTCTTCAACACCAATCGGATTTGTCTTTGGATCGTTGAATGTCACATTGTAGTTCTCTGGAATGATCTCGTCTGGAAAAAGGAACCCGTATTTGGCAGATAGAATGACATAAGAGTTGGAATAGAACTTCTCGGCATATTCTATGCACATTTTGGCGAATGAACCGATGTAAACATCTCTGGCTCTCGTAGGACCAGCCTGAGGGAAGCTATCCCATATTTTCCTGCTACCACATGGAACCACACACAACTTCATTTTGTCACCTCCAAGCATTCTTTCCCCAAGACCTTTCAAACCCAATCTTGAGAAATAGTCTAGTATTTCGGAGTTACTCAGCACTCCAATCTGCCAGATCAAGGAGTCGAGATGGATCATGTTTATCTCAATGCCTCTCCTCCTAAGCTTTTTCAGAACTCCGTTCCAGAAAATTCTGACATCTTCGTTATCTCTAACAGCAACACCCAGTTTTTTTGTAAACTCTCTGACTCTGTAATCAACTGGTATTGGAATTTTCTCGAAACTAAAGTTGCTCTCTCCAGCCATAAGTAGTGCAATACCGAGACATTTCATCGCGAAGGCAATGGTCTTTGCATCTCTCTCCTGTTTCATAGTTACAGCGAGTTCATGCCAGATCTTTACGAAGTTCTCAGCGACCTCTT
>MTMO01000046.1 GCA_002011235.1 Archaeoglobus sp. JdFR-27 | reverse complement strand
TCCCGCTTATGTTCTTCCACTACCATGAACCTCTTCTGGCTCCTTTATTCGGAGCTTTGCTTGGGGTAATCGTTTACAAGGTTTATTCGGGGATGAAGAGCGGATAGCCTTAACGTTTGGTCTTTAACATAGTACAAGGATCCAATAATCGACAAATAGATTAAAGGGAAATCTTTGTTCTTAAACTTACAGTCAAAATTGTTATATACATGTAAAATATTAAGGTAAATAAGAAAAAGTAAGGTGATACTCAATGAAAGATGTCAAGCTAGCGATAACCTCTATCCTTATCATTTCAATAGTAACTCTGGCCCTTTCGGCATGCATCCAGAAACAGAAGCCAACAGCCGATGAAATCATCGGGAAAATGCAACAAAAGTACGATAGCATAGAAAGCTATAAAGCAGAAATCCATCAGATCGAGTCGAATGGAAAAACAAAGGAATCGGATTATACGGTTTATTTCAAGAAGCCCGACAAGTTCAGGGCGGATTATCCATTGAAAGGAATCGTGACCGTATGGACGAACAAGCTTATATGGAGCTACACTGAGTCTAAAAACGAGGTTAGGCTAAGAAAAATAAATGCAAGCCTAAGCGAACCCATCGATCTCATCGGTTTTATTCTCAAAGAGGTTGAGAAATACTATGTAACCTTAGCCGGAGAAGAGAGAATCAGTGGAAAAGAATGCTATATGCTTGATCTAAAGCCGACAAAGGAAGAACCAGCTCAAATACAAAAGCTATGGATTACGAAAGATGAGTGGTATCCCACAAAAATTCAGTTCAGGATAAAGCCCCCTGAAGATTTCCAGAAAATCTTTCCAAACATCACGCTACCAGCGGAGGCGACAAGCATCCTTGAAATCAGAAAAATTGAGTTTAAAGAGGTAAGCGACGAGTTGTTCGTGCCTCCTGAAAATGCCATTATAATCGAAGAAGGCTTGAGGCTTTTAAAGATGAATCATTCAACTGTAATGGATGTACTGGCAAGGGAAGAAGTAAAATTAGAGATTGGAGAGGAATACGAGATCAATCAGTACTTCGTAAAGGATTCAACGCTCAACATCCTCGTTCTAACCCCATGTGCAGACTACATGGTGAAATACAATCTGAAAAATGGTGCAGTTCTGATTGATAAGGTAAATCCCTGGAAGAAAACAATAAAAGAAGAGCCCGTAACCGAGGAGGAGAGACAGAAGTTTCTGGCAGTAGTCTTGAACGACTCGAGGGTTAAGGAAGCGTTAAAAGGTAGAAGTTTCAACGTCAGCATGGTGAAATACGTTATGTACGCTGCATGTCAGAAAGCTGTTGACCCCGATTCTGTGCATATGATGTTTAAGGTGGATTCAGAGCTTTACAGGGTGATACTTTCAGGTTTGGGTGGAAAGCTGGAGGTTGTGAGGGTTGAAAAGATTGTTTAGCCTGCTAAAAGCTTAATCGAGTTGTCAAACCAAAACGCTTGGAACCGAAATATTTTTCTTTTTTCCATAAAACTAGTTTTGTTGTCTCCTTACAAACTAGAAAAAGTCAGGCTGGAGATTTATGAGTTTGCAAATCTTTTTCAAAGCAGACATCAGAATCTAATTAAATTTCTAATACTGGTCAACTTAGCGGGTACGATTTACGGATGGTACTACTACAAATTCCAGCTGATGGCCAGCAATCCACTATTGTGGCCCCTCATAACAGATTGCCCTAATGCGAGTTTCCTCTTTGCAGTAGCGGCTTATTTAATCTATTCAAGAAGAAAAAAAGATGATTTCAGTTTCTTTGCCTCAGCAAACATGGTAAAATACGGAATATGGACTATGGCAATCCTCATTTATCACAGAGACTATTTCTTCGCCCCGGAAAGGTATCTGCTTTACTCCGCTATCTTCGTAACCCACTTCTTCTTAGTTCTTGAAGCCATACCTCTTAAAAATTCCATCTCATCTGTTGGTGAAAAGGGATTGGCCATTACGCTTGCTTGGTTATTGGCAAACGATTTCTTTGATTATGTTGTTGAAACGCATCCTTACATTCCAGAGAGGAATATAGAATACGTGGCGATCTTTACTGTTTTATTAACCTTTATCGCATTTTTCTCCGTGAAATTCAGGTTAAACAAAGAAAACTAGCATCACTCTAGTTTCTTCAGTATCCTAACTGGAACACCTCCGGCCATCACATTCGGTGGAATGCTCCGATTAACTAGGCTATGGGCAGAGATTATAGAGTTATCTCCAATCTCAACCCCTGGCAGAATCGTGCAGTTCGCTCCTATGGTTACATTTTTACCTATCTTTATCTCTCCAACCCTCAATTCATCTACCAGAAACTCATGGGCCAGCAAAACTGTGTTAAACCCGATTATGGAGTTATCACCCACCTCTATTAGCTCTGGAAAGAAGATGTCAACTGTGCTTTCAAGCCCAAACGAAACATCCTTGCCTATCTTCATCCCTGTCCTTCTCAGAAACCAGCATTTGAGTGATAGTGATGGGAGAATTCTGCAAATTGCCATTATTGTGTAGTTAAAAGCCACTCTCAAAGGGTTTTTTATAGAAGTCCAGTACCTTAGTGAGTTTTTGTCTGCTGACTTTATCAAGATTCTCGTGCTTCTCTCAATTTTAGTTCTCTCATTATTCATGTTCTAAGCACTCCTCTTTTTCAGATAGTTCTATTTTTTGTTTATTTTATCTATTTTACCTATATCTATTTCGCCTTATAGATTTCCTCTCTTGGTCTACCTATGTAGGCGAGTCCATAAGCTGTTGTGATATTGCATTCTTCCAGAAGTTTTATTCGTATCCATTACATCTCAACGACAGCATCTCCAGTGTTCAGAATGGGTATGGTCAAGTTAATAACCGCTTTGTTGCCTAGATCTTTATACTACCATTTGATGAAGATTATACTTGAGCTCACTCCATTTGAAATATACACCTTCACTCCTCGAGATGACTTCGGGAGATCTTGAATAATCAGTCATAGCAACAATGTTTCTGCTCTAACTCTAATAAAGCGTGAATCCTTAACCTCTGAGGGGCTCATCGAAACTTAAAGTTCTGTTGAGCATCACACATAATCTATGATTGCATTTCAAGTACTGGTCATCGTTTCTTGAACCGATTCTTAAGGAGTAAGTTCTGCCTCCAAGAACTCCATGCTGGACTGTCTCGGAGTACATTTCTAATATAAGAGGTTTCGTTTGAAAATGTAGATCTTGTTGTAATCCTTTTTTGTAAACTCTTGCCACAAAATACCACTTGCTCAGCTCAAAAAGATGGTATGAGCCAGATATTTCGGTATGTCCTCCACCTGTGATTATTGTAAACGTATAGGTAGAGTACCGGATCTCTATCCACAGAGTGAAAATAGTATTTTATTATAAATCTTTTTCTCCAGAGTTCGCTTCTTCATTGAAAATATCTAGATAATTACATTCAAACGAAATTTTGCTTCATACTCTCTCAAAATCATCTTCGAATCTCTCTATATCACTTTCATCCAAATACTCTCCGATTTGGACCTCTATCACTTCTAAGGGAATCAATCCTGGATTTTCAAGGCGGTGGAGTGTGCCTGCCGGAATAAATGTGCTCTCACCATTCCTCAAAAGCCTCTCCTCACCATCAACGGTTATCTTGGCTGTTCCTTTCACAACAACCCAGTGTTCACTTCTGTGATAGTGTTTCTGGAGGCTGAGTCTTTTTTTTGGCTTAACAGTCAGTCTTTTTATTTTGTAGAATTGGTTCTCTTCGAGAACAGTATAAGATCCCCATGGGCGGTATGCGGTTCTGTGGACTTCAGCCCTTTTATCATTTCTCTTTTTGAGGATCTCAACAACCTTTCTTACCTGCTGTGAATCCCTTCTGTTGCAAACTAGAACCGCATCTTTGGTATCAACAACAACCAGATCCTCAACACCTATTATGGCGGTAAGCCTTCCCCCATAGACGAGATTGTTTCTGGATTGGAGAGATATACACTCACCTCTTATTGCATTTCCCGCCTTATCTTTCTCAAATATCTCATAAAGGGAGTCAAAGCTTCCCACATCACTCCAGAATGAATTTAACTTTATCACAGCAGCTTTATCTGTTTTCTCCATAATCCCGTAGTCAACTGAGAGTTCTGGAAGCTTTGAATATGCTTCTTCGATTGGAAGCTTAAAAAGATTTACAAGATCGGGCTGGTGGAGTTTGCATTCTTCCATGAAAAGGCGGATGTTGAACATGAACATCCCGCTATTCCAAAGGTAGCCTGAATTAACGTATTCCCTCGCTTTATCCTGGTTTGGCTTCTCTACGAATTTCTCGACCTCGAATGCTTTCTCCACTGAGCTAAAATTGATTTTCTCTCCTGGTTTAATGTAGCCATAACCAGTATGGGGGTTTTTTGGTTCAATTCCAAATGTAACGAGATATTTTTTGGAAATTTCCATTGCCTCTTCAAAAGCCTTTTTATAGTCGTCATCAGCATCGACGAAATGATCGGAAGGTAATACGGCAACCGAGCTGGTAGAGCCATCACCCTCCATTATACTTTTGATTCCGAAATATATCGCAGGAAGAGTGTTCTTTGCTGCAGGCTCCATCAAAATGTTCTCTTTTGGTACACTCACCTCCATCTCTTCCAGATCATCCAGAACCCTGAACTTGTACCTTTCATTTGTGACAATTATTATTTCCTCTGGTTTTGAGAAAATGAGTGCTCTCTCAATTGTTTTTTGGAAGAGCGATCTATTGAAGATGTTGTAGAATTGCTTCGGGTAATCCTCTCGGCTGAGGGGCCAGAGGCGAGTCCCCTTCCCACCTGCCAGAATTAGGGTATAAATGCCCATAACTCCACTTTGAGACCTTTAGAATTAATACTTTTTGTTGATTTTGATTTTGTATTTAAAATTTTAAACTTAAGATTTCAAGATTACTTAAGACCAATATTTATCAATATTTAAGTCGGGAATCGACAGCCTTGACCGCCTCCCTTATGCAGTAAAAATCCCTTTTAATTTTTATTAAATATTTGCATTTCTTACCTGTGTATCCAGATATGCAAAGCTGGCAATCCTCAGGGTACACTTTTTTTATTTTTAGCTTGTATCGCTCTGAAAGAAAATCAATCGTCATAACCTATGAAAATATATTTCCAATCTTTTTTAAATGTATCGTAATCTTGGTTTCATAGAATAGTCAGATAAGGTTTGTTCGTTGTAGATGGGCATTTAACTCGAAACGAATTTGAAACCAACCAGACCAAAATCTTCAAATATTTATTTGCTGAAAATGTATGACTGTAAGGGCTCGTAGTCTAGTGGTTATGACGCCTGCCTCACACGCAGGAGGTCCCCGGTTCGAATCCGGGCGAGCCCATTTTTTGATTTGAAGCATTATCATCTACGATTTTTCTTTTTGAATATGTATCTCACTTTATTATAGATTTAAACACTCTTGAAAGTTTTTGTCAGAAAACTTCTGAATATATCTGAGGTTCCAGATATTAAAGATGTGTACAGTTTTATTGCAAAATTCGAAGAAGAGTCTTTCAGAAAGGCTATAGAGCAGATCATTAATTCTTTAATTTGGTAAAATTGATATTGTTGCTCAAGTATTATTGTATTGGTCAGTTTTCTTATCCGGCTTTTCAATTTTTTCATCCAACCGCTCTAATTTTTTCATTATTTTTTGTTCAAGCTCAAAACTTGGATTTGAAGCATCTCTCTGTTTGGCTGTCCATTGCTCGTATACCTCCTAGATTCTAACTCTTTGAATTTTATCATATGGTTTTTCCCATTTTTTACCAAGCCTTTTCTTCTTACCAGAGTCTTAGCTTTTGTTCGAATTAATCTTCTCTAAAGCTTTTTCTGCAGCTTTTCGAACACGCTCCCATTTATCTTCTAAAAGCTGAGTGAGTGGTTCTACTGCTCTTTTATCTCCAATTTTTCCAAGAGCCCATGCTGCTTCACTACGGACACTGCTAGATCTATCCTTCAAAGCCTGAATAAGAGGCTTTACTGCCTTTTTGTCTCCTAGTTCTCCAAGAGCTATTGCTGCCCAACATCGAACTTCTCCCTCTTCGTCCTTCAAAAGCTGAATAAGAGGCTTTACTGCTCTTTTATCTCTAATATTCATAAGAGCTTTTATGGCCCCAATACGAACAATACTGTATCTATCTTTTAAAGTTTGAATGAGAGGTTCCAATGCCCTTTTGTCTTTTATCTCCCCAAGGGCTTCTGCTGCTTTTCCTCGAACATTCTCATCTTCATCCTTTAAAGCTTGAATTAAAGGTTCTACCGCTCTTTTGTCTCCTATTTTCCCAAGAGCCCATGCTGCTCTTTCTCGGAAGATACTCTGTTTATCATTCAAAGCTAGAATAAGTGGCTTCACAGCTGGTTTCCCGATCTCTACTAACTTATACCATTCTGACTCTTTGGTTAGGTATAGTGATTTTTCGATATTGTTATTTGGCAACCATAACTTCCTAATAGATTTATCCTCTTCAATGTTATCTTCCTTTAGAGCGCATACTTTAATCCACTTTTGCTTTCCAATTAGGTAGTAAGCTCTTTCGATCTCATTTTTAGGTTGCCAACCTATTTTCTCAAGAACTTCTGCTGCAACCCTTCGAAGGTCACTATCTTTATCCATCAGAATCTTAACTAGTGCTTCTATTGCTGGTTTCCCGATTTTCTCAAGAGCCTCTGCTGCAATTAATCGGACATTCTCATCTTCCTTCAATGCCTGAATAAGAGGTTCTACCGCTCTTTTGTCTCCTATTTTCCCGAGAGCCCATGCTGCTTCACTACGGACACTGCTAGATCTATCCTTCAAAACTTTAATTAGTGGTCCTACTGCCGCTTCTCCGATCTTTCCAAGGGCTTCTGCTGCTTTTCCTCGAAAAATACTATCTTCACTCCTTAAGATGTTAATTAAAGGTTCTACCGCTCTTTTGTCTCCTATTTTCCCGAGAGCTTCTACTGCTTTCAATCGAACGTACTTATTCTCATCCTCCAAGGCTTGGATAAGGGGCCCTATTGCCCTTACATCCCCGATTTCTCCAAGGGCTTCCACAGCATCTGCCCTATTGCCGCTGTATTTATCTTTTAAAGCTTCTATCAAGCCTTTAACATCTCCCTTAGCTCTCATTTTCTCCATTTTAGGCTTGAAAACATCAAACAACCCCATTTCTTACACCTTCGTTTAGTATTTCTTCTATAGCTTTTTTTCTAAGTCTTTTCATAACTATCACTTGCTATAAATCTCAAATTACACCTTTTAAAATCATTTTTGTATGTTCGGCAACTTGTCCTCTAAACTTGTTTTTCTGGTTCTTAATGTCACGTTAGTGTTCTTCCACTCTTGTCTATCACTAGTTGTTTACAAAAATAAATTTTAGATTATAGAACATCGAGCATTGAAAGGGGATAATGAGAGTACTTTAAAATTGGGTCAATTTCCAGTCATAAGCTTCAGTCAGATAAGAAGGAGAATAGTTAAAGCTTCCAATGGAATTTGAAGCTGAAACAAGATCAAACACAGTGCATGTGATGCATCAGGTATAAAGGTAGCAATAGGGGGGAGTGGATGAGGGAGAAGGGGGAGGTAAGGAGAGGTTGGGATCAAAGTGATAAAGTGGTCATTATGGGTGACATTAATGGTAACATCGTTGACATCAGAATAGGTGATGAAGAACTTGATGGGAAGGAAGCAAGCAAGGAGATAATTAAAGAAAATAATGGCATAGACAAGGTTATTCTGGATGGACTTCATGATTGCGAAGATACCTTTGATCTATGCAAGGAGTTAAGGATTACTCCTGCCATAAAGATAAGAAAGAATGCTTCAAACAAGGGTTTTGAAGGCGAGAGCTGAAGAAGTTAGACTGTATCAAAAGTTGGTTATAGAAAATGGGTCAAATAAAGGTTATGATATGGGGTGGATTGCAAGTGAAGGAGTTTTTCTGCTGTTAAGAGAATATTTGGGGAGAATGTTAGAAGTCATAAGGTGGAGAACATATAAAGAGGCAAGAATGGAGTTCTGGGCTTATTAACAGTTAAGAAAATTTAGCTAAGTTATAGAAATATTAGTTTTATTGTCATTTTGTTTTGTTAGAATGGAATTGCACGAAAAACGTTGCTCGTAAATGCCATAATGAATGAAAAAGGTGTTTGGAAGATATTTTTTAGATTCTTAATATAAAATCGAATGAAAACAAAATAGGATGTTCAAGGTAATCGGTACGAACAAACCGGCTTGTAAAGTTATCGTAATCTATCATAATCTTTTATACCTTAATCTACAAGTTTTCTTATCCATGTGGAGGGAGAGAAATTGGATGAATTTGTAAATGTAAAAATGAGAAATTATGGAAGATTAGTCGACCTTTCGCACGAGATTGAAGAAGATATACCTGTTTTTAAAGGTATAGAGCCACCAAAAATCTATCCCTCCTTGACCCATGAAGAATCGAGAGTGAGATATGGTGGACTTGCTGAATTTGAGCTTACAAAGATTGAAATGATAACGAGCATCGGAACCTACCTTGACTCACCATATCATCGCTTTAAAGAAATGAAAAATATATCTGACATAAAGCTGGAGGAGGTAATTCTTGAGGGCTTTGCCTTTGATGTAAGTGTCTCAGTAAGAAAGAGCTTTGGAATTGCACCTGAGCTTTTAGGGTGTTCAGGCAATCCAAATCTGGAAGGAAAGGCTATTCTAATTCACACGGGTTGGGGAAGATTTTGGAAGAAGAAAGAATATTTCAAACATCCTTTCATAACGAAGGAACTAGCAGAATATTTCGTCAGGCAAAAAGTTAAGCTTGTCGGGATAGACACGATAAACGTAGACAGTCCTGAGGATTTATCTAGACCGGCACACACGATTCTACTTAAAAACAACATCCTAATTGTTGAAAATTTAACGAACGTAGACAAACTTGTGAATAAAAAATTCAGGTTTTATGCTGTTCCAATCAAAATTAAAGCAGCGGCCTTTCCTGTAAGAGCTTTTGCAGAAATCATTGAGTGAAGGAGTTGGAGCACAGAACTTCTCGAAATTACTGCAGATTTGTCGATATTTTAAAATTTTTTCATTTTCAATAGATTAATTACTTCTATTTATGTTCGAATTCTTTGAACTTCTGAGAAACTCCCTAATCTCTTCGGATTCAAGCCACCCCTTGTCCAGTCTACTTACAACATCCTCGATCTTTCTTACAGCATTGTGTATAGTT
>MTMO01000032.1 GCA_002011235.1 Archaeoglobus sp. JdFR-27 | reverse complement strand
TGGTTAGAGGAGGTGGAGAGCTAAGTTAAGCTTTTAAAAAAGGAGGGATAAAATGGGTTCGTCTAATAAAGAATTATTCTCATCCCACAAATGTTTTTCGGATACTGATGAATTGGCTGGTTTCTCTCTTATCGATACGAGACCTACAGATTTCAGGAAGACGACAGAGTCAATAAGCCGAAATAAAGGCAGATGCTACATCCATATTCTACCGGATTACCCTCTTTGCGAAGAAATTGCGAGCAAAAACCCTAATGGTTTTGTGCTATACGGGAGACCGAAATTTTGCGAAAAAATCGATGAGGAGGTTTATAAGTATGTAATTCCATCTTGTCGCGGGTGTGATAATATCCTCAACTGTGGTTTTCATAAGCAGAAAGAAAGGGGCTTAGGCAGAGATATTTACACAGTGCCGCAAAATCTGAGGTTAGCTATGGAATGGTTTGGCTCTAAGACCATTGTTATTGATGACTATCCACTTTCAGATATAATCTTTGAATATGAAGACGTAACATTCACAGACATATCCCGACTAAAGGATTATCTCAAAGATCGGGGGCCAAAGTTATTTCGATTACTTAAAAAAATTCAACCCGACTTGTTCCAAGACATTGGAAAAGAGATCCATAAATTCATCAAAAAGAACAGAAAGGAGCTTGAAAAGGAATATAAATCCCTTGACTGGGAAGAAGCAAAGCAACACAGGGCAATGACTAAAATAATCTCTCTGATGTTAGAGGCCAAAAAATTATGGGTTTTTGGGATAATCAACGAAAGTGGCACACCGTTAATCCGAATTTGCGGCAAAATGTTTACCAAGAGAGATTTCAACAAAGTCAGGATTGAATACATAACCGCAACACCGCAAAACCACGAGAAAGATCTCCTCAAGCAAATTTCATCACTTCCAATTGTAGAGCTTACAGATGAACCCCAAGCACGGAAAAACACGACCGTAATCCAAATTAAAGATGCTCTTTATCCAACAACCACAATCAAATCAAAATACAACACGAAGTTCAAGCGAATCAATAAATCAATTGATGATTTCATAAGTAAGCCTGCGAGGGCTCTTGGCCTAGAGGTTGTTCTATTTTTAACGGACTCTTGTAAAAAGGTTATCCAACCTTGTTACAAAAACCTCAAGCTAAACAGCCGGAGATTCAAAAACAGCTCTACTACCGTTACTAACCCAAACATTGCCTATGAAGGATTGATACCAATTTTACTACACGGTAAGGGAAGTATAGGAACCAATGACCTAATAGATATTTCTATAGGTATCATTTCCGGGATTAGCTTTCTACCTCTGCCTTTTTTCATAAGGCCACCGTATATTGAAGATTTTGAGAGGTTACGTTTTATAATTGAAGAAAAAATAAGCTCGGATAGGGCTTTATTGAGTGAATGGGAAAATATTAGGAGAGTTTATAAAAACAAGAGTAAAGATTTACTAAAAAGCAATCTTTACCATGTTCTATACGACTCGATCGAGCAATACGGGGTGAATACAAGGGAAATAGTGGAAAATAGGATTAAACAGGCAATAGCGAGGATAGCAAGAGGCAAGGATGAGCCTAAGTTAATCATAATCATTTCAAATCTTGAACTCACAGATAGGGAGGATGGATTTATTCCAGAAGTTGGTGTGCACGTGAAAAGGATAGAATCTGGGAAATTGCTCGAAGAACTTAAAGCATGGTTTAAACCTTTACTAGAGAAAGCTGTGATAGAAAAAGAGAGAATGCATTTAAATAAGCTTACTAGGAAAAGGGCTGAGAAATTAGCTGAAAAATATGGTTGTTTTTCTTGGGGTTGGTATTACAAAAGGCTAAAGTTTCCAAAAGGAGTCGAAGAGGGTTTTAACATGCTATGGAACGCCTACACGAAGTTGTATTTTGAAGTTTACCCAGACGCTCTTTATCCCGAGTATTTCGAGGATGAAGACGAGCTACAGATTCGTTATAATTTTTTAAGAAAGCGACTTGAGATCAAGAAAAAGCAGTAAATTCTAATTCAAGGCAAAATACTAGTTAGAGAAAACTTTAAAATTACCAAATAAATTTTTACTGTGCCAAATAAAAAATTTGAAGCTTTGGTTGGACTATTGATCACAATTGTATTATTACTAAGTTATTTCAGAGTGAGCCAAGAAATAATTGATTGGGTAGTTGAACTATATGTAATGCATATCATCATCGGCAGTATCACATCATGGGCAGCTGGGCAACTTGTTGAAGGACTTACTGGTAACTTTTTAAAGCAGTCCCTTCTAGTTGTTGAAATAAAAGGAGTTAGATTCTCCATATCAGTCTTTTTAATAACTGTTTTACTTGTGAAATTTTTATTATTTAGATAAAATTTTAAATGACTTTTCACCCATCGGAGAAAAGTTAATAAAATTTCAAAATTAAAACATTTTTATGCCTGAATTAAAACTAGGGCTATTAGAGAATTTATCCCTAAATAAATGGTACTTATTTCTGCTTTATTTAGGTGGAGTGATTTTAATTCTGTCTTTATTTTTGGAAGTAAAGGGAATCGAAATTAATAAGGTGAGAGCTTTTTCAGTATACACAATATATTTAGGTTTACTCATATGGGTTATAAAGGATATTTTGGCCCATGCAGATAGAATTATTGAGTCATTTTGGAGACATGAATACTTTAGCGAGGAAGAAGTAGATAGATGGGGAAAAATTATAGTTTTCTTTGACTATTCAATTACTTTTGTAGCATTGTTTATTTGGATTATTTACATCTCACAAATGATTTTTTAGGAGTTGAAATTATCTTAAACCCTAGAAACTGACAGAAAATTGTTTGCTAGTACTTCTTTGCAAGTGTTCTCTTTATTTTTTTTAGCTTCTCCTTTGCCTCATTATATTTCAATCCCACCAAACTTTCAGCAATTTTCACTCTTGCATCTTCCCTAACACGAGGTAGTTCCCACACCAAAGTAAGTTTTAGATCTCCGTTTCTAATCAATTCTTTTATTCGGGGAACTTCTCCACCTACCCGACAAAGTCCGTCTAAGGCCGATCTGCCTATTTTTACACCTTTATTTTCTAACAATTTTGAGGCTTCACTTTTACCCACGAGTTCGACTAATTGGCGTATAGATTCAGCATAAAGAATTGGGTCTTTCTTGTTTCCTTTTCTAAAATCTCTCACAATGTTTTCTATAAGATTATTATACCATTTAGTTTTAAATATTTCCTGTTTTATTTTGTTTGGCCTTAGTTGTAGATCCTCAGATAATGTTCTAATTGTCTCTCCTTTTATGATCGCATATTTTGAGATTTTCTCAAAAAAATCGTTCAAAAGTTCGTTTAAATTATTATTGCTGCCTCTATATTTGCTAAGAAGATTGGAATACTCGAGATCAACCTCGGATAAGACTTCTTTAATTAATTTTTGATTTGGAAAAAAAGTCTGACCTTCTATATCGTAAAATACTGTTGGTACGGTTCTCCTTTTTCCATCCGGGAATGTAACTTTAATTATTTCGACTATGAAACGGTAATTTTTTCTATCTGGTATTTCCATCAGATTTCTCCCCATTTCGATAGTACTTCCATCTTATATTTTTCAAACTCATTCTCATTTATTATTCCATTTTTTCGAGCGTAATCAAGCAATGCATCTATTGCACATCTCAACATGTGATAATCTCTACTCGCACTCCCCATTTTATCGGCTTTTTTGTAAGTAGGAAATTCAGTATTGATCATCACCACACCTTCTCCGGGACTATACCAAGCTTCTCGTTTCTCCGTATCTTTATATGGTTTTATTTCAATGCCACCTCTTTTTGTTCTTCTCTCACGTTTTATAGCCTTTTTGTCTCCTATTTTGCCTGAGGGTGCAAGTGTTTTGTCATCACCACCCATTATGGGAACTCGCCCTCCCTCTGTATCCCCTCCCACCGTGCCTGGGACAGGTTCAGAACCCTCGGTAAGACCTGTTTCTATCTCACCATCTTTTCGTTGAATTAAAACCTCTCTTTTTGTTGGTTTAGTCGAAATTTCTATTAATTCCGGAAAATCTTTTATTAGTTTATTTATTTCCTCATGGATATGTTTCATTGATTTTTTAGGTATTTCTTCTTCTTTGATAGCTCCTATCTCTTTCATAAATTGGCTTAACTGAGACGCTACTTTTTTGGCTAGATCTCTCCAACGAGATGTTTTTTTAATATTGGTTTTGTCACCAGCTAAGTCTTTAATTAGAACGTCTGCATGGATGTATCCTGTAATTCTATCGTTTTTACTTCCATAAACGCTGAAAAATTCCCTTTTTATCTTTCTCCCATGAACAATAATAGCGATACCTGTTTTTTCTTCTGGTAGCTTTTGTTTTGTAAAAAATACTTTACCTGTAACCTTTTCGCCACTAACCGTTGCAATTATGTCTTCTCGTTTCTCAAATTCAAATTCTAAAGGTGGCTCAACCAATTTTGAATTAATAAAAAATTTTAGTTTTCTTTTTTTTCCATGTTTGTTCCTAACTGGAGCACCATTTAATACGGTAGGATAAAAGTCTTGCAAAACTTGTGCAATATGTTCGGGGGTTATTATTCTTAAGAATTCCTTTTTGAGAACCATTTTTATTGAGGTGAAATTTTTATCTAGGTTTTTCGAGGGCCTCACAAATCTGTATTTTGGATAACCTTTTTCCATTTTCCATTGTTGAGCTGCTCGATAATTACCTAATTTGGTCTCAATTAGAACATATTCGGAAACATAAATAATTACCTTCATTCCCCAGCCGTATCGCCCTAGTGCATATTTTTCTTTATCTCTGTATTTTGTTGAAGCTGCAATTTTAGGTAAAATTTCTTCAAAAGTTTTTTTATTTATCCCATCGCCTATCATCAAAATCTCCAAAATATCACCGCTTATATTAAAATGTATTTCATTGTAGTTCTCGTCAATACAGTTATCCACATTTTCAACGATTACAGCGTCCTCTATTGGTATTGAGTAATGTTCTTTAATGTCTTCCATTAGATGGGGTACATCAACTTCAAACGGTTTAAAATCCTCATTAAACTCCATGATCCAACCCTCCTAATTCCTAAACATTTCTGCAAATTCCCCTAAAGCATAATAACTCCTACTCCCCTTTTTATCCAACTTTATTACCTTCAATTCAACCATCCTACTCGTTATACCAGCTCTCAGACTAGCTACGGATTTATCGGTATATCCCTTCTCTTTGGGAAATCTCTCTTCCAAAAAGAGTTTTAGCGAGCTGTTCATATGGTCTGGAGTATTTAAGCCCTCTGTAATTTTGGTAACAATAAATCTGAATAACTCGGCTTCTGAAGGGACTTTAAGTTTGATGTGGTTCAGAAGATATTTGATTTCTTCGTTGGAAAAATGGTATTCGGGATTTTCACCTGTCACGAGGTATTTGTCGAATATTGGGGATGGTATGCTAGTGAATTCGTACCCTTCTTTGGTTAAAATTAAATTTCCTTGCTTAACGTCCAAGAAACCAATTTCGTATGGAAGACCGCTGATTAACTTATTGTCTGCTGAAAAAGACACCACAAAATTACTAAAGAACCTCTCAAAACTCTCCTTTCCGTCTTTTGGAAAACCTGTAGAAAATCTCTCACCTCTTTTGTTGTCATAAAGCCTGTCAAGTTTCTCCAGTTCATCTCGTATCAGTATAGAAAGTTCTTTGATATCGCTCTTGAAGGTTTGAATTGGAACTAGTCCTCCATTAAAATCTTTAGCTAAGTTTTGAAGAACTCTCAATACAAATTTTACGGGAAAATATTTGTTTTTAATAGCCCAGATGGGATACTTAGCCCTCTCTCTTATCGTTGAATTATCTAATAAAACAAAATTGCCATGGTTAACCAATTTAAGCCTACTATACATCGGCATACTAACCTTTTTTTCTTCAGTGTCCACTTTGTTTATTTTGAGAAGTAAATTATTCAATTTTGAAACTCCTTCTTTCTCTAGCTCAATTTGGTTTTTTATTGCATATCTTATGAATTCGTGAAGGTCTAGTCCTTCCCGTTGAATTATTTTCTCAATTTCTTTAAGTTCATCAGTGGTAAGTCTTACTGTTATGATCATATTACCACTTACCAGTAAGTGGTACAATAAAATATTTAATATTTACTGTTGCCGTGAAAGTATTAAGGAAAGAGATTTTCTTAACAGTGGTTCAATTGTGAAATGTTTTTCTCACTTCATAACCTTTTGAACAAGATTCTCATTTTTGCTTAAACGCTCTATAGCTGGATGTCTAGGTTCAAACTTTTCTAAAAAAGCATACATCTTGGGATGGGTTTTGGATAATCTTTTGTAGTGGGAAATACCATTTAACGGACAACACCAACAACCAATTCTCCTGTAACCTTTGTCATACAATGGATTGTATGGTAATTCTTCTTTTTTGATATAGTTCCAGACCTCCTGTTGGTTCCAATCATAGATGGGATGGACTCTTACAATATCCCCACCTTGTTTGTAAATTTTGAATGGTTGGATGCTTCTCCGGTATATAGATTCTGTGCGGATAGTGCCGACAATCAATGCTGAAATACTATTATCTAAAAGGACCTTCTTGGAAGGGTCTTTCTTATAAGGAGTGCAACACCATCTACAATCGTGAGTAGCCCAACCCCTTTCTTTGACTTCAAGAAGAAAAGATTTGTGAGGCCTAGCTACAATTAAATTTAGATCCCACATTTTGGATAAAGAACGTACATATTTTACTGTCTCAGGAAACTCGGCCGAGGTATTGTTGTAAATAACAGGTATCTCTGGTCCAAAAACTTTTAATGCCAGATGGAGAATAACGAGACTGTCCTTTCCCCCACTGAATGCCACAGCAACATTATTCCCAAAAATTTCTTTAGTGGTCTCAAGTATTTTTAGAGCTTGTTTTATTCTGAATTCTTCAAAGAATTTCTTATTGACGATCTCTAAAGCTGCTGGGTCTTGTTGTGTTTCAATCATGGTTTTAATTTTTTTTAATTTATAGTACTTAAAATTTTCCTGGTAAATCACCAGGTAAAATTAATAGTGTAAAAAGTTGAACATCCTCCTAAAATTTTAAAAATATCAATACTGTTATTCGGTTGTAGAGAGGTTAGGTGGTGGTATGGAATTATTTTCTCAAAGAAAAGGCATCAAACCAGTTAAAAGTGTAATACAAGTGGATTCAGTAGATAAAGATTTAAGGGTTAGTTTATGGAATGCCTTGACCATTTACTATTGGAACAAGGTAGAATTTGATGAACTTTATTTACTCGAATCTTCTATCTGGGAACTCATAATTAAGATCTGGGTAGACTATTTAAAAGAACCTATCGATACCCTGGGAAATTCTTGGGAGAATTTTTACAGAAAAGTAAGGGGCTATTACTTTACCTGTCAGTGGTATGAGGTCTATGATTTCATAGAATTCATAGCTAATACTTACCCAGACGCCAAAACTAATCAAGAATTTATGAATTCTTGCAACTTCATTTTAGAAAGTGAATTATCCGCTTACCGTTTCGTTGGAGGGAAAATTACTCAGATAACTTCAGAAGAAGAGATTTCTGAGATAGAGGAAGCATTAGAGGTTTCAGAATCTTTAAAAACAGTTAATCTTCATTTAAAGAGAGCTTTGGAGTTGTTATCTGATAGAAAAAATCCTGATTACCGAAACTCAATTAAAGAGTCTATTAGTGCGGTTGAAGCTATCTGTAGACTAATAACACAAAATGATAAGGCAACTTTAGGGCAAGCCCTAAAAGAAGTGGAGAAGAAAGTTGGTTTACATTCTGCCTTAAAAAATGCATTTAGCAGTTTATACGGATATACTAGTGATGCTGAAGGTATTCGGCATGCTTTACTTGATGAACCTAACCTTTCTTTTGAGGATGCAAAATTTATGCTAGTTTCGTGTTCCGCTTTTATCAATTGGCTTATTAGTAAAGCAACAAAAGCTGGATTCAAAATACGTCCTCAAAAATCGATGTAGAAAGGAGTATTTAAAAAATAAACATTTAATATTAGTGATAAAACAGCAAACTCTTGATTCCTTTTTCCATTTTTAATTAGAGACTTCAATCCTTGTTATCTAAATAACCACCAAAAAATATATATACTAAAATTTCTATCTTTATCTATCAATAATAATATTAAAGTTATAAGCTACAAAAATTTTTGTTTTAAACCTTGTCAATTAAAATTATATTTGGTTTTGTGCCTTTAAAATATAAAAAGAAAGTTTATATAATTTAAGTGACAAAAAATAAGCATGGGGTCGGTTTCCGACCCTAAAAAAGGAGGTGAAAATTTGAAGGAAAACAAGGAAATGAGTGTAGAGAATGAGCCCACGTCAAATGAAAATGAATTATTTCCATGCGTTATATGTGGTAGAAAGTACCCATTTGAAAAATTAATAAAAAGAGAAGCATACCCATTTGAATTTGGATATTCCAATGAAGCAATTGATTTGTATGAACCCGAATATTTCCTCGAAGAAGAGTCGGATATCGGAATGTTAGGAGAAGGATATCTTTTAGTTTGCAAGGATTGTTACGTAAAATACAAAATAAGAAAACCGACCACTCAAGAACATCGATATTGTCTATTTTGTGGCGAGGATGTTTTTGGATCAGAAAAAGGTTTTGTAATCATGAGCAAAGTGTATCCCAAACTTTACCAAAGAAAAGGTACCATAGAAAAATTTGATTTAAGTGTGATGTGTTCAGATTGTTTTGACCTCTTTATCAGCAAAGGCTTAAGAGGTTTCGTGGAACATCAGGTATTCAATCACATATCCGAATTAGAAAAGAAATTAATCAGAATTAAAGGATTTCAGGAGAATTTAAATACAGTTAAAAAATGTGAGGATTTTCTTTTGATAAAAAGAGATTAATTTTTCTTTTTTATTTTTGATTCCGAGACTCAACTATAATGTCTAAAAATACACGCTTGTGGGAAAATTACTTTTCTAAGAGCTGGTTCAAACGGAGGCTCGGATCTAAAGAATTCTTAGAACGCTACGGGTTATCTCTGAGGAAGGAGAGAGAAGGGAGAGTTATGAGGTTTATTTATCTTATCTTTAGTTCCTTTATTTCTTATAATGAGACAAAATATTTATTAAAGTGAAAGTTTAATTTGTAATGTTAAGGTGATTTTAATGTTTGATTTATTTGGTAGTGGGAAGAAAAAGAAAAGTGGCAAACGAGGGGGGAAGAGAAAAAGAGAGGATAGTGGGTTTGGATTTGATTGGTTTTAGGAGGCGTTTTAAGCATGGGTTTAGTTGATGAAGTTGTAGAGGCGGTAGTCGCACTTTTTATTATATTCATCTTCTTTTGGTATGTTTTTCCAGAAATTGCGAAAGTTACTGGAACTAATATTTGGTACATCAATCTATTGGGAGTTTTAATGATCGTTCTCGTAATCTTGAGGATAATCGCTGAGATAAGGAGATGACGCTATGGATAAAGAAAAAGATAAAGAAAAGAATATTGGAATTATGATTGGTTTATTGACTCTTGTTGTCTTGCTACTTCGTTTTTTATATGTTGATATTTGGAGTAAACCAGGTATTTCAGCCGAAATGAAACTCTCCATAACTAACTCGATCATCCTAATCTTACTATTTGTCTATCTCTTTTTTCCTAAGAAACTTTAATTTGATTCCGAAACTCAAATGTGGAACTGTTATCTAACGTTATATAACGGGAGGAGTTCGCTATGAAAAGGATTGGAGAAACTAAAATCGGGAAGTTAACGCCTAAACCCCACTTAACCTACCCCTTAATCCGACTTCCGCCGGAATTCTCTGACGTAATAGGTAAAAAAGCCCAGATCTTCGAGACCGAATACGAAGGAAGTAAAGCTTTTTTAGTAGTCGTAGCTGAAGAGGTTATAAAACCGGCCGATAACTCCGATTTAGAAAAACGCTTAGAAGAGCTGGAACGCAAATTCGAGGAGTTATATGCCAATGTAACCAAAAATCCTATCGAAAACCGCTTTAACTCCCACGAAATAAATACGGACCCGGCGGGATTTGAACCCGCGATCTACGGCTTAGAAGGCCGTCGCCCTATCCATGCTAGGCCAC
>MTMO01000052.1 GCA_002011235.1 Archaeoglobus sp. JdFR-27 | reverse complement strand
TCCCGCTTATGTTCTTCCACTACCATGAACCTCTTCTGGCTCCTTTATTCGGAGCTTTGCTTGGGGTAATCGTTTACAAGGTTTATTCGGGGATGAAGAGCAGATAATTTGTTTTTTGTAGACAGCAAATACCACACCTTCGAGAATTCGATAACTTTTTTAAACTCATTTCTAGTTTGTTGAGAGATGGCATCATTGAAGGCGTACATCGCAACAAGGGCATTACTGGTAATTCCTACAGTGATCATCCTTTTAACTCTCGTATTCTTCATTCTCAGAATTTTGCCCGGTGATCCGATAGCATCGATGGTAGGACAAAAAGTTCCGCCCGAGGTTCTTGAGAGGTTGAGAGAGGAGGCTGGATTGAATAAACCAATATTTGTGCAGTATTTTGAATACTTGTTTAACATTCTCCATGGAGACTTTGGAAGATCGATGATCTGGGGTAAAAGACCTGTAATTGCAGAGATCATGGATAGATTTCCAGCCACTTTAGAGCTTACAATATTTGGATTTATCCTGAGTGTTCTGATCGGAGTCTTCACGGGTTCTATAGCAGCCTTCAAAAGAAACTCCAAATTAGATGCTTCTATGAGGATATACAGCATAATTGCGTACTCCCTCTTCATACCTTGGTTCGGAATGGTTTTGCAAATGATATTTGGAGTCTACCTCAAGATATTGCCAATAGCAGGAAGAATAGCACCGGGCGTTGAACCCGAGAGAATTACAACGCTCTATGTGTTGGATTCCATCCTCACACTCAATTTTGATGCTCTTTCCTCGTCGCTGATACATCTTTTCCTTCCTTCATTAACATTAGGAATAGTACTTTCAGGAGCATACACCAGGCTTGTGAGGAACAATCTGATAGATGTATTATCTCAGGACTACATAACAGCCTACAAGGCAAGAGGGGTAAAGGATAGAAAGATAGCCCTCCATGCAATGAAGAACGCTTTCATTCCCGTAATAACTTTGATGGGGCTCCAGTTTGCTATACTTTTGGCTGGAGCCGTGCTAACAGAGACAACATTCTCCTGGCCAGGAATGGGGACTTTCCTTCTTGAAAGGATTCAGTACAGAGATTACAATTCTGTTCAAGGTGCAATTGTATTCTACGCCCTCTTTGTTGCCCTGATAAGCCTCGTTGTAGATATCATCTATGCTCTAATCGATCCGAGGGTGAGATACTAGAAAGAATGAAAGGAATAGGTGATACAATGGAGGTAAAAAATCTTGCAACAAGGATCTTCAGGCCAATAATCCCAGAGGCAGAGGGAAGGAACATGGTGATAGCCGGCCTCATAATCGTTATAGTCATCTTGCTAATGGCAATTTTAGCAGATTTGATAGCTCCCTACAACCCAACCAAGCTTGCAGGGAGGCCGCTTAGCCCTCCTTCACTCGAAAACCCGATGGGAACCGACAATCTCGGGAGAGACATTCTATCGAGAGTCATCCATGGTTCGAGAATTGTTCTTGTGGTTGTTTTTTCCGCAGCAATCGTTTCGATGTCTATCGGAGTGCCTATAGGTTTGATCTCTGGCTACTTTGGTGGAAAGCTCGATAGGGCGATATCGATGATAATGGACAGCATGTACGCCTTTCCAAGCCTCATCCTTGCAATAGCCATCGCCGCCGTTCTCGGGCCGAGCGTTGTGAATGCAGTCGTTGCCATCTCCGTTGTCTACGTCCCAACCTATTTCAGAATGGTTCGAGGCCAGACGCTATCTCTAAAATCCAGGCTTTTTGTTGAAGCTGCCAGGGCTGCCGGAGCCGGAAACACCAGAATTATGTCAAGATACATCTTCCCCAACCTCGTCACAACAGCCATAGTCGTTTTCTCTCTAAGCATAGCGGATGCGATTCTTACTGAGGCAGGCCTGAGCTTCCTCGGATTCATAGTCACAGCTCCAACTCCAGATTGGGGATTCGATCTAAGCTCGGGGAGGCCATATCTTCCATCTGGCTACTGGTGGATGATCACGTTCCCGGGCTTCATGGTTATGCTTTTGGCCTTGGGATTCGCGTTGATAGGGGAAGGATTAAGCGAGGTTTATGCTCCAGGGAGGGAGAGATGATGGTGGCAATAGCAGAGATCGCAGAGAGAACAGAAGGAAACGACAATGTTTTGAAAATTCGGAACCTCAGCACCCATTACTTTTCCAGAAGAGGGGTGTTGAAAGCCGTTGATAGGGTTTCCATGGATCTCAAAAAACAGGAATTCGTCGGGATAGTGGGAGAAAGCGGATGCGGAAAGTCCACGCTTGCTTTCTCTATAATGAGACTCATCCAGCCTCCAGGAAAAATTGTAGAGGGGGAGATACTGTTCAATGGAAAAGATTTGCTCAAGCTGAAAGATGAGGAGATGAGGAAGGTAAGAGGAAAGGAGATAGGTATGGTTTTCCAAGATCCGATGACGAGCTTGGATCCGCTTGAGAAGATAGGCGATCAGATAGTAGAAACCATCCAAATGCATGAGGATATTGGTAAGAATGAGGCGCTTGAAAAGGCAATGAAGCTACTTGAAAGCGTTGGTTTACCAGGAGATAGGGTAAACTACTACCCCCACCAGCTCAGCGGAGGGCAAAGGCAAAGAGTTATGATAGCTTTGGCCATTGCTCTAAATCCAACTCTACTTATTGCTGATGAACCAACCACAGCTTTAGATGTTATCGTTCAGGAGAAGATAATGGAAATCCTTCAGAACATGAAAGAAGAAGGTAGATCGATCATCCTTATTACCCATGACTTCTCGTTGGCTGCAGAGAAAAGTGATAGGATCGTCATTATGTATGCCGGCTGGATTGTTGAGATGGGAGACTCATCAAAGTTGGTAAAGGAGCCAATGCATCCCTACACGGAAGGATTGTTAGAATCTGTCCCAGATATCTGGCTCCAGAAGAAAATCAAAACAATGCCTGGATTTCCTCCCGATCTGATAAACCCACCTTCAGGATGTAAATTCCACCCTAGATGTCCTCATGCGATGGAGGTATGCAAGCGAGAGGAGCCACCTTTAATAGGGGTGAACGAAAGACTGGTTAAATGCTGGCTTTATAAATGAGGTGCAACCATGGAAATTCTCAAAGTCGAAAACCTGAAAAAATACTTTCCCGTTCAGAAATCATTTATCGAGGTTCTTTTCTCAAAGGAACTTGAGTTTATCAGGGCAGTTGACAGAATAAACTTTTCAGTAGAGGAGGGAGAGATTCTCTCCTTAGTTGGTGAGAGCGGTTGTGGGAAGACAACTGTCGGGAGAATGCTCGTGGGGCTTGAGGAGCCAACAGATGGAAAGATCATTTTCAAGAACAAAGATCTAACGAGCTTAAGGGGGGAAGAAAGAAGAGCCATGCACAGATATTTGCAAATAATTTTCCAAGATCCATACGCATCTCTCAATCCGAAGATGAAGATTGGAGATCACCTAATGGACCCACTCCTAATCCACGGAATAGCATCGAACAACGAAGCAAAGAAGATGGCGATAGAGATGCTCGAGAGAGTCGGTTTGGTACCAGCTGAACAATTCTTCAACAGATTGCCTTACCAGTTAAGCGGGGGACAAAGACAGAGAGTCGCTATTGCCAGGGCGATGGTTCTCAAACCAGAGTTTGTTGTTGCAGATGAGCCAGTGTCAATGATAGATGTTTCTTTAAGAGCTGCCATCTTGAATCTTCTTCTCTCTTTCAAAGAGGAATACCGTTTGAGCATGCTTTTCATAACCCATGACTTAAGCGTTGCAAGGCTTGTAGGAGACAGAATTGCTGTGATGTATCTTGGCAAAATCGTTGAGATCGGAGGGGTTGATGAGGTTATCCATGAGCCAAAGCACCCTTATACAGCCGCTCTTTTATCAGCAGTTCCGAGTTTCGAGAAGAGAGATCTCAGAATTGACATCAAAGGCGATGTGGCAAATCCGAGGAGTCCCCCTCCAGGATGTAGATACCATCCAAGATGCCCATTCGCAAGGAGGGAATGTAGAGAGATTGAGCCGGATCTTGTTGGGGATACTCACAAGGTCGCATGCCATTATCCTTTGGAGATAAGAGTTGATTAGTGTAAAATCGTAAAAACTTGAAATTATCTCTTTGGGATCTTATTGCCTTATTGCCTTATTGCCTTATGCCTCATTGACCTTTCTCGTAAATCGCTAAAACATCAAAGCTCACTTCATAGATTCCCTGGGAGGCGTAAGGTTCAAAATAAATCTTGATATTCAGCTCTTTCTCACCATTGCTTGCTACCGTAAAAGAATCACCTTCTAAAGCGGAGGATCCTTGCTCTATCTTAATTTTCCCAATTTTTATGTCATTCTCAGATATTGCTCCATCCGAGTCCTCATCTGAGTAGAAGTACCATATTCCATTTCCTGCTAAAATGACCAGATAATTTTCATCCTCATGCCTTACAGCCAGATTTGCAACTCTTCCATTGAAGCTGAAGTCACCCTCATTTCTTATCAAAACACTTCCACTATCTGAAAATCCATCATTGTCAGAATCTTCAAGCGATACGCTCACACTTCCACGTTCTCCATTAATATATACCAGAGATCCGTTAGTTTCTGCCTTAAAAGTTACATTGCCAACGAAATAAACAAGATCTCCTACAACAATACCCGATAGCAAAATCACCAGAAGTGTACCGATCTTTACTCTGGAGTTCATGATCCAAAATATATAGGCTGGCCTTTAATCTAACGAGGGTTTGAGAAATTGGGGAGAATCTTTAACTTCTGGTTCAGCCTTCAGTTCTGAAAGTACAATCGGTATAGGCGATCAAAGTAAATTTAGCATGTCCAAGCATGCTTAAGCATACCCGCATGCCAAACAAGATTCCTAAACAGATTCCTAAACAAGATTCCTAAACAAGACCCAATAATTTAATATTCTAAAGTTCAACTCATCTCCATGAAAATACTCGAGCTCAGCGATGAACTCTATCTTGTAGACTTGCCCCATCCAAAACCAGGTTTCAGGAAATTTATAAGTTCGTGGGTCTATAAAAGTGGCAATAGAGCATTCCTTGTTGATGTTGGAACTTCTTCAACTGTTAAAAAGCTGAATGAGGCTTTGGAGTATCTTAAGGTTAAAAAAGTCGAGTTTGTACTCATAACACATATCCACATCGATCATGCTGGTGGTTTGGGAGACTTTCTTTCCTATTATCCAGATGCGAGGGTGGTTGTGCATGAGAAGGGACTTAAGCATATCTTAGATCCCGAAAAGCTATGGGAGGGAAGTAAAAAAGTCCTTGGAGATCTCGCCATCATGTATGGTGAAATAAGGCCCGTCCCCAGAGATAATATAGAAAAAGGAGAACTCGGATTTGAGGGTTCTGAGATTCAAGTAATCGAGACCCCGGGCCATGCACCCCACCACCAGAGCTACGTTTACGACGGCTACCTCTTTGCTGGTGAAGCTCTAGGGGTGCACCAATATCTGAGGATCAGAGACTACTACATGCGTCCAACCACACCACCAAAATTCATTTACGAGGTTGCCAGAGGATCAATAGAGAAGCTTTCAGAGTTCGGAGATTACACAATTTGTTTTGCTCACTTCGGATATGAAGAGAATGGCACAAAGATAGTGGAGAACTCCAAAAATCAGCTCGACTTATGGGTAGAAACCGTTCAAGATGTGGCATGCGAAAAGGGGTATCAGGATGAGAAGAGCATTATCGAGCGCTCAAGAGAGGAGCTCATGCACTCAGATCCGATCTTTGCTAAATACATATATCTCGATGACGATATCAAGCTCCGAGAGGACTATTTTATAGACAATACTTTAAAGGGAATAACCGAATACGTGAAGGAAAGATTCTGTCCTGATTGAGTGTAGCTCAAATTGAGTTAGCTACCCAAAATACTCATAAATACTCATAAAGTTTAAACTTCCAGAAGGGCGAGTTTTAAAGTCAATGCAGGAAAGTGTCTACAAAGAGGCTTGCTGGGAGATTGCAAGAAAACTTCTCGAACTTCCTGAATCGGAGATAGGTAAAGGAGTAGTTGAGGCTATCAAAAAATCCGTTTCAAAGAAATACAGGCTACCAAAGCTCCCATCAAACCCGGAGATATCGAGGTTTATAGAGGAATTTCGGGACTTCGATGATCTTGAGGAAAAGAAAGTAGAAAGAATTAAGAAGGCGCTAAAGCTCAAGCCCGTGAGGACGGTCTCGGGAGTTGCTGTCGTTGCTGTGATGAGTTCTCCGGCTCCATGCCCTCATGGTAGATGCGTTCCCTGCCCGGGAGGGGTCGATACTCCCCAGAGCTATACCGGCAAAGAACCGGCTGCGATGCGCGGAACTCAGCATGGTTACGATGCGTTCAAGCAGGTTACCGCCCGTCTTAAAGAACTTAAGGAAATCGGGCATGCGGTGGACAAAGTAGAGATCATAGTCATGGGCGGAACCTTTCCAGCCAGAGAGAAAACCTATCGCGATGAATTTATTCTGGGAGTATACAATGCCCTGAATCTATTTGATAGAAGAGCAAAGAGAAAAGCAAAGCCCTCAAACTATCTCGAAGAGGCGAAATCCAAGAATGAAACGGCAAAGGCGAGATGCATAGGAATGACCTTCGAAACTAGGCCTGACTACTCGAAAGCGATCCACATAAAAGAGATGCTTGAATATGGGGGCACAAAAGTTGAGCTTGGGGTTCAGAGCATCTACGAGGATGTGCTGAAGGGAATAAGAAGGGGGCATGGTGTTGAAGGGACCATCATTGCAACCGAGCTTTTGAAAGATGCAGCTTTCAAGGTGGGATACCATGTTATGCCTGGATTGCCAGGGAGCAGCTTCAAGAGAGATTTTGAGATGTTCCGGGAAATTTTTGAGAATGCTCATTTCAAGCCCGATTACCTCAAAATTTATCCAACTCTCGTTGTAGAAGGGACAGAGCTCTATGAGATGTACAAAAGAGGAGAATACGTACCTTACACAACCGAAGAGGTTGCAGAGCTCATAGCCAAGGCCAAAAAGCACTTTCCAAAGTGGGTGAGAGTACAGAGAATCCAGCGGGATATTCCCATAAAATATGCTATAGGCCTTGATAAGGGTAATTTGAGGCAGATCGTTCACGAAAAGCTGAAAGAATACGGATGGAAATGCAGATGTATCAGGTGCAGAGAGATCGGACACGTTATGCCCAAAAACACCGAGAAGGTCCTTTCCAATTCTGAGATCATTGTCGAGAGATACAGAGCCTCAAATGGCTTTGAGTACTTCATAAGCTTTGAAAATCCTGAACTGGATTTGCTTGCCGGATTCATAAGACTGAGGGATGGCAAACCCTATTTCAAAGAGATAGAAGATCATGCGTTGATAAGGGAGCTCCACGTCTATGGCACATCGATTCCAATAGGAGCGAGCGATAAAGAAGCGGTTCAGCACCGAGGGATAGGAGAAAAGCTTCTTGAATATGCAGAAGAGATTGCAAGGGAAAAATACGACAGGATAGCAGTTATAAGCGGTGTTGGTGCTAGGGATTACTATCGAAAACATGGATACAGAAAAAGAGGAAATTATATGGCAAAAAAGATTTAGGGGCGTTTTAAAAGCAAATCAGTTATAGGAAAGGATACAGAACCTTTTATTTGTGGAAAGAATTTTATCATTCAGTCAAACAGCAGCTAGAACAAACCAAAATAGACCAAAATAGAAAACTATTAAATACGTTTGGAAATTTATGCTGATAGATAATAAAAAAGGTGATTCAATGAAGTTATACGAGTATCAGGCTAAGCAAGTCTTTTCAAGCTACGGCATAAAAATACCAAACGGTAGGGTTGCCTTTTCTCCTGAAGATGTGGATGAGGTTGCAAAGGAGATTGGAAGCCAAGAAGTCGTGCTAAAATCCCAGGTTCTTGTAGGTGGAAGAGGAAAGGCTGGCGGAATTGTTATGGCGAATGCTGGCGACTCTGCTTCCAAATCCAGAGAACTGTTCGGAAAGGACATAAAAGGGTTCAAAGTGGAGAGAATCCTTGTCGAAGAGAGGCTCGATATAGCAAAGGAGATGTATGTTGGGATAACCTTAGATAGGGAGAAAAAAGGGATAGTTATTCTCGTAAGCTCCGTAGGCGGAATGGATATCGAGGAGATCGCAGCCAAGTATCCCGACAAAATCGGCAAGAAAACCGTAAATCCGGTTTGGAGTTTGTGGGATTACCAGGTAAGAGAACTTTTATATGAGGCAGGAATTCCCAAAGAACACTTCAGAGATGTTTTTGCAATAATAAAGAAGTTATACAACATATTCATTAGATATGAGGCTGAATTAACAGAGATCAATCCTTTAGTAATAACTTCAGACGGCAAGTTGTACGCAGCCGATGGTAGACTTAATATCG
Organism: Archaeoglobus sp. JdFR-27; assembly: GCA_002011235.1. GTDB lineage: Archaea > Halobacteriota > Archaeoglobi > Archaeoglobales > Archaeoglobaceae > Archaeoglobus_A. The sequence goes on along the minus strand of MTMO01000052.1, from coordinate 2,593 downwards.
ACGATAACGCCCTCTACAGGCAAAAGGAGATGGCTGAGTTGAGAGAGCTTACAGGCTCGGAACTTGAGAGAGCTGCGGAAAGCAAGGGGATCAATTACGTAAAGCTCGATGGAAACATAGGTGTTATAGCAAACGGCGCGGGAATGTCAATGGCAACGATGGATTTGATCTACTTAGAAGGTGGTAAGCCGGCCAACTTCCTTGATATCGGAGGGGGGGCTTCCTCAGACCTAGTCAAGGCTTCCATGGAATTAATTATAAAGGATCCTAACGTTAAGGTTGTATTCGTGAACATCTTCGGTGGGATAACTAGGTGTGATCTCGTCGCAGAAGGGCTCGTAAAAGCCTTTTCAGAGATTGAGATGGATATTCCTGTTGTTTTAAGGCTGGCAGGAACTAATGAGGAAGAAGGAAGAAGAATAATCGAAAACTACATGGAAAAGAATCCCAACAAACTCTTTCTTGTAAAGACCATGGAAGAGGGAGCTAAGAAAGCGGTAGAACTTGGGGGTGTATAAGATGGCGATAATAGCTGACGAAAATACAAAAGTAATCGTCCAAGGGATAACAGGCTATCAGGGCTCCTTCCACACGGAAAGAATGTTGAAGTATGGGACGAAAATCGTTGCCGGAGTCACTCCTGGCAAAGCTGGAACCGAGGTACATGGAGTTCCCGTTTACAACACCGTAAAGCAAGCTGTGAACGAGACTGGAGCGAACGCATCGGTAATCTTTGTCCCTCCAGCATTCGCTGCCGATGCAGTTTTTGAAGCTGTGGATGCTGGCATAGAGGTAGTTGTTTGTATAACTGAAGGAATTCCCGTCCATGACGAGCTGAAGATGTACTGGAGGGCAAAGCAAGATGATGTCATTCTAATCGGCCCCAATTGTCCTGGCGTCATTAGCCCAGGAAAGTCCCATCTCGGGATTATGCCAGCAGACATATTCAAAGAGGGGAATGTTGGAATAGTTTCAAGGAGTGGAACTTTGACATATCAGATAGCCTACAACATTTCCAACCTCGGTCTTGGACAGTCAACAGTCGTTGGAATAGGAGGGGACAGGATAATAGGCTCGGACTTCATCGACATCCTCCGAATGTACGAGAAAGATGATCAAACTGAAATTGTTGTCCTGGTCGGAGAGATTGGAGGGATCGATGAGGAGAACGCTGCTGAATTCATCTCTACAGAGATGTCTAAGCCAGTGGTTGGATACATAGCCGGCATCACAGCTCCACCAGGAAAAAGAATGGGTCATGCCGGAGCGATAATAGAAGGTGGTAAGGGTACAGCAGAATCTAAAATTAAAGCTCTGGAAAAGGCAGGAGTTGAGGTAGGAAAAACACCAATGGAAGTAGCTGAGATTGTTAGGGCAAAGTTAGGACAAAGTTAGGATGAATTTAAGATAATAAGAATAAGACAATCAGGATAACCTCAATAACATGAGGTGAATGAATGAGGATAAAGAATGATATACTGATTGTAGGAGCTGGATTGGCGGGAATGAGGGCTGCTATAGCAGCTGCAGAAGTGTCAAGGAATCTTTCCATCGCAATCCTTGCCAAAACTTATCCGATAAGATGCCATAGTGTTTGCGCTGAGGGTGGCACTGCAGCAGTTTTGAGGGAAGAAGATAGCTTCGACTTGCACGCATGGGATACGATTAAGGGCTCTGATTTCTTGGCGGATCAGGATGCTGTTGAGTTTTTTGTTAGGGAAATGCCGAAGGAGATTTTGAGACTCGACAACTGGGGATGTCCTTGGAGCAGGACTGAGGATGGGAAAATAGCTCAGAGACCATTTGGAGGACATTCCTTTGATAGGACTGTTTTTGCCGCTGACAGAACGGGATTCCATGAGGTCCACACCCTCTATGAGCGAATGATCAGCTATCTGAACATCGTGAGATTCGATGAATATTTCATGACCAGCCTTGTTATTGAGGAAAATGAGATAAAGGGGCTTACAGCGATCGATCTCAGAAGTGGGGAAATCGTTCTGTTTGAAGCTAAAGCTGTTATACTTGCAACTGGGGGAGCTGGAAGGCTTTATGGATTTACAACCTATAGCCATACGGTAACTGGAGATGGTTTAGCTGTTGCTTATCGAGCAGGAGTGCCGTTGAAGGACATGGAATTCTTCCAATTCCACCCCACCGGATTGATTCCTTCAGGCATACTCATGACGGAAGCATGCAGAGGGGAAGGAGGCTATCTAAAAAACAAGGATGGCCAGAGGTTCATGGAGAAGTATGCCCCTGAGAAGATGGAATTGGCTCCGAGAGACGTTGTCTCCAGATCGATGTGGACTGAGATCATCGAAGGAAGAGGGTTCGACAGCCCTTATGGGCCCTACATAGCCCTCGATCTGACCCATCTGGGGGAAGAAAGGATAAACGAGAGATTGCCTCTGATAAGAGATGCTGCGATAAAGTTTGCCGGAGTCGATCCGGTAGAGGAGGCGATCCCTGTAAGGCCTGTAGCCCACTACACGATGGGCGGGATTCATGCTAACATGCATTGCGAGACTCCTGTCAGGGGTTTGTATGCTGCTGGAGAGGCTGCCTGCATAAGCATCCACGGAGCGAACAG
>MTMO01000017.1 GCA_002011235.1 Archaeoglobus sp. JdFR-27 | reverse complement strand
GGGCACCTTGGAATGAGAATATATGCTGAACTTACACCTAATGAGTACGAACTCGCTGAAAAACTTGGTGAGGACTACTATCTACATCTTGTAATAAACCTGCATTTGGATGAATATGAAAATATTACGACAAACAAAGCGATACTTCTTGAATTCAAGGATCCTCTTAAAAGTATGCGAGTTAAGAAGGTTGGGGGTGAGGCGAGGTATTTATTATTCCCATAAATAGTTATATGACTTTATGGAATAATTTAAATATTTAAAAAGAAATGTATCATAGGTGATTTTATGCAATTTTGGTTGTGTATCACCACTGAAGAGAACTGGAAAGTTATAAAACAGAAAAATGTGTGGGGTGTTCCAGAACGACATAAAAACACTATTGCAAGAGTAAAACCGGGAGATAAACTCCTAATATACCTCAAACAAGAAAGAGACAAAGATAAAATCATAGAGCCAAGAATAGCAGCTGCATATGAAGCAACGTCAGAAGTTTTCAAAGATTCGTCGAGAATCTTTAAGACACCACCTGGCATGCATAATGAGAGCTTTCCCTTGCGCATAAAACTTAAACCGATAAAAATCTTTGATAAGCCTGTTGACTTCAAATCTCTTATCCCTAAGCTGAAGTTCATCAAAAACAAGCAGAAGTGGACCGGACATTTAATGGGCAAGGCGATGAGGGAAATTCCAGAAGAAGACTATAAACTCATAATGGGCTCAGCATGACAGAAAAGAGAAAAGTAGAAGTCTATGAAAAACTGAAAAACAACCCCAAGAATGTTAGATTCGAAGACCTCTACAAGGCAGCCGAACTTTTCGGTTTCAAATTTAGGGGCGGAAAGGGAAGCCACAGAGTTTATACTAAAGAGGGAGTTAAGGAGATTTTGAATTTCCAAAATGTCAGGGGTAAGGCTAAACCATACCAAGTAAGGCAACTTTTAAAAGTGATTGAGAAATACAATTTACTTGAGGAGGAATAAGATGCACAAATACACGATTGAAATCTTTTACAGCGAGGAAGATGAAGGATACATCGCTGTAGTTCCTGAGTTGCCGGGCTGCTCTGCCTTTGGTGAGACTGAAGAGGAAGCGTTAAAAGAGGTTAAGGTTGCTATCGAACTATGGATAGAAGCTGCAAAGAAAGAAGGTCGTGAAATTCCAAAGCCGAAAGGAAAAGAGTTGCTTAAAGCTGTTATGGAGGTAAAAGGTGAAGTTTAGTCAGATTAACTGGACTGAGGTGTGATTATGGAGAACATAGTTGGCGTAAGCTATCCAATCCCCAAGCAGTTCATGGATCGCTTTTTCAAAGGCAAAGACGTTTTCGTAAAACCTGCAACCGTATGGAAACAGTTAAAACCGGGAATGAAGTTCGTTTTCTATCAATCTCATGAGGATACAGGCTTTGTGGGAGAGGCTAAAATAAAGAGAATCGTTCTTTCGGAGAATCCGATACAGTTCTTCGATACCTATAGTAATAGGATCTTCTTGACAAAAGATGAGCTCAAAGAATACATAAAATCTCAAGAAAGATGGAGATCAGGGTGGAAAAGCAGAGGACAAGAAAAGAAAAAGCTGTGGATGGCCATCGAGCTTGAAGACATAAAGAAGTACAAGAAACCTATCAAGCCAAAGAGGTTTGTGCCTGTTGGTGGGCAATACTTGAGAGAAATGAGGGAATAATTATGTCAATATTAATACATTTAGTCCGGAGAGAATGTTACAAAGCAAATTAAGAGCTTTAAAAGGTTGGCAAAGTTGTTGGGTGGGTAGAGTCGTTAATTTGCAGACACAACCCAAGTGGAAAAACGAGGGGTAAATTGATGCGCAGTTACGAGATCGGGATGTCAGGAAGTTGAGATTTAACGTTAAGATTCAGGATGTCGGACTTCAGGATGTTAGGATGGCATATCCCACCGCTGCGAGTATGTCCCTTACGCTGATCTGATTAACGAAACCACACCGGTAACACTGCATTGCATACATTGCCTTATTCCTCAGCTCCTGATACAGCATGCTTTGCGGGGGTATGGAGATGTGGATTAACGAGCCACAGGAAGCGCAGGAAATTGCAGTTCGCTGGGTTTTGATTATCAGGCTTGCTGTTGCGAGTTTTCTATTGTTCTCAATAATCTTGAGTTCCTCCTTTGCATGTCTTTCCTTCTCCTTCTTTAATGCATCAATCTCATCCATGAGAAACCTCACTTCCTCAGCAAGGGAATTTCTTTCCTCAACCAATTTCAAGAGCTCGATTAGCTTTTCAACGTTAAATTCGAGATTTTCACATTCTTTTGCAAATGATGAGAGTTTGCTTACCTTGCTTACACCCAAACTCTCTAGGCTTTCCTGTCCTTTTATCAGCTCTGCTAGTTCCTCCCTTTTAGCCATGTATCTTTCCTCTAGCTTTTCCAGATCCCTCTCCACCTTCTGCTTTTTCCTCTCCAACTCATCAACTCTGGATTTTAACTCTCCAAGAATGGATGACTTCTTTTTCAGCTCATTTTCCAAATCCTTAAGGGCCTCATCATAAGGCTTTCTAAGCTTCTCTTCGAGTTTGCATAAGCTGATGGCTGAGTTCACGAACTTCTCAACAGGAAAGTCTTGCGGTGAAATTCTCTCGCACATTCTTATAAAGCTCTCCAGCTTATCAGGCTCAACAAAGCTGAGTCTTTCGTAGAACTTCAAACCAATGATAACTTGAGGAATATCAAGTTTATTCTTTTTCATCCTTACAGCCAGATCCCTGAGCTCATCTAAGATGTCAAGGGCCGAGACAAATTCAGGATACTTTCCATCTCTCAGTTCCTTGATTATGTTTACAACGCTACCCTTAGCTATTCCCGCTTTACTAGCTATCTCATCATACGGAAATCCTTCAAAGTATAATTTCAGAACTTCCATTCGCTTCTTCAAAGGTATTTCACGCATCGCGCATTTCAACCTCCTTTTCTAAAGGGTAGTTGAGTACCTTAGGGGTCCCCTTGACCACCTCCCCCTACCTTTTTCTTACCACCCTCCTTCTTAACCTTATCCTAAGCCTGAAACTTAGGTCATTTGACCATTTGACTGACTGACCATTTGAGCGATTTGACCGAAACTTATATATGCTAAATTAGCTATCCCGCTAGAGGGATATTTAAAACTTGTGATACCATGACGAAGTACGTTTGCCTGGGATGCATCCACATATGGTCGGCAAGATCAAAGGATGCAAAGGAGAGGCAGTGTTCTAGATGCAGAAGGAGAATGGCGACAAGCCTAGCTGACCTCGAAAAAACAGTTCTGGTTGTCAAGGACTGGATTGATGCACACAAGCAAATAATTCCAATCGCTCCGCTTCACTTTCCACCAGCTCTTGTCTCAGCCCTCCAGCTCATAGGAAAAATAAATCCCGAATTCCCTTTGGGGATAGAAATTCTCAGAAAGATTTTGATCATAGCTTCAGAATACGAGCCGGAAACTGAAGATATGGAGATGTGCTTATTGAGATTAAGGTCGACAGGAAAGCTTAGTTAATTTGAATAACATGGGCTTCTGAGTTGTATTCTTGTTAACAGTAATTAGTCCCGACATAGGTTTACGAATCTTTACATCTCCCACTAATCTTACCCTGACCTGACAAACCTCGGATGAAATACCCAAGGAAAGCTTATTTCCTCAACTGAGATCCTCAAGCAACTCATCGTTTTTTATGATAGAGATCCTAATAGCATCTTCAGGCATAGTTATTGAAAGTATCTCATAAGCCTTAACAGTCGGTTTATAGCCACTTTTGATCCTAGAATGCCCTCGACAAGACCTAAAGCTTTCAGCACTTCCATGTTATGCCCCAACGAAAGATAGAATCTCAACTCAATAACTTAGCAATTTCTCCTCCTCTAACCTGAGATCTCGTTTTGTTGTAAAAAGATATTAAGGTGTAGAATACATCTTCCTGGGTTTGGGTTGGCCCAACTTCTACATAACTACCTCTCTTTTTATCCTACTCAAAGCATTTTGTTTTGTACTTGACTATCATATTCTCTTCTTTTTATCCTCCTGCTTCAGTGTCTTACAAACTCCGATTTCTTACTAAGAACTCATCTAACCAGAAACAGGCTTAATTGAGGTACGTATGTGACAAGAAGAAGGACAAGAATTTCCACCACAACAAAAGGAATAACCCCTTTTAGAACTTCTGTTATTCTCAGTCCAGATAACTTGCTCAGGATGAATAAGTGCATTCCAAGTGGTGGTGTGACCAGTGCCAGCTCCATGTTAACGACGAAGATTATTGCGAAGTGTATTGGATCAATATTAAGAGCGTTTACAATTGGGAGAAAAATGGGTGAAGTCAGAAGGAGAATCGAGATAATATCTATAAAACACCCCAATACGATCAAAATAATATTGACAATTAAAAGAAAGGTTATTGGAGTGATATTGGCACTTAAAACCGTTGCAGTAATTTTTTGAGGAATTTGAAGGATCGCAAGTGCGTATGCAAAAACAGACGCTCCACCGATAATAATCAGAATTAGAGCACTCGTTCCAGCAGATTCTGCAAAGATGGAGGGTATCTCTCTAATTTTGAAACCCCTATACAAGAACAGCCCACAAAGGAGTGCGTAAATAACCGATACTCCAGCGGTCTCTGTTGGTGTGGCTATCCCCCCATAGATCATACCCGCTATAATCACAGGCAATAAAATAATCCAAAATGCTTTTTTAAAAGCAGCTTTTCTTTCTGCCCATGAGAACTTTTCTACTCTCTCAACATCCTTTCCGAGGAGATAGGCTCCAACCAAAATCAAGCCCAATGCTAGAATTATTCCTGGTATGACTCCCGCAATAAAAAGCTTCGCTACAGATTCTTCAGCAACAACCCCATAAACGATCAAGGGGATGCTGGGAGGAATGAGGATTCCCAATCCACCAGAAACGGCTATTAAGCCAGCACTATATCTGGGGTTGTATCCTCTTCTAATCATCTCAGGAATCAAAACGGAACCTATTGCAACGGCTGTTGCTGAACTTGAGCCTGATATTGCGGCAAAAAATGCACAGGCAACAACAGCCACAGTTGCCAACCCTCCTCTAACATGTCCTAACAGAGTTTCTACTGCATTGACTAATTCTCTTGTTAATCCGGCAAAAATGAGTATGTCTGCCGCAAGAATGAAGAAAGGCACAGCACTGAGCGTGATTGTGTTAAGGGACATGAACATTATTTGTGGTACGCTGAAAATTGCATCACTGCCAAGCATGAAATAGAGGAGAAGAAGACCTGCCAAACCTAAAGAGTAGGCTATGGGTAATCCGGAGAGTAACAGTATTATCAGGGTTATAACTGCGGAGATTGCCAAAACGCTTTCACCTATCAGTTTCAGCCCCTCCTGTGTTTGATGTTAAAAGTCTGAAATGACTCAAAGCTTTCTGTAAAAATCGGATGAACATGATTGATCCGCCTAAAGGAATTACCATCTGCGGAATCCACATCGGTGTTCTTAAAGCTGAAATCGATCTAACATCCAGCTGAATCGATTGGATTACCAGAACCAGTCCGTAGAAAGTTAACAACAGGGTGAAAAACGTTCCGCATGTGTAAGCAAATGTCTGAAGAACAAGTTTCTTTCTTTCTGAGACTCTTATGAGGAGGACATCTATTGTGAGATGTCCGTTTTTGTAGAGCAGATGGCTTGCTCCGAAAAAAGTACTCCAAATTATCAGATAGCCTGTAATTTCTACAAATTCACCTATTGAATACGAAAACAGATATCTCAGAAAAACAGATATTGTCACAAGCAAAGAGGCGAGAAATAGGGACGCTCCAGCGATTAGCCTTTCAATTGGTACAGTTTTTTCTGAAATCTCCGTTACAACCCTCTCAAGACTATGGGTGTTCATCTTAAACCCCTTATAGGGTTTAAATAAAATAAAAAAATTTTGATTTTATTTTTAAGTCAGGTTATCTCCTGAACTTCCCTTATCAAGTCTGGGCCAATCACGTCCTTGTACTTATCGTAAACTTTGCTGATTGCCGACTGCCATTCTTTTTTCTGTTCAGGAGTTAGCTGGATTATCTCTACACCACCTTTTTCTAAGGAGTTAAGCGATTTCTGTTCAAGTTCGCTAAGATCTTTTCTGTTTTGTTCAGTTGCATATCTAACTCCATCTTTGACTACTTCTTTGAGATCATTTGGAAGTTTGTTCCAAAATTCAAGATTCATCACAACTGGATAGGTTATTGCGCTAACTCTACAGACTGTGACGTATTTTATCACTTCTTCATAGTGATTTGAGGCTGCATAGGTTACTGTGGTCATCGCTCCATCAACTACACCCTGCTGGAGAGCTAGATAGAGCTCACTCGCAGGCATAGACACAGGATTTCCACCCAAAGACCTTATAACCTCCTCAAGTAATGCTGTATGAACCCTTATCTTCTTTCCCTTGAAATCTTCGGGCTTGTAAATCTTCTCCTTGCTGAACAAATCTAACGGAACGTTTGAAACCCAGCCAAGCCCCTTTAATCCCTTTGATTCGAGCATTTTCAGTAGCTTCGCTCCAACTTTACCATCTTGGAAATGGTATAGAGTTTCTTGGCTCTCAAAAATCATTGGCAAGTCTACTACTTGAAATTGAGGAATCATCGTCGAAACATAGCCTGTACTTGTGATGCTCATTTGAATTGTTCCCTTTGAAGTGGCTTGGATGATTGTGGCAGGATCTTTATACAACTGGCCTTGTGGGTATATCTCCACTTTAATCCTTCCTTTTGATTTTTCCTCCACGTATTTCTTGAAATTCTCTGCCCATACACCCTTGGGATGCGTTGGTGGCACTTCATGTGCCAGTTTGATTGTGTACGTTTTTTGCTCTTGGGCGCAGCCTAAGAATAGAACTCCAACGAGAATACACGAAAGAGCCAATACCAAAAAACTTTTCCCGTTCAAAACCACCACCTCACGATTTAATTATACTCTTTTCAACGATCTCTCTCAAAATCCTGACAACTGAGGTGTTTACTGACAAAGGCAAGCCATCAGCACTGGGATCAACGTACCCTGTAATTCCATCTATGAAGGATGCATTTGCGGATTCTCTGAGTATTCTTTCTTCAATAGCCTCGTTGTGGAATATATTGATGTTTTTGGAGAGCAAAGACAGACATGCTGTCACGCCGTAAGCTCCCCAGTTTGAGACAGCTGCTGCAACAAGGGTATCGGTTACAGTTTCAGGGGCTATCCCACTACCACAGCCACATCTGCATTCTGCACCGAATGGAATATTTTTCCTGATTTCATCTTTTATAAGCCCCATTCCGATTTCATTTCCGCCGTCACCTATCCCAATCGTTACAATACCTCTCTCGGAGGCTTCTGTAACGAGATAATCTATTTTTGCGAGTACTTCAGTTGTATTATCTCCACGACTCGTGTGTATCTCGCCCTTCTCGTTCATTCCGCCCCTTTCTATGGTTACTACAGCTGCTGGATCATATTTATCAATCAGTTCTCTCGCTTTAGCCTCAGCTTCCCTTTTATCTGTTGGAAAGCTTAGCACTGCTGCTGCATGGATGGGAGCACGGGAAAAGGCGCTCTTAATTGCCTCTTCTGGATTTAATATTCTAAAGCCAGCAGCCTGCACTACTTTCGAAATTCCCGTTACGAGTTGTTCCTCCGCAAAAATAAAAGGCACAGCATTGAAACCAATATGTAAGCCTCTTGCTAACACAGCGGCTCCGGGAGGCCCATCTGATTCAGCAATTTTATGAGTGATGTGAGGTCTGTCAGGCCAACCAGTTGCCAAAAAGACCACTTTTCCCGATTCCAATCTTTCTTTCAGGAGTTCGGCTGCATTCAGGCAAAGCGGGAGAGAGATTTTTTCCCTTGCAAACGAGTATAGCTTGCCTATAACACCCCTCAATCCAACGTCAAGCGATATTACTTTATCTACCTGTTCTGCTGCGTACTCAATATTTTCCTCCAAAACCTACGCCCCCTTGTTCGGAGAATTAATTTTAAAATATTTAATCCTTTTGGTATGCTATTTCCATTACCACAGAAAGTTAAAGGAAAATTTATGGAAAAGAGTCTTTCATTCTAAAACATATGTGGTATAAAACAAACCTATAGAGAAAAGTACAGGTTGAAATGGTACTATACCTTAAAAAAACCGTTTTGACAAGTATTTTTATTTAATTAAACAACAAGAGTAGACTAATCTTATAGTAACTACTCAAAACCACAAAAACTATGGAATTACGTTTCCAAAATTTGTGGAAATAGATTACCAATAAACTTAAATATTTTCAATTGATGATACGTTTGAGGTGGTATCATTAGCAAAGAAGTTAAAATTCTTGTTCCTACTGGACATCTTGGGTACACCCCTTTTGAAGAGGAAAGTTTCTGGATGGGTGTATCGAAAAATCCAGATTACATAATTGCGGATTCTGGGAGTGTTGATATTGGCCCTCAAGCGCTCGGTGCAGACACCCACGTAAGTCCGGAGGAGTGGCAGAGACACGATCTTGAATTGATGTTTCTCGCCTCAAGAGAATTAAATGTGCCAATGATCATCGGTTCAGCAAGCGATACGGGAACAAACAGAGGTGTTTTGCAATTTGTGAGGATAGTAAAGGAGATTGCAAAGGAGCGAAACATAACAAACTTCAAAATTGCAAGTATTTTCGCCGGTGTTAGCCCTGAATTTATCAAAAAAAAGTTGGAGAGTAATGTCAGGATTGAAGGCCTCTATGGAAGACCGGATCTAAGCTATAGAGACTTGGAGAGAACCAAGAACATTGTGGCGGTGATGGGAGCTGAGCCTATAGTTAAAGCCTTAGAAGTGGGAGCGGACGTTATAATAGCGGGAAGAAGCTGCGATTCTGCGATTTTTGCGGCCCCTCTTTTGAAAGAAGGTTACAGCGAGGCAGTAGCATGGTATGCAGGAAAGGTTTTGGAATGTGCTTCCTTCTGTGCTGAGCCATTTATGGGTAAGGAGTCAATTATTGGAACGATTGAGAGAGATGGCATAATAGTTGAACCTATGCATCCTATTCAAAGATGTACTCCTTCTTCGATTCTGGCACATACAATTTATGAAAGACCGGAGCCCTATGAAGAACACGTGCCAGGAGGATATGTTGATATGAGGGATTGCAAATACGAACAAATAGACGATCGTAGGACGAGAGTGACGGGAATGAGATTTGTTAAAACTCCATACAAAATCAAGCTTGAGGGTGCAGGAAAAGTCGGCGAAAGGGCGTTTGGATTTGCAGGTATAAGAGATCCATACCTAATTAAAAACGTTGATGCGGTAATAAATTGGTCTAGAGGTAAAGTAGAGTCAAAATACGGTAAAGAAGGCTATATGTTATTTTATCATCTGTATGGCAAGAATGCTATCTTGAAGGAAATGGAACCGGTTAAGAAAGACCCCCACGAAATAGGGATACTTATTGAGGCAGTAGCTGATACCGCTGAAAAAGCACTTGATATAGCTCATTTGGCTACAAGATGGCTGTTTTATGCAAGGCTTCCTTTGGTTAAGGGAACTGCAGGAACTTGTGCCTTCCCCTTTGAGGAGGCGTTGTTAGGAAAACCTGCCTATGAATTTACGATCCACCATCTGATGCCATCATCTGAAAAGGAGGCTTTGGAAGAGATTTTTTCTGTAAAGGTAGAAGAGGTGTGAGCATGGACAAAGTTAAGCTTTACGATCTTGCAAAGACTATAAGGAGCAAAAATGGGAAAGTTGATCTTGTTACTTTTGATATCATTTTCAAAGATGAGAAAAGCTGGGAAATCGCCAAAAATAGCAAGGTTTTTACCAAAGAAAACATTGCAAGGCTTTTTAACATCCCGCAAGAAAGAATTTACTCTTTCGTGTATTTTGAAGAGGGAAAATTGATAAAGTTCTCGATTAAAAGAAAGCACCCTTGTGGTGGACCTGGAGATACAGATATCCTTGGAGCTCAATGGTATGGACCTTTGCTGGACTTAGAGATTCCCTTGCCCTAATTGATTGCAGGTTTTTATCTATTTGAGATTTATGTTCTGACCATCTGATAAGTTAATCTTAAAATACTTCCAGCTTAATCAACCATGATGTCACCAATCAAACAACCAACCAAACTCCCAAAAACGGCTATTGAAATCTTAAAAGTTCTTTATGTAGATGAGAATAACCCAAATTCCATAGAAATAGCTGATATATTCAAAAGGAGAGGTATAGAAATTGATTCTAGGACTGTTAGGTATCATCTTAAACAACTTAAAAACATTAAACTTGTAAAAAATATAGGTAGAAAAGGTTGGTCTCTCACAGAGGAGGGAAACAGATACATTAGGAAGCTGATGGTATATGAGCGTCTCGGCAATCCCACTCCAACATTTAACAATTTAGTTTTCGGGTGCAGTTTCAATTTAGAGAGGTTTGAGGGAGATGTACCATCAAATGTTGTTTTTATTCCAAAAGAGAGGTTTGAAGAGGCACTCAGTATTCTTGAAAGTGTATCTAAACTAAAGATCTTTCCATCCCACCTCTTGGCAATTTCCGATGAAGGTGAAAAGCTTGGAGGTTTAACCGTTCCTAACAACTATATCGGAATTGGATGTATATCATCTGCGATATACGATGTGGTTTTTCTTAAGAACGGCATATATATCGAACCTTTGGCTACTGGGATCTATGAAATTATTGGGGGCCAGCCAGTTTGCTTTGTTGAACTTATTACTCATGCCGGTTCTACAATTAGCCCTGGTGAGTTGTTGATTAAATCTGGACACACATCAGTTTCAAGCATAGTTGAAACGGGCAGCGGTTATGTCACGGCTGCCATAAGAAGATTTCCCTCAATTTTCTACGAAGTTGCTGAAAAGATAACAAAAAAGATGCTCCATGCTGGTATCGAAGGGGTTATCGAGTACATCGATCAAGTCCCTGATTACGAGAGGATTGACCTCTCTGATGTTAGTAAAAGTCGAATAGTTGTCTATGGAGGCGGAAACTACTTCGCACCTCTTGTTGAGAAGAATTTAGTTAAAGAAATTCATATAAATGCCACCCTAATAGATGTTAGTGAGATGAAGACTCCACTATCTTTAAAATAAACACATTTCGAATGGTTATTCGATTTAACCACAAACTAGATGGTGTTATGAAACCAAGAATTGCATGAACTTAAGCTCCTTTCTTGTTTATTTATTGGCAACCTTCATAGGCTTTGCCTTCGGTATGATGACTGCCGTCTCCGCTCCTTTAGCTAGCGATTGCTTTGGCCTGAAACACTTTGAAGCGATTTTTGGGCTGGTGTTCACAGCTTATGGATTCATTGCCGGCTTAATCGGGCCATTGCTGAGTGGATACATCCTCGATTTTACGAACGATTTCAAACCTGTTCTCCTCTACTTGGGGGAGCTTTTGCTTGATCTCCCCCTTACCAATTCTGCAGGTTAGAGCTGAGGTAAGTGGGAACTGAGAATTGAGAATGGGAATTGGAAATAAGAGTTAGTTGGGAGTTAGATTAGGTGTTGGAGAAGTTAGGAGTTAAAGCCAAGACTAAACACTGAAGGGGTGTATTCGTAATTCATAGTATTTCCAGATTTATTTAGATTTAAAGGTAGCTATATCAATAATTAAAAGAGCTTACAGAGCTTAGTTTACAGGTTTATAGACTTAAAGCTCATAAGCTGGAATCCTAGACTATTTCAGAACCCCTGGATAGCCGAAAACAACCTTAGGCCTACAAAAACTTTACACATAGCTCTTAAACTTAGCTTGCAAAAGCTTACAATTAGCTTGCGCTAAGCTACAAAAGAACTTCCATTCCAAGCTTCTCAGCGAGTTCCTTATATCGATTCCTTACAGTCACTTCCGTGACTCCAGCTGTAGTTGCTATCTCCTTCTGAGTTCTTTTATCTCCGCATACTATCGAGGCTATGTAGATAGCTGCTGCCGCAACCCCACTCGGACCTCTGCCTGAGGTAAGCTCTTTCTCTTCAGCTCTCCTTATGATTTCCATGGCTTTCTTCTGCACTATACCATCAAGATTTAGAGCTGCACAGAATCTTGGAATGTAGTCTGATGGGTTTGTTGGCATCAGCTTCAAGCCGAGACTCTTTGCGAGGTATCTGAAAGTCCTGCCTACCTCCCTTCTCTTAACCTTCGAGCAGGCTGCCATCTCATCCAGCGTTCTAGGAATTCTCGCTTTCCTGCATGCTGCATACAAGGCTGCTGCAGCAACTCCTTCAATGCATCTTCCTTTGATAAGATTCTTACTCAAAGCTTTCCTGTAAATGAGTGCAGCTTCCTCCTTAATGCCTCTAGGCAATCCAAGAGCTGAAACCATTCTGTCGAGTTCTGTTAGTGCGAAGGCTAGATTTCTCTCTGCTGCGTTGCTTATCCTTATTCTTCGCTGCCATTTTCTGAGTCTGAAGAACCACGCTCTGTTCCTAGGAGATAGGCTGCCGCCTGAGTAATCCTCGTCCTTCGAGCTTATTGCAGTTGTAAGCCCTAGATCGTGGAATGCATAGGATACTGCTGGCCCTACTCTCACCCTTCTTTCCTTTTGCTCGCTGTCAAAAGCCCTCCATTCTGGACCCTCATCGATGTAGGCTTCTTCAATCACGAGTCCGCAGTCTTGGCACACGAGCTCTCCTCGCTTGTGGTCTAGCATTATTCTTAAACTTCCACATTCTGGACAGAACTCAAGTAATTCTTCGATCTCATTCTCTTTCTCTTTTTCTTTTCTTTCTAATTCTCTCTCTTTTCTTTCTATTTCTATCTCTGCTATCCCCTATCCCCCCCTTTGTTTAGTTAAAGCAAAACCTAAATAACGTTTACTTTGGACTGCATTTGCTTTAAGCTTTGATGTGTTTACAACCTTTTTATAACTCCTGTTAAGCATTCTTCTATCTGAATCCTAGGGCAAACTCCAACAAGCTTCAATTTTGAGAATACATCACTGCAAATTCTTCAAACTAAAAGGACTCGTTATTCAACCAGACCAAAATAACTCCCAGATGCTATATCCTTTCTAATTGTTAAACAAGGCACCCCTCAACCTTGCTTTTAGATCTAAATACAAATCGGTTATCCCTAGCTATCTTTAAATAGTTATCTTTAAATAAGTGTATATTTTAATTTGTAAAAAGGGCGGAGGTGAATTATGGAGTTTTCTCCTTTTTATGAAAAAAAGAAAATCGAAAACTTAAATTTAAAAAAAGAAAAAATTAAAAGAGACGAAAAAATATGGTATCCGCCCGCTACACTGAAAGAATACCGCCGGGTCCGCTATTTTATGCTTCAAAGGACTTATGGAGGTTTTTTAATATCTTTTACCAGTGATTTCCTCGATGTATTTTGATTAAGTTCCCTTCCTTATTTTTAGCAAAAAAGTTATCCTTTTGTTTTAAGGACAAAGACTGACTTTGAGTGTGAATAATACAATACCTAGTAATATATAATTGTTTTATAATTGAATATTTTTTAAGCTGATTTGCAATATATTGTAAAAATCAAACTGGATTTTTAAAGTTAGAAGAAAGAAAAATATAAATGTAGCTCTAAATAATCACTAATGAAATGAATTACAATTCTAAATCAAAAGGTGATCTCATTAAAGAATTGGATGAGTGCAAGAAAAGAATTTCTGAATTGGAGAAAATTGATGCCGAAAGGAAGAAAATTGAAGAGGAATTAAAAGAGAGTGAGGAAAGATTTAGGAAGATGTTTGGAATCTCACCCGATCTTCTTGCCCTGATTGATAAAAATGGGGTATTTATAGAAGCCAATCCTGCAATGCGAAAGAGCTTAGGTAAAAACCCTATTGGGAAATCTATTTTTGAAGTTTTGCCTAAGGAGATTGCAGAAAGCAGGATGGAGAAGATAAAGGGGGTTATTGAAAATAATGAGGTAATAATCTTTGAAGATTCACTAGATGCTAGGGAATTCATAAACACCCTCTTGCCAATCACCCTGGAAAGAAAGAGATACTGCATGGTTATTGCAAGGGAAATAACGGAGATGAAAAGGATGAACAGATTTTTGAGAACGAT
>MTMO01000009.1 GCA_002011235.1 Archaeoglobus sp. JdFR-27 | reverse complement strand
AAAACTCTAAAAGTTACCCTCTAGATGCCCTAACCAATACCACAGCGGATAATATGTATACCACCAATATAAATTTATCGGTAATCAATAAGTTGTTGTTGATACAAAAAGACATTTTGCTTAGATACAGAAGTGATGCCATCCTACAGGCTTTTGTAAGTGAAGAAAAGAACTCTTCATATACCTTTAAAGTCCTTTCACTTTCCAGAATCTCTTTTTTTCTAACTTTTACTTGTTGGTTTATCTAGGGGATTCCTGATAAGCCTTATCCATTATTTTTGTTTTTGTTAGCACTGCACCTTGTTGTTCTTGAGTCAGCACCATGCTGTCATAGCTATATTATTATTAAATTTATGTATTTTGACATTACGCAATATAGTAGACTCTAGATTATTTTTTAAGGTGTTCCGTCATAGATCCAATTTTATTCCCCTCATCATCCTTCTCATCCTCAACGTTAACTCAAGTAGAAAAGAGAAAATAATAAGGATTATTTGTGTATGGAGATAATGTTAGTGCACACAATAAACTCGAAAATGCTTTTATATTTTTAACCAATAATCGGCTAATGGTGATTTAATGAAACTGATGTTCGTGCAACCGGAATTATGCACGGGATGCCGAATTTGCGAAGTTGCATGCTCCTTTATTAAGACAAAAAAATTCAACCCTGCTGAATCTAAAATAAAAATAGTCAAAATAGAGGAAGAGGGGATTGATTTTCCATCGATATGTCTTCATTGTGAAGATGCGCCCTGCATGGATATCTGCCCGGTTGGAGCCCTTCGAAAAAAGGATAACTACATCATCCTTGATGGAGATCTCTGTTTGGGTTGCAAGATGTGTCTGATGGTGTGCCCATTTGGAGCGATAAGTATTGGAAGTGGAAAGCCAGTGAAGTGCGATCTCTGCAGCGGAGACCCATTTTGTATAAAGGTTTGTCCAACTGGAGCCATAAAATACGAGGAGGAATTAAAAATCAGGCTAAGGAAGTCAAGAGAATACGTGGAGGAGATTGTGAGGAGATTGTGAGGAGATTGTGAGGGGGCGATCTAGTTGATTGATTACGGATGGAGTGGGAAAATTCTGGAAGTTGATCTAACCCACATGAATATTAAAACCGTTCCAACCCCGAACGAGTTAAAATTCCATTACCTGGGTGGGAGAGGTGGAAATTCAAAGATTCTTTACGATTTGACCGGCACAAACACCCATCCCCTTAGCGAAGAGAACGTAATCATAATTGGGGTTGGGCCTCTAGTTGGAACTTTCGCTCCATCCTCGGGAAGGTACACTGTTACGACAAAATCACCTGTTAACAACATGCTTTGCGATGGGAATTCAGGAGGTCATTTTGGACCTGAACTGAAGTATGCAGGTTACGATTACATAGTTATCAAGGGTAAGGCTAGGAATCCCACGTATTTGTACGTGTACAACGATGAAGCAGAAATACGGGATGCAAAACACGTTTGGGGAAAGGATGTATGGGAAAGTGACAGAATTCTGAAGGAGGAGACCGATGAAGATGCTCAATGTGCAGTTATTGGCCCGGCTGGAGAAAATTTAGTAATAACCTCATGTCTCCTAAACAATCTCACAAGAGCGGGTGGAAAATGTGGCGTAGGAGCTGTATTTGGGTCTAAAAAGCTTAAGGCCATTGTTATAAGGGGCACAAAGGGTGTTGAGATCTATGATCCTGAAAGATTTATAGAAGAAGCTTTGAAGACAAGAGATGATGTACTTTCAGACCCTGCAGCAAAGAATCTATCAAAATACGGTACAACTGCATGGATGGATATAGCTAATGCACAAGGATGTTTAAACACTTACAACAACCAGCTAGGAGATTTTGATGAAATATACAAAATAAATGCAGAAGCTTTTTACAAATTTTTCCTGAAGAACAAAGCATGTTTTATGTGTTACATACACTGTAGCCACTTTTACGTGGTCAGATACGGCAAATACAAAACGCATGGAGAAGGCCCTGAGTACGAAGCTGTTGCTGGTTTCGGCTCAGCACTTGGTGTTGCCGAGCCCCAAGCCATATTATACATGAACACCATGGCCAACAAACTGGGTCTGGATATCACAACGACATCGAGAGCCATAAGTTGGGCCATGGAAGCTTATGAGAGAGGCATTTTAAACAAAGACACAATTGGGTTTGAACTGAAGTGGGGTGATGTGGATGCTGTAATCGAGCTAATAAGGATGATCGCATCTCGAGAGGGGTTTGGGAACATCCTTGCAGAAGGGGTCTATGCAGCGTCTAAGAAATTTGGCGGAGAAGATTTCGTGATTCAGACCAAGGGTTTGCCCCATTCTGCCATCGATCCCAGAGGTAGAAAAGCGTTTGGTCTCGCTTATGCGGTTGCGAGCAGGGGCGGCGATCATTTAAGAGCGTTACCCACTGCAGAATATGCTTTTTCTCCTGAAAGAGCAGAGAAGATTTTTGGTAGCAAGGAAGTAGCAGATAGGTTCTCCATAAAAGGAAAGGGCAGACTTGTTGCTTGGAGTGAAAATGTGGCTGCAGTTGGAGATGCTGCTGGCATCTGTAGGTTTATGACGAATCTTATTTATGGTTTTACTATGGAGCACATGGCAAATCTGCTGAGTTACGCTACGGGCAAATCATTTACAGCTGATGGGTTAATTAAGATCGGGGAAAGAATTGTGACTTTAGAGAGGATGTATCTCGTTAAGCATGGAGTTAGGAGAAAGGATGATACGCTTCCAAAAAGATGGCTTGAAGAGCAAAATCCAAGTCTTGGAGCAAGAGGTCAGGTTGTAGAACTCGATCCAATGCTGGATGAGTACTATAAAACAAGGGGCTGGGACAAAGATGGTGTACCTACAGAAGAGAAGCTGAGAGAGTTGGGTATAAGATTATAGGGGCATAGTCTGGAAATGTTGAATTTTCACAACTATTGTGGCTAAATTTTTCAACTTTTTGGAAACATTTAGCGAAGACAAAAATCAATTTAATCAATTAAATTATAATAATAAAAATAGAAAAGGTTTATTCACTCTTTCCTTTTCGAAAGACGAAATAAGTGTGTTTCTTGTAGTCAAACCAGCTCATTTCCTGGAAATCAACCTCCACCTCGTCTCCCAGTTTCAGCTCCTCAAAACTGGCATCGATGACGTGGCTGAAAAGTCTGACACCATTCTCAAGCTCCACTACAGCCACCGTTATTGGAGGGCTAAAACCCCTTGGAACAACGTTCATTTCTGCAAAAGAGTATATTCTGCCTTTCTTTGGAAGCTCTATCCACTCTATTTCGTCAGAGTAGCATGAAGTGCATATTATTTTTGGGGGAAATTCGATCTTTCCACATTTCTGACATTTTGTCGTAATCAGCCTGCCTTCCTCGAGTGCATCCCAGAATTTCTTGACCGCTGTCTGCTCGAAATTAGGATACCTTGGTGGTACTTCAAGTACTTCAGATACCTCTTTATGCTCCATATCATCACCTCGAGTAAATAACCACAGCCTGACTTGTTCCCCATCCTCCAAGATTCTGTGTTAGGCCAATTTCTGCGTCCACCTGCCTGCCTTCAGGAGCTTCCCCTCTCAGCTGCTGAACGATAATCCCTGCTTGACAGATCCCTGTTGCTCCTATGGGATGCCCTCTCGAAAGAAGTCCGCCTCCTGTGTTAACAGGTATCTTTCCACCAAGATCTGTCTGACCCTCTTCGACGAATTTTCCTCCCTGTCCTTTTTCGCAGAATCCAAGAGCCTCGATTTCAAGAATTTCTGCAATTGTGAAGCAGTCATGCGTTTCCGCAACATCTATATCCTTAGGCTCAACTCCCGCTTGCTTATAAGCTTCCTTTGCTGCTCTCTTCAATGCTGTGAACTCTGTCAAATCCGAGAGGCTGCTGATTACGTTCTCATTTATCAAGTGCTGTCCAATACCTTTGATATAAATCGGAGTATCTGTGAACTTCTTTGCGAGATCTCCTCTCACAAGAATGGCTGCTGACGCTCCATCACTTACGGGACAGCAATCCAGAAGTTTTAGGGGTTTGCAAACAGGTCTTGAGTTCAGCACGTCATCTATGGATATCGGCTTCTGAAAATGAGCCTTTGGATTCTTCAAGGCGAATCTTCTGTTCTTGACCGCTACTACGGCAAGCTGTTCCTCTGTAGTGCCATAAAAATGCATGTGTCTTGTTGCAAACATCGCAAACCCCATTGGGGCATTGGAGCCATAAGCTGCCTCCCAGTCCCTGTCTATAACGAAGGAGAACGCAGCCATTATATCAGAACCAGAAGGTAGCTCGTAGCACTTCTCCACCCCAACAACCAGACATATATCTACCATCCCTGACTTGACAGCCATGTAACCTGTTCTCAATCCCATACTCCCACTGACACACGCTCCCTCGACTCGAGTGGCGAACTTCGCAGAAATTCCAAGAAATTCAGAGAAATGATTGACTGCATTCCCCTGCTTTTGAAGTATCTCAGGATTCTGAGAGCTTAGAACGAATCCCTCAATATCCTTAATTGAAATATCTCTTGCATCCTCAATGGCTTCCCTGACAGCAAGCTGAGCAAGATCCGTGGCTGACCTGTCGAGATGCCTTCCATATTTGGTTGTTCCAACACCTACAATGGCGACCTCTGTCATGGTTCACTCCTTAGTATAGTCATAGAATCCTCTTCCGCTCTTTCTGCCATGCCTTCCTGAGTAGTAAAGCATTCTGACCATCTGTGGAACCGTGAAGCGCTCTCCATATACCTTTCTCATCTCTTCACCAGCATGGAATATGACTGGAATTCCGTTTGTGAAGTCAAGAAGCTCAAATGGCCCCATCGGATGATTCAATCCGAGCTTAATTGCCTTATCGATGTCTTCTGCTGATGCAACACCCTCTTCAAGAATTCTTATACATTCCGTTACAAAGGCCTGAAGAGCTCTGCTTGTGATGAATCCTACAGAATCCTTGCAGACTACAACCTCCTTTCCGAACTCCTTAGATAGCTCAACAATAGTGTTGAGAGTGTCTTCTGAGGTATCTATTGTCTTAACTATCTCGATCAACCTCATTATCGGTGGTGGGTTAAACCAGTGCATTCCAATAAACTTCTCCTTTCTGTTAGTAACAGATGCCATTTCCGTAATGCTCAGAGCAGAAGTGTTTGACGCAAAAATCGTCTCTGGAGGACATATTTCATCCAGCTTCTTAAATATCTCCTGCTTGAGTCTCATGTCCTCGGGAACAGATTCTATGATCAAACTCGCATCCTTAGCAGCATCCAGATCGGTTGAACCTTCGATTCTTCCAAGGACCTCATCAATTTTGTTTGCATCAAACTTTCCTTTCTCTGCAAACTTGTTCAGGCTGAACTTTATACCTTTAAAAGCCCTGTCAATAATCTCTTGGTTTATATCTACCATTGTCACAGAGTATCCGTGCATCGCGGCAACCTGTGCGATGCCATGACCCATTGTTCCCGCTCCCACAACGCATATCTTTTCAATTTTCATGCCCCTCACCCTTTTGGTAATTTAGCTCTTTTTTATTATAATATTATTTAAGAGTAGCGCTTTTTAAACAATAAATTATTGATTATCTATTTGATCATCTATCTGTTTCGAAACGCTTCGATCAGCTTCGGAAGCACATCTCTCCACTCGCCTACTATCCCATAGTCCGCATACTCGAATATAGGGGCGTTTTCATCCTTGTTTATGGCAACAATCCTTCTTGCGTTCATCACACCGGTCATATGCTGAATTTGTCCCGACACACCAATTGCTATATATAGAGAAGGTTTGGTTCTCTTCCCTGAGAGACCTATCATCGTCTCCTCAGGGAGCCAGCCATAATCATAAGCTACCGGTCTAGTGCTTCCGATTTCACCACCCAGCACCTCTTTCAATTTCATGGCTTTCTCTATTCCTTCTTTACCACCAATACCCCTTCCAAGTCCAATCACAATCTCCGCCTTTTCAAGTTCAACTCCAGACTTCTCCTTCTTCCTCCTCCCTATCACTCTGGCGACATATTCTCCTGCCTCCCCAAATCTCTCTATAACTTCTGGAGACTCATTCCCGATAGTAATTTCAAAGGTCCTTGGCATCACGCTTAGTACAGCTGGAATCCTCAGAATCTTCTCCCTTGCTATTGTCCTTCCACTCAGAGAATACCTTTCAACCTCAAGATCTGTATCCAGATAAACCCCTATGACATCTGTAACGCATGGAAAACCAAGCCTCTGAGCAACTCGGGGTGCAATTTCTTTCCCCCTTCTCGTAGAGCCCACAGCTATGAGGTCAAAGCCTTCTTCTTTTCCAAGCTCAGATAGTGTTGAGACAGCATGATCCTCAAGTCTTATATCCTCTGGAAAACTGCTTTTTACCACTTTATCAGCAAATCCGGTGAAATCAGAATCCGAATACGTAAAGAGAGTCACTTTGTCGCTTCCTTTCAGATCTCTGAAGCCAGAAAGGAGTTCTTTTACAACATCATCATTTTCAGAAAAGACAAGAATATTCATATTACTCCCTCCTTTGTGAGTTCAGAAACGATTTCGTAAACAGCCCTGTCCAGATCCTCTTTGTAGATCTTCCTCTTCCTCTCTATCTTGGGTGCGCGGTTGTAGATCACTTTAATATCACTCTCAGCATCTAAACCCAGATCTGAGAGGCTTTTTTCCTCAACAGGCTTCTTTCTCGCACCCAGAATCTGTGAGAGAGATGGTAATCTGGGCTCGTTTATTTCATTGGTTACAGTCAGCACACATGGAAGCCTTACCCAAACCTCCTCAAGGCAATCTTCAAGGTCTCTAATTGCTATCACACTGCCGTCTTCAAGCTTGATCTCTCTTACATACGTAACAACCGGAAGGCCTAGGATCTCTGCAACCCTTGGACCTACCTGCCCGGTATAGCTGTCGATAGAAGCATGTCCAAATAGAATGAGATCTACCCTCTCTAGCGACTTTATAACTTCCGCAAGGACATATGCTGTAGAGGCTGTGTCTAAGAATTTTCCACCACTTGAAACTACTTTAGCTTCATCTCCTCCAATTGCAAGAGCCTCTTTGACTGCCTCTCCTATCTTCTCTCCATCAAGGGTGATAACTGTTATTTTCCCCCCAAAACTCTCTTTTATTCTTACTGCTTCCTCAAGAGCGTTTTTGCTTAGGTCATCGAGCTTCAACAGACCATCATATATTGGCTCAAATGTATGGGGATCGATTTTTATCTGGTCCACATCAAAAGCCTGCTTTACACCTACCACAATATGCATTCGATCACCACTAATTGCTTGACGATAAATTTAAATATAACTTTTTGGTTTTGATAGTTTGTGGGAAAGAAAAGTTTTAGGGTGTTGATTTTTACGACAACTTTTTGAGGAGGATACATATGCTTGAACATCTGTTTCAGCCCATTAAGATAGGGAAGTTTGAAATCAAGAACAGGGTGAAGTATGCGGCGTGCTCTGTCTCCAACTTCAACAATCTGGATGGGACAGTCTCAGAAAGAGAATTGGCAAGAATGAGGGTGATCTCAAAAACGGGCTGCGGAATAATAACCAATCAGGGGGCTTATCCCGACAGGAAGGGAGAAGGCAAAGGTTACCGCAGGCAGCTAGCAATCTACGATGACAAATTTATTCCAGGTTTGAAGAAAATAGCAGACATGATTCACGCTGAAAATGCTATTGCGATCCAACAAATCCTGCATGCAGGCAGATATGGAGGCATAGACATTGGATATGCTATTCAGCCTTCAGCTGTTCCACAGCGATTGAGACATTACCGGCCCGTGAAGGAGATGAGCAAGGAAGACATAAAGAGGGTGATCAGAGATCATGCCGAAGCTGCTGGAAGGGCGATCGAAGCGGGATTCGATGGGGTCGAGATTACAGCCTTCCAAGGGTACATCCTTGCCAATTTCCTCTCTCCTTTCACCAATAAAAGAACCGATGAATACGGAGGAGATGTGGAGAACAGGTGTAGATTCATGGTGGAAACGATCGATGCTATTAGAGATAAAATTGGAGAAGACAAGCTCCTCTCGGTCAGATTGAATGGAACGGAGTTGCTGGATGATGTTGGAGGGAGTACAGAGGAAGAATGCATCGAATACATGAAAATCGCAGAGAAAGCTGGGGTGGATATTATCAGCATTGTTGTCGGCTGGCATGAGTCGACGAGAGGTGCATTGGGAAGGGATTTGCCCACAACTCAGTGGCTTTATCTGGCTGAGAACGCGAAGAAGCATTTGAAGGTTCCCATAGCTTTTGGTCCCAGATTTGGCGATCCCAAGCTTGCAGACAAGGCGATTCAGGATGGTATAATAGATCTATGGGAAATATGCAGACCGGCCCTAGCGGATCCGGAAATCATCCAAAAGGCAAAAGCTGGAAGATTTGAAGACATTAAACCATGCCTTGGAGGGCTTATGTGTCTTTCCACGATGTTCCATGATCTCCCTTACATCTGCACGGTAAACCCCCGTCTTGGCCATGAGGTAGAACCGGAATATGAGATAAGGCCAGTTACGAGGAAGAAGAGAATTGCTGTGATAGGCGGAGGAGTTGCGGGGCTTGAATGTGCGATGGCTGCAGCTAAGAGAGGTCATGAAGTGGTTTTGTTCGAGAAAGAAGATCGACTTGGAGGGCAGTTAATCCCGGCATCAAAGGAAGTTGGAGGGGGAGAGGTTTTCCTTAAATTAATCAGATACTATGAAACTCAGCTTAAAAAGCTTGGGGTTGAGATCAGACTCAACACCGAGGTAAACGCGAAGATCATCGCTCAAGAGGGCTTTGATGCTGCAGTAATTGCCACTGGAGCCAGATTGGATAGAGTATATGATTTTGATAGCCTCAATACACCCATCTTTACCGCCATCGAAGTCTTGAAGGATCAGGTCGAAACGGGTGAAAAAGTCATAGTTATCTCAGGAGAAAGAGCAGGCTTGGTTGCGGCGGAATATCTCGCAACAAAGGGGAAAGAAGTGACGATCGTTGAAGAGGGTAAAAAGGTCGCAAGAGATGTGATACCAACCTTTAAATGGAGACATAAGGCCTGGCTGAGGGAGTTCAAAATAAACGTCCTTACGGAAAGCAGGATTAAAAAGGTAGAAAATGGAATTGCCTTTGTGGAGACCCCCAAAGGGCTTATGGAAATGAAAGTAGATAGCATTGTGATTGGAGGGCCTAGAAAACCTGTGAATGAATTATGGAACGCTTTAGAGTTCGTGGTGGATGAGAAATACCTGATTGGAGATGCAGTGTTGCCCAGGAACACAGCTTATGCCATACACGAGGGCTACAAGCTGGGAGTTAGGATTTAGTCTTAGGATTTAACCTTTTTCCTCAATGTCTTTTTTTCTAGTTAAATAAGTACTCCAGCGATCTTTTAGGTGATGTTTTATTTATTTTTAGATTTAATGGATTTAGAAGCTTTCTCGAACGTAACTCAACCTCAAAATATAATCGCAAATCAGAAAGATGATTAAAAATCAGAAAGGTCTTTTTAATCCTTTTTGAAAGTTCTCTTTTTAACCCAGAGACGCCTATTTTTATTGGTGTGCCTTTATACTCTTCTGCACAACCACAACCCCCTAACAACCCCTTAGGAAAACACAGTAATGCTACTAGAACAATGATTGTGCGGTGTTACCCTCTCCATATCATTTCTGCCGGGTACTTTTTCTCATATCCTAAAATCTTATCTAGCCAAATCCACACACGATTCAGGGCTGGAACGTGCTTAATAAACCATCTCGCGATATCATGCAAAAATCCTGGAGGTTTGGTAAAAGGACAGTAGGCTATGCATGAACTGCAGCTCGTGCCATTGGCTATCCAGAAATACAAACACTTCTCCATACTCAAATACCACTTATAAACTCCCGGATTGTTGCATTCAGATCTACCCTCCCACGAGGGTTCATCGAAAGGAATTGATCTGGAGGGGCATTTTTCTGCACAGACCTTGCAAACCTGGCAGAATTTCTTCACACCGAGCTCGACAGGCTTATCAGGTTTTAAGGGCATGTCCGTAAGCACCTTAGCAATCCTGACGTTAGAGCCAAATTCAGGAGTTATTAGCAGACCGTGTCTCCCAAACTCCCCAAGTCCGGCGTCGATTGCAAGCGGAATGCTCAAGGCTGTATCGTTCATGCTAGGAATAGCGATATATCCCATGGCCCGGATGAACTCAGCCAATGAGACAACCGTAAAACCCATTTTCGCGTATCCAAGGTTAGTGGTTATTGAGACAGGTAAATCGGGAGCACAGTTTATAAGATCATACTCATGTTTGAAAACTAAAACAATGGCTCTGTCTACTTTTTCAGGAATGACAAGCTTCTCATCGTCCTCATATGGATTATCCACATCTTCAAACACTATTTTCTTTATCCTGTACTCTGGTTCGTTCATACCCCTGTCCGTCTCACTATAAACCCATTTTTTATCAAGCTTCGTTATACCGGCTTTATCTGCTCCAAAATATCTCGCAGCTCTTTTAACCATCTGAGAAAGCTTTTCAGGAGAAAAATCGACTTTCTTCTTATAAAGAAATTCAGGAATGTAAACAGGATTCCAGCTCAACAAACCTAAATTTTCCCTACCCTCTCCATATGGTCCCACAACAGCATTGAAGGTTCTGGCGCCAGCATACAGGGAAATGTAGACTTTAGCATCTGGATATTCTTCTTTTGAAATAGAAGACAAACGCCCCTTTTCCATATTCTTAACCATTTTTTCCGTGTAATCCTTGAACCATGGTCTCCCAATTCCCTTGGATACAACATTGAAAGCAATATTTGCAGCACTAAACCGGTTGTATTTTTCTTCATCTACTAGATAGGGTTTTCTTAAACACTCCTTATTCTTATTACCCATATTGAAATTATCGATGGTAATTAATATTATAAACTTTTGCTATGTTGTAAGATCCCAAACCATTCCTTACTACTATAGAGAAAATCTTATCTAATAACTTCGGGTCGTTAAAGCTTTAAGAGGTTTAAGTTCTCGATAGGAGGGTAAAGCTAATAATAAGAAACAGAGTAGTTCCAATCAAAGAAAACAGGATTGTCTTGAGATTATCAGGATGTTACGGAGAAAACAATGCTAAAGTTTGAGAGTGGGTTGAAGAGAAGAAATATTGATTTGCAACCCCTTATCTCACTATAATAAACTTTTTCCAAAAAATTAATAAAAAAAGAGAGTTTACTTCTTTACTTCTCTATCCATGGTGGAAGCAAGAAGTCTCCGTTGGCAACGTTTTCAGGCCAGATTATATATGCTTTTCCATCCGGATGCCATTGCGAAGGCCAGTTCCTCTGATACTTGTCTCCCCATGCTTGATCATGGTTCTTGTGCCACGCAATAACCCTTGTTAACTCAACTGGCTTATTGGGGTTAACCTTTTCAACGTATTTGATTACAACCTCAGGATCGAATGGATTCTTCTCTCCCGCAGCGGCTGCCTCCTCTACCGCTTTTTTGTATATATATACCATATCATACGCCGGATATGCGAAGAATGACTCAGGCAGGAAACCGTATTTCTGCTTGTACTTCTCAATGAATTTGGCTGCCAATTCCGTTGGAGGTGCTGTGGCAACAACTCCTCCATCTGCTATGAATACTACATATGCAGCAGCTCCGTTTGTCCTCTCATAGAAGTCCGGAGCGATTGCATTTATTATATGGCCGGCCAATAAGATTGGTACTTTGAGTTCGGACCATGTCTTTACCATCACATCCTCCGTTCCAACAATGGCGGTTATGGCTAGGAGCAGGTCGGCACCTTTAGACTGAGCATCGAGAAACGGAGTCTCGTAATCCGTGAATCCTCTTGGTAGCTTGGTATCTCCAACTATCTCAATACCTCTCTCATCCAAGGCAGGTTGCAGCAACTTCATAACCGGCTCCGTCCAGATGTGCTCGTCTCTGATAATGTAAACTTTCTTTATATTCATCCCCTGCACCTTATTCAGGTAGTCGACGATATCTATGATGTCCCAAGCGAAAGTTGTTCCGTTGTTAAACCCTGCTCTGAACCAGTACTTGTACTTTTCATACTCTTGTGCTACCTTTGCTGAATGAGCTGGAGAAGATGCAATACCGAAGTAAAGAGTTTTGGTTTCGGCCATTGCTTCCATAGTTGCAAGCATAACACCGCTTGAGAAACCACCAACTATGAAATCCACCTTCTCTACTGTTGCAAGTCTTCTAAATTCTGAAGCTGATTGATCAGGATTCAGCTTATCATCACCAACAACCATCCTAACAGGAAGACCAAGAATACCTCCCTGAGCATTTATTTCCTCAATTGCCAGAGCTACAGCTCTTTTTTCAGCAGTTCCTTGTGGGATGGCCATTGGTCCAAGCACACCTACAACAACTTCTTTTTTACCTCCAAATGGTGGTGGAGTTGGTGTGGGAGTTGGTGTGGGGGTTGGTGTGGGAGCTGGAGTAGGGGTGGGAGTTGCTGCGGGTTTTTCTTCCCCTGCACATCCAAGTGTAAACACTGCTAAACCTAGCACTGCTAATAGCACAAAAATTTTCCATTTTGCATCCATATCCAAATCCCTCCTCGAGTCAAATACTCATCTTACATCTGGTAAAAACTTAAGATCATATTTAATTATTTTGGTTAGGGGCTTTGAGTTATGGAAATTTTAGATTTAGATTTAAACATAAAATTAAACATATAATCGCCAGATGAGACTTGCATCATGTTAATCGATGCGTTGAGCAGATTGAAGAAAAGCTTGGTGATTAATATCTACGTCGATTTGTTGGTGTGATGATAGAAGTGTATCATTTGGATTCTCGTCTGACACAGTGTTTACCTAAATCTGCCTTGTGGAATTGTCACGATCCATTAAGTCAACTTCATTGCAGGACTTAGAGAGAATGACATCTCCAAGATGTATTTCAGAAAAGCGATTGATAACTTCGAAGAAACTCTAAAATCCGGTAAGGTTTGAGGAGAGGGTTATCTGATGAATTGGAGTCGAAGTTGTGAGAGAAAAAGTTGAAAAGTTAAAATGACCTAAAATGACTCTTGGAAAGATAGAATTTCAATTAAAGGGTTAGGGAGTCCGAACAAGTCGAGCTTGGGTGATGCAGTTCTGAAACGATTTTCACGATACTACCCGGATATGCAGTTTTCTGAACTTTAACCCTACTTCTACTTCTATTTCCGGGTATTATACCACAAATAATTAAAAAGTCTTTTATGATGAAGATACGGGATTTAGAAGCCCGACAATTCAACAAAAATTCAAACTAACTATCTGAAACTATTTGGATACAAATCTCTCAACAGTAAATATATGTCGACACCTGATTACCATACCTGCCCTTTTAACATCCAAGCTGTTTGTTTCAGAGAAAAATTTACATGAACAGCTTTCCCTACCAAGATCAACTATATGCTGATCTGCTACGAATTTCAATCCTTTTATCCACTCTATTCGTCTATCCGGAATTTCTCTGCTTTTTGCAATCGATTTTCCTTCAAAAAATTCTTTTAGCGATTCTATAGCTAAAGGAAATGCTTTGTTCATTGCGTGAGACACAACAGATAGCTCAACCTTCCTAAAGATAGATAGTAAAGCCCTAGCCTCATTATAAAGTGGTAAGGCTCTATGGGATCTAACCGGAACGTTTCCCCTCAACTGATCGATAATAAGCCTAGGACCAAAGACCATAAGCTTCCTCATATCTTTATCGAGTGCCAAACTTAAGCCTTTGTTCAATCCTTGGTATTCTGTGATAATTCTATTCTCGTTTGTGATCCCTCTTCCTCTCATATATTCTCCATCAATTAATACGTAGGCATAAGATGTTTTTCCTAAAGCAGATGCCGAACTGAAATAGAGTTCTGCCATATCGCGCTGGTTTATGTTTCAAAAATATGATAGAAGTAATAATCCATAAACAAACGCCCCGAATATTATGAGAACAACGGAAAAATTTATGGCTCTCGTATTTCTTGCTCCGAATTCCGTGTCGAGCAGAATAGCCCTTAAACCGTTAAAAGCATGGAAGGTGACGAAAGCTAAAAGCAGACCGTA
>MTMO01000060.1 GCA_002011235.1 Archaeoglobus sp. JdFR-27 | reverse complement strand
CTGTTCGCTCCGTGGATGCTTATGCAGGCAGCCTCTCCAGCAGCATACAAACCCCTGACAGGAGTCTCGCAATGCATGTTAGCATGAATCCCGCCCATCGTATAATGCACCGTGGGCCTTACAGGGATCGCCTCCTCTACCGGATCTATGCTGCCAAACTTTATCGCAGCCTCCCTTACCAGAGGCAGTCTTTCATTGATCTTCTCTTCTCCCAGATGTCTTAAATCGAGCAAAACGTAAGGACCAAATTCACTTTCAAATCCTCTTCCCTTAAGAATTTCCCTCCATATGGCTCTTGAAACCACATCTCTCGGAGCTAGTTCCATCATATCTGGAGCATATTTTTTCATGAACCTCTCACCATCTTTGTTTAGCAGGTATCCACCTTCCCCTCTGCAGGCTTCAGACATCAAAATTCCTGAGGGGATCAATCCGGTTGGATGTATCTGGAAGAATTCCATGTCCTTCAAGGGCACTCCAGCTCTATAAGCTAGAGCCATACCATCTCCTGTAACTGTTAAGCTGTATGAAGAGAAGCTGTAAAGCCTTCCTGCCCCTCCACTTGCTATTATCACAGCCTTGCTCTGTATAAGTGTAAGCTCTCCGTTTCTTAAATTGATTGCAAAAACACCCTTGCAAGCATTATTCTCAATTGCCAAAGATATGGCGAAGAATTCTGAATAATGATGGATGTTCTCATACATCAATGATCTTTCATATAGGGTATGAACGATATGAAAGCCAGTTCTGTCAGCGGCAAAAATCGTTCTTTCAGCAGAATGGCCGCCAAGGACCCTCAAAGCTATTTTCCCATCCTCAGTCCTGCTCCAAGGACATCCCCAGTTGTCGAGTCTCAAAATCTCCTTCGGCATCTCCTTAACGAAAAACTCAACAGCATCCTGATCCGCCAAGAAATCAGAACCTTTAATCGTATCCCATGCGTGCAAGTCGAAGCTGTCCTTTTTGCTCATTACGGCAGCTATTCCCCCTTCAGCGCAAACACTATGGCATCTTATCGGATAGGTTTTGGCAAGGATTGCAATAGAAAGATCTATAGATGCCTCTGCCACGGCTATCGCAGCTCTCAAACCCGCTATCCCGGAGCCGATAATCGTGATGTCATGCTGAATTGATTCATAACCCATCGTATCCACCCATGCTTCCGTGTTCTCCTACATCACTTTCTTAGGATAACAGAGTCGTATCTAGAGCACGTTTTCCAGCCGCATGGACATTCTGGAATCTTAACTTCCGGAATCGTTGCCCCCTTTATGCCCAAAATAAAATCTTTGATGTCATCAATCTGGCTACATGATTCTCCCTCAACAACGAGCGTAGTGCTTCCTTCAGCTCCGCTAAGACCGCCTGAAGCTATTGGCGTGGCTTTTGCATTAAAAAGGATCTCTAGCGCTTCAACCTCAGTCACAACCTTGCCCTCTAACCTTCTGAAATAGACCGGCATTCCCATTGAGTACTTCAACCTTTTTGGGTTTGCTATGACGGCCTCATCAACCGAGGGTATTAGTTTTTCAAGCCCAACCGGAATTATGACATCAAAACCCCTTTTCGATTCCATAAATCTGCCGGCAGTCCCTTTTCCATCTGGAGCCCCTATAAGAACTCCAGCATTTCGTTTCCAGTCCACAGCATTCGCCGCTTTTACGTAAATGTCTCCAGGGCCAAGCTCTTCAACGAGTGAATCTACCTCCGGTGAATCTATAAGTTTTCCTTTTTTGAAAACCCAGAACTGGCTGAAGCGAGAAATGTCATCAGAAATCCTCAAAAGCATATCTTTGTTGATACAGGTTCCTTCAGGAACTATTACTCCACAAACCCACAATTTCGGGTCTTCTCCAGTTAATCTCTCATAAAGGAAATAGGTCGTACTGCTCGGATGGACAACAACCATCCCTTTTTTAAGGGCATTTCTGAAATTCTCCATTCTCAGAATTGCCAGCGATATGAGTTTTTTTGATTCTGATGGAGTCAAAGTAATTTGAATTCTATCCCCGTTTTCTACCCCCATAATTTACCCCCTCAAACTCACTTTTCTACATATGATCTTCATAAAGTCTCTTCCTGAAATAGTGTCTGGCATAGAGTGCCCCTAAGGGATTATGGGACAGAACTCTATCCTTTACCGCAATGCAAGTCACAGGGGCTTTGGAGTGCATTATGAAAAGTGTGTCATGTCCGACGCAGAGACCGAGGATTAAGTTAAGTTCTGTCCTAGCCTTATTCAAAATTTCGGCTTGTGCGATTGGATTGCACATCACTTCAAATTTTTCTGGCCTTATTTTTTCTTCCTTTTTTAAGCCGATCTCTTCCTTCGCTATTGATCCGCTTTTGCATACCACAGAATATACTTCAAATTCATTGTGTCTCAGAATATCCATTAAAGCTTTTGCTTCATCTCTCAAACCGATACAAAATGCGATGCCAAGTCTTTTAAAGCCACATTTCCATGCAAATTCCATTACCTCTTCAATTCTAGTCCATCTTAAGTAAC
Organism: Archaeoglobus sp. JdFR-27; assembly: GCA_002011235.1. Taxonomy (GTDB): domain Archaea; phylum Halobacteriota; class Archaeoglobi; order Archaeoglobales; family Archaeoglobaceae; genus Archaeoglobus_A. The sequence continues at coordinate 12,113 of MTMO01000060.1, read as the reverse complement.
CTTCTCCTTCGACCCTAGCAGCATTCAAGGCGAGATTTCTTATTCTCTCATCATTTCTGTATTTTTTTAGAGATGCATTATAAATCTCCTGAATCTTTTCTTTATTCATAAGGCAGTTTTCTGGTATTTTTCCCTTGAAATAGCATGCATAAGCCTTGCAGTTAGCACAATCTATCATTTCATTCAGCCTTTCATTCAAAATACCATCCTCCTAAAAAATAAATCTTTATTAAATCCGCTCAAATTTAGATTCATCTAACGCTCCCTCTTGATGTCCAAAATTTCAAAAAGCTCTGAAATGTCCTTTTTTTCAAGCTTTTTAATGAATTCGATCACAGCTTTGGGTTCAATCTTATCCTCAACGAGAGATCTAAACTTCTTCGCCACTTGATCAAAGTTAAGGGGGTCTTCAGGCTCTCCACTCGGGTAATCCTTTCTCTTAACGATTCCTCCATCCATTGTTTTGATCCTCAAAATCACAGGCCATTTTTTAGGATATTCTTTGTCAAGCTCATTGCTTGGCATGACCTCGATCTTTTTCATGAACTTTCTCACGTTAGTATCGTGGATAACCTCCCGAGTGAACTCAGAAACGGTAAGTTTTCCTTTTAAAAGTGAGACCGCCAAGGCAAAGGGCATGCTGAATTGCGCATCTACAACATTCTCTGGGTTTTGCTTCCTATCTAAGGGCTCACCAACTATCCTGTAGCCTGCCGAAGTAAGCTCAACTTTAATGTCCATTATATCCTCGACATCCCATGGAGATTGAAGAACCAAATCCACAGCTGGATGGATATATCTACAACATGGATATGGCTTTATTCCAGTGAAGAGAACTTCATATCTCTCTCCGATCTCTAAAGCTTTCTCAAGATAGGTTTTAGCTGAATAAGAATTCAGAAATCCATACTTTCCTTCAAAAGGTTTTGCTGCTCCAACAAACCCATTTTTGGCAAGATTCAAAGCGAGAATAGCGTTATGGGCTGCCAAGCCTGGGTGCAGCCTCTTGTTCCACGACCCGTTCTCGAGAAACTGCATTGAACCGGCGACCATACTCAATGCAATCCCGAAAGCATTTTCGATATTCTCAGCTTTAAACCCCAGAACCTTGCTTCCCGCAGCAATGCAGCCGAAAAGTCCACATGTGGCTGTGCCATGAAAGCCCCTGCTGTAATGTTCGGCCGGATTTATCGCCATACCGAGTCTGCAAGCCACATCATATCCGGCAACCATCGCTTCGATAAACGATTTCCCATCCAGCACATCTCCAAAAGCGAGAAGCAAGGGGATTATAGCCGCTCCCGGATGAATCGATGACTCTCTGTGAGTATCATCGAAGTCCAAAGAATGGGCGAGAGTTCCGTTTATCAAAGCGGCATTTCTCTGAGTTGTTTTTATCCCAAAACCGAGAACCATGCATCTTCCTTCTTCTTTGGCAATCGAATCTACCATTATCCTACTTGACTCAAGATCGGAAGCTTTGAATGGAATTCCTAGGAAGTCGAGAAGAAGGATCTTACACTTCTCAATAACTTCATCCGGAAGTCTGGAGAACTCAAGTTTTGTTATGTGCTCAACAAACACCTGAGTTATTGGATTGCTCATTTATCACACCTGCCCTTTTTCTTTTCAATATCTCCTCATAAGTTTCAATTACCTCTTTTGCCTGGATATAGCTAGCGTAATCTACCATCCTTCCACCAACGGTTGTTGTTGAGGTTTTCTCAAATTCGGCCACGATCTCTTTAGCAAGCCCAACGTCCTCTTCTGACGGAGAGAAGACTTCATTGATTATCGACACGTGATTGGGATGAATTACAAGCTTTCCATCGAAACCGAGTTGCCATGCCAGTTTTGCTTCCTTCATAAGGCCTTCTTTATCAATTATCAATCCAAAGAAGGGTGAATCGAGAGCCTTCTTCCCATATGCCTTTGCCGAGTTCACAATTTTTGACCTCGCGTAGAGCAGTTCAGTTTGCTCAGAAGAGAATTTGAAATAGCTTCTTCCAAGGGTTCTGTAGTAATCTAAAGCTCCGAAGGCAATCGCTGCCACACCTTTGCATTCAGCTATCTCCTCGGCCTTCACAACCCCCTTTGCCGATTCGACTAGCGCTATGATGGATGGTCTCAATTTCCCATTCCCAAGCTTTTCTATCAATTTTTCCAGCTTCAAAATGTCTTTGGCACCTTCCGTTTTAGGGAGCATTATTCCATCCAGTTCTTTAAGCAGAACAGCTTTGAGATCCTCCTCAAGCATCTCAGCTTCTGCATTCACCCTTACTATCTTGAACCTTCCATCAAAATCAAGTTTTTCAAGGGCATCCCTGACGAATATCCTTGCAGTCTCCTTATCCTCTACCGGGACGGCATCCTCCAGATCAAAGATTGCAGCATCAAAATCGATTCGTTCAGTCTTCAGAATCGCCCGATAGTTGTTTCCAGGAACGAAAAGACAACTTCTCAAGAGAAGCCCAACCATAATCCCAATTCCCCCTCAAAGAACCTCCTCTATCTTCTCCACGATTTCAATTGGTCTCTCAACAACAACCACTCCAACCCTCTCCAAAGCACTCTTTTTGCTTTCAAAGGTTCCCTTTCCACCCTCAACTATTGCGCTGGCATGGGAGAACCTTATGCCCGATGGAAGCGAGGAACCGGCGATGTAGGCTATTATGGGCTTCTTTATCCCATACTCTTCTATGATTTCAGCTGCCTCCTCCTCAGCAATCCCCCCTATTTCTCCAAAAATTACGATGGCTTTCGTTTCTTTATCCTCCTCACACATTAGGAGGTATTCTGCGAGTGTTGTACCTAATACCGGCTCCGTTCCAACATGAACTGCTGTCGAAACTCCAAAATCAGCAGTCGAAAGCGCCCACGATACAGTTGCGGTTTGTCCACCACTCCTCGATAGAACAGCAACGCATCCAGGCTTGAAGGCATCTCTCGCAGCCTCATCACTCCCCCCAAGCCAACCGACAACGGCTTTTCCAGGGCTTATCACACCTAGCGAGCCCGGGCCTACCAGTATAGGATTCTCTGCCGAGGACTTCGCATACGAGATGATCGCAAGGATGTCGTGGAGGGGGACCCTCTCAACGGGCATGAAGATCTTCTTCACTCCAGCTTTGATCGCTTCCAAAGCAGCATCTTTAAGCTGTGGCCCAGGAACGAACGTAACCGTTGCATCTATTCCTCCGAATTCCTCAACAATTTCTTTCACACTATCATAAACGGGGATTCCCCAGACTTCCTGCCCCCCTTTCCCGGGTGTTACACCAGCCAAAACCTTCGTTCCGTACTCAAGCATGAATCTTGCCCTTGCACTCCCTTCTCTGCCGGTTATTCCCTGAATAATGACGGAAGTTTCCTCATCAATCAGAAACGCCATTAAAAGACCTCCTAAAAGAATCCAGCTCGGGAAAATCGAGGATTACTCTAACAGCATCGAAAGGACAATGAATCTCACAGGCAAGACATTCGTTGTCTCTCCTTCGAACTTCTTCATCGCTAAGAAAGGTGATAGGCTTGCCGTTTTTTATTCGAATGATGTTTCTACCGTAAAGCGAGCACGCCTTTGCACATTCGTAAACCTTGCATTCCTCACATTTTCCGTGATCGATGACTATCCTTCCCGTTCTTATCTGAATTACGCATTCAGCTTTTGGCTCAACCATCCCAACCTCCTCTACTCCTCACAACTCTGATTCTCCTGTATCCTGTATCTTGTATACTCTATATCTTTCTACAAGCTCTACAACCCTCTCAGCGATTAGCTCTGGCTTGTATATGTGATCCCTGCCATAGAGTTCAAAAGCATAACCCATCTTCCCAAATTCTTTTCTAAGTATTTCATGGCTTTCCTTCTCTTTATTTCCAGCCAAAAGCACAACCACCGGGAAGTCTTTCACCCTTTCAGGATTCTCCTTCTCAATTTCTTTGAATGCCTTTACAAGGGCATGGGCATGGTGCCACTGCTCTTGGGAGGCGAAAACAGAGCCCATCATCACATAGCCTTCAATTCCTTCCTGAGCCAATATCACCTTCAAAAGCCGGTAGATCTTGCTTGCAGGTGGATTTCCACTGCTATCAGCGTAGTTTGCCAGAACAAGGCCTTTCTTGATTAACGCATCAGCAGCAAGCATCGAAGCTCCTCCTCCAATCCCGTGAAAGGCTATGTAACCCTTACCCTTGCTTGGAAGTTTGTTAAACTCATTCAGTTGTATGAAATATGCAGTCCCTCTGTAATCATTCTCCTCTATCTTCCAAGCTATCTTTTCAAGCTCTGTTGAAGGCCTATCCATATCTCTTGGAACCTCAAACTCAAATTCAGGATGTCTGAAAACAGACGAGTCGTCGATTGTTATCTTGCAGTCTCCAGCAATAAGATCTCCTTTCGAGAGAAAAATCGGATTTATTTCAAGCACTCTGGCATCACAGTCAACAAAAACCTTGTACGCTTTTTTCACAAATTCCACAATTTTGTCAGAATCTCTGACGACTTTCGTCAGCATCTTCCTAAACTCTGTTTCTAAAACTTCAAATGGTATTAAGTAATCAACTTTGAATCTCACGATTTTCTCAGGGCTTTTTTCAGCAATACCTTCAATATCGACCCCACCAACAGGACTGAAGATAATTTCCGGAGCCTTCACTTTATAAGAATCACTCACGATTATGCTGAGATAATACTCCCTTTCATAATCCAGTTTTTCTTCCAACAGAATTTTTTCAACTTTTAAACCCTTAATTTCCTTCCCGAAAAGCTCCTTACCAGTTTCCTCAGCCTCTTCCAATGTCTGAGCAAACTTTATCGCTCCAGCTTTGAGTCTGCCCGTCGTTAGAACTTGAGCCTTCAAAACAATCGGAAAGTTCAACTCTTTTGCTCTTTTCATCAACTCGTCAAGATCTGATACGACTCTCCCATCAGGAACCTTTATCCCTTCCCTTTTAAGAATCTCCTTTCCTTGATACTCAAAAAGCTTAACCATCTGGAGATCACTTTTATTTGGTTTGATTCTTAATATTTAAATATTTCGTTAATTAATACCGAAAATTATTTATAATAGACTTTGACCGATTTCCTATAACTTAATCGATTATAGTTTTTCTCAGCATATCTGCTCTAAAATTGCCACAACCCATGATAGCTTTAGGAATCCTAAATTTTTAAATCCTCTGCAAGTAAATCAGAGTTATCCATCAAAAATATTTTTAAGCAATCCAGTTAGCCTCATAGCATGGTTGATATCGACTTCAGAGAGATAGAGAGGAGATGGCAGAGTCTCTGGGAAAAGGAGGGAGTTTTCCAACCAGAGCCATCAGAAAAACCAAAATTCTTCATAACAATTCCATACCCCTACCTTAACGGTAACTTGCATGCCGGACATACGAGAACCTTCACCATAGGAGATGCTGTGGCGAGATATAAGAGAATGAAAGGTTACAACGTGCTTTTCCCGATGGGGTTCCACGTAACAGGCACCCCGATTATAGGGCTTGCGGAGTTGATCCAGAAAAAGGATCCGAAGACGATTGAGGTTTACAGCAACTTCCACGATGTGCCAAAAGAGATTCTGCTCACCCTTGACACTCCTGAAAAAATAGTCGAATACTTCTCAAAAGAGGCCTTAGAGGCGATGAGGAACATCGGCTATTCGATTGACTGGAGAAGGATTTTCACAACCACAGATGAGACCTATCAGAAATTCATCGAATGGCAATTTTATAGGCTGAAAAAGCTCGGTTATGTTGTGAAGGGTTCACATCCAGTTAGGTACTGTCCCCATGACAGGAACCCTGTGGAGGATCACGATCTGTTGCATGGGGAGAATGCAACGGTAATAGATTTTACCGTTATAAAATTTTATTACGAAGGGGATGGGGAGAAGATCATCCTCCCATGTGCCACCCTCCGTCCTGAGACGGTGTTTGGTGTTACGAACATATGGTTAAAGCCAATCAAGTACGTTCTCGCTAAGGTTGATGATGAAACTTGGCTTATTAGCAAAGAAGCTTATGAAAAACTGACATATACGGATAAAAAGGTTGAACTGATTAAAGAGATCGATGCAGAAACCCTCTTCAGAAAATATGCGATAAATCCAGTCACTGGAAGCAAAATCCCGATTTTCCCTGCTGATTTCGTAGACACGGATAATGCAACAGGGGTTGTTATGAGCGTTCCCGCCCATGCTCCCTACGACTACGTTGCAATTGAAGAGTTAAAGAAGAGCGAGCTTGCAGAGAGGTACAATCTAAAGGACATACTTGCAAAAATAGAACCGATTGTGTTAATTTCAGTAGGTGAAGAAGAGATTCCAGAGATTCCAGCGAAGAACATTGTCGAAGAGATGGGGATAAAGAGTCAGAACGATCCTGCACTCGAGAGAGCGACGAAAATCCTCTACAAGAAAGAGTTCCATAAAGGAGTACTTCTGGATATAACCGGCGAGTACAGCGGTATGCAGGTTTCACAGATAAAAGATAGGCTGCAGAGAGATCTCATTGAAAGGGGAATAGGTGACATTTTCTACGAATTCAGTGAGAGGCCAGTAGTTTGCAGGTGCGGAACGAAATGTGTTGTGAAGGTTGTCAAAGACCAGTGGTTCCTCAACTATTCGAATCCGGAGTGGAAGGGAAGGGTTCTCGAACACCTCGAAAGGATGAGGATAATTCCAGACTACTACAAGGAGGAGTTCAGAAACAAGATAGAATGGTTGAAGGATAAGGCATGCGCCAGAAGGAAGGGTTTAGGAACGAAAATACCATGGGATAGGGAGTGGCTTATAGAGAGTCTCTCCGACTCAACAATATACATGGCATACTATGTTCTTGCCAAGTATATCAATGAAGGAAAGCTTAAGGCCGAGCACATGACGGAGAGTTTGCTTAACTACATACTGCTCGGAGAAGGAGGCATAGAGAAGGCGTGCTCCGGACTCGATGAAAGACTTGACAAGGAAACCGTGAAAAAGATAAGAGAGGATTTCCTCTACTGGTATCCCGTCGATCTCAGGAGTTCTGGAAAGGATCTCGTTGCAAATCACCTTTTATTCTTCCTATTCCACCACATCGCCATCTTTCCGCCAAATCTCTGGCCGAGAGCAATAGCCGTGAACGGATATGTAAGCTTAGAAGGGAAGAAAATGTCAAAGAGCAAGGGACCTTTGCTGACAATGAAAAGGGCTGTTTTAGAGAACGGAGCAGATGTTACAAGACTCTACATCCTCTATGCCTCGGAATACGACAGTGATGCTGACTGGAGGAGGAAAGACGTCGAAAGCCTATCTCAGCATCTCAGAAGATTCTACGAACTCATCAAGGAAAATTACAAAGATAATGGGGAAAAAGATTTAGAAAAAGACTCAAAACTAACACTCCTCGATAGATGGCTTTTAAGCAGATTTCAGAGAATCGTAAAGGAGACTACTGATGCAATGGAGGGACTTCAGACGAGAAGGGCTGTAAATTCTGCCTTTTTTGAGATGATGTCCGATGTGAGATGGTATCTGAGGAGAGGTGGAAAGAAACTTAGCCTTATCATAGACGATTGGCTTAAACTTCTATCTCCCTTCATTCCCCATCTCTGCGAAGAGCTCTGGCATTTAAGGCATGACGATTTCGTTAGCTTGCAGAAATATCCAGAATACGATAAAACCAAGGTCGATACAGAGGCTGAAGCAGCCGAAGAGTACGTGAAAGAACTCATCTCAGATATAAAAGAAATTCTAAAGTTCGTTGAGGCTAAGAAGGTTTATGTTGCCATTGCTGAACCATGGAAGGTCGAGGTTCTAAATTTGGCCATAAAAGTCGGAAACTTTAAAGAAGCGATAAAAGAGATAATGAAAGATGATAGGTTCAGAAAAATAGGCAAAGAAGTCTCTAACTTCGTTAAAAAGGCTATAAAGGACAAGGGAGATTTCAAAATACTGAATGAGGAGAAAATAATCCAAGAAAACATCGACTTCATATCGAAAGAAACAGGGGTTGAACTCGAACTGAATCAAGAAATTCCAGAAGAGAGGAAAAAGCTAGCAATGCCAGGGAAACCAGCCCTTTATGCTGTTAGCTAACTTTCAGCTATTCCTTCACTTTTTCCAGAAATTTAACCATATTTTTCCAATGGCTTCCCATCCAGTAAAGCTTTTCGCATCTCTCACAGTACCACAACTCGTATCTTTTTTTCAAATCTTCTGAGATTCCTTCTCTTTCAAGAACTGTCCTTATTTCTTCGTCTGTTGGTTTTCTCAGCAAGCCATTGCAAACGCTGCATCTGTCCATGACTATTTTAAATTCGATTTCCTTTTTCTCAAGTTCTTTGAGTTGTTCAAGCACGATATCGGAGTTGATAAACACAACATCCCTTCCAGCCTCCAGACACCTCCTGTAAAGCTCCCTGTCCCTAGTAAGAACTATTCTATCCTTGAAGCTTTTCAGGATAAATGTGTCTTCCTTATTCCTGTTGTTAAGGTTTAGATCTCCAATGTAAACGGTATCGTAGCCTGAAATTCTCAGCCATGTTGCTAATTTGCCGAGCATCCTGTCACACAGGAATTTTTTATTAAATGCTTGCTTAGTCATCGCCATCTTCCTCAAAATAAACCCACCAACTTTTTTCAAGTTTTTGCAGAGCTTCTCGAATTCTTTTTGCTGATTCGGATTTAAGCTGCACATTCCTCACGTACTCCATTATCTCAGGAAGTGACTTGGCATATTCGTTCGCCTGAAACAGAAGTTCCAGTTTATCTGCATCCTCCACGAAGACTTTTACCTCATTCAGGGCTTTTCTTATTTCTAAAGATATTTTTTTAGGCAAAAGTTCAAGCTGATCTTCGAGTGCCTTTTCAGATTCAACACTGACATACTTTCTTGCAAGTTTGTGGAGATCTGTGGTTCTCGCCTCTGGAAGATCATGGACTAAGGCAATAAAAGCTGCTTTAGCTGCAAGATCGAAATTCGATGTTTCCAGAAAGGCTAAAATGAAAGAAATTATGCTCGAAACCATCGAATGTTCTGCAACGCTTTCAGGATTTTTAATCCCCGCCTTTAGCCACCCCGATCTCGGAATATTTTTCAGAGATGACACTTCCTGAATGAACCTCGCTATTTTATCGAAATTAACTTCAGATTTTGATGCCATAGGCCTCACCATTGAAATACAGAAAAGTTATTATTTTAATTTTAAATTAAGTTTATGGAGTCCGTCTACTCGATAGCATTGAGAATCCACCTTGCCATTTTCCTACTTTTAAACCTTATACTCTTCTTAATCGATTTTCTGACTGCGGACGGTTGGTGGTTTTACTGGGTAACTGCAGTTTGGCTGGTAGCATTACTCTTCCAAGCATTAGCCAGCTTAAAGGTAACAAAAAAGGCAAACGCCAGCATGGAGAGAAAACCTCTTGATGAAGACTTCTGGAAGCTTGAAGAGAAAAGAGGGTGGTTCAGGTAGTGCATTTCGAACTTTTTACAGCCAATTTTAACCCGCTGATGCAACCCAACTAAATCTTCGATAGATTTATTTTTGCTGAACCTAAACATCATATTCAGGTGGTAGATTGTACCCCTTTAAGATAGACATCGACGATGCCGAGTTTAGCGAACTTGTGTCGATGCTTAACAGATGGACGAGTGGTGAGAAGGTTGCGAAGAAATTCGGGATATCAAGGAATGCCGTTTGGAAAAAGATCCAAAGACTGAAGGAGATAGGATTCGAGATCGAATCAAGGAGGAGAAAAGGGTATAGAATAATGAAGATGCCAGACTTCTCAGCCATGTCTGTTCTAGAGGCTTTAAAGTCCGCCAACGCTGAGAAGACGATCAGGAAAATATACTACTACTTAGAAACCGATTCAACGAACAACCGGGCAAAAAACCTCGAAGGGGGTTCATTTGTCGTAGCTGAAAAACAGATTTCAGGGAAAGGAAGACTGGGTAGAGAGTGGTTGAGCGAGAAAGGTGGCTTATATTTCTCTTTCGTTCTTGAACCGCCTTTTGGAGTTGAGGATGTCCCAAAAATTACTCTAACCGCTGGAGTTGCCGTTGCTGAAAGTCTATCAACTTATAAAGCGAGGCTAAAATGGCCAAATGATGTGCTCATCAATGGTAAAAAAGTCTGCGGGATTCTTTCTGAGATTTCAGGAGAAATTGAGAGGCCTAAAATAATCGTCGGAATTGGTATCAACGTTAAAAATCCAGTGCCCGAGGGCGCAACGAATCTTGAGGCTTTAAATCCATCCATTTCCCTAAAGGAGGTCCTTGAGGGAGTGGTGAGAAGTTTTATTGAACATTACGATGCCCTTTGCAAAGGTGAGTGGGAAAAAATAAGGCTAAAATGGCTTGAACTTTCCGACACAATCGGGAAAAAAGTCAGAATCAACGCTGCTGGGAGAATCTACTCCGGAAAGGCAATAGGCTTGGATTATGATGGTGGATTGCTCATTGAGACCGACGAAAAAAGAGTAGAAAAAATATATTCTGGAGACTGCTTTTACATATGAAACTTTGCATATGAAACCTTTTTAATCCCAAGTTCCAAATCCAGCCCATGCACATCGTAGTCTCCAGCCAGGCTGACACTGCCGGAATGAACATAAGGGATTGCTTGCTTTCAATGCTTGATTTTGAAAAAAAAGTATTTGATGATGCCATCATTTATTACGGAGAAAAATTCCATCTCGCAGAGATAAGAGAGAGGCTAATTCATGCTGATCACGTTGATCTTAGACTTAAAAAGTATGTTGAATTCGATAGAATAATTTTTGCCTCGAGACACAGCAGCAAAGATGCGAGAAAAATCTTCAGCGTACATGTTTCCGGAAATATTGGGACTGCAGATTACGGCGGAAAGATCTATTCTTTGGCAAAACCCGATCCGCTCACGATTAAAAACTATGTGCTGGCATTGAAAGAGAAACTCTCTCGAAAACCGGAGTTTCAGTTTACGATGGAGGTGACCCACCATGGACCCTCTGAGATCTCAACCCCCTCTGCATTTTATGAGATAGGTTCGACTGAAAAGGAGTGGAAAGATGAGGAAGCTGCAGAGATAGTTGCAGAATCAATAGTTAAGGCTATAGAATCAAATAAAAGAGACTGGGATGTTGCGGTTGGAGTTGGAGGAACACATTACGCTCCAAGACAAACAGAGATTATCCTTTCAACTACCTTTACATTCGGCCATAACTTCGCCAAGTACACCTTCGATTACCTTACAAAGGATTTCATTTGCAAAGCTCTCGATATCACTGAGACAAATACAATCATTATCGACGAGAAATCGGCCACATCAAAGATAAAATCCATGATTCAGGAGATTTCTATGGATAGAGGAACAAAGATTCTGAGATCAAAGGATGTTAAAAGAGAGTATTCTCTATTCTGATTTGTATATATTTTAATATGCTCTAATCCAACGTATAATCACGTAGATTACAAAAAGATTTAAAAATCCAGAAGGATCTAATCCTAAGCATGGTTATTGCTAGAGTTCTCCCTTTTGAATTGGGAAAAGCCGTGATTATGAACAAATCAGACGCAGAAGATCTTGGCCTTATGGAAGGAGACAGAATAAGGATTTGCAGAGGGAAGATGTTTTGCACCGCTGAGCTTCAAACAACGATAGGTTTTGTCAAAAAGGGAGAGGTGGCTTTTCCAACTCATCTAGCCGATGTTATCTCAATTAAAGATGGTGATGAGGTTGAAATTTCTCCTATACCAAAACCCGAATCAGTCTCATTTATAAAGAAAAAGATGGATGGAGAGAAGTTATCTAAAGATGAGATAAGTTCAGTAATCTCAGATATAACAAATCAGTCCCTCAGCAGCATCGAATTGACGGCTTTCGTCCTATCAAATCTCATTCGTGGAATGGATCTCGACGAGATTGAGTGGATGACAAAGGCGATGATCGATACTGGAGAGAGAATAACCTTTGAAAGAGGAACTGTTGTTGGCAAGCACAGCATTGGTGGTGTGCCAGGGAACAAAACGGCTTTAATCTTGGTTCCAATAATCGCAGCCTCAGGTTTGCTCATTCCGAAGACCGCTTCTAGAGCAATAACTTCTGCAACAGGAACTGCTGACACGTTTGAGGTTCTTGCTAACGTTAA
>MTMO01000006.1 GCA_002011235.1 Archaeoglobus sp. JdFR-27 | reverse complement strand
ACTTTTAGAGTTTTCTTGATTCGATGAGGTGTTTGAATGAGGATAGGGATTGATGTTGGTGGAACCTTTACTGATGTTGTTCTGGTAAACGACAGGACAGAGACCATACATCACACGAAAGTTTTAACCACACCAGAAGATTTGACCATTGGGGTTTTGAAAGGTATACAAAAAGTACTTGACCTTGCTTCGGTGGGGATCGAGGAAATAGATCACATAGTTCATGGTACCACTGTGGGAACGAATGCCCTGATTGAAAGAAAGGGTGCAAAGACAGGATTGATAACCACGAAAGGCTTTATTGATGTACTCGAAATCGGAAGATTCCAGAGACCTAAAGAAGGACTTTATGACATCATGGTGGACAATCCAGATCCTCTTGTCCCCAGGTATCTCAGGAAGGGAGTAGAGGAGAGAATAAATAGCAAGGGTGAAGTGATAAAGCCCCTTAACGAAGAATCGGTCAGAGAAGCAGTAGAGTTTCTCATATCTGGGGGTGTTGAATCAATTGCTGTATCCCTTCTGTTCTCTTTTATGAATCCGGCTCATGAGAGGAGAGTCAGAGAGATAATAAAAGAAATGAATCCGGACATCTATGTCTCTCTTTCCTCAGAAATTGCTCCGGAATTCAGGGAATATGAGCGTACAAGTACTACAGTACTCAATGCATATCTCCAGCCAATTCTTGAGCGTTATATAGACAACCTTGCTAGTAAACTGGAGAGAGAATATGGCATTGAAGACCTGAGAATCATGCTCGCTCACGGAGGAATCATGCCTGCTGAAACAGCCAAGCAGCATGCAGTCACAATAGTAAACTCTGGACCGGTTGGAGGAGTTCTCGCAGGAACCTTTATCGGCAGCCTTACGGGAAGCCAAAATATCATTACTGTAGATATGGGTGGAACGAGTTTCGATATATGTTTGATCGAGAAGGGGGTTCCAGTGGTTACTACTGAGGGCAAATTTGAAGGTTATCCTGTGAAGGTTCCAATCGTTGATGTGAATTTCATCGGAGCCGGTGGTGGGAGCATTGCATGGATAGACAAGGCAGGTATGTTAAATGTTGGTCCAGAAAGTGCTGGAGCTGATCCGGGGCCGGCTTGTTATGGTAGGGGAGGAGATAGGGCCACAGTTACAGACGCTAATGTGGTTCTTGGGAGGATCTCTCCTGAGAGCTTCTTGGGAGGAGAAATGAAGCTAGATTTGGCCTTGGCCAAAAAGGTCGTCTCAGATTTGGCAAGTAAGATAGATATGGGGGTAGAAGAGGCTGCCATGGGTATTTTAAGGGTGGCAGATGCAAAGATGGAAAAGGGAATTTCAGTCAGTTCGACAGAAAAGGGATACGATCTGAGAGAGTTCACCCTTATAGCTTTTGGTGGAGCTGGCCCCCTCCATGCAGTACAGATAGCGGCAGATCTCAAGATACCCTTGGTGATCATACCCCCGCTCCCTTCTGACTTTTCCGCCTTTGGATTGCTTGTGGCAGACATCAAACATGATTATGTGAAAAGCTACATTGTTGGAGAAGATGATGTTGATTTTGAACTTTTGCAAAAGTATTTTGGAGAACTTGAAAGCCAAGGTATAGAGCAGCTATTGAAAGAAGGAATCAGGGAAAAGGAGATGGAAATACGATGGACTATGGATATGAGATATCTTGGACAGAGTTACGAACTCAATATCCCCATCGAGAGGGGATTGAAATTTACTGAAGAAACTTTCAAAGAGATCGTGAAGCGATTCCACGAGGAACATCAGCGGAAGTATGAATACAGTTCTAAGGATGAGAAAGTGGAGATAGTTAACCTTAGGGTTACAGCCATCGGAAAGACTCCGGAAATAAAGCTCAAGAAGCTTGAAAAAGGTAGTAGAGATCCAGGACAGGCTTTCAAAGAGGAACGAGATGTGTATTTCAAAGGATTCGTCAACGTTCCGGTGTATTCTAGAGAGCTGCTGCTTGCTGGAAACATCCTTCAAGGGCCGTGTGTGGTGGAAGAGAAGTTCTCCACCACCATAATACATGAAGGAGCTAAAGGGGTGGTAGATGATTATGGAAACATCGTAATAAGGGTAGGTGATTCTCCATGAAGTATAAGGCAGATCCAATTACCATGCAAGTAATAAGATATGCCCTTGAACAGATAGCAGATGAGATGGGCTACACTCTGGTTAGAACTGGCCGCTCTACCATTATCAAAGAGATCATGGATATTACCTGTGCAGTATTCGATGAAAAAGGTCGCACTATAGCTCAGGCTCATCACGCACCGATGCTATTAACGGGCTTCGAAATCACCATGAGGGAGCTCGTAAAAAGATTCCCACCAGACACCCTTGATGAAGGGGACGTTATCATATCCAATGACCCCTACATGGGTGGCCAGCACATAATGGACGTTCAGACTTTTGCCCCAGTTCATTACAACGGAGATCTGGTGGGTTTCGTGGGCAATATTGCCCATATGGCAGACATGGGTGGAGCCGCTCCTGGAGGTGTGGCAGGAGGAATGACGGAAATCTACATGGAAGGTATACGACTTCCTATGATTAAGCTCTATAGAAAGTTCAAAGAAAACGAGGATGTGTTTGCCATTCTGAGAAATAATATCAGAGTGCCGGAAAAGACTCTAGGAGATATCAGAGCACAGGTTTCAGCTAACTACGTTGGCGTTAGAAAGATTCAGGAGCTTTATAAAAAATATGGTAGGGAGGTAATTCAGGAATGTCTTGCTGCCCTCCTTGATTACTCAGAGAGGAGAATGAGGGAAGGAATCGAAAAACTTCCTGACGGGAAGTACACAGGAGAGGTTTTTATTGATAATGATGGTGTGACCGACGATCCGATCCCTATACGGGTAAACGTTCAAATTAAAGGAGACAGTGTGAAAGTTGACTTCAAAGGCACTTCCAAGCAGGTGAAGGGCAATATCAATTGTCCAATTGCAACAACCTATGCTGCGGTATACTATTCGATAATTGCAGTCGTGGATCCTCACATCCCAACCAACTCAGGGTGTTATAGGCCCGTAACCGTTGATGCAGAAGAAGGTCTTATTGTGAATCCACGCCCTCCTGCTGCGGTAGCTGCTAGAACCAACTGTTCCCAAAAAATCACCGAGGCAATGATGAAAGCTCTCAGCGAAGCGGCTCCAGACAGAGTCATGGCAGGAAGTCATGGTCAGATATCTACCTGTGGTTTCAGTGGTTTCTATCCGGGAACAAGAAAAAGGTGGGTGTACACAGAGATACAAGGTGGTGGAGCAGGAGCAAGGCCCATTAAAGATGGAAAAGACGGACAGGATTCCCATCTCGCCAGGTTTATGAACACTCCTATTGAGGCCATAGAAGTCGAGTACCCCGTTATGATAGAAATGTATGAGTTCATTCCTGATTCGGGAGGAGCAGGTAAGTTCAGAGGCGCTCTTGGATTGAGGCGAGATATACGTTTCTTGGTTGATGAAGTGTCTTTTGCTAGATACGGTGATAGTCAGGAGTTTCCACCTCACGGCTTATTTGGAGGGAAACCAGGTGCTCCAGGTAGATTTATCCTCAATCCAGATACGGACAACATCAGGCTGAAATCCAAGGGTATAAGCACTCTGAAATTGAATGACGTGGTAAGTTTAAGACTTCCAGGGGGAGGTGGGTATGGAAACCCGCTTGAGAGGGATTTCTCTCTGATAGAACGAGATGTCAGGGATGGTAAAGTAACTATAGAGCGAGCCAGAGAAGATTACAAAGTTGTAATTGATCCGAAAACTTTGAAAGTTGACATCGAAGCAACAAAGAAACTACGAGGTGAAGTATGAAAGATTTCAGCATGCTTAAAGAAATGGAATTTAACAGGGAGAAGGGGGCACTTCTTTATCGTGGAGTCCGTTACCTCCTCATCCGTCCTGAAACCATAGTAGCCTTTCAAAAATATGTTGAAGAAAGGATGGGTGTTGAAGCAAAGGATGCGATGTTCACAGGTGGTTTTGAAGGGGGCAGATTATCAACCGAGAGGTATATGAAAGAATTTAATTTCGGGCCAGAGGAGATACTGAAATTTATGTGTTCTATGGGAACTGCTCTTGGATGGGGGAAGATGGAGTGGAACAGAGATGGCAACAAGATTGTTATTAGAGTCTATAACTCCCCCTTTGCCGAAAGTTATGGAAAATCGGATCGCGGTGTATGCCATCTAATTGAGGGAGTATTTGCTGGTGTGGGTGAGGTGCTTTTTGGGAAGGCCAGAAGTAGGGAAATAAAATGTAGAGCTATGGGAGACGAGTTTTGTGAGATTGTTGTTGAAGCAGGAGAATAGGTGGTGAAAATGGATTTTACATTTACGGAGGAACAGGAAATATTTAGAAGAACTTTGCGAGAGTTTGTGGAAAAGAAAGTGAAGCCTGTTGCTAATGATGTGGAGAAAAAAGATACTTTTCCTGAAGATCTTTTCAAAGGCCTTGCTGAACTGGGATGTTTTGGTTTGAGGTATCCTGAAGAGTATGGAGGGGTAAATGCGGACTGTGTTACATTCTGCATCTTTTGTGAAGAATTGGCTAAAGGCTTGCTGAGTCTTGCTGCGGTGGCCACCATGCAGGCTTTTCAAAGCACGCATTTCATCGCAAAATTTGGGAATGAGAGTGTAAAAAGTGAGTTCCTTATTCCTGCTATCAGGGGAGAAAAAATAGGTGCTATATGTTTTACAGAACCAAATGCAGGTTCAGACCTGGGAAATATTACAACCACAGCTGTGAGAAAGGGTGATGAATATGTAATTAATGGTGTAAAAACATGGGTGACGAATGGGGCCATAGCTGATTTTTACACCGTGGCGGCGAGGACAAG
Organism: Archaeoglobus sp. JdFR-27; assembly: GCA_002011235.1. GTDB lineage: Archaea > Halobacteriota > Archaeoglobi > Archaeoglobales > Archaeoglobaceae > Archaeoglobus_A. The sequence continues at coordinate 11,017 of MTMO01000006.1, read as the reverse complement.
TAAAGGGGATGGGATGAAAGGCATCGATTTCTTCCTTATCCCAAAAGTAGCGAAAGGAGTTGAAATTGGACGGAAAATAGAAAAGATGGGCCTTAAAGGATTAAATAGCTCGGAGGTTGTATTTAATAACGTTCGAGTTCCTGCAGAATATCTTCTAGGCGAGAAAGAGGGTATGGGTCATGTGTATCTAAGAGAAATTCTTGCAGAGATCCGTATTTCTACGGGTGCTTTAAGCCTTGGTGCTGGATTTGCTATTCTGAACGATGCAATTGAGTATGCGAAAGAAAGAGTTCAATTTGGTAGACCTATCGGAAAGTTTCAGGGGATAAGGTTCATGCTGGCAGAAGTGGCCACTGAGCTTGAAGCGGCAAAATGGCTAGTTTATTACGCGGCATGGCTTGTTGATCAGGGAAAGATGCCCATTAAGGAAGCAAGCATGGCCAAACTCTTTGCTAGTGAAGCGGCTGTAAAGGCCGCAGACATTGGTTCGAGAGTGTTTGCCAGCTATGGTTTTTCCAAGGATCATGCTGTTGAGAGGTTTTACAGGGATGTGAGATTTCTTCTGATAGGTGGAGGTACTTCAGAGATCCTTAAGCTGATCATAGGATCCGAACTTGGATTGTGAGGTGTTGGGGATGGGTGAAGCTATGGTGGCCCGGCAATTGAATACCACACCACAACAAAAGAAACGGCTGAGAATTTTACTAGCCAAACCAGGTCTTGACGGCCATGATAAAGCTGCCAAGGTAATAGCACTGCTTTTGAGAGATGCAGGATTTGAGGTTCTGTACACAGGCTTGCATCGAACTATCGACGAAATCGTAAATACGGCCATTCAAGAGGATGTGGATGTGATTGGGCTCAGTATATACTCAGGCATCCATGTTCCAGCTTCAGAGGAATTACTCAAAAAATTGAAGGAAGAAGGTGCGGACGACATTACCGTTATAGTAGGCGGCCAGATACCTCCAAGAGACGTAAAGAAGCTTAAAGATCTTGGAGTTGCAGCTGTATTTCCTGTAGGAACCAGATTTGAGGAAATTATAGATTTTCTCAGGAAGGTGAAGTGATATGCCCAAAAAGGAGATAAGGGAGGAGGACCTCCGGAAAGTTGTTCTTGAGTCTGGGATAGAGGTTAAACCCATTTATCGCCCGGAGGATATAAAAGATCTGGATTACGAGAGAGATATTGGAGATCCGGGAGAGTTTCCATTCACCAGAGGTATTCATAAGTTCATGTACCGGTATCGTCCATGGACCATGCGACAATATTCGGGTTTTGGAACTCCTGAAGACACAAACTCAAGATTCAAGTTTCTGATAGAGCATGGCCAGAATGCACTCAACGTTGCCTTCGACCTCCCAACCCAAAACGGCCTTGATTCAGATAACCCCCTTGCGAAGTGGGAGGTGGGCAGGGTTGGAATGGCCGTTGATACCCTAAAAGATATGGAGATAGCTTTTGATGAAATACCGATTGATAAGATAAGCACATCCCTCACAATAAACGCGACCGCCCCGATAATTCTAGCCATGTACTTTGTTGTGGCTGAGAAACGAGGGGTAGATCTTAAGGACATTCGGGCCACCCCTCAAAACGACATCTTAAAGGAGTTCATAGGGAGGGGAGCGTGGATATTTCCTGTAGAACCATCGGTGAAGCTGGTATGCGACATCATCGAATTCTGTGCGAAAAATGCTCCTAAGGTGTATCCAGTTAGTGTATGTGGCTATCACATCAGGGAGAGTGGAGCAACTCCAGCCCAAGAAATTGGCTATGCCTTCAGCATTGCTGAAACGTACATCGATAAAGTTCTGGAGAGGGGCCTTAAAGTGGATGAATTCGTACCCAGATTCTCCTTTAATTTCGATATATTTGGCAACATGTTCGAGCAGATTGCCAAATTAAGAGCAGCCAGAAGACTCTGGGCCAGAATCATTCGGGATAAATATGGGGCGAAAAATCCAGAGTCAATGAAGATGAAGATGATCGCAGGTGGTGGAGGAGCAGGCTTAACATTTGAGCAGCCCGAAAACAACATTGTTAGGGGGGCTTACTATGCCCTTGTTTCAGCTCTGAGCGGTACCCAAACCATGGCTTTATGCACTTTTGATGAAGCTTACACGATCCCCTCAGCCAAAGCATCCTTGCTAGCTTTGAGAACCATGCAGATTCTGATGGAGGAAACCGGAGTATGCGATACCGTCGATCCTCTCGCGGGATCTTACTATATTGAATGGCTCACAAACGAGATGGAAAAGAAGATCGTAGGGGTTATGGAGGAAGTGGAGAAATGGGGAGGCATGATGCATGCGGTCGAGCATGGTTACGTACAATCCAAGATTGCAAGGCAGGCCTATGAAATGCAGAAGAAAATTCAGTCCGGGGAGATAGTCAAGGTGGGTGTGAACAAATACAGGATGGAGGAGGAAGAAAGGGAAATTGAGCTGTATGATCTGGACATGAATGCCGTTCAGAGGCAGATAAGAAGGCTCAAAGAGGTTAAGAATAACCGTGACAATCTGAAAGTGAAGGAAAGCTTGGATGAGCTCAGGAAGGCCATAAAGAGAGATGAAAATTTGATGCCTTACATCATGGAGGCTGTGAGACATTATGCCACCGTCGGAGAGATAACTCAAGTGCTGAAAGATGAATATGGCGTGTTTAAAGAACCATCCATCTTATGAGGGTTTGCTTATGGAAGCCTAAGTGGGATTGGTGAAATGGAATGAGGCATAAATTTCACCTGAATGGAACAGGAAGGATTCGCTTTGCCAGGTGGAGTGACTTTTGTAGATTACAAATACCATAAATTACCGAAAAAGGTTGTAATAAAGATGGATAAGTGGAGTGGCGAAATACCAGGAGAAGGGAAGATATGACCAATATTGAGCGGAAGATTGTGGAGATATTAAAAATTCTTGCTGAGCAGGAAAAGCCAATCGGTGCGAGGATCATTGCTAACAAGCTTAGGGAGAGAGGCATATATCTGACCGAACCAGCCGTACGATATCATCTGAGAATTCTGGATGAGCGGGGCCTTACTGAGAATTATGGCCTCAAAGGGAGAATCATAACCGAAAAAGGTCTCAGAGAGATTGAAAAAGGAAATATAGCCGATAGGATAGGTTATGGTCTTGGCAGGATACATGAATGCATTTTCTATTCTGACTTCGATGTTGAGAAAGGGGAGGGAAAGGTAATCGCAAATCTGGCGATTTTTCCAGAAAACAGCTTGAAGAAAGTCATTGAAGTATTTGATCGGTGTGGAAAGAAGGGGCTTTCTTTCAGCAGCAGGATTGCACTAGCAAAGAATTTACCATTCTTAGATGTGGGAGAGGTTGGGCTTTATTACATCTCAAGTTTTACCCTTGATGCTATTCTGTGCAGGAATGGGATTGTGTCCACCCTTAGATTCGCTGGCTCAGTAGAGATGTCAAATTTCAAGCTTTCTAGATTCACCCAGGTGATTGGATTCGAGGAATCATCCATAACTGCTCTTGATCTATTCATACAGCGAATGTTCTCCGAAAAAAACGAGAAGTCAATCATAGAGGGTGAGGGAGAGGTCTTTGGAATCTATAGGGAAATTCCCTTTGTAGCGCGAGAGAGTCTGATTGGGATAATAGAACAGCTGAAGGAATATGATATTAGACCAATTCATGCCATAGGAGAGCTCGATGAGTGGGTATGTGGAGTTCCCCCAAAGGGTGTGAATAAGATAGGATTTGTTTGTGTTGGCCCCTCGACACCGATTGGCATCCTGAGAGCTATGGGAGTTCCTGTTAGGGTTCACATATCTCATGAAATACTGGATTTTTTTGAATTTTGCGATATAAAGGATCTGGGGGTGTAATTTTGAAAAAACTGATTTTTGATCCAGAGTTATGTACTGGATGTAGAGCCTGTGAACTGGCATGCAGTTTCATCAACGAGGGAGTGTTTTCTCCGTCAAAAGCGAGAATTAGAGTTGTGAAGTTTGATAGAGATGGCATTGACGTTCCTACTGGATGCGAACACTGCGAAGATGCCCCATGTATGATCGCATGTCCTGTTAGAGCAATATACAGAGATGAAGAGACATATGCGGTGATTCTTGATCCAGATCTGTGTATAGGATGCAAGCGATGTATGATAGCATGCCCATTTGGAGCCATCGGGTTTGACGAAGATAAGAAGATCTTTTTCAAATGTGATCTATGCATGGGAGATCCCGAATGTATAAAATGGTGCTTTACTCAGGCCGTGAGATATTCTACCTCCTTAAATGTTAACACCACGAAGAAGATTAAGATGGCGAAAAAGGAGGCTACTGCTCAGATTCGTGCGAGGGATCTAAGATGATGGAGAAACTGTATGGTTATGCGGGTCAAACATTAAAGGTTGACCTGACGAAAGGGAAAATAATAAAGGAGCCCCTGGATAGAACTCTTGTAAGGAGATTTCTTGGTGGACGCGGACTCAATGGAAAGTTGCTCTTCGATCTGGTTGGACCGGATGTTGATCCGTTAAGCCCTAACAACGTACTTTTGATGGCTACAGGGCCAATTAATGGTCTTTTAGGCCTCACAACAGGAAGAATCGACATCACATCCCTTTCACCTCTTACAGGAATCTTTGGAAACTCTAATGCAGGTACAAACTTTGCTCCGGAGTTGAAGTACGCTGGATATGACAACATCATGGTATTTGGAAGATCTAAAAAACCGGTTTACCTCCTGATAGAGGATGAACACGTTGAGCTAAGGGACGCATCCGACCTTAAGGGTGCAGGAGTTTTTGAAACAACGGATGTGCTTAAAGAGCGACATGATGATGTTAAAGTAGCTGCTGTTGGAAGGGCAGCAGAAAATGGAGTGTTATATGGGTGTATTATCTTTGATTACTGGGATGCTGCTGGAAGGACAGGCATGGGGACAGTAATGGCTTCAAAAAATTTGAAGGCCATAGGTGTGAGTGGAACCGGATCCATTGAGGTTGCAGATCCGGATAGATATTATGAGGTTGCCAGAGACGGCTGGCTTGCTTTAATGAATGATTTTGGTTTTAAGACTCAAGAGCATTCCGTCCTTGGAACTGCTGTGTGTGTAGGGTGGGGCAATGCCCAAGGATGGCTTCCAACGAGAAACTTCAGGGAATCGCATTTTGAGGAAGCTGAGAAAATAAGCGGCGAAGAATTCAGAGATAGATTTTCCGTCAAGGATTCCCCAATTCCGGCTGGCCGAGCTTGTATGTCCTGTCCAAACAGATGCAAAAGATATGGTATAATTCGTACAGGAAAGTATGCTGGGACGAGGGGGAATATTGAATTTGAGTCTATTGCGGCCTTCGGAAGCAAATGCGGGGTGAGTGATTTTGATGCAGTCTTCCATGCCAATATGATCGCCAATGATTATGGCATGGATGCCGTGTCATGCGGCAACATGATCGCCACTTTTATGGAACTGCGAGAAGAGGGAATTATAGATGACAAATTCTTGGATGGACTGGACTTGCGGTTCGGCAATGCTGATGCTATGGTGGAAGCCATCCACAAAATTGCCAACAGAGAGGGGAAGATAGGTGAGCTTGGGGCTTTGGGCTCTTATCTCGCCACAAAAGCCATCTCAGAAAAAGCCATGTATTATACCTCAAATATAAAGGGGATGGACTCCATCGCTTGCGATCCAAGAGCGGCCAAGGGATTTGGTTTTGCTTTTGCCGTTGCAAGCAGAGGTTCGGATCATCTCAGGGCTCATCCGGTTTTTGAAATGATAAAGCTTCCACCAGAAATAGGACAGGAGCTTTTTGAGAGTCCAGAAGCGGTAGATCTTAGAAAATATGGTGGAAAACCGGAAATGGTTGCATGGCATGAGGAACTTGCTGCCATAACGGATTCCATAGGTTCATGCAGGTTCATGCATGCAAGCTATTACACGCAATATCCGGTGCCAGAGCTCATTCATAAGTATCTAAAACTGAAGGGAGATGTTCATTCCCTCAAATACCATGAATGGATCTCTGCTGCAACTGGGTGGGACATAAGCTATGAAGAGTTGTTGCGCATAGGGAAGAGAATTATTACCGTCGAGAGGGTCATCAATACACGCCGGGGCATAAGGAGAAAAGATGATACCTTGCCAGAGCGGTTTTTCAAGGACAGAATACCTAAGGGACCGGCAAAGGGTGAGGTGTATCTGAGGAAGACCTTCAACAAGATGATTGAAAGATACTACGAAATCAGAGGCTGGGATCCCGAAACGGGCCTGATAAAGCGGGAGACATTAAAGGCCCTTGAACTGGATGATGTGCTCAGTGTTCTTGAGAAGGAAGGGCTGGTGGTATAAATGCCCCTCTGCAAGACATGTGGAGAAAGGATTGATCTCTCTCAACCCAATATTCGGGTAAACATATGCCGGAAATGTAAAAAAACTTTCTGTGACCTCCACTTTGATAAATTAAAGAATCTCTGTAACCGCTGTTTGGGTATCAGCCGGGAGGAAATGGAGGCCAGAAAGGGGCACAGGTTTTCTTTCATTCGTAGGTGAGATCTGTTGATAGTCTTTGTGAAACTTCTCGGCTATTTCTCCCAGATAACCGGGAAGAGAGAGGAGAAAGTTACTCTCGATAAAGGCTCTACTGTGGAAACCCTTCTTCAGGTCTTAATATCGAAATACGGCCGCGAGTTCAGGGATGCAATTGGTAGGCAGGGATTCCGTGAGGCCCTTATCGTGGTGAATGGAAGAAAAGTGGAGAAAGATCATGTACTGAGTCATGGGGACGAAGTTATAATATCTTTCCCCATAGGAGGAGGTGGGGTTACACGAATTCTCTAAGATACTTTTTCAATCCCCGCTCCATTGCTGTCTTTGGTGCAACGGGAAATGAGGACAAATTGGGTTATGTTCTTTTTAAAAATATTATTGATTCGGGGTATGAAGGCAAGATTTATCCAATAAATCCAAAGGAAAGGGAAATACTGGGACACAGAGTTTATCGCACCATTTATGAGGTGGATGGAGAGGTGGATCTTGCCATCATATCCATCCCGGGAGAATATGTTCTGCAAAGTCTGAGAGATTGCGTCAGAAAAGGTGTCAAAGCATGTGTTATCTTATCTGCAGGTTTTGGAGAGTTGGAGGATGAGAAGGGCCACTCCATTCAAGAGAAGATGGAGAAAATGGCCAAGGAAACGGGAATGAGAATTGTGGGTCCTAACTGTATGGGGATCTTCGATACGCATTCTAAAATTAATGCCAGTTATTTCCGAGAAGTTCCCATGGAAAAAGGGAATGTTGCATTTATATCTCAAAGTGGTGCTTTCGGTGAGATAGCATTGCATTATGCGAGAAACTCCCTGTTAAAATTAAGCCGGTTTGTGAGCATAGGTAACATGGTTGATGTGGATCACGTGGAGATTATGGAATTCATTGGGGTGGATGAGAACACTGATGTCATCATGCTTCTGGTTGAGGGGTTAAAGGATGGAAGAAGGTTCATTGAGAAGGCTCGGAACCTTTCGAGTAAAAAGCCCATTCTTGTTTATAAAATAGGCAGGACAAAAGCTGGGACACGGGCTGCCAAATCCCATACAGGCTCCATGGCGGGAGAATACAAGGTATTTGAGGGAGCATGTAAGCAGAGCCGGGTTTTGCTATTTAAAAACATAGATGAGATGCTTGATACAACTCAAGTTCTTGCCACCCAACCCCTCCCTTCTGTCAATGGAGTGGGAATAATCACCATCAGCGGCGGACCAAGTGTAGCCATAAGTGACATGTGTGAAGAACTTGGCCTTCGAGTACCTGGATTTGATCCAGAAGCAAAAGAACGTTTAAAAGAGTTTACTTCACCCATTGCTGCCCTGTCAAACCCCCTCGATATGACTCCCGCGACTCCGTCTTCCAGCTATGATGACTGTGTAGATATCGTAATGTCCCTTGACTACATCGGAGGAGTTATTGCCATAAACGTTGGCCTCGACTCCAAAGAGTTTGCGAAAGCTTTTGTGAAGGCCAATAAAAAGTATGGAAAACCTGTCATCGCTTATGTTGTCGATACACCCATTATTAGCAGAATTTTCAGGGAAAATGGAATTCCCGTTCTAAACTCCCCTGAAAGATGCGCTCTTGTTTTTAAAAATCTTGTAATAAGGGCCAATTGGGTTAGGAATGGAAGCTAACTGGGGTGTAGAATATGAAAGACTATATGTTTAATGAAAAAATGGAAACCCTTGATAGGGGAAAAATTGAGTTAATTCAGCTGAAGAGGTTAAAGGAGACAGTTCACAGGCTTTACGAGAACGTCGCCTATTATCGGAGAAAAATGAAGGATGCAAGTGTTAAGCCCGATGACATAAAGACCCTTCAGGATGTGAGGAAATTGCCTTTCATGGAGAAGGAAGATCTGAGGAAAAATTATCCCTTTGGGTTGCTTGCAGTTCCCCTGAAAGATGTGGTTGAGCTGCATGCATCCTCTGGAACAACAGGAAAGCCGACGACCGTGGTATATACTCGAAATGATATAGAAGTATGGAGTGAGGTTATGGCTCGCTGTTTAGCCATGTCAGGTCTCTCCAAACAAGATATCTTCCAGAATCCAATACCCTATGGTCTCTTTACCGGAGCTTTTGGGTTTCATTATGGTGCACTTAAAATCGGGGCCCTCATTGTTCCGAGTAGTGGAGGAGAGTCTAAGCGTCAGATAACCCTTATGCGAGATTATGGCACTACTTTCATGTCTGGTGTGATCTCCTATGGATTGCATCTTGCTAAAGTGGCTATGGAGATGGGAATTGAGCCGTCAAAGGATCTGAATGTTAGGGCAGGGTTATTTGGTGCCGAAACATTCACAGAAGGATTGCGTAAGAAAATGAATGACCTCTGGGATATGGATGCCCACAACGTTTATGGCTTGAGTGAGATGTGCGGCCCTGGAGTTTCAACGGATTGCGATCAGCATGATGGTCTTCATCTATGGGAAGATCACTTTTTCGTTGAATGTATTGATCCAGAAACAGGAGAACCTGTTGAACCTGAAGAGAAGGGAGAGCTAGTTATTTCTACCCTTACCAAAGAAGCAATGCCCCTTTTGAGGTACAGAACCAGAGACCTGGCTTTTCTCTACGATATCCGTGAATGTGAATGTGGAAGAACTCATGTGAAGCATTCAACCATCATTGGTAGAACGGATGACATGATAATCGTCAGCGGTACCAATTTGTTCCCAAGCCAGATCGAAGAAGTCCTCATGAAACATCAGAAGGGTGGGGTGAACTATCGGATAATTCTGGAAAAGAAAGGTTATCTAGATTTGATGGCTGTGGAGGTTGAATCCTTAGAAGTCTTATCCGAGAAAGAGAAGGATGAACTCGCCAAATTTTATACTAAGGAAATAAAGGCCGTTACAGGGTACACCCCAATGGTCAGGATTTTGGATCCGGGAACAATTCCGAGGGATGGTATCAAGGCAAAGAGAGTTATTGATCTGCGGGATCAAGGTGGATAAATTCAGAGAAAAGTGGAGTGAATAAAAGCTAAGGGGAACCTTTAAAATCAACCCCAACAGAGGAAAAATCAAATTATAGAGCGGATCTCAAAAATACGAGCCTGTAGTAGAGAGATTATTTTAAAAAAGCATATTGGTTGTCAAACCACTCCTTCCCTTTTCAGCTCTTCTACGTCATATCCCAGACGACCATAGATTTCTCGGTTATGCTCTCCAAGTCTTGGGGTGAAGGAAAGGCTTCGAATTTCGGCCCCAACTGGAGGAGGAGCAAGGAGCAGCTCCAAACTTGTTTTGGGATCTTTAGTGCGCCATAACTTGGAGGCAAGATAAGGATCTTCAAGCACTCTTGGCAAGGTGCTGACCTCAGAAATAGGTATCTTCGCCTTGCGGAATAGAGAAAGAATTTCAGACGTTTTCCTTTCTCTTAAAATGAGGTCGATCTCCTGATTGAGCAGATGCTCATTGGCCTTCCGTTTGTTGTTATCACTGTAAATCTCCTTCTGAAGACTCTCAAAGCCTGGAAGGCTAGTCATAGCCTTCCACTGAGCTTCATTACCTACAGCAATAGATACAAAACCGTCTTTGGTTCTGTAAACTCCTACTGGAGCAAAAGTGGGATGGCTGTTACCCGTCTTGTCTATTTCTATCCCAAGGCTGACCATTGGAAGGTGCAGGGCCAGAAGAGAAAGGCAACAGTCCAGCATGGAAATGTCAATTCTGCTTCCCTTCCCTGTTCGCTCTCTGATGAGAAGGGCCTTCATAATTTCACAGTAGGCTTGATTTGCCGCCTCTAAGTCTGCGATAGAAACTCCAAATCGAAGAGGTAGGCTGTCAGGTTCTCCGTTCGTGTCCATAATCCCAGAATAGGCTTGGATCATGGGGTCATAGGCAGGTTCGGATCGTTCTGGACCAAATCCAGAAATTCCTACCCAGATTATGTCCTCCCTGATGGACTTGAGCCTCTCGTAGTCGATCCCCAGCTTTTTGTAATTTTTAGGAATCTGATTACAGGCAAAAATATCCACATCCAATTCCTTGATCAGCTCTCCAAGAATCTCTCTGCCCTTGGGGCTACCGAGGTTTAACGTTATGGCCTTTTTACCTGTGTTAATACCAAGGAAGTAGGCATTCATTCCCTCTTCGTCCAAGACTTTCTCGCCCACTTTGCGGTTGGGATCTCCCCACGGAGGCTCTACTCTGATAACCTCTGCCCCATCGGCTGCCAGCCTCCAGGTGCAGTACGGAAGGGAGACAGCCTGCTCCACACTCAGCACAGTCAGATCTTTCATAAAATTGCGCATCATCTTCACCTCTTATCTATCCCCCATAGGGTATGGGATGAGGACATCATCTACCTTTAATGTAATATGAAGAGGATCTATCCCATCTTTGGCGAAGATTAGGCCTCTGTTCTAAGACTCCAACGGTTTCTGTCCTGTCGTTTACCAGAACAACATCAGTAAAGGTTCCACCAACATCAATCCCTATCCTCATTCAAACACCTCATCGAATCAAGAAAACTCTAAAAGT
>MTMO01000047.1 GCA_002011235.1 Archaeoglobus sp. JdFR-27 | reverse complement strand
CCCACCTCCTTTAAAAATTAAAAATAAAATTTCAATCTAATCGGCTACCAGTAGCCCATCATTGGGCAGTGCCATCCTCCGTAATATCCGTAAGGCACGTTATACGTCTGAGGATACTGTTCAGGAGTTTCATTCATGTTTTGATTCGATGGATTCTGCGGATTTTGTAGATATTGATAGTCATACACTGGCATACCGTATCCTCTGTACATCATTGGCATACCGTATCTCATCATTCCACCCATATCCATGCCCATCGGACCCATTAGCATCCCATTGTATCCATAGCCTCCCCATCCAAATGGTGCTGCAGTTGCAGTGTATATTACAGCTATTATACCAATCACCGCCACTGCGACTCCTATCTTTTTCCAATTCATTTACATCACCTCAGTCAATTCTAAACCCTAAAAGTCAAAGGATGTTACGTGTTGAAATTTAATGGCAGAAAGCCTCAATTTCTTTCAGAACGTTTTAAACAGTAAGCCAACGTTTCATCCCAACCATATAGGGAGGCAAATTTCCTTAAATTGATAACAGAGAAACTAGCCTTGACTGAACACTACAATTAAGGAAAAAGTATTTTATAATATCTGAGTTAGTTTTGAAGGAATGGTTAAGAGAAAGAGAGTAGAAATAAGTAAGGAAATCAACCCGTTCTCTCCCTTGGAAGAGAAGATTATGAACTTTCTCTGGACCAACCCGAATTCAACTGTGGCTGAAATTTCACGAAGCATCGATGCTCCTCTATCAAGTGTTGCAGCCACAATTGATAGACTCGTTCAGCATGGCTATGTAGTTAGAAAAAAGAAAAAAGTTGGCGATAGAATGAAGTATATTTACTCTCCAACTTTCTCAAGAGAGGAAGTTAAGAGAAAAATGGTTGAAGACATTCTAGACACTTTGATGGAAAAATTTGGAGACATTGTTGTGAGCTATTTCCAGCGGAGAGTTGGGAAGAATGAATAATATAGAATGCTTTTCTTCGTGCTTCTTTACATCGAGTTATAAGTTTAACATTCTGATTTTAGCAATCGTAGCTTTCTTTACCTTGGTAGGATATTTAATGTCGAAGGAAAGTCTGACTAAAGTTAGGTACTACTGGTTGCTGAACGTTCTTATCCTCTCAAATATTCCACTTCTATACCTTACCATGTTGTGTGATATGCTATGGTTTCTCAAGATCTACATCATCTATGTTGCAGTTGCAATGCTGGTTTTACTCACCATACCTGTGTTTTACAGACTGTATCTCTCAAGAAAGTACGAATTAACGAGATTCTTAGAAATGGAGAGTCTCTTGAGAAAGTTATCTGGTTCAGCTAAGGCAAAACTTTACATTTTTGGTTCTGCATTACCGAAAGCCTTCACGCTTGGCAAAGATGTTTTCCTGTCTGCTGGTATTATAGATCTGCTCGATCCAGAAGAACTCAAAGCAGTAATTGCACATGAAGCTTTTCATGTGAAGCAGAACAGATACCCCCTGATTAGAAACTTCAAAATCCTCACTTTCTTGCCAAGCACAAAACTGGAGGAGTACGCTGACCTCTATGCTGAAAAAATTGCTGGTGAGTGGCTTGAGAGTGCCAAGGAGAAAATCAGGAATTTTTACCTCGATCGCTCTTCATAGATCTCATCGAGATCAATCTCCTCGTTTATGACTTCATCGGGATCGTAATACCACTTTGAATTCCTTCTCCTGATCAGGAGATATACTATTACTATTCCACAGACGGTGATTATAGCAGGATAAATCCAGAGACTCATAAAAAATCCCTCTTTGGGAGGGTTTGCAAGTATCTCTTTTCCATATAAAAGTTGGAGTCTCGAAATTATCTCTTTCTTTTCCATTCCTGAATCAACCATCTTACCTATCTGACCTCTCGCTTCCTCAGCAACTTCACAATCGCAGTTTGAGAGAACTCGATAACAGCCGCATGGACATATAACATCGCTCTCAACATCCTTCAAAGATGTGGCTAAAGCAATCTCGACATTTAAAATGATTAAGAAGATTAGAATTAAAACCACCAACTTTTTCATTCCTTTTTCACCTCAGCAATCTTCTGAACGAGGCTTCTTGGAGTTAAAGCAAGCAACCCTCCAGAGATCATTATCACCGTCCCCATCCAGATAAGGTTCGTGAGCGGATTGAACTTCACTCTTACATGAGCACTCTTTTCATCGACCATCTGGAGCGATAGATACACATCTTTGACCGGTTCATGAATTATCTCAACCCTCGTAACCTCCTGATCCCTCAAAAAGTACTTCTCGATTTTCGGATAGGCTGTTTCCAGAAAGCTCTCACCCCGCCAGATGTCTACTCTCGCTTCAATCACAATTTTCGATGAAAGATCAGTTTTAGTGTAGCCTCGGTAAATGAAGGTGTACCCGCCTACATTGTATGGCTCATCAATGTTAAGCGTTAAATCGTGCTCTGTGGCGTAAACCCATGTTCCTACCACGCCTATAAATACAAGTATCACCCCTAAATGTACAGTGTATCCTCCGTATCTTCTTCTTTTTCTCAGGATGATTTTCAGAAAACTTAAAACACCGTATTCTTCCCTGAAGGCCTTTGTATCTTTTAGATACTGTGCAATCTGTAGAACAACTGAAAATATAGACAGCATAAATGCAAGAACTCCAATTTTTAATCCGGCCAACAATCCGATTATAAAACTAGAGGCAGAGATAACTAAAAAAATCAATAACAACCTTTTTGCACCATCACTCTTTCTCCAAGGAATTGCTACACATAATCCAATTAAAGCTACAAGTGAGAACGCAAGCGGAGCTGTAATCTGGTTGTAGTACTTTGGACCTATCGTTGCCTTGTAACCAACCACCGCCTCACTCAGAATTGGAAAGATCGTTCCCCAGAAGATCGAAAGAGCAAAAGCCGTAAAAAGCAGGTTGTTAAGCAAAAAGGTGGTTTCTTTTGAAACTACGTTCTCTATCACATCCTGACTTTTTATGAATTCTTTTCTTTCCATTGTTATATACAGCGTAGCGGCAAAAGCAGCGAACATTAGAAATGTGAACGGAGCGCTTAAATTGCTCTGTCCAAAGGCATGAACAGAACCTATTACTCCACTTCTTGTCAGGAATGTACCGAGTATGACGAATTCGAAGGTTGCAAATGCAAGCAGAACATTCCATAGTTTCATTCCCTGTCTTGCTTCCTGAATCATTACGCTGTGCATCAATGCTGTAAGAGTTAGCCATGGGAGCAGGCTTGCGTTTTCAACCGGGTCCCAGCCCCAGAACCCACCCCATCCAAGAACTCTGTATGCCCAGAAAGCTCCGATAACAATTCCAGCAGTTAACCATATCCAAGTGAATAGTATCCATTTTCTCGCCCTGAAAACCCATTTGTCTTCTGAGAGATAAACACCAGCTAGAGAAAGAGCAAACGGAATCGTTGCCCCTGCATAACCGATAAATAGCGTTGGAGGATGGAAAGCCATTTCATGTGTTTCCAACAACGGATTCAAACCCATTCCATGGGGTGGTGTTAAGTCCAGAACTTTAAAGGGGTTTAGGAATTGCAATAGTATCAGCAGGAAGAAGTCTTGTATTATCAAAAGAATGAGAAGAGAGTGAGCCGTGAGCAAATCTTTTTTTTCAATCCCTATGAACACAACAATGAGGATAGAAAGTGTCCACGCCCAGAGCAATAGGGAACCTTCAGAACCGGCCCAAAAAGCAGATAATTTGTAAAGCAAAGGTAGATCACTGTTTGAGTGTGAGAAAACGTATTCGATCGCGAAATTGTCCGTCAGGAAATAGTAGAAAAGAGTGGATGAAGCAATTGTGATAAAAAAGGTTGTAATATAAATCGATTCCTCAGCTTTTCTGAGAAGCTTTGCATCCTCTTTCAGCACACCGCTGTAAGTGAGTAGCGTTGAATAAATTGATGCAAAAAATGAAAATAATAGAGCTATAGCTCCTGCTTCCATTTTCGACCCTCAGCTCTTTTATTTTCTCTTTTTTCTGACTTTCCAGTTTCTCCTGTCTGATTTTTTCTGACCGAGTTTGTAGGCAACAAAGACAGCCCCACCAATTCCTATGAGGTAGAAGGGGAACATATCCACGTTATTCGTCCTTTCTGAATAAGTCCGCTTGTCATTTTTTACAAGAATGGATGGTCCATGGAGGCTAACCAAGCCCATTAATATCTGATCGGGATTTTCACCACTTTCCAGCTTTTTTATGATATCTTCAACAGTGGCAACCGCAGTTTCACAATCGCATGAAGCGAGAACATACCCACACCCACATGGACAATAAATCTTGGTTGTTATGTATCTCAAGTCTTTATAGTGATCATTCTGGTTATCGCCGATATCTTGGGCTGATGAGGTACTGACAATATAAATCACCAACGTTAACGCTAAAACAGCCCTCCATAAGTTAGTTTTACACTTAGTGTAAATCATGAGCTTTACACTTAGTGTAAAGTATAAAAAATTTTCCAGATCTTGGGCTTAGATGATACAGCGTTAAAGTCAGAACCAAATAGTTCATTGAAAAATTCTGTTCCATTTTATACTGAGCATGATAAGCGATCCACCAATCAGGTAGGCTGCAAAACAGTATGGACAGAAGTACTGGTTCAGCAGAGAATAGGTACTAAAGAAAGAGATACCGCCTATGCCTGCTACTCGCCATAAAAATGCGAATACGCTTGATTTTAAAGCTGGAATGGTTAAAACAAACCAGAGAATGCCGAGAAGGGCTGGAACATATTCTGGAATTAATGGAATCGAAAGGTTCGTGCAGATCCCAAAATTGCAGTAAGGTTGTGTATTCAGATAAAGCAGATAGACTGAATCAGCCACTCCGAGAATGATTAAAATCAAAATAATAGCCTTCTTCATTTTTGTCCTTTCAAAACCTCCTCAAGTTTCAGAACCTCATTAACACCTGTAAGAACCTTCGTTTTGCCATTTCGGATTGCAACAGTAGGAACTCCTTTAAGGTTGATCTCATCTGCCAGGGCTTTGCATTCATCGCTAAGTTCTTCGATCTTGCAGTAAGTGATCGAATATTTCTCTGACATTTCTTCCATAAAAGGTTCAATTTGCTGACAGTAATGGCAATTCGGTGAATAGAAATAGAATATTTTGGAACCTCCTTTTTCAGAGTATTGATTTACATTTGCACCTGAAAATCCAGTATAGAAATAAGCTGCTATGATGACTCCTACCAATGCGGCTAAAATGTAAAACGATTTTTCTTTCCCAATTTTCATCTTTGCAACCTCCTTACTACCAGTTTTACGCTAACTGTAAAATAAGTATAAAAAGATTACTATGAGAACAATTCCTGTAAAATTAACAAGACGACAATGGAAACATCTACAAAAAGTCTTCTTTTTCCCTAGTGGATTTAATGAGTTTCTTAAAATATAGGATCTATTTTTAATCTATTTTGCTACTTCTTGGTACCTTTGATAGAATGGGCCTCTAGAAGGGGAAAAGATATAGAGGTAGAATTAACTTGAAATATCCAACATTAGGCTAACGACAAACTTAGAAAGACACTTCTTTTTCTTACTATCTTTTTCAACTTGTTAACCATCTTTTCAGAGGGAAGTAAATGTAAATGTCTCTTTTCCCAGCTATTTCAGCTTTTCCTTCATTCGTTGGGGTATGAAAATAGTTGGCATTTTTCTATTTATTTTTCACGAGTAATTAATGCGGGGGGAGGGATTTGAACCCTCGGACCCCTTCGGGACAAGGTTTCCTATCAGGGACCTTAAGCCTTGCGCCTTTTCCTGACTCGGCAACCCCCGCGTATGATAAATGTGTAAACACCAATAAGCATTGATGGCCTTATTGTTTTTGACTGCTTTACCAGTTATCCATGAATTTAGATGTATTTCCTACGTTTTTCTTTACCCAGTTGGCTTTTCCTAATGTAATGTGTAAAAAGTCTCGCCTTATTGCACTTCGTTTGATGTCTAGGTATCTCTGGTTAGTTTTCTCTGTATGACTCCACTTGGCCATCTATGCTTACTTTTCTCACTTGATTGGGATTTATGAAGGTTGTGGTAATAAAAGTTCCCCATATCATAAACAGAAAATAGTCTGACCATGTATTCCATTACTTTTTAAGGACAGAAATCAAAAATCTTAGAAAAATGAAAAATTGAAGATACTAGGTGCCAAAAAATTTTAGATTGGAGCTAAGAGCCATACAGCTTCTGAATCCCTGCAATATCACCATCTTCTAATGTCCTCTTTTTTACCTCACCATATTCAGAGTAACCGTACATTGTTTCGTTCTGGCAAACCGTATCGTATAAGTCTCCTAAGCCCGCTGCATGACCCAACTCATGGGTTGCTATATTTTGGAGATCCATCACTGCTGATTCATTTATTCCATCATTGTCTGGATCTGCATCGCCCCAAACATAATCCGTATCAAAGAGAATATCATATTCATAGATTGTCTTCCCTAGATACCAGACTGCAGTTACCGCAATTACACCCTCCTCCTCATAATCTCCAAAGCTTATTGCATTGTATCCGTCATAGACTCCCCAATCATAGTAGCCATGGTAACCATTCCCGAATATATCAAAAGCAACCTGGCTATCCCAAGTTCTAGTTGAATTTGCCAATACAGAGGCGATAAAGCTAGCATTCAAGCCAGCCCCTTCTGAATAATAGTAATCTTCCGTCCACTGCCATCTTGGCTTCGATTTAGCTATGAAATCGTAGCAGGCGGTCTCCTTTTTGTCCCCACCTCCAGCCCAAGATGGTTTTCCATATCCTTTCTTATAGTGTATGAAAACCACTTTCTGCAAACCAGGTGGCATCTTTTCTGTCTTCCAATTGCTTACTCCTTTTTCCGAATGGAAAACTATTGCAGAAGCTGTGAGAGATGTTAGTAAAATTGCAGTCGCTGCTAGACAAATTAACCATATTTTTTTCATGGGGGATATTATGTTTTTTTCTTTAATAAAATTTTTTGATTTTCTCAAGTTATTGTAATTCTCATTATTCTTATCTTTATTTTAATTTTATTTATAATTTTTAAGAGACAAAATTACCAATACTCTACTGTCCAATAAATGTTTTTCTTTTTCTAATATCTGTTCAGCTAGGTAGAATTAAAAAATAAAAAATTAAACTAGTCTTTTGAGGGTTTGATAAATACATATTCGTAGATTACAGCAGCTATTATTGCCCCGATTATTGGTCCTACCCAGTAGACCCAATGCGTGCTCCAGATGCCTGAGAACACTGCAGACCCGAAAGTTCTCGCCGGGTTTAGAGATGTACCACTTATCGGTCCACCCCACCATATCAGCGCTCCAACCACCAAACCTATCCCCCAGTCAGCCCATCCTGCCGGAGCTTTTCCTGATACAGCGATACCCATAATCGCCCACATCAGGATGAATGTCATCACTACTTCATTGAGGCAGGCTATTCCTGCGCTCCCACCGATTATAGCTCCGGGCTCAGTTAAGCCAAAATGCACTTTCTGAGCGGTAGCATATCCGTAGATTGCAAGATGCGTTCCCGAGGCAAGAACCGCTTAAAATCTGATAGCTTAAAATCTGATAACAGTAATTTGTTTATCAATATTGTGGTTCTGAATTGACATTGACACGGTTTAGATCATGGATACTAAAAAACTGATACCAAAAAACCATTGGGCAATTAGAAAACATAAAAACGTAAAAAATGTTATTAAAAATTTTAAAACTATTCGGATGCAAGGTAGTCATAGAGAAAGGCAGCGAATACCGCTCCAATTATAGGCCCAATTACATATATCGGGAAGTATTGCCAGAGATTGACCCCTCCAATGATTGAATCACCTAAATAGGGTCCAAATGTTCTCGCTGGGTTAAGGGATGATCCTGTGATATTACCGATTGTTATGATTATGCCTCCTACCGTCAATCCGATCACTATACCTGCGAATCCAGGTGGAGCTTTTTCATCAACCGCAACACCCATTATGACGAGCATCAGAAGGAAAGTTCCAATCGCCTCTGCAATTATGGCTTGACTATAACTTATCCCCGGGAAAGGTGCTGTTGCACCAAGACCGCCAACCGTTATTGCTTCGATTCCGACACAGGCCACAAAAAGAAAGCTACCGAGAGCGGCTCCTATAAGCTGGGCAAAGATATAGGGTACAACTTCTTTTGAGGGAAACCTTTTCGTTGCCCATAAAGCTATAGTTACAGCAGGATTGATATGCGCGCCTGAGATTCTTCCTAGAGAATATATTACCGCTGAAATTGCAAGAGCGAATGCCATACCAATTGCAATCCAGTCTCCAAGTCCACCAAGAGTTCCAATTCCTATATTGAATGGATTGGGTGGAGTTGCACCTTTGGCAATCATCAGTGTGATGGCCGCAGCTCCTGGCCCGAAAAAGACCAGGATAAACGTTCCAACTACCTCAGCCAAACATCTTTTGAATAGTGCCATTTTTTACCTCAACCCCTATTTCTTATAGGTCTCGTAACACATGACGCAGAGAATTCTTGGAATAGTCTTTTCCAGTTTCTTGGATGGAAATGGATATCCGCCTTCCCATATTTCAATCTCTTCTCTCACCAGATGGTCCATACACAAGCCCATACCACAAACAATACAAATCGCTACAGCATCTGTATCCTTACCCTGCTCCTTACAAATATAGCATTTCATCTCTGTTCACCAAAAAAAGAAAAAATTAAACGGCCTCTTTCCACTGGCACCACTGGTGTCTGAAATCAACCAAGCAGGCTGTTCCGCACTCCTTACAAACCCTTGCTGGAGCACCTGGGGTCTCTTTATGCAACGCTATTACATTTGTCATCATCGTCGCCGTTACAGGCTCACTCGTTAGCAGACACGGATAGTCAGCCAGCCTCATAAGAGCTGAATACCTGACTGTTATGGCACATCCTGGATACGTGTAGCGCTGCGGATTCATTATTACCTCGTTTTCGTGTATCGGCCTTAAATTTACATCAAATCCAGCAACCTTTGGAACGAGCTCAGTTCCTGCTCCGTTTGCGTCTCTCCGCGCCTTATCGAGGTATCTCCATCCTCTGTAGATCATGTCCATAAAGTCGTGGTTGTGGAGTTCTGCTGCGGCACCCCTTGTGGGGTAAAGTTGTGCATAGTTGTGGAATCTCTTTGTCAACATATCAACAACCATCGGAGCGTTGAATCCATCTAACTCGAGAATATACTCAACAGCACAGGCTGTGGAACCTGTAGCAAGTGAAAGGGGTTGGTATGCATTCTTGAATCCATCGATTGCATTCCTGAGGGTTGAATCCATAACTTCGGTAACAGCTTCTATAATTGCCATAACCACATCGTCTTTGCACATATTGAAGGTTGACTGGGCTATGTGATGGGAGATGTCTCCAACACAGTATGCCGGAACCGTAACTATGTTCCCGTAATGAACTCCATCATCTACTGCTTCCTTTACAGCCCCTTCCATCCTCTTTCTGTATTCTGCCATGTACTTTCTGACATCAAAGGATTCATGCCCGAAGGACTCCATCAGCTTTGCCTGAGCCTCAACAGGGCTTTCGTAGATGAACTTCACCATTTCAACTTCTTTTTTGACTGCATCTGCAACGGTTGAGCTCTTCTCAACTTCGTTTGCAAAAACATCTCCGATACCATATGAGGTGTTCATACCCCATGATTTCGCAGCAAGAATGGCCTGTTTATGCTCTTTAGGGATGTCTGTTTCCTTTAAAATCCTATTTACAACATTGCTCGTGCTTCCTGGAATTAAGGCGAAATCCACAACACAAGTAGGGCCGTAAAATCCACCGTACCTCCTCACAGACTCTCTACCAATCAAAGCTTCTGCTTTCCCAATCGCTTGAATGAATGTCTCCATACTTCTCTTAAACTTCTCATCCTCGTCATAGAGGATTTCTAGTATTGCCGGGGTTTGATAATGCTCTACAAATGGATCGTCTTCCGGGCGAACAGTCCTTGTTAAACTTTTGAGTATTTCATAGTGGGCGTTTATTGAATCCACATGCAATCTAAAAACAGCCTTGCTTTGATCTCCTATCGCTTCCATTTTGTTTGCAACATCCACATATGCCTTCGTGTCTTCAATCACGAATTCTTGACCTCTCTTTCTCTTTACAGTCTCCACATCAGCTCTTTGAGCTGCCATTGCTTCGTCGACCATTTTTTCATACAACTCTTTCATTTAATCACCAAATTATTATTATCTCTAACGTGGTAAATATCATTTGGAGGATATTTTTAAATAAAAAACGTGGATATGTCTACCAAAAACTATATCCCTAATATAAGACATATCCCATCCATGTACGTTGCAAAAATTAAATTAAATCAATCAACCTGTTCTCTTGCCTACGCTACACAAGACGGAAAATTCTCGATGCAGATAATGGAATACATTCTTCTTAACGATCAAGATGCGGTTTTCCTATGTAGAATTGAAAATGTTGAAGGAGACCTTAAAAAATACTTTGAAATTATGGAACAACATGAATCGACCAAATTCCTTCAGATTCTGGAGAAAACTCCTACAAATCTTGATTTTATTGCTGTAATAAGAGATACAACCGGTATAAAGGCCTTCGAGGAATCATATTGCTTCGTTAAGCCACCGATTAAGGTACAAAACGGAAACAAATACTATACCGTCTTTGCTCCAGATATAATGCATCTGAAAAATGCATACCTTAAGCTCAAGAAGATTGGCAGGTGGGAGGTTCTCGAGGTAAAGGCTCAAGACTCTGTTAAATCTCCTCTAACGAACTCACAGAAAAGGGTTCTCGAAATAGCCTATAAGATGGGGTACTTTTCGAAGAAGAGGGGAATAAATATTCAACAAATAGCCGATGCCCTCGGTTTGTCTAAAAGTACAGTTCACAAGCATTTGAAGGATGCAGTTTGCAGGATTGTTGATGACTTTATTGAAAAGTATGTGGAACCACCGGAAAAAATTTATTGAGGGTTGTTTGAGGGTTGTGCATTCAAAGTCACTACTCCGATATTTTAATTAAATACTACTCATTGTTTATAACAGAGTATAGAAAAGTATATTAATAAGAAAGTATTAAATATATGATTGAGAACAAAAATAAAAAGTTTTCGCAAGGTTTAAATAAAGGTGATGTATTGAGGCTGAGGGAGGCGGGAATAGTAAGGCATGTTACCAGTAGGTTTGTTGTCGTCAGTGCAAACCCTGAGACTCTTCCAAAAGTTGGGTCTCAGGTTTTTACAAAAAGAATGGAGAAAATTGGAGTTGTTTATGACATAATTGGGCCTATAAAATCCCCGTTCTTGTTGATAAAGCCTGAAAAAGGGGTGAAATTGAATCTTTCATCCGAAAAATTGTTTGTAAAGGGTGATGATAATGGCAGAAGTGGAAAAGGTAAAGGAAGTAGAAAGGAAAGAGGTAGAAAAAGAAGTAGAAAGAAAGGAAATTGAGAGGGAGGAAGCTTTAGAAGTTTGTCCGGAATGTGGAAGTCCGAGACTGATAAGGGACTATAGAAGAGGAGAATACATCTGCCAAGATTGTGGACTGGTTCTTGAGGATACCTATATCGATGCCGGCCCCGAATGGAGAGCCTTCGATAGTGAGCAGAAGGAGAAGAGGAGCAGGGTCGGTGCTCCTGTCACATACACAATCCATGATAAGGGACTTTCAACTATTATTGACTGGAGCAACAAGGATTTCTACGGCAAATCGATTTCAGTAAGAAACAGAGCACAGCTCTTTAGGCTGAGAAAGTGGCAGAGAAGAATAAGAATCAGCAACGCTACTGAAAGAAACCTCGCTTTCGCTTTAAGTGAACTCGACAGGATGGCCTCAGCTCTTGGATTGCCGAAGAGTGTGAGGGAGACGGCTGCAGTTGTCTACAGAAAGGCCGTTGACAAGAACCTGATAAGGGGCAGAAGTATTGAAGGGGTTGTGGCTGCAGCTTTATATGCTGCATGCAGACAGGCTGGTGTGCCAAGAACCCTTGATGAGATCGCTACTTACTCCAGAGTAGATAGGAAGGAGATCGGTAGGACTTACAGGTTCATAGCAAGAGAACTTGGCTTGAAGCTAATGCCAACCAGCCCATCAGATTACGTGCCGAGATTTTGTGCTGCTCTTAGCCTGAGTGGAGATGTGCAGAAGAAAGCAATCGAAATTATAAAGAAGGCTGAGGAAAAAGAGCTTACCTCTGGTAGGGGGCCAACAGGAGTTGCAGCTGCAGCTATCTATATCGCTTCAATTCTGGGTGGAGAAAGGAGAACCCAGAGAGAGGTTGCAGAGGTTGCTGGGGTTACAGAAGTTACAATTAGGAATAGATACAAAGAGCTTGCTGAAAAACTTGGTATAGAGATCATCCTGTAAATTAAACCTCAATTTCCCTTATTTTTTATTTTGATTTTTTACAGATTGAGAGGTTGAGATGAGTGAAAGTTGGTATTGCCTTGAGATCTCAAGTAGTCAATAAATCTTTTTTAAAAATTATTTAAAACTATGTTTGATTCTATCTACAGTGGAATTTTGCAGGATTTCTGATTCTTATCTCCATCCTGATTTCCAGCAAGAATTACGGGTAAAAAGGTAGGAATTCTTGAGGTGGCATTAGTCAATCTTGCAGCCGGATTCCTTGGAGTTATGATCTTTCTCCACTTAGGATAAGGATTCTATCAAAGATATCGATTGCCCAGGTATTTCTCGTTTCGATTTTTCCAAGAAGTTATACTTTAAATGATCACCCAGATTCACTTTGTTGGATAAGCTTTACCACAACATCATCAACGCCCGACATCGCCTCTGCTACTTCCCCAAGGTTTTTCAGCGTGTCATCGGCTGTCTTTTCAACAACCCCATCTGCAGGGATTTCTATCCCGCTCAAGGAGAAGAGGGCAGCTTCATAGGCTACAGAGGCCGCGGTCATGGATTTAAGAACGCAACCATATTTCGCCCCATCACATATGGTTCCAATGATGTTCGATGCAACATACCTTATCGCATTCTCTATCTCCTTCTCCCTTCCGCCCAGCATATAGGTTAAGCCAGCTGCTGCCCCGAAGGCTGACTTGTTGCAGACCCCGCATAAAGCGGATAGCTCACCGATGTGATCGGTGGAGGCTTTAACGATCATGTGGGAAACCAGAATTCCCTTGAGAATCCTTTCTTTTTCAACGTTGAGATGTTCTCCGGTGACGATTATTGGAACTGTGGCTGTAATTCCGTTGTTTCCTGAGCCAGATGATGACATAGCGGGATATTCCGAGCCTCCCATCCTCGCTTCGACCCCTGCAGCAACCTGAAGCTTGATTTTGGTATGCAGATCGTTTGGTAGCAAACCCTTTTCCATCAGATTTTTGATTGTTCTAACTACCCCCATCCCATAGCCACCAAGCAAACCCTCCTCAACGAGCAGTTTGTTCACATCAATTGTTCTCTGTAACTCTGATTTTTCCCTCTCGCCTATTCTCTCAACAACCTCTAAAATTTCTTTTAGCTTGTAAGACTTTTCAGGTTTCTTAACGTCTTTCTCTTCTTCTTCCCCCTCATAGATGGTTTCACCATTGAGTCTTATGAAATATATCCCGTCGTGCTTTTTACGCAAGGCTGATTCAGCAACCTGACCATCATAGAAGAGCTTAACATGGATGTACAATTCCCTTTTTCCGTAATCAACGCTAACGGAAACTTTGTCTACCATCGTTTCAGCTACGGGTATCAGACTTCGATCCAGCTGCTTGAAAATTTCAAGATATCCCGGATCCTCCTTGCTTTTGGAGTACTTGTTCACATCGAGGAAAAGACCTAATGCTGCCGCAAGCTTTATCCCTTTTTTTCCAGTGTTTGGAATAGCTACACCAAATGCATTCTTGAAAACATTCCTGTCCATAACAACCTCTATTTTTTCAAGCCTCTCCTTCCTGGGAATTGGGATCGATTCATTCACAGGCAAGCCAGTTGTTTTCGGATAATTTCCATAGATGGAGTTATACGCTATAGATGTTGCCAATCCAATCGCTACAACTTCCGTACAACCCGCAGCAGGTTTTACATTGGTTTTAAGAAATTTTAAAACATCACTATCCGTTAGATCTATTAAATCATCCATTTTTACCCCTCCTAGATAAATCAAGTTGAATTTTCAGGCCTTTTTTAATAATTCCTCGGATTTTATAAACGTTTTTTGCCTTCACAGAATCTCCAAAATAGGGTATCCGAAAATTTATATAGTAATCCATACCCATCAATTTTGGAGGATGGTAACATGGCTTCTGAGATAAGGGAGATAGCCCAGAGGTTTGAGAGAGTTGGCGCTCATTCTCATATAAGGGGTTTAGGGCTCGACGAAAATCTGAAAGCGAAGGATGTTGCCGACGGACTTGTTGGCCAAAAAAAAGCCAGAGAAGCAGCCGGTGTTATAGTGAAAATGATCAAATCCGGTAAGATGGCAGGGAGAGGAATTCTTATGGCCGGGCCTCCTGGAACTGGGAAAACAGCTATAGCTGTTGCGATTAGCAAGGAGCTCGGCAGAGATATACCATTCGTGCAGGCAAGTGCCTCTGAATTCTACAGTGCTGAAATGAAAAAGACAGAGGCTCTGATTCAGTCTATGAGAAAGGCGATAGGCGTGAGAATCAGGGAAGTGAGGGTTGTTCTTGAAGGAGAGGTTTCCGGCCTCGACTACAACATGGTTCCGAATCCATACAACCCAACTCAGAAGATCCCCGAGTCAGCGAACTTGACTTTGGCTACGAAGGATGAGAAGAGAACATTCAGCGTTAGCGGGAGACTTGCTTTGCAATTCATGCAGTATGGAGTGCAAGTTGGAGATGTGATAATGATCGACAAGGAATCGGGCAGAATATCCATCCTCGGCAAGAGCGAGAAAGCTAGCAAGAGATACGATCTTGGAGATACCGAGATCGTTGAAATTCCCGCAGGTAGGGTTGAGAAGGAGAGGGAGTTCACCTACGTTGTGACGCTTCACGATCTCGACGAAGCTAACGCAAGAAGGGGTTCGATCTTCAGCCTCTTCATGAGTGAGAGCAAGGAGATCGACAATGAAGTTAGGGAAGCTGTCGACGAGCAGGTGAAGAGGTGGGTTGAGGAGGGGAGAGCTGAACTTGTGCCAGGCGTTCTTTTCATCGATGAAACGCATCTCATGGATATAGAGCTCTTCGCGTTCATGAATCGAGCGATGGAGTCGGAGATGGCGCCGATAATAATCCTCGCATCTAACAGAGGATTTTCAAGGATCAGAGGTACAGACATCTCAGCCCCCCATGGCATTCCGCTAGATTTGCTGGATAGACTGCTGATCATCACAACCGAGCCGTACACGAGGGATGAGATAAAGACGATTCTAGAGATAAGGGCAGCAGAATCAGGCATAATGTTGAGCAATGCTGCCATTGACAAGCTAACCAGCCTAGGAGAGGAGAACAGCATGAGGTATGCAGTTCAGCTGCTCGCTCCAGCCTATGAGTTTGCAAGGCTCAGAAATTCGAGCAAGGTAGACGTTGAGGATGTTGAGAGAGCAGCCAGTGTGTTTGCTGACGTGACACAAAGCTCTACATATCTGAGGAAATGGGAAGAGAAGCTCATTTCCATCTGATGTCCATTTTTTGATTCTATTTAAATTCTGTTTAATTATGTCGGGGTAATACTAAATACCTGCCAAAGACGAAAAATATTTTAAATCCTTTTAGCCGATACATTTCGAAGCTCCGGTGGTGTAGCCCGGCCAATCATTCCGGCCTTTCGAGGGCATCGAAGGTATCGAGAGCATGAAGAGAGCCGGCGACCCGGGTTCAAATCCCGGCCGGAGCAGTTGCATTGGTTGCAATTGCTATTCCCGCCGTCACCAAAACCATCAACAAAACCATTCCTACTTTCAAAGCTTTCACACCACCACCTCACTTTTCCTTTGGCTCTTTACTGTGACCATATAAAAACCCAGCGAAAATGTTAGGAAAAACCTAACGTTTTCGTAAAATTTATATGTGATGTCTCAAAGTGTGTTTCTATTCTGTTATCTCTAACTGATGCACAAATTTAGAGAATCCTAAGCTTTGTTAGGTTTTTACCTTACAAAATAAAAAAATTTATATTTTTTAACCCTTCAACCCCTCACGCGATGAAAGCACGCTTGGTAATTTTAGCAACCCTAATTCCGCTGGCTCTCTTCAACCAGTCACTCTTTCTTTTACTCCAATTCACGACGATGTTTCTGCCTGGATACGTGATAGTTGAAAGATATTTTCAAGACCTCAAAAATGGAAAGCTTGCTTTATACATCTTGCTAAGCATCCTTGTTTCGACCCACCTCATCTATTACCTCTCATTGTTCATGGGCTACAACCTTTCAACGCTAAAAATCTCATCGCTGATACTTCTTTCCTCAATACTATTCGCCAAGAAACCGAGAGTTAGCAGAAGTGAACTTCTGGAACTGGCAATTTTTATAACTCTCTTTCTCTTCTCCTTTACTCTTCTCTACCACAGCTTATGGTATCAGAAAGGAGACTACATAGTCCTCTCAGGTTCGAACTGGCAGGACACACCTTATCACTACGAGATCATCGAGAGTCTCAACAACGGGAATTTTCCACCTCAGGAGCCTCTTTCGCGGGCTATCCGTTGCATTACCACTTCTTCGTGGATTTTCATGCTGCAATTCTTGAGAAACCCCTTGGCTACGCTCCAAGACTTCTCCTATAC
>MTMO01000031.1 GCA_002011235.1 Archaeoglobus sp. JdFR-27 | reverse complement strand
ATTCGTCTTCTTTATAGTATTTGCTAAGTTCTTTTCTTACCTCTTCTACTGCTTTTTCTATTGCCTCTGCTTCATTGTAGGCTGGGAGAACTATGCTTACTCTTACATTTTCCATCCTATCCCATCTACCTCATCTTACTCCTTTTACCCTTTTTCCACTTGGTGCTTGATTCGCATTTATAAATTGTTTCTGATTTTCTGATCTTACTTTTTTGAGAAATTTTTCAGTCAGCGATTAAGATAACCCAGAAACTAAATATCATAACTCATTAACATCAATCGAGATGCACAGAGAGTTCAATCCTCTGGCGAAGAAATGGAAAAAAGGATACAAAGGTGTTGCCTTAGTCTATCCTAACCGATATATTGGCGGGATAAGTAATGTGGGCCTTCAGTATATCTACAGCAAGGTGAACTCTCTCTCTGGTTTTATCTGCGAGAGATTTTACACAGATGTTTTTGAGGGGTTAAAGAGTGTTGAGAGTGGAAACTTGCTCCAAAATTTTGATTTCGCATTTTTCAGCCTGCAATATGAGGAAGATGCCTTTAAAGTATATGAGATACTTGAAAAAACTCGCTTTTCTGGAGTAAAGGTTGCAGGCGGGCCGTGCATAATGGAGAATCCATTGCCTTACAGCAAACTCTTCGATGTTATGTTCATTGGGGAGGTGGAGAGGTCAAATTTCATTGAGAGGGTGTTTGAAGGAAAGGTTGAAGGTTTGGAGGGTGCTTATGTTCCAAAAAACTATAAGGGCGATTTAAAAGTAAAAAGAGTTAGAAGAGTTAGAGGCAATTTAGAAGACCATATTCGCGATGAAATAATTGGTGAGGGAGCCTATGGGAAAAGCTTACTGCTTGAGATCGGGAGAGGTTGTAAAAGAAACTGTCGTTTTTGCATTGTAAAGCAGATATACTCGCCTGTTAGATGGAGGGATAAAGAAGTTCTCCTTGAAGTTGCTGAAAATTATAGAAAAATCATCGATAGGGTTGCATTGATTGCTCCGTCTCCTTCTGATCATCCAAAGTTTAAAGAGATCATTTTTAGCCTAAACGAGATGGATTATACCGTTTCTCCATCCTCTCTGCGAGCAGACAAGCTCGATGATGAAATTCTGGAACTTCTTGTAGAATCGGGGCTGAAAAGCCTTACGATAGCTCCTGAAGCAGGAAGTGAAAAGCTAAGGAAGGTTATAAACAAAGGGATAAGTGAGGAGAATGTTTTGAACGCTGCAAGAATGGCAGGAGAGAAAGGGATTGAGAAAATAAAGCTTTATTTCATGGTTGGATTGCCAGGTGAGACCCAAGATGATCTTAGAGACATTTTGGAGCTTTCAAGAAAGGTTAGGGAATTCGTTAGAAAAGTGGAAATCTCAGTAAATCCACTCGTCCCTAAACCCCATACACCGTTCCAGTTTCTTTCCTTTGGAGGAGAGCTGGAATTCAGACGGGAAGATATTAAAGAATTAAAACGGAAAATAAAATTTTTAAGAGAGGAATTTAAAAAAGCAAAGGGATTTGAGTTCAAGGCTGCAAGCGTTGAGGAATTTGCAGTTCAGACTGTTATCTCAAGAGGTAATGAGGATGTCTTTGATCTTATAAAGGCTGGTAGGAAAAATGCCTTTAGGAATATATTCAGATTCGGGCTTGAGAAGTATCTGGATGCAATGGAAACTGATGACATGCCTTGGCTTTTCATCGATCACGGTTACAATCCAAAAAGGTTGGAAAAGGAGTTTAGAAAGGCTATGGCACTGATAGAAGGATAAAAGTAAAAAACGGAATACGTTCGAATTAAGATGAAAACAATTATTTGACGAATTTTTAGATTGAGCTTCCATAAATTCTTAGGTAGATCTTAGCTGCTCCCCTTAGACATTTCGCTACCCCCTATCAGAGCTTTAAAGAAATCCCTTTTGATCCTATAAGTTGATTGATTGGAGTCAATTAGAGACATTTTTAGCACCAACATCGATACAAATGAAATTACTCAATTCAGCTCAAATCCCCACACGAACACTGAATTTCATTAATTGCTCCACTTAATTCATCAAAACCCGTAAATTTTTCTGCAGAAATTTCAATTGTCCTATATCTGAGGGATGTTAGATCGTAGAAGGGCAGGAGGGTTTCCAGCATTTCTGAAAGTACACCCTCTCCCTTTTCTATGAGCTCTCTGAGCTTGCTGAAAGAGAGGGGTTTCTCAAGATCTGTTTTATTGAAGACTGTAAGTGTCTGGAGCCCTGTTCTTAAGGAAACCACTACACTCTGGAATATTGCAGAAAGAAAGTTTTCCGGAGTTCTGCAGAGGTAGGAGTCAACAAGGAAGATTGCAAGCGAGATATCATTTCCTCTCAACTTTTCGGAGAATATCTCGCCGAAATTAGTATACAGGAAGAGTTCCAGCTGTCCTGGAGTGTCGTAGAGCGCAAAATCATCCTTTAGCACGAGTTCAGGAATGTGGTTTTTAAGCAATTCCACTGATTTCAGCAACGCCCCGTTTATTCCCAAACCGAATTTTTCCATGATCTCCTCTGTTTTGACGAAGTTTCTGGAGTCTACTTCTGCCTTATAAATTGGGTTTGTGGCGGTATCAAGATTAACCCTGCTTACAGAATAATTTTCCTCTAAGTATTCTCCAAAATTCTTTACGAGGGTGCTCTTTCCGCTTCCCGCGTGCCCGAGAATCAGGATGTTCACACTATAAATTGAACCAATGGGAATAAAACCCTTCGCTGCCGATTTTTGGTTTCTGTGTGAAAAGATTGGAGGTTAGAAAGTCTTCAGTTCTTGGCGTGCTCACTCAACTGGCTCACTCAACTGGCGTTTAATTGCCGTTACTGGAATTAATTAATAAATAGCTATAGCTATTCCCCTTCGATTTCTCTTATCACCCTTTCAGCCGTCTTTTTACCGATTATGGCTGCAACCTTATGTCTATGCTCTAACACATCCCTCCGATCTTTGATTCCAGCCAAGAAAAGTTTCCTCGCTCTCGCTCTCCCGATTCCCCTAACCTTCACAAGATCGATCAATTCTTCCCTTATTCCGTACTTTATCCTCGATTCAAGTTTGAGGAAAAAGGACTGCTGAGGATGACCGATAAAGTTCGATATCCTTCTCAGCGAATAAACGAGCCACTCAGCAGTTTCAACTATTCTCCTCAAATCGCCAGGAGAAATTCCATATTTATCGCAGATCGCATCCTCATCCGCCTCATTGACCCATTCAGAAAGGCAGAATGCTGTTTTCATCTCAGCAAGGAACCACTCGTAATCCGGAGAGTACTCAGAGGGAAAATAGGTTAGCTCTTCCCGAAGCAGATAAGCTTCGTCCTCAACCCATCCATCCGATTTTCTGAGGTAAAGCGTTTCCATGTCTGGAGCTCTGCAAACGAGATGTAAGGTGGAGATTTCATTGAGCCTTTCAAAGCGGTATAGGTTGTCAACAAAGATGTATCCTGTGAGGGGATCTATGTAAAGCTTCGATATTAGGCTGCCGAGGGGGGTTGCAAGTAGATCTCTTCCAATATAGCTATTAAAACTCCTGAAATCACCGAATTCGAGGGTATCTCTATTGTTTACCCCACTAACCCTTTCAACAAAACCCCAGTTACAGAGCTGATTGATGACCCTTTCGATCTCGGAAACAGGAGAAATCCTGTTTTGATGGAAGAAGAAGGTCTGGGAGTAGAAGTCCAAAAGTTCGCTGAAATCGCTGACGAATCCCTCGGCAATAAGGGATAAGGTATGAAAGCGAAGATGCGTCTCAGCTCCGAGCTTTGATTCAACGTTTTCTGGAGTTCCAGTGATGTATCTCTCCATCAGCTTCTCCTTCTCCCTTTTGTTCTTAGCAATCAAAATCGCTTCACCTCTCGGATCGAGGCCAGGTCTACCAGCTCTTCCTGCCATCTGCTTGTATTCCATCACCTTTATTGGTGCATTTCCAAAGCCAAGCTCGAATCTACGATAGCTCTTAACTATAACCCTCCTCGCTGGCAGATTCACTCCAGCCGCAAGCGTTGGTGTTGCAACAACAACCTTTATCCTTCCCTCTTTGAATGCCTCCTCCACAACCCTTCGTTGAGAATTGAGCAAACCTGCATGATGGAATGCTGAGCCAAGCCTGATGCAGTCGGCAAGCTTCTGGCTCATTTCACCTTCATTTTCTTCCAAAACCAATCTTGCAAGATCCTCATTCGAATCCACGAATTTCATCGTAATAGAAGAGATCTTTCTTGCTGTTGATTCGGCATTTCTCCTCGTTGAATCGAAGATTAAAACCTGCCCACCATCCCTTAAACAATCAAGCGTTAACGCTGCGATGTCTCCCCTCCCAATCTCCTTCTGTTCGAAATCGTCGGCTGAGAATAGCTCGAGGACTCCGTCACAGTATATTCCCTCGTAAAGCTTGGTCGGTCTCCATTCGGAGGTGTAAAGCCTCGCATCGAGCCATGATGCGATCTCTTCGGCATTCGGAATCGTTGCGGAAAGGGCCAGAATCCTTATCTCCGGATTTATCCGCCTGAACTTTCCTATGAGGATCTCAAGAACCGGCCCTCTCTTGCCCGAATCGAGAAGATGGATTTCATCCACAACCAAACATGTGATTCTCTTAATCCAGCTCGCCCCGTTCCTCAAAAAGGAGTCTGCCTTCTCGGATGTGGTTACGATTATGTCGCTCTCTCCGAGCCATTCATCCCTCGATTCAAAATCCCCGATGGAGTATCCAACCTTTAAACCTATACTCTCCCATTTTTTAAATTCTTCATATTTCTCGACTGCCAGAGCCCTTAAAGGGACTATGTAGAGGCATTTTCCTGCGTTCATAACTTCTTTAAGCATCGCCAATTCAGCAAGTAAGGTTTTACCGCTCGCAGTAGGAATTGCGATCACAAAATTATCATTTGAGAAGAGTCCACCCTCAATCGCTCCTTCTTGAGGTGGAAAAAGGATTTCAATCCCATTATCCTTAAGGATTTCGACTCCTGAAGGTGTGATGTAGGGTTCAAGTTCTTCAACTCTCACCTTCGAAAATTCGTTAGGATTGAATATAGCCTTTTGGGGTTTTGTGAAATTGATCGTTTAAGGTCTCATGAAATCGATCATCTAGAGTTGCGTATTTAAATTGATGTAATTATCGATATATCGATACATCGATATAACCTCCTAAATCAGCATAGCTCAGATAATTTTTTATCCTTGCTTTTCAAAGTTTTCTGAAATGAAGGAAGAGATCAGAATATTGAGGGAAAGGGCCACTAAATTTGAAAGGGATGCCAAGTTTGACTTTGAGCAAAATGATTTTGATCTAGCTATGTTTCATATCGAACAAGCTTTCCAACTGAATCTAAAGGCTAAACTGCTCGAACTAGAGGGTTTTTTCGATAGGACTCATAGTCTACGGAGGCTTTTGGAGCATCTGATAAAAATCGGTTTTAAGTCAACGGAATTGAAATCATTCATAGAGAAGAACAAGTATGTTTTGAGGAATTTGGAGAGAGCCTACATAACCTCAAGATACCTTTACGATGAATTTTTCGAAGAAGAGGTGGAAGAGTCCTTCCGAGCATTAAATGATCTGAAAGAATTATTGTGGGAATGAATGGAAAAGATAAAGTTGAATTGGTAGGATGGAAGGTAGAGTATGGAACGTATTGAGTATTTCGAGAACTATCTAGATTTTGGGAAGAGGATAAAAAAGATCGTAGGTGAGTTGTCAAATGCAAAGATTTTCATCTTCGGCTCCGTCATCAGAGGGGATTTTGCTCCAGGTTTAAGCGATATTGACGTTGCGATTGTTTCAGATGCATTTAAAAATAGGAATTTGAGGCTGACCGTACTCGACAGGCTTCTCGATGAATTTTTCTTCTCACCGTTTGAATTCCATGTTCTTACAGAAAAGCAGTGGAAGTTTTACACGAGGTTTATTGATGAACTCGTGGAGATCGAGTGAATATGGAATGTTAGATTTGAGGTCAAAAATGACAGATCAAACGTGATCTTTTTCAGAATGAATTTTAAATGAATTTTAAAGACTTAAAATTTCTTAAATTTTCAAAACTAACATTTCAAAATTAACATTTCAAGACTAACTTAAAAACCTTTCAAGACTTGTACAGGCCTCATTCCCCATTACTCATATTACCCGTTTCGTTCACACTATCATTACACCTCCGAAAATATTTTAATCCGTCTAATTTGAATGCTTACATAACCTTACATAACGATATATGCCACGGTAGCTCAGCAGGCAGAGCGCGTGCTTGGTAAGCACGAGGTCGCGGGTTCGATTCCCGCCCGTGGCTTTTTTATACTATGGTGAGGGATTAAAACTAAAAAATTAAAAACTAAAAAATTAAAAACTAAAAAATTAAAAACTAAAAAATTAAAAACTAAAAAAGAAAAGATAGTGGATAACAATATTGAATAGCCGGTTTGAGGAAAATTATAGATTGGTGGGTAAAATGAGCAAGACGATTGAAGTTATTTATGAAGATGGAGTATTTAAACCACTTAGGAAGGTAAAAGTGAGAACGGGAGAGGTTTTAAAAATAGAAATAAAGGAAACAAAGAAAGTTACAAAGAAATTTTATGATAATCTTTCTAAACTAAAAAAACACGTTGAAAAGGTTAATGATGCGGGCAAAGTTCTAAGGGAGATAAGAAATGCTCGTTATTGATACTTCTGTTCTTATAGACTACCTTTTTGAAAATTTAAGAAAAGAATTAAGAAGGTTGGCACTATCTGAAGTTGAGTTTATAAAAAAACTGATAAAGGCTGATATAGCAACTCCCGAGACAAATACCAAACTTAGAAAACCACCTTAAACGCTTTGCACTTACTGGTCTTATCTATATAAAGATAAAAAATATTGAATATTATAGACTCATGGAAATTTTAAAAACTAACGATACCTTGAAATCGTTATCTGGTATCCTTTCTTCAAGAATGAAGCGAGAAGGTTACCTAAAAAAAGATATAACCAAGTTTCTTAATACTATTAACTTAGATACATTAGTCAGGGATTTAGAGGAAATAAACAAGTATTTCAAAACTCTTTAAGAAAAAAGAGGAGGGGATTGTGTGAAAACCAAAGAAGAAATCCTGAAAATTCTGGAAAAAGAACTCCCCTACCTAAAAGAGAAATTCAACGTTAAAACAATAGGCATATTCGGCTCATACGTGAGGAGTGAACAAAAAAGGGAGAGCGATATAGATGTTCTCGTTGAATTTCAGAAACCTGTAGGATTCTTTGAGTTTATAGAGCTTGAAGATTATCTGAGTGAAAAGCTTGGGGAAAAAGTTGACTTGGTAACTCCTGATGCTCTTAAACCTCTGATTAAGCCTCGCATCTTAAAGGAGGTAGTATATGTCTGAAAAAAGAGATGTTAGGCTCTTCTTGCAGGATATATATGAGGCAATAGGAAAAATAAGCGATTATACCCATGGTATGAGTTATGAGGAATTTATACGGGATGAAAAAAACCAAAGATGCTGTTGTAAGAAATCTCGAAGTCATAGGTGAGGCCGTCAAGAATGTCCCGGATGAATTTAAAGAGAAATATCCAGAAATAAAGTGGAAAGCAATTGCAGGAATGAGAGATAAGCTCATTCATGAGTATTTTGGTGTTAGCTTCTCATTGGTTTGGGGAACGATAAAGAACGACCTTCCTGACCTTGAGCCGAAGATCAAAAGAATTCTGGAAGAGGTGAAATCACAGCAATGAAGTTTTCAGAGAAAAATCTTGTGGAAGACTACATCGTTGAAAAACTCCAGAGAAAAGGCTGGAAGTTCATTCCAGCGGATGATCTAGAGAGAGATAGCTATGAAGAACCTTTGCTAATCCCTAACCTGATAAGAGCTTTAAAAAGGATAAATGAAAAAATAGGAATAGGAGATGAAGAAATCAGGCAGGTTTTAAACGAGTTGAAGTTTAAAGGCTCAGGTATCGAGGGGGCTAAACAAATTCTGAACTTCTACAAGTTTGGCATTCCAGTAAAATTCGAGAAGGAGAGGGTTGTAAAATACGTTCAGCTGTTAGATTACAACAATATCGAAAACAACGAATTCATCATCAGCAGGCAGGTAATCTACGATGGAAAAGAGAGAATTAGAACAGACATTATGCTTTACGTTAACGGCATTCCACTCGTAAATATAGAATGCAAGAATCCAGCAAGCTTGTCTGAAAGTTGGTTTAACGCTTACAAACAGACAAAGGATTACGAGAGGATCGTCCCAGAGCTTTACAAGTATGTCCAGCTAGGAGTTGCAGCCGAAAGCAAAGCGAAGTACTTCCCAATCGTTCCATGGCAGGAGGAAGTAAAAGTTCACGAGTGGAGAGAGGAACTAAAAGACTCCATAGACTCCACAATAGAGATGCTTTCAAAAGATACCTTGCTTGACATAGTCAAGAACTTTCCCTTCTTCAGGGTCGAGTTTGGAAATGCCACGAAAGTGGTAACAAGGTACATGCAGTACAGAGCAGCGAAGAAGATCGCCAACCGAGTCTTGAATAATCTTGAAGGAAAAGAAGAGAAAAATAAAGGACTCATATGGCACTGGCAGGGGAGTGGGAAAACTCTAACCATGATCTTCGCTGCAAACAAGCTCTACTACATGCGACAACTCGAAAATCCAACCATATTCTTCATTGTTGACAGACTTGAGCTTGAAGAACAACTCTACAAGGAATTTTACTCCCTCGACATTGTAGAGCCCGAAATTATAGGTTCTATAAAGGAACTGAAGGAAGTTTTGAGTTATGATGATTACAGAGGTAAGAGGGGCATATTTATCACACTCATCCACAAATTCAGACCTGAAGAATTAAGAGATTTACAAAAGGAGATTGAAGAATCAGTTCTTGCATTAGAAGTTATAAAAATGAGGAGAGTACAGCATTCGAGAAAGCCCACTCCTTACATAATAACTGAAAAAGGAATAAAGGTTCTTGAGGGAGAGGGACTGTTTTAAGGTTAAAAAATTAAAATTTAACCAAACAAAGCTCCAAGGCCCTCGATAGCCTCCTCTTCCTTCTTCTCTTCCTCCTCTTCTTCCTCCTCCTTAACCTTCTCCTCTTTTACCTCTTCTTCTGCTGCTGCGGGAGCGGGAGCTGCTGCAGCTGGGGCAACTGCGAAGCTTGCCCTCTCGATAGCCTCGTCGATGTTCACATCTTCGAGAGCTGAAACTAAAGCCTTAACCCTCGCCTCATCAACTTCCACTCCTGCAGCTTCAAGCACGGCTTTAAGATTTTCCTCGTTTATTTCCTTTCCCGCTGAATGCAGAACCAGAGCAGCATACACGTATTCCATTTTTATAACCTCCTCTTATTTTTAACCAAACAAAGCTCCAAGGCCCTCGATAGCCTCCTCTTCCTTCTTCTCTTCCTCCTCTTCTTCCTCTTCAACCTTTTTCTCTTCCTCTACTTTCTCAACCTTCTCCTCCACAACCTCCACTTCAGCCTTGCTCTGAAGGATGGTCGAGAGTTCATCATCCAACGCATCAGACGGTAACAAGGAAGCTAGCGAGAGCATGTTCGAGTGAGCCTTAGATATGAGATCATCAACAATACCCCTCTCAGGGATGGCAGCGTTGATTGCAAGATTTCTCGCATTAGTGATCGCTTTGATCAGGAGTATTTTAGCCGTCTCGGGTGTTACATAAGCGGCGTTAACGGCGAGATTCAAAGCCTTGGTGTAGGCCTCTCCGAACTGTTGTGAAATGGCTTCAACATCAATTCTGAGATCTTCTGGTGTGAATATTATCCCGCCCTCCATTAAAACTCTGGTGTCAAGTCCAAGCTTGACGGGTTTGATCTCTAACAGCTCCAATGCCTTTGCAACCTCTGGTTTAACGACTTCTCCAGCCTTGACAACCGTAACAGTGTCTTTTATCACGATCTTACCCTTTTCGATCGCTGCAGGCAAACCACCCATTTGCAAGTCCCCGAGTATCGGACCGGGAGGGAAGGACGTTGGCCCCTTCTCAACCACAACATCTTCGGGGGCTATTTGCCTGGGTTTTAGCGGAGAAGGCTGCTTAGTTTTCTCGAGTTCTTTGAACAGCTTGAATGGACTCATCTCTGATGCAACAAAGGCAACTTGGTCTCCGAGGAAGTCTACCAGCTTTGTGAATTCTCCCCCCTCCTCCTGCAGTGCCTTTTCAATTAGATTGTTCTTAACCACTCGTAGTACTATCTTGTTCCTGAATTCTCTCCTTATTTTCGCCATTTGCATCGCTGAAATTCCTCTGAAGCTTACTAATCCAACCACAGGATATTCCTTGAGGTGTTTTCTGATCTCTTCAACATCCTTAAGTTTCCATTGGGGGATTACTCCTTTTACTGCCGCCATCATATCACCCTCACTGCCGGACCCATCGTTGTTTTAACGTAAACAGACTTCACGTTGTTTACCGCATTTTCGTATTTGTTCTCGATTACCTTTAAGATCTCGAGAATGTTGTCTGAGATCTTATCTGGATCCAACTCCTTTGTACCCACCGGAGCATGGAAAGTTAGCTTATCTCTCGTCCTTACTTTGACCGACTTCTTGAGTCTTTGGATGAAGGGTGCCGGGTCTGAGAGAGGTGGGATCGGTTGCGGTATCTTTCCTCTCGGTCCCAGAATAGGACCCAGTTTTTTACCGATCTCAGGCATTAAAGGAGCCTCAGCGATGAAGAAATCCATTTCATTTGCAATTTTCCTTAATCTTCGTTTATCCTTTGCAAGCTCATCTATATCTTCCGGTGAGAGAACCAGATCAGCTCCAGCCTCCTTTGCTTTCAACGCCGTATCACCCTTTGCAAAAACACCAATCTTCCTATCCTTCCCTGTACCATAGGGAAGGGTTATAAGAGCATCGATTCTGTTCTCTGGTTTTTTCATATCTAGATTCTTCAAATTTACAGCTACCTCTACCGTCTCTACAAAATTCCTCTTCTTTGAATTCCCTATTGCTTTTTCTACAGCTTCCTTAATCTTATTTTTCTCCACTAACATGTCTATCACCGTAGTACTAGCGGCAAGAGCCTCCTACGGAAACTCAGTACTAATTTCGCATACTAAATGGGTATTTTAAGTTAACGGTAGAGAATCCCAGAGACAAGTGTAGAATTTTTCATCATTAACCCATTTAATCTTTTCAAAATTAAGTTCAAACTTATTGAAAATAAAATTTCCCTAAAAATTTTAGGGGAAAATCTTTAAGTGCTGAACAACGAGTTTAAACTTATGTCTAAAATCAAGCCGGACAGGGTTGTTGATTGTCTGGGTTTGTTTTGCCCTGAACCAATTTTCCGTACGAGAACGGAGATAGATTCCATAAGTACTGGAGAGATTCTCGAAGTCATAGCTGATGATCCATCCTCAGAGGAAGATATAAAATCTTGGGCAAAACATACGGGTCATGAGATTCTGAAAATAGAGAAGAAAGGTGGGGAGTTTCATTTTTTCATAAGAAAAAAGTAGGAGATTGAAAGTTTGAGGTGATTTTTATGGCTTATTTTGATTATGCGAACGGGTGTCCAGTAGATGAGAGGGTAATAGAGGCTATGCTGCCTTACATGACCGATGAAATTGGTAATCCCTCATCCGTTCATTCGATGGGGCTGAAAGCTAGAAAGGCTCTAGATGAAGCGAGGGATCGAGTCTCAGATTTGATTAACGGGAAAGAAGGAGATATTATATTCACGTCTGGGGCAACTGAAGCAAACAACCTTGCAATAATAGGTTATAGCATGCGAAATAAAAGGAAGGGAGACCATATAATTGTATCCTCAATCGAACATATGTCTGTGATAAATTCATGCAAATTTTTACAAAAAAATGGATTCGAAGTTTCTTATATCCCGGTTGATAGGAATGGGGTTGTAAGGATTGAAGAACTGGAAAATAGTATAAGGAAGGAAACGATACTAATTACAGTTCAACACGCAAACGGAGAAATAGGTACGATCCAGCCAATTGAGGAGATAGGCAAAATAGCTAAAGAATATGATATTGCTTTCCATGTTGACGCAACAGCATCACTTGGAAAAATCGAAGTTGATGTAGAAAGGATGGGAGCCGACTTGGTAACGCTATCGTCGAATGATATATATGGCCCAAGAGGAGTTGGAGGGCTTTTTATCAGGAAAGGTGTTAGAATCCAGCCGATAATCGTTGGAGGGGGCCAAGAAAAAGGATATAGAAGTGGAACTGAGAACGTTGCTGGAATAGTGGGTTTTGGAGAGGCGGCAGAGATAACAGAGGAGGAATACAGGGAAGAAGCAAAGAGGGAAGAGAAGCTGAGGGATGAGATGATAGAGAGGATCCTCGATGGGATCGAGGAATCCTATTTGAATGGTCACCCAGAGCTGAGACTCCCAAACAATGTAAATGTTAGGTTTAGCTTTGTCGAGGGAGAATCGCTCGTCCTCAGCCTCGACATGGAGGGAATCTACGTATCAACAGCTTCAGCCTGCACATCAAAAACCCTCGAACCAAGTCACGTTTTGATCGCTTGCGGACTGAAACACGAAGAAGCTCACGGTTCTTTACTTTTCACTCTCGGGAGAGGAAACAAGGAAGAGGATGTAGATAGGTTAATGGAAGCTCTACCAAGAGTTGTTGAAAGACTAAGGATGATGTCGCCCCTTTACAAGAAAAAGAGTTAGATTAAATAGATTAGCGTTAGATTATTTAAACTATAAAGGATTGAATAAGGGTTAAAAAGATTTGAAATAGAAGGTCAGGAGGTCAGAAAATGTACTCAGAAAAGGTGATGGAGCACTTCAGGAATCCCCGGAACGTTGGAGAGATCAAGGATGCAGATGGTGTTGGAGAGGTAGGAAACCCAGTATGTGGAGATCTGATGAAGATAACGATAAAGGTTGAGAATGACAGGATAAGCGATATCAAATTCCAGACCTTTGGCTGTGGAGCTGCAATAGCAACGAGTTCAATGGTTACAGAGCTTGCAAAAGGGTTGACGCTTGAGGAAGCCCTTAAGATCTCCCGACAGACTGTTGCTGATGCATTGGGGGGCTTACCCCCAAAGAAGATGCATTGCTCAAATCTCGCTGCAGATGGTTTGAGAAGGGCCATCGTTGATTACCTGAAGAAAAACAACAGAATGGATAAGATAAAG
Source organism: Archaeoglobus sp. JdFR-27 (assembly GCA_002011235.1). Classification (GTDB taxonomy): domain Archaea; phylum Halobacteriota; class Archaeoglobi; order Archaeoglobales; family Archaeoglobaceae; genus Archaeoglobus_A. The sequence goes on along the minus strand of MTMO01000031.1, from coordinate 3,955 downwards.
GAGCTTGGGTTGGAGAAGGAGCTTGAAAAGATGGAGAAAGGCGAGCTGGACGATCATGGAGAACTCTGTGAGGGGGTTTAGCAAAATCAAGCTAAAGGTTGATCAAAAATTGATCAAAAATTAGCGAAAAAAATTTTACTCGAAAAGGAATTCCGGAATTTTTTGTTTTCCAACAATATCGTTGAAGTCCTCTTTCTCCCTTATAACGTGAATTTCACCATCTTTAACGAGAACTTCCGCACATCTTGGCCTTCCGTTATATTGACTGCTCATCACAAAACCATAGGCTCCAGCATCGAATATTGCTATGACATCCCCCTTCTCTACTTTGGGAAGTTTTCTGTCTTCAGCAAGAATGTCTCCACTCTCGCATATTGGGCCTGCAACTGTGTAAGTTTCTTCGCCCTCTCGATCCATCTTGTTCGCTACGGCAACCCTGTGGTAAGAGCCATACATCGCAGGCCGAATCAGGAGATTGAAGCCAGCATCCACGTTTACGAAGTTCTTGTAAGCCCTCTTAACGGAGTTCACTCCAGCGAGCAGAACGGTTGTGTTACCAACTATGCTCCTTCCTGGCTCAAGCTCTAGTTCTATATCTGGATTCATCTTAGCCTTTTTCTCCTCGAAAACAGGCAAAATTGCCTTGGAGAATTCTTCAGGAGTTAAAGCTCCTTTCCCATCGTAATCAATCCCCGGTCCACCACCTAAATCGATAAATTCCAAGTTTATTCCCTCCTCCTTCAGTTCTGCAACCAAATCGAAGATCTTGTTTAAAGCCTCGACAAATGGGCTTGCGTCGAGTATCTGACTGCCGATGTGGCAATGGATGCCTTTGGGAATTACATTTGGGAGCTCTACAGCCTTTCTATAGGCTTCGATAACCTCATCTTTGGGTATGCCGAATTTTGAGGTTTTTAGTCCTGTTGAGATCTTCGGATGTGTTTCGGGAGACACGTCAGGATTCACCCTGAATGCTATTGTTACCTCCTTACCAAATTTTGATGCTACTTCGGAAATCGCATACAACTCATCCAAGCTATCAACACTGAAGCTCACACCCGCCTTTATCCCCATCTCAATTTCCCAGTCGGATTTGCTGTTACCGTTGAAAAGGATTTTTTCTGGAGGAAAACCCGCAAGTAATGCTAGATAAAGTTCTCCAGCGCTAAAAACGTCAGCTCCAAAACCCTCTTTAGATATTATTTTAAGAATTGCAAGGTTGAAGTTAGCTTTAACAGCGTAGAGGATTTTTTGCTTAGGAAACGCTTTTTTGTAAGCTTCGATGTTCTCTTTGAGCTTGTTGTAAGATGTAACGTAAACCGGTGTGCCCGTGATTCTGGTAATCTCATCAAATCTTACACCATCGATTGTCAAAATCCCATTCTCAACTGAAAAAGCCATTAAAATCACCCTTCGAATTTTTCCAACCTCTCAACAGCCTCTTTTATGACTGATATGTCTCTTGTTAAGGCGAATCTGATGAATCCCTCTCCTCCATCCCCGAATCCAACTCCCGGTGTTGCAAGAATTCCTGCCTCGTTCAAAAGTTTTTTCACAAAATCCATACTGTTAAATCCGGAAGGAGCCTTTGCCCAGACGTAAAAGGTTGCTTTAGGAACAAAAACCTCAATTCCAGCCTTTTTCAATCCATCAACGAGTAGATCTCTTCTTTCCTTGTAAATCCTATTGTTTTCTTCTATAACGCTATCACTTCCCAGCAAAGCTGCAATTGATGCCTCTTGAATCGCCTGAAAAACTCCGCTGTCTATGTTGGTTTTCACCTTTAGCAAACCATCTAAAGCCTCTCTGTTTCCAGCAGCAAATCCGATTCTCCAACCGGTCATGTTGTATGTCTTTGATAGTGAGTTGAACTCTAAGGTTACCTCAAACTCGGAATCTATCTCCAGAAAGCTCAGAGGCCTGTCTTCGAAGTAAACATCCGTATACGCTGCATCGTGGGCGAGGATAATTCGATAATCATGACAGAAATCGACAGCCTCTTTGATGAACTCTTTCCCACATATGGCTGAGGTTGGATTGTTTGGGTAATTCAGGAACATGATTTTTGCCCTTCTGGCGATTTCAGACGGTATTTTGTCAAAATCAGGTAGAAATCCTCTCTCTTCTTCAAGTTTGATCAGAAAAGGCTTGCCCCCTGCCAAAACGGTCGCTCCGTAGTATACAGGATAGCATGGGTCTGGAACTATCGCATAATCCCCATTGTTGAGGAAGGCGAAGGGGAGGTGGGCAATACCTTCCTTCGACCCTATGAGAGAAATGATTTCGTCAGCTTCCAGCTTGACACCCTTTCTTCTAAGGTAATAAGCAGCAACAGCTTCTCTGAACTCCAACATTCCGTCATACGTTGGATACTTCTGATTCTCGATCTTTTTGGCAGCGTTGCACATAGCTTCGACTACATGAGAAGGGGTTGGTAGATCCGGATCGCCGACACCGAAATCAATAACTTTTATTCCCTCTTTTATCTTTTCAGCCTTCATCCTGTCAATTTCAGCGAAGAGGTAGGGGGGTAGAGCCTTCAGTCTATCTGATAGATCGAACATAGAATCACCAATCTCAGATTGGTATCCAGTATAAAAAATTTTGCTGTTAATTGGCCTGATAGAGTGGAAACGATCAGGAAAGTTGGATAAATTTTAAAAAATTCAATTTTTCTGTGGGATTTTTAGGAATTTTGTTCATTCTTCAAAATTTTTTAAGGTCTCTCATCAAATGGCATGTAGCTCCTTCTTTCTGGCCCGATGTAGTTGGCCCTTGGCCTTATCAGCTTGTTGTTCTCATATTGTTCGATAACATGGGCACACCAGCCTGAGATTCTTCCTATTGCAAAAATATTAACGTAGAGGTCATCGGGAATTCCGAGGGTTGCGTATACGCTTGCGGAATAGAAATCGACATTTGGCAACAATCCTTTGTATTTGTAGACAGCCTCCTCAACCGCCTCGCTAATCTCATACCACTTTGGATTCCTCTCCTCTGCCAGTTTTTTCGCCAGACTTTTTAACTCAAGCGTTCTTGGATCCATCACTCTTCTGTAAACTCTATGCCCAAACCCCATGATTCTCTCCCCCCTCTCAAGCTTCTCTCTGATGTAGCTGTCTGCCCTCCAAGGAACTGCAATCTCTCTAAGCATCTCCATAACCTTCTGGCTCGCACCACCATGCAATGGGCCAAGCAATGTTCCGGTAGCAGCTACTATGCTGGCGTAGATATCAGCGAGTGTTGAGGCCGCTATTCTCGCAGCAAACGTGGATGCGTTTAGTTCATGCTCAGCATGCAGAATCATGTCTAAATCCAAACATTTCGCCATCGTTTCCGTTGGTTCCTCTCCATGGAGCATGTAAAGGAAGTTTGCTGCATGATCGAGATCCTCCCTTGGATGAATTAGGTTCTGACCACTTCTTATCCGGTGGAAATAAGCGACAACCGTGGGGAATTTGGCAATCAGGCTTATTGACTTCTCAATCGACATCTCGTGGCTTTTGTAGTGGATATACTTATCCATCGAGCCAAGATAAGATGTTGCAGTTCTAAGCACAACCATCGGATGGGTGAAAGGTGGCAAATGAGTTAGTAAACCGATAATCTGGGCTGGAAGGGATCTCTGCATTGCCAGCTCTTCTTTAAACTTTTCAAGCTCTCTCTTGCTGGGAAGATCGCCAAATAGAAGGAGGTAAGCAACCTCCTCATAGCTCGAGTTCTTGGCAAGATCATGGATGTCGTAGCCGCGATACTCTAAAATGCCCCTTCCATCTTCAACGGCAATTCTGCAAATCGATGAATCGCATGCAATGACATCTTCAAGGCCAGACATTCATTCACCCCCCAAATATCTAACAGAAGGAAACTTCTCCAGAATCATTCCAGTGATCTCGACAGCCGGCTCCTGCAATGCAATATCTATCGCATTATCCAACTTCCACTCCTTTTCAGC
>MTMO01000033.1 GCA_002011235.1 Archaeoglobus sp. JdFR-27 | reverse complement strand
CTTGTGAGACTTGGATTAAGGGAATACGAGGCGAAGGTTTACGCTGCATTAGTAGGGCTTGGAGAGGGAACGGCAAGACAGATCCATGAAGCAAGCGGTGTCCCACGCCCACGGGTTTACGATGTTCTGGAAGAGTTGTCCATGAAAGGCTTTGTGGAAGTAAGACACGGAACTCCTGTGAGCTACAAGGCTGTGGAGCCCAGTAAGGTTATATCCAAGCTCAGAGAGGATTTCGTAACCATATCTCAAGAAGTTGTGGTAGAACTTGAGAAACTAAGCCTGGATGCGGTGAGAAAAGCGTCGCCGATATGGTATGTGAGAGGAAGATGGAGTATTAAGAGCAGGGCTGAGGATCTGATCGGGAGAGTTGACAGAGAGCTGATTGTACTGTGCAATAAGACTGATTTGCTTAAGGAACTTTCAGGGAAGATAAGAGAAATTTCCTACGAGAAGTCTGTTATCTGTCTGATGATGAGGTGGGATAAAGAGCTGATAAAACAGCTGGGAAATGCAGACGTTAGAGAGCCCGTTGAGATTGGGGATTTCATAAATGAGGTGTTTCAGGGAAGGGCGTTCAGAGGTGAGATAGAAATAGATAGTGTGAAATACGTCGTGGAATGCCTTTTCATAGCTGATGGTAAAGAGTCAATGCTTGTTTATGAAGTCAATGGGGAGAGAATGGCAGTTTCAATCAAACTACCTATCATTACGTTCATACAGAGGATGTTTCTCAGAAAGATTATTGATGTTTCCAAACGGATTGCTTGAGCATACGTGAATTGATTACGCCTTAAACACCGATTTTTCTTGCGAAATACAGCGTTACGCTTAGATCGCTATCCTCTTCCTGAACTTTAATCCAGAATCGATTGCTATTTGTTAAGTCCTTAACGATCTCTTCCCTCAACATCTGTTCGAACAAGTATTCAGTAAACTGATAGTGGAAAACGGGATTATAATACTCTACAAAATATGAAAGTTGTACTTTCCAAGAACCTCCGTCTCTGTAACCCAAGGGCAAGTATTTCTTTTTATCTAAATCCCTCAGGTTTTCATCTCTTTTCAGATTGGGAAACTTCTCCTCAAGAAGCATCACCATTGTTGACTTGATTGCTTCTAGATCCTTCTCTTTCAAACTGTAATCGAATTGTTTTATCTCTTCAGCCGTTAGATTTCCAAGATTTACCACCTCAATTCTGTTTTCCTTTACTTTTACCTGATACACCGTAATAGTCAAGATCTTTTTATTGCCAAACTCCTCTTGATGTGTAGCCCATTTTTTATAATAACTTCCTAAATCCAATATTGGGGGGTGCTGATCAATTGGGAAGTAGTTATCATCAATTTTTATCGCTGCCGTGGTATGACCAACAGGATCGTTTTCAAACCTTATATCAAACAAGTAAACAGGCTGATAACCCATTTCCAAGAGCAAAGCAGTCGTCAGAATCGCATAATCACTGCAAATACCTTTCCTTTGTTGAATGGTTTCTGTGGGAGTCTGAATGATGTTTTCTTTCCCTTTAACAACCTCTACTCTGCCATCACTCCAGTAAATCAATTCTGGAGATGGTAGGGATGCCTTATTCCAATCGTACTCAATCGTATCATTCTCCCACTCTAAAATGTTCCAAGCGGATTCTCTAACATCGTTTCCTCCCAGCTTTAAAGCCAGATAAGATAAGTTAAGAAGTTCCTTCTGATTCAACGCACAGTAAATGGATTTTTCCAAGATGTAACGCCAGTTTATCTCATTTTCACAAAACTCAGGTGTGATCAGTACAGTTGAATTTGTTAACAGATCAATCTTTCCCGTAGAAGTTTCCATAGCCGATGTAGGAGGTTGTAAGCTTTCGACAGGAGTCTGAATGACAGGAATAACAGGAGTTTCCCGATAAGGAGTTATCGTTACTTTAGGTTGTGAAGTTGGAGTTGATTTTGGTAAATTTTTAAGATTCTTATTTATTTCTTCAGTTACTTTCTCTTTTAACTCTAAACAACCTGAAAATAAGATGATAGTTGTAAGTAACAATAATGTCAGCCATTTCATGAAATTTTAAATTAATTTTCCAGCTTTATAACTTACTGTTTCTTCATGATGTTGAATCTATAGAAAATGATTCCAATGATGCAACCTAGGAAATAGTATTTAAAAGAAGTACCGAGAATTCAATCTAAAAACAAAACAAATTAAAATCTCCAACTCAAATTTGATCTGATGGATACTAAATCCATAAAACCTCCTATCAAACCACCAACAATTCAAGAGATAGATTCTCTTGTCAAATCCCTAATAGAAGAAGATGAGTGGGGAGATACAGCCTCAGCTCTTTCCAATTACGGAGAGAATGCTATAAAGGCTCTTATCCCACTTCTGGCGGTTGATGATGAGCAGATAAAATGGAGGGTTATTTTTGCCATTTCAAAGTTTGGAGATCCTGTAATAAGCTACCTTATAGATGCTTTAAGAAGACCGGAGTTAAGGAATAATACCGCAAAATGTCTCTCGGTGATAGTAGATCCACGGATCAAGAAACCCCATGTTGTCGATATTCTTATAAATGCATTGAGAGATGAAGATGAACACGTCAGAGCTACAGCAGCAGAACTTCTCGGTGAGATAGGTGATCGGAGAGCAGTAAAGCCGCTGATAAATGCTCTAAAAGATGTACCCATCGTCAAGGAAAAAGCAGCATGGGCTCTTGCTTTTATGGGTAAAAAATGTGTAAATGATGTTGTGCGAACTTTGAGAAGTACCGACTGGCAAATACGCAAGATTGCTGTAGACATAGTTATAAAAATCGGTGAAGATGCCGTTGATGCTTTAATCGATGCTCTGCATGATCCCCTATGGTTCGTCAGACAGAGCGCTGCTAAAGCTTTGGGTGAGATAGGAGATAAAAAAGCTATCCCACATCTTGAGAGGCTTTTAAAAGATGAAGATATGGAGGTAAGGGAAACAGCAAGGAAGGCTATTGATATGTTGAAAAAGTTGGAAACGTTGGAAACTTAGATAGACGGGGCTTAGGTCAAGGTTGTAGAACCAATTGGGAAATCCAACCTCCATTTTAAAAAGACAGTATTAAACTGTAAAATTTTAAACATCATCATTAATTCCAAAAATAATTTATTTTTCTTTTTGTTGCACAACTTATGAAGAAGATCATAGTTCTCATAATCGTAGCTCTTATAATTGCTGGATGTTCTGAAGATCCATCTCAAATCCAATCTCAAATCCAATCTCAAATCCAATCTCAAACTCATTCCAAAACTCAGTCTCAAACCTATATTTCGGAAACTCAAGATGAAACTCAAAATACTCCTGCCCCACCACAAACTCTCGAAAAAGATCAGTCACCAGAAACTCAAAGTTCCACTCCTCAATCCTACACTAGAAAAGACTTGGCAAAGTTCAAAGGCCTATGGGCTCCTCCAGGTGAGGATCTTTTGGATTCGGAAAAGGAAATTAAAGAGCTAGGGGTAAATATAATCCCGGTTGAGATCGGTTATTGCATTCGCAACAGGGAATTTAAACAGATCTCTTTTGGTCCACCCATTTATGATCCAGAAAAAGAGGTAATAAAAAAGATTGAGGCTGCACATCGCAGCGGTTTTGCTGTTTTCCTTGAGATTAATACAATGATTCCAGAATGCGAGATTGAAATCGCAGATAAAGACTATTTTATAGAAAATTTCGTCCAAGAAAGTAAAAAATGGGCTGAGATTGCAGAGAAATATCAAGTAGAGCTGTTCTCACCTTTGAATGAACCCAATCTTGTACTTGGAGAGAGAGGTCTTGAATGGGCTCAAAAAGTTTTGCCTTCAGTCAAGGAAGTTTACAAAGGGGATGTGGTTTTGAAAATAGCCGATCGCCCAAGAGCTGGAAACTATTCTGGCTACGATTATCTTGCCATTGATATATTTCCCGGAGAAGTTGAGTACTGGCGAGAGGACATAAGAAATGCTGTCTCTGAGATGAACTCAGTCGTTAAAAAATACGGTCTTAAAGGTGGTTTTATTGGCGAGATCGGAGTTCCAACTCAGATCGGTCCAGATGATGATGAAAGTCTGATTGCCGGAAAAATGGTGGATAGAAAAACACAGGCTAAGATATTCCAAATCGCTTTTGAAGAGGCTTGGAATAAAACTGATGGATTCTTCGTGCTGGCATGGGCAAAAGATCTGAAATCTACATACAATTTCCACGGATTTGAAGCTGAGAATGTTGTGAGAGATTGGTATACTCAAAGGTAAAGCCCCAAAACGCAAGCCCAATCTCCAATCACTATTTTGAAATTTAATCCATTTACCATAGACAATTTACCGTAAAAAAGAAATCTTTCAACGCTGGAATTACTCTATGGCAGTTTTGAATTTTGATCCCGAGTTGTGTTTCAGCTGCGAAAGCTATGCCTGCCTCATCAAATGTCAGTACATAAACTCTGATTTTGAGGGGGCAAAAGAGGAGAGGGTTAAACTCGCGAAAGGAGAATACAGCGATGTTCTGAAAGAGTGTGTAAATTGCTATGCCTGCGAAGAGTATTGCCCATACAACAACCACCCGTTCTATCGCATTGTTGAATTACAAGAGAAATTTGATGTAAATCTTGCATCAGAGGATGTGATCAAAGGATTCATTTTGAGGTATCAACCCCAGGGAGATTTCAAACCGAAAGAAATCAGAGGGAAAGCGATCCACCTCTGTCTCTTTCCTGAATTCAAATCTATGATTCAGGGTAAGTTATTTGAGGACATGACAGTGGTTAGAGGGAGACACATCTTCTGCAACCTCATTTTCCTCCACTTTGCAAGAAGTTCAATAATCAAAGAAAGGGCAGCAGAGGTTATCAAAAACGTGTCAAGCTTTGGAAAGGAAATCGTTCTCTTCCATGATGAATGCTATGGATTCTACACATCTTTTGCAAAAGCATACAATCTGGAGGTTCCTTTCAAATCGATACACCTGTTTGAACATCTTTATCAAAGGCTAAAGGAGAACGAGGATAAAATCCAGAAATTAAATCTGAAAATCGCCTATCAGAGGCCATGCTCAAACAGATTAAGTCCAGAAACGGATAAAATCCTAGATGAAGTTTTTGAACTAATAGGGGTTGAGAGAGTTGAAAGAGAATATGATAGAAAGAATGCTCTTTGCTGCGGTGCAGTGTTTACCTTTTTGCAAAAGGAGGAGTTGGCAAGGAATGTTCAAAGGAAAAATATCGAAGACATTATCGATTCAAAAGCATCCCACGTTGTTTTTAACTGTCCGATGTGTTATCTAACTTTGGCTGAAAAAGTGAAAAATCAGAACTTGACTCCGATAATGATCAGCGAGCTTTGCAAGATGGTCATCGGTGAGCAGCCCGTTTTACTTTGATTTTTAGTTTTAACCCAACCTATATCAACTCCTCATGATCAGCACCAAACCCACAAGAATTCCACCAACGATCAGAATGGTGAGAACAGCAGCAACAACATTTATCCCTTCAAATAACCCGATACCCGTTTGATTCGTCTTATCCTCCTGATGTATATCCTCCTTAACAGGAGATTCATTCGTAGTTGGAGTTATAGTTGCTGAAATCGTTGGAGTCGTTGGAGTCATAGTTACGCTCGTTAAAGGTTGGTTAAGATCTAACTTTACATGGGGGAGCGAGCTAATTCTACCACTGTTCAGCATCTTCAGAAAGTTCTCCTCAGTGTTATTCATCTGATCTATCACCAACACTTCCTCCCCCTCAACCTCCATTGAGATCAGCACTTTTCTTTCTCCACCTACAATGCTTTTGTTTATTTTCGAGCCAGAGATGAACCATATAATATGGTTAATAGGGGCTTCCGCCGAGATGATTGCTTTCTTATCGCTGAAACTCTCTACCCTAGCAGATAGAAAGCTCTTTTTAATTTTGAGGGGTAGTTTCATCAAATCGGTTGAGTTTCCATGGATTACAAGAATCAGAACGCTGTAATCAGCTGGCTCCATCCATGTGTTTTCGAACGTAATTTCTCCTGAGTTAGAGTTAACGTGTTTTGCAATTTTTCTTTCCGATTTGTTGTTGTATACCATGATTTTGACATCAAAACCCTTTAAATTTGCACTCACCCTAATCTTTAACGGTTCTCCAACAAATATCTCTGGCTGGAATCTCACAGACCGGATTCTAAAACCTTCAACATACACCCTGGTTTCGTTTAGTACCTCGGTACCAAAAAGAACTTTTACACCATACACTCCTTCTTCAACTTCAAATTTTGAACAAAAAGAGCTATTATCAATTTTAGTCCCTTTGCCTGCTCCATCTACCTCTATTTTTAATTTATATCCATCTGGAAGGTTTGTACTCCCACAAATCGTTAAATTTCCCTCAATCTTAGAAGGAACGTAGATACTTGCTCTGGCTTTTATAGCTATCAATCTGATTGATTTGATCGTTTCTCCTTTATCATCACCAGCATAGATCGTGTAATTCCCTTCGTTTAAACTGGAAGTTTGGATGATGACTTCTCCACTTTCATTAACCCTTTTTTCCCACACGATACTTCCGTCACCTATCAGCTGAATACTCGCGTTACCCGTTGTGTAGACCTTTAGCTTTATAATTTCCCCAATAAGATACTCGGATTTGTCAGGCTCAACAATAATAGCGGAGGATGGATGAATTAACATGACCGAAGCAGTCACAGCTAACAACGCTAACACCGCTAACAACGCTGGCCTCATCAATATCATTTAAACTTCTAAAATAAAAACTTTGTTTTTCTGATTTCGTGCTACTCAAACTGGAAAATGGAAGCACAGGAACGCTTATATGGAATCAGATTCATTTTATTCCATGGTAGATCTAGTACCGATAGGGATAGGAATAGTAGTAGCATTGTTCATAATTTCAGGAATAAAGGTTGTAAAAGAGTACGAGAGAGGAGTGATATTCAGGCTTGGTAGACTCGTTGGTGCAAGAGGTCCTGGGATTTTTTTCGTCATTCCGTTCATTGAGGGTATGGTCATAGTTGATCTGAGAACCGTAACGTATGACGTGCCCTCTCAAGAGGTTGTCACCAGAGATAACGTTACGGTAAGTGTCAATGCTGTCGTTTATTACAGGGTTGTTGATCCCGAAAAGGCAGTAACGGAGGTTTTTGATTTTAGATATGCCACCGCCCAGATAGCCCAGACTACGTTAAGGAGTGTGATAGGGCAAGCGGAGCTCGATGAGGTTCTTTCCAAAAGGGAGAAACTCAACGTAGAACTCCAGCAGATAATAGATGAGGCCACAAATCCCTGGGGGATCAAGGTTACGGCGGTTGAGATCAAGGATGTGGAACTGCCGAAGGACATGCAAAGGGCCATGGCCATGCAGGCTGAAGCGGAGAGAGAAAGAAGAGCCAAGGTTATAAGGGCAGACGGAGAGTTGCAGGCTGCTATGAAGCTTAAGGAGGCCTCAACAATCCTTATGGAGAGTAAAGGTGCGATGGTACTCAGAATTCTCCAGACGATAAACGAGGCATCAGGAGATCCAGCAACTAAGATAATCTTCCCGATTCCGATAGAGATTCTGGAATACTTCAAAATACGAGGTAAGAGTGATTAAGAAGATGGTTTTTAATTTTTCTAATTTTTTGATATTTCTATTTCAATTTTTCTCCAATTTTATCTGATTTTCTTGACCAGATAAATCCTCCTGTAAAGATTTCTGTGGACTCGTTGAATAAGCTTGGCCTCCAGGCTAAAACTCTCTAAAAAATCCTCAAGATCTCTGTTAGAAATTAAAACAGCTTTTTTTCCGGGTTTCAATACTCTATCAATCTCAAAAATGGATTTTTCATAAAGTTCTCCCAGATCTCCAAAGCTCTTTGATGAGCGAAGATACGGATAGTCAGTTACAACAGCATCAAAAGATGAATCAACGAAAGGTAGCTTCCTTACATCTCCCAGAAAAAGATTCAGAGAAAGGTTGTAGTGCCTGAGATTGGTTGCACATCCGTATGCAACTTTCGGAAACGCTTCAACCCCGCAAAAATTTATTCCCATGAGACCAGCTTCGATGAGTATCGTTCCAGTACCACACATTGGATCGAGAAGTGAACCATCTTTGATTCCAGTTAGGTTCACCAGTGCTCTTGCTAATCTCGGCAGGAGAGCTCCGGGTCTGAAAAATGGTTTTCTGTCTGGCCTTCTTTCCCAAAACTGCTTTGTTCCTGTAACATGGTTTAGGATTCCTATGTGGCATTTTTCAGAAATATAGACTTTAACGATCGCATCCGGACTTTTCAGACCTATTTTTACTCCTTTTTTCCAGAGCAGAGCTCCAAGCTTCCTTTCGAGTTCTGGAGATTTAATTTCAAGTGATCTTGAATCCGATTCTTTTTTTACCCTTTTAACCCGCACGCATATTCTTTTGTCATCAAAATCAAAACTAAGTTCTTTAAACGCAACTTCGAGATCATTCAGCTCGACCGTTTTCAAATGTATGAACGATTCTCTTATCATTGCCAGTCTCGAAAAGAAATCATTCTCTAAAGTATTGGACTCCACAATCATTATTCTCCCATCTTTGCGAAGAATTCTGAAATTTTTAGAATGCGGTCTCAAAAGGTTCTCAACTTCTAAAAATCCAAGTTCCGGAAACTCGCCGGAGATAAAAAATCCGTATCTCATCCGATTTGTTCTATCTTATTTTTTACCCTTTCGGTATTTCTTCCCCTTCTTCTTTTCCTTCTTTGTTTCTTTTTCCTTTTTCTTCGCTTTCTTCCTTTGTTCCTCAGCTTCCCTCAATTCAGCGATCTTATTTGCAATTCTGATCATGAGTTCGGTTTTTGATCCATCCCTTTCAACGAAAACTCTCCCACCCTCTTCCCACCAGCACCTAGGATACTTCTTATTCTCAGCCCTATACTCGATGTTCAGAGCTTTGCAAGCTGCTTCAAGCTCCGAAAGTCTCACACCAGGAATTGAAAATCTCTTCGGTATTTTCCTACCTTCCTTCCTGGATTTTCTCCTATCCAAGTTTACAGTCCAGATAACGCACTCCTTCATGCTATCATTTCGTGTTTTTAAAAGTAATTTCAACGAGAGGATGGGAGACATCCTCTATTATCTCTATATCCCTCAGCGATTTTATTCCCTTGTTTTTTATCAGCCTTTCAATCCCCAGTTCAATGTTTTCCGGCACATCAAGGATGTATGCGTCAAGATACTTTATCCCCATTCTTTTAGCTGCCACAACCCTATGATGTCCGTCTACAAGATAAAACCTTTTCCCCTTTTTTATTACAAGAATTGGTTCCGCCAAACCTCTCCTTATCTCATAAACCCTTCCCTTAAGCTCATCGGCGAAGACCTTTGTTTGGGTAGGAATTAGCCTATCAACTTCAACCTCGCCTCTTTCGAGATTGATCTTTACTCCATGGACTTTCTCAATTGTCTTTCTGAACTTTTCAACCTTAACCGGATCCACCCTCTCTATTTGACTCCTTATTACATCCGAGTTAGAAATTATTCCTACGAGCCTGCCTTCCTCATCAACTACTGGGAGTTTTGAATGACCCGTTCTGAACATCACCCTTGCTACATCCCTCAGATCCATAAATTCCCTCGCAACATAGAGCTGTCTTGCCATAATGTCCTTTATTTTTGTCTTGGGGTCCTTCTTTAAAAGATCTATCGACGAGATGTAGCCCAAAACCCTCATATCTGAATCCACAACGGGAAAACCATCATGGCCTGTTTTTTCAATCAGATCGATGGCATCCTCAACAGTGTTCTCCGGGCTGAGGGTGATGACCGTCTTCGTCATGTAATTGTTAACTCTGATTTTAGACACAAAGCTGAGATTCATTTTCAGGTATAAAAGTTTAAAGGAATTCAAATTGATTATAATATATTAGGTTAATATATTCTACTACAATTAAATACACTCCAGCCTAATTAACGGAATTGTTATAAACTTAATTTTCTAAATTACATTAGATGCTGAAATGTGTTGTGTACAGCTGGGAAGAGATTTACGAGATGTGCGAGGAACTCGGCAGGAGAATTGCTTCCTCGGGCTTCAAACCCGATGTTATCGTTGCAATAGCACGGGGTGGATGGGTTCCCGCAAGAATTCTTTGCGATGTTCTCGATGTTAGGGAGCTTTACAGCGTCAAAGCAGAGCATTGGGGGAGAGTTGCCACCCCTGGAGAGGCAAAGCTTATCCAGCCTCTCAACGTAAAACTCGATGGGAAAATCGTTCTTTTAGTTGATGATGTTACCGATACGGGTGAAACCTGCCTTATGGTTAAGGATCATCTCAACTCCCTTGGGGCTGCAAAAGTAAAGATAGCCGTTCTTGATCATAAGGCAACCTCTAAATTCTTACCTGATTTTTATGTTAGAAAGATGGAATCCTGGAAGTGGATCGTATATCCATGGAGCTATTATGAAGACACAAGAGATTTCATAGAAAAACACACTCTGATGCATGAGAAGCCTGAGAGGATACAAAGAGAGCTCAAAGAAAGGTATGATTTTGATGTTGATTTGAAAGTTATTGAGTATGTCGTCGGGGAGTATAGTTACGGGGGAGTTGGTATTAAAGAAGTTGGAAAAGCTCAGGAAATTGATTGACGTCGCATCCGGCAGAAAGAAGGCTGATCTCGTTATCAAAAAAGCTGATATCGTTAATGTTATCACAGAAGAGATCTATACTAATGATATCGCTATAGCAGATGGAAGAATAGCCGGGATTGGGAGCTATTCAGGAATTAAAGAGATCGATGCAAGAAACTTTTATGCCGTTCCAGGATTAATCGATGCCCACACACATGTTGAGATGTCCATGCTAACTCTCTCTGAATTTGCCAGGTTAATCGTCCCAAAAGGGACAACAGCGATTGTTGCAGACCCCCACGAGATTGCTAACGTGCTTGGAATTGAGGGGATCAAATTTATGATTCAGGAAGCAAAAACCCTTCCGCTGAGATATTACTGCATGGCACCATCATGCGTTCCTTCATCAAATCTTGAGACCAGTGGGGCAAAAATAACCGAGAAGGAAATAGAAGAGTTGCTTTCCCTCAATGAGGTTCTTGGGCTGGCAGAGGTGATGAGTTTTCCCGATGTGATCGCAGGAAGGGAGGAGGTTTTGAGGAAAATCATAGTGGCAGAGAAAAGGGACGGTCATGCTCCATTGGTCACCGGAAAGGAACTTAACGCATACATTTCTGTGAGAATAGAGACGGATCACGAATCTATCTCTTATGAGGAGGCTCTTGAGAAGCTCAGGCTGGGTATGAAGATAATGGTGAGAGAAGGAAGTGCCGCTAAAAATCTGAAAGATCTCATTGAAATTGTTAAAACCGGAAACAGAAACGTTATGCTTGTAACAGATGGTGATAGAAACCTTGACGATCTCATTGATGAGGGATACCTTGACTATGTTTTTAGAAGAGCTGTTGAGGAAGGTGTAGACCCGATAAAGACCCTTCAGATGTGTACGATAAATCCCGCATCCCACTACGGTCTCGATTGTGGGATTATTGCACCTTCCAAGTTTGCTGATATCGTCCTATTGGAAAATTTGGAGAAATTCAGAGTTAAAGAAGTTCTGTTCAACGGAATGAGGGTTAAACAGATTTTTGAGAACAAAAAGAGGTTTAGATACCCCGAAAGAGCTAAAAAGAGTGTGAAAGCAAATAGGATAAAACCCGAAGACATTAAAATTGAGGGAAATGGTGGCAGAAAGGTAAGGATAATCGGGATTGTAGAGGGAGAAATAGTTACCGAAGAGATTGTTACTGAGGTTGGCGATAGAATAGTAGACCCAGAAAAGGATGTTCTGAAAATCGTTGTGGTGGAGAGGTATAGATCAAGCGGTAGAATTGGAAAAGGGCTCGTAAAGGGATTTGGGATAAAAGAAGGAGCTTTAGCTTCGTCGATCTCCCACGATTCCCACAATCTGATAGCTGTCGGAAGTGATGATGAATCGATTTGCCAAGCTGTAAACAGAGTCATAGAGTTGCAAGGTGGGATAGTTGTTGTGAGTTCAAAAGGAAATACTGAACTCCAACTTGAAGTTGCTGGTCTAATGACCGAAAAGCCTGCTGAAAGAGCTCTTGCAAAGCTAAAAGAGATCCATAAAATTCTAAGAGAGATTGGATGTAAGCTCGACTCTCCAATTATATCACTCAGTTTTCTCGCTCTTCCTGTAATTCCGAAACTTAAGATAACAGACTATGGTTTAATCGACGTGGATAAAGGTAAGGTCGTAGATATTTTCATTGACTGATCTAACTTGCTAAAAATTGGGTCATCAGTTATCACTTATTGGTGATTACAAACAACATCAAAAAATTACAAAAAATCAGAAATTCTTATATTTGTGATCCTTCTCTTCTTTCAAAGGTGATCGAATGGGCACGTTTCCTGAGAAGTTCAAATGTTTGATAACAAATTGGAACTACATGGATGGATTATGCAGGAGGGTTGCTTTACAGATAAAAGAAGACGGATTTAAGCCTGAAATGATAGTTGCCCTCGCTAGAGGTGGTTGGTTCGCAGGAAGAGTTCTCTGTGATCTGCTTAATCTAAACGATCTAACGAGTCTAAAGGTAGAGCATTACGTGGGCACCGCCGCTAAAACCGGGGAAGCCAAGATAAAATACCCACTACCCGATGGTTCCGTCGAGGGAAAGAAAGTTCTCGTGGTCGATGATATAGCTGATACTGGCGAGAGCTTGAGAATCGCAAAGGATCATGTGATTGAAGAGAATGCAAGCGAGGTTAAAACCGCAACCCTTCAACTCCTCTATACTTCAAAATTCATTCCAGATTATTTTGGAGAATACTTAGAAGAGTGGTCCTGGGTTGTTTTCCCATGGAACTTCATTGAAGACATGATCGACATAATTTCAAGGCTTATGGCAAAAGAAAAGAAGGAATTCTGGACGGAATGGGACATAAAATGGGGACTTTACAATTACCACCAAGTAGATCCCATTCACCTCGAGATAGCTCAGCCCGGAAGATTTTATGAGATAATGGAAGAGATGGAAAGAAGGGGGTTGGTTAAATACATAAAAGAAGATGGAAGGAAGGGATGGATGCTCACAGAATGATTTTAAATGATTCTAGCTGTAATCTCAACCCAACCTCAAAACCTGATATCCGCGAAACAGTTTTAATTGAATGAATTTATGGAGGTTAATATGAAAGTTATGGAAGTTGAGATAGGCATAATTGGTGGAACAGGTGTTTACGATCAAAAAGCCTTTCAGAATGTCAAAGAAGTACTTATCGACACACCCTTCGGCAAACCCTCCAGCGAGATCCTTGTTGGAGATCTTTTCGGGAAAAAGGTTGCTTTCCTTCCTCGACACGGTAAAGGCCATATTTTTTCGCCAACGAATGTTCCCTACAGAGCGAACATCTACGCACTCAAAAAGCTTGGAGTGCATACCATCCTCAGCATCGCTGCTGTTGGATCGTTGAAGGAAGAGATCAAACCTCTTGATATCGTAGTGCCAGATCAGCTTTTCGACAGAACCAAACAAAGAGCAAGTACCTTTTTTGAGGATGTTGTCGTGCATATCGGATTCGCAAATCCTTTCTGCAAGCGAGTTTCCGAGCTGATTTTTAAGACTGCAGAATCCCTTAACTTCCCCATCCATCCGAAAGGAACATACGTATGCATTGAGGGGCCTCAGTTTTCCACAAAAGCTGAATCCGGCGTTTACCGTGCTTTGGGTTTTGATATAATAGGCATGACCGCATTACCAGAGGCAAAGCTTGCAAGGGAGGCTGAAATTTGCTACGCAACGATCGCAACGGTAACTGATTATGACGTATGGAAAGAAACTGAAGTTGACGTTGCAACGGTATTAGAGAACGCTGCAAAAAATGAAGAGAGGGTGAAAGAGCTTTTGAGGAAGCTAATACCTCTTATCGAGGAAGATGAGGATTGTGAATGTAGGAATTCTTTGATGTATGCGATAACAACTTCGAAGGATGCAATTCCAGAAAGTGCTAAAGAGAAACTCGGAATTTTCCTTTCAAAGTATTTAGATTAGGAAAAATTAATATTGAAAATTTATAATTTTACTTTTTCATCACTTTTATCGCCTGAAAAATTTTTTAATCAGAAGACTTATTAAGTGATTATAATATTTTTAGAGAGGGGATAAACATGAAAACGAAAAAAATGTTGATTCTTGTGTTGTTATTGACAGCAGTCCTGCTATTCAGCGGATGTGCTGGAGAGCAAAAACCTGCAGAAACTCCGAAGCCAACCGCTACACCAACAGCAACACCAACTGCAACACCTGCAGCAACTCCAACTCCAAAACCCGAAAAGGTGCTTGTTATTGGAGTTACAGATAAGGTTTCAGATATGGATACGAGCAACGCCTATGATTTCTTCACCTGGGAAGTGATGAACAACGCAATGGGCGGGCTTTACAGATACAAACCCGGAACAACCGACCTTGAGCCATATCTAGCTGAGAGTTATGAAGTTCAAGAGGACGGAAAGGTATACATATTCCATCTCAGGAAAGACCTGAAATTCGCCGATGGCACCCCATGCAAGGCTCAGGATGTTGTTAGAAGTATAAAAAGAGTGATGACTATTGCCGGAGATCCTTCATGGCTTGTGACCGACTTCGTTGAAGATGTGGAGGCTTTAGACGACTACACAGTTAAATTCACGCTTAAAACACCGATAGCCTACTTCCTGTCGTTGGTAGCAACACCGCCTTACTTCCCGGTGCATCCGGCGTACAAAGCCAACGAGATAGACAGTGATCAGACAGCAGGTGGCGTAGGACCATATAAGATAACCAAATGGGTAAGAGACCAGGAACTCATTCTCGAGGCAAATCCATACTTCTTTGGAGATGCTCCAAAAACATCAAAGATAATTATTAGGTTCTATCAGGATGCTACAACTCTGAGACTTGCCATTGAAAAGGGAGAGATCGATATCGCTTGGAGGACTCTTACACCAATAGACATTGAATCTCTGAAGAAGAACGCCAATTTGCAAGTAATAGAGGTTCCAGGAGCTTTTATAAGGTATCTTGTTCTTAACGGTAACGAGTCAACAGCTTTCCCAACAAAGGATGTCAATGTAAGACGTGGAATTGCAGCAGCAATTGATAGAAACGATCTTAACCAAAGGGTTTTCCTCGGAACGATGGAGCCACTATACTCCCTCATTCCAATAGGGATGTGGAGCTATAAGCCAGTGTTCAAGGATTACGGAGATGGAAACATCGAGCTTGCAAAGCAGTACCTTGCAAAAGCTGGTTACAATGAGAACAACAAGTTAAAGCTCGAACTATGGTGGACTCCAACCCACTATGGTGACACTGAAAAGGATCTTGCCCAAGTGGTCAAAGAACAGCTTGAGGCGACTGGAGTTATTGAGGTTGAGCTCAAGAGTGCAGAGTGGTCAACATATCTCGATTACACAAGGAAGAGTGCAACGATGGCAACCTTCTACGGATGGTATCCTGACTACATAGATCCAGATGACTACACAACGCCCTTCCTGAAGTCAGGCTCGAACAGATGGTTAGGATATCCGTACAGCGATCCAAAGATGGATGAGATGCTCGAGAAGGCTGCGATAGCTCCAACCCAAGAGGAGAGAGCAAAGTACTACGAGCAGATCCAAGACAAGCTGAAAGAGGATTCACCGATCGTTCCACTACTCCAGGGTAAGCTATTCGTTGTTGCAAAGAAGGACGTCAAGGGAATAATCTTAGATCCAACCATGCTATTCAGATACTACCTGCTTGAGTGAGTAAAACATCGAATTTTTTATTTTTTAAAATCTGACCTCTACCAAAAACTTAAACTTCGTTTGGAGTTAGCCAGACTTAATCTTAATCCAGCTCGAGTATTTTCCACTTTGTGCTGATGACCATATTTACGTATCCTGTTTGCATAATGTCCTATTCATGGTCTTATGTAGGCCGGGACGGTCGATTCTATCTTCTGTTTTACCTCTACTCCTCTATTCGATGGAGAATGCTAGAGCTGCATACAGCTACTCTTCCCGCCAGAGTAGTTTTTGAGACGAAATAATCTACACAAATTTTCAAAAATGTTAGAAGGGCAGCTAACTTATGATGCATAGACAGGGTGGAATTTGCGATTCCTTACATTGATCCATTGGAGATGTGATTAAGATATTGAGAAAGGGTAAACTTTCAAAATAATAGAGAGGGTATAGACTGCAAGTACAATAAACCTCGAAAAAGCTACTTTTAACATACACAAAATTGTCCTTCATGTTGCTTTTCTCCAATGAAAAATTAGTTTATGGAATACTGAATACTATGTTTAGTATGTAAATAAATATAGATATAATTTTCAAAAGTATAAAGAAATTATTAAATACTGAAAAATCAACTTAGTTTGGTGGTTGGATGAAAGCAATAAAAGCAGGTTTGGTTTTGTTGTTGATGTTGGTGACGGCTGGAGTAGCGATTGCAATGACGACTACAGCTACAGCTACAACAACAGCAAACACATTCAGGCAAATACAGCTAACAGATCCGAGATCACTTCAAATCGAACAAACAGGACTTGTTGAGGAATACTATCTGTACGAAGGAGGGAAGTGGTAAAGAAGCTGAGGCCAATCGCATGGTGGATGCATGTCAAGCTTGATGGCATCAAAATTTACAATATTAAAGCGAAGCCTGATTACGGAAGCTTGGTTAGAGCGGCTTTAGCTGTTAAAGAACTGCAGAATGGTGGGGTTTTCATCGACGCTGAAAGAGGGATTGTTTTTGCTTACGTCAAGGATGGGGATGGTGGAAGGAAAGTGCTGGATACGGTTAAAGGGAAGGTAAGGGTTGTTCTTTTGAAAGGAGAATATACTTCTGAACAGCTTAAAAGCTGGAAGGATGAATTAAGCAGGGAAATTGAGAGGGATGAATTTTTGTTTTCCCTATGGTCGGGAGTCTATCCTGACTATACGACGAACAAAGTGGCTATAGATTTTGAAAAAGTTGATAATGGTGTGATAGCAAAAACGATGAAGATCCTCGATAAATTAAACATTCCTAAGAATGCTGTGGTAATTGAGAAACAACCTAGGCCGGTTCCAACGAGCAGAGAGAGCTATATTAGACCTTTAATTGGAGGAATAAAGATTGTCACGCCAGATAATCCTTATGTTGGGAGATGTACTTTAGGCTTCATAGCAAATAGAAATGGAATCAGAGGATTTGTTACTGCTGGACATTGCGTTGATGAGGGTGGAAGTGTCTATCAGCCAACTGTAAGTAGCAGTTACAGAGTTGGTACAGTTGTAATCAAATCCAGCTCTAGCAAAAGCGATTCTGCTTGGATCAGAATTGAGGGTGCAAGCTCCAGTTTCAGAATTTACAATCAGTATAACACAGCAAATCATTATCCGGTTTTCAGCAAGATGTACTCTCAGACTGT
>MTMO01000004.1 GCA_002011235.1 Archaeoglobus sp. JdFR-27 | reverse complement strand
AAAACTCTAAAAGTTACCCTCTAGATGCCCTAACCAATACCACAGCGGATAATATGTATACCACCAATATAAATTTATCGGTAATCAATAAGTTGTTGTTGGTAGATGTCTTCCTAAGGTATCTTTCCCCACCGAACTCCTCTAGGCACAACCAACTCTTTTAGCAGAAAGCTCTCTTAAAAAAGCTAGAGAAAACGCTTCTAGTATCAAAATACTTATTTTGTTATGAATATTTAAAAACAGAACTTCTATCTTTTCAGTTTGGGTGTCCACTTTTTCCTCGTATTTTTCCTGAAATTTATTTCCTATTCTAAGAAAGGAAACATGACGTCAGTGAGAGTAAATCAAAGATCTACAGACAATATAAGAAACAGTAGCTGCCTGAACCCATTGGTTCTAAAATTGGAGCAATGTAATCATAAGGCATTCTACTTTTGAATTTCCAAATGCGTCAATCAACAAGTGACTGTAGAGACTTAAAAACTATAGATGTGGTTAAGCCATGATTTCGTTTTTATCTCATCCGAAATCTGAAGAGAGAATTGTGAGCTTTTTAAAAATTTTTAAATGCTCTCTTTTTTATTTTTAATGGTTTTGAGATGTTGTTTTTTAGAGAAATTCTTCTGAAGTTGAGAAATAAAAATATGGATGTGTGCTTCTGGTTATTAAATTTTATTAGAAAAAACTTATAAAGTGAAGCCCTAAATAGTTGTGCTACGTTAAGAGGGTGATGATATGGGAGATGCAGAAAAAGATTTGAAAGCGATGTGGAACATCTGCAGAGACTTTTTCTTCAAGTGGAGAGAAACTGTTAAGGATGCTTTTGGGGATGAAAAAGCAAAAGAACTTGTTGAAAAATTCTGGGAAAAGGTTGGAGAAGGAACGGCATCCCTTTACAAGGAACATGGAATCAATCCAAATAGCCTTATGGATATTGCAAAAGCGATAGCAAGAAGTAGTGAGATCATGGGGGAGAAAGTCGAGTTAGAAGAGAGAAACGGTGAGGTTATTGTAAGACACGTTAAATGTCCCTGGTGGGACTGGGCTCAGCGGCTCGGACTTGAAAAGGAGGATCAGGCCGGATGTGATGTATGGTTCAGGGTCACTGTTGAAAAACTCAATCCAGATGTTAGAGTAGAGACGTTAAAATCATTTGCAATGGGCGATGAAATGTGTGAGAGGAGAATATTCTTCAAAAAGTCATGAAAAAATGTAATGCTCGACACTTCAAACGTCTCTCAACAGTTTATTTGGATCGGTTTGGCTGAGTTATATGGTTTATGGTTTAAAATTTAGGTCGTAGATCCTAAGATTATCTCGTTAGTTTGTTGTTTATAGAGATATAAAATCTCTGAATAATATTTATCACACTGAGGATCATAGTGTCTACCTTCACCCCCTCTTCAAGAGCTTGTAGTGTTTCGCCCTGTTCAGAGCTGCACTTTTCATCTTTTTATCTTCAAAGTGGATATCAATTGAATGTAGTGGTGTTAGACCAGCTTTCCTCTTAAGATCTTTCTCAACAACCTTTTTCTTGGGAGGGGGGTTGACTGTCAGAACAAGTAAATCAACATCATTTGCCTTATGGAGTTCGCCTCTCGCAATGCTACCAACCAGAT
Source organism: Archaeoglobus sp. JdFR-27 (assembly GCA_002011235.1). Classification (GTDB taxonomy): domain Archaea; phylum Halobacteriota; class Archaeoglobi; order Archaeoglobales; family Archaeoglobaceae; genus Archaeoglobus_A. The sequence continues at coordinate 18,050 of MTMO01000004.1, read as the reverse complement.
ACACCTCAGCATCCTCAAAAGCCTCAACCACGTGATAAATAACGACATCAATCCATCTATGCCAGTTTTTGAGATTTTCCTCTCTTTTCCTGAGTCTCACGTCCACATATGTTTTTATCTTCCTATCTGTAATGCTTCTATAAACCGCTTCAAGCAAGAAAGAAATGGCGATTAAACCAGCAAAAATCATCAGATTTCCTATGTCAATTTGAGCCATTCTATATGTCAGTATTGAAAGGGCTGTGAGGGTTAATATGGTTCCCAAAGCTGGAATTGCTGCTCTTATCTTTAGTTTATCACGGAGTTTTAATGCCGCGATGTTTACAAAAAGGAAGATGAGCAGAAACCCTCCGCTGCCGGCGGTCGATATAGATTCAAGGCTTGCGGTATTCGCGAATAATAGTGAGAAAAGGCTTACTATCAGCAATCCTTCATAAGCTTGCTTCCAAATTGGTTTTTCTACCGCTTCTGGAAGCTCACCATATTTTGCTACCATATAGCTTGCCCTGGCTGTTCCATAGAGAGTAGCGTTTATTGCTGAACTTGTAGACGCTAAAGCAGCGAGTGTTATGAGCCAAAATCCTGTTTTTCCCAGGGATGGCTCTGCTGCAACAGCCAAAGCATAATCTCTCGCCTTAACGATGACATCATATGGCAGATTTCCAACTGTAACAACCGCAACCATCACATAAACCACTATCACGAGCAAAACTGCAGAATAGAACACTTTTGGTAAAATCGAAGGATCTTCGACATCGCTTCCAGTATTTGCGATGAGCTCAAAACCTTCGTAGGCCAGGAATATTATCATTCCACCTGCAACGATGCTTACAGGATCTACCCATGTTGAAGGTGAAAGCTTGGCCATGTTTACAAAACTCATGCTCACTCCAGCCACTATGAGTAGTATCGCCAGCTTTAATGCTACAAGTGCATCTTCTGTTCTCCCGCTTATAACAGCCCCAAGTGCGTTTATTGCAGTGAACAAGACTATGGAAAGAGTTACCAGCAAATGTTTTGCGATTACTGGATTGAGAAAGCCGAGAACGTTTGCTCCATAGCTGCCAAAAGCGTAGGCATAAAGGGAAATCATGACTATGTAGCTTGCCAGCAACAGCAAATTTAGCCCGCCAGAAAGCCATCCGTTGCCGAAAGCCTTTACGAGAAACTCTATTGTGCCCCCCTCGCTCGGATATCTTACAGATAGTTTGGCATAGGAATAGGATGTTATAAGCGCAATCAGACCGGCTAAAAGAAAAGCTACTGGGGCGGCACTTTTTGATAGTTGGATACTCAAGCCCAGAACTGCAAATATACCTCCTCCAATCATTCCTCCAACGCCTATACTGAAAGCTTCCTTAAATCCGATCTTTTCCCTCATTTTAACCCTGCTTTAGTAGATTGTTTTTAAAATTTAAAAAAATATGTAAAAAGCCTCAGCCAGAAATATTCTGGAGTAAGAGTCAAATGAGTTTGCCACCCTCAATCTCTTTTGCTTATCGGTATAACTACTCATGCTCCAGGAAAAGGACCTGAAATGCTTAAGCTGGGGCAAAGGACATCATACCTAAACCGGTAAAAAGAGAGGAATTTATCGAGAAAATCAGAAAAATATTGAGGATGCACAATCAGTAGGAAAGTTTACTCAACTGTTCGATTTTCGGAAGAAAAATTTATAAATTTAAAATCGAATTTATCACAAAGTGAGAGGTGATTTTATGGAGGATAAAAAGCAGGCAGTTCTTGAGGCAATGAAAAAAGCTGAAAAACCTTTAAGGCCAGGAGATATTGCGAAAATGGTAGGTATAGAAAGTAAAGAGGTCTCGAAAATCATAAAAGAACTCAAAAAAGAAGGATTGGTTATATCTCCTAAAAGGTGTTACTATTCGGTGAAGTAATCTCATTTGAAATGTAATTAGCCAAAACACTTTTTTATATCTTATATAATTTTCATTGTGAACTATACGTATCTTTTCCTTCATTCGGATGATGTTGATGAACTTCTTGAAGAGCTGAGAAATTCGGGAGTAAAGCTCAAACCAAAATTTAAAAAATACAAATTTACCGAAATATTTGCTTCTAGCAATGGAATTTTGATCGGGAAATACGAGAATGTTGTCTTTCTTTTTGCAAAAGGTGATATCGAAACATCCGTTGAATACTTGGATATACTGAAAATAGAGCAAACTCAGGCAGATGAAACCTTCAATGATTTTAAATTCGGAAAATACAAGCTTGAGGAGGGTGAAATCCTTAAATTAAAACTTGACACTGAATTCAATGAGGGGATTTTTTTAGATTTAATCCCTGCGATGCACATAGAGATGATGAAAATAAGTATTCTGCTTAGCCAGTGTAATCTGCAGAGTGAGACTATGTCCAAAGAAGAGACAGGGATCATTAAAGAGGTTTCAAGATTGTCAGATGTTGCAAATAAATCCAGAAATATATCAGAGCTTGAAAGAATTCTTTCAGAGGTTTCAGAACTTCACATGGGTTTTTTCAGGAAATTTGTCCAATTTAAAGATGTCAATGAAGAGATTTTTTCTTCAATCGTTAAATTCGAGATAATCTCAAGGGAACTTGATGGATGGTTTAAAGATAAGATACAGGAGTTCAAAGATTTTCACAGGAGTCTTATTTACTTCGAATCTAAATTCGAGCAGACCTTAAATGGTATACGGGATTTGTTTTCCTTGATCTCTCTCCAGCTTGACACGATGAGGAACAGAGAAAACATGGAATTACAAATGAGAACATCTTCTCTGCAAGCTGCTGCAGCAATAATTGAATTTGTTGCAGTCTTTTATTACACACTGAAAATTTGGGAATACTTTCTCCCTATCGGAAAAATGCCTGGCTCTTTGGCTTTCCTCCTCCTAACCGGATTTACAGTTGCTGTAGTTGCATACACGGAACTGCTAGCAAAGTTCGTAAGATCCAAAAAAATCACAAAATCACTGGTCCTTGCGACAGTTTTGCTTGGCTTAATCCTTTTGCTTATGTATATCTTACCGGCATTTATTTTCTCAGGAGCTTTATCGCCTTCTTTCTCTCACTGAGCAATTTAATGTGTTCCTTTTCCTGTGCGATTAGAAAGTCAAGAAGTTCAGCAGTTTCAGCATCAGCGTCTTCTTTCATCTGATTGTATTCTTTTACGGCCTCTTTTTCAAGCTCAATTGCTTTATCGATTATTTCTTCAACCCTCAACTTCTCACCTCTCTGATCTCTCTTTTCGATTCAATTTAATCTTTACTGTGGTATCCCATATTTTTTATTAAGTTTAAATTAAGAATCTAATAATCTATTTTCTTAAATTTTTGTATTATAATTCGAACCAAAAAATTTTTAAATTTATAATTCAAAAAGAAAAAGTATGAAAGCCGTAAAGATCGCGGATAACGTTTACTGGGTTGGAGCAATTGACTGGGGGGAGAGGGATTTCCACAATTTTGAAATAATAAGGGGAACAACATACAATGCGTACCTGATTGTTGACGAGAAGGTAACTCTTGTAGATGTCGTTAAACATAAATTCTTTGGTGAAATGATAAGTAGGGTTAAGGAAGTGGTTGATCCGGGAAAGATTGATTATGTGATTGCGAATCATGTCGAAACCGACCATTCAGGGGGTTTGGCTGACATAAAAAGGATTGCTAAAGATGCGGTAATAGTTTGCAGCAAAAGAGGAAAGGAAGGAATCTCCAAACATTTCAATACTGAGGGATGGGAGTTTAAGGTTGTAAAGACAGGTGATGAACTTAAATTAGGGAAGAAGACCCTTTTCTTCCTTGAAATGACAATGCTCCACTGGCCTGACAGCATGGCGACTTATGTAAAGGAAGACAGGCTTTTATTCTCAAACGATGCCTTCGGACAACACGTAGCAAGTGAAGAGAGGTTTGATGAGGAGTTAGGGGTGGAGGAAGCTGTAAAGTTTGCAAAGATATACTATGCGAACATTCTGATGCCCCTCGGAAACCTCATAAAGAAAAAGCTGAAAGAGGTTGAGGAACTCGGCATTCAGATTGATATGATCGCCCCGAGCCATGGTGTTATATGGAGGAATCCTGGGAAAATAATTGATGAATATAAAAAGTGGGCAGATTTAGTTTCCGAGAATAAGCTGGTCATAGTTTACGATACGATGTGGCATAGTACTGAAAAAATTGCCAAGACCATATCTGAAGGAGCAGCATCCAATGGAGTAAGGGTTAGACTCTTCCATGTCAGAAAGGATTCTTGGAGCGATATATTAACTGAGATCTTGGATGCTAAAGCTGTTGCGATAGGTGCACCAACGATGCACAATACAGTCTTTCCACCTGTTGCTGGATTTCTGACCTACTTGAAGGGACTGAGGCCTAAGAACAAGATTGGTGTTGCTTTTGGCTCGTATGGATGGGGCGGAGGGGCAACGAAAGAGATAAACAAGGTTCTTGAAGAGCTGAAATTTGATGTACTCGAGCCCTTACAGATAAGGTTCAGACCAACCCAGGAAGAACTCGATATGGCGTTCAAGCTTGGTGAAGAACTCGCTGAAAAAATAAAGGCCTTATAACTATTTAATTATTTGAACGAATAAATTTTTTGATAAGATGATACTCGGAATTTGTGGTAGCCCCAGAAACAAGGCAACGGAGTTTGTTCTGAGAGAAGCCCTCAGGATGCTGGAGGAAAGAGGTTATAAAACAGTATTTTTTACGGTTAGAAAGAAAAACATTGATTTCTGCCAGCACTGTGATTATTGCTTGAAAAAAAAGGAATGCCGGATCAAAGACGATATGTACGAGCTTTATCCCCTTATGGGGGATGCAAAGGGAATTATTATGGCAACTCCCGTATACAACAGTGGGGTAAGTGCCCAAATAAAGGCTATCATGGACCGAACAAGGGCATTAGTTGCTGCAGACTACGACTTCTTTAGATACAAAGTCGGAATGGCGATAGCTGTAGGTGGTGATAGAATAGGAGGACAAGAGCTTGCCATCCAACAGATACTCACATTTTACATTCTCAATGGTATGATCCCCGTGAGCGGCGGCTCATTCGGTGCAAATCTCGGAGCCACATTTTGGTCTAAGGATACGCTTGATGGTGTAAAAGAAGATGAAGAAGGCTTTAAAAGCCTTAGAAAAAGCATAAAGCGATTTTCAGAGTTACTTGAAAAGGTTATGAGAAGTTCAAGGTAAAATCGAATGGCATTTTTTCGATAATGTAATTTTTTTGATGATGTATAATCTCCTAATCTGCACCCGAGGATTGAAAAATTTAATTTGTAGTTTGTCAATTGTATTTTATGATTTCAGAATCACAAGCTTCAAAATCACAGGCACTTCAACTCCTCAAAGAACTTTGCACAATCCCATCTCCACCAAAAAGAGAAGACGATCTTTTAGTTTACGTTAACCAATATCTTGAATCATCTGGGTACTCTCCACTGATTTGTGATGGAAATCTCATTCTTGAGTCTGAGTCTGGATTTTACATCACTACTCACCTCGATTCGGTCAGAGAAAGGGTAAAGTTCCATTTCGATGGTAGATTTGCCTACGGAACGGGCGTATGCGATGCTAAAGGGAGCATTGTAGCGATTCTTCTGAGTCTGTCTAGAATAAAGAATCTTAATTTCGGAGTTGCTTTGCTTTCTGATGAGGAAGATGGTGGAACAGGCTCAAAGAAATTTTCTTTGAAATACAAACCTAGTATGGCAGTAGTGATGGAGCCCACATCCCTTAGAATCGCAAACGTCCATTTCGGAAACGTAGAGGTAGAAATAATCACTCAAACTACCGAAGCCCATGGCTCGGTGCGTAATGGAGAAAATGCAGTGGAGAAGTGCTTGGAAATTATTGAGAGTATAAAACAATCGGTAGCAATAAAGCCGTGTATTTTGAGGATAGAAGGAGGAGATGAGGGTGAAGATTATGTTATTCCACCTAAATGCAGAGTTGTTCTCGATTTTCTCGTTCCCGATGGGTTCAAAGCTTCAAAAATACTTGGTCAGATCTCTGATATAGTTGATTCAGTAGGTAACGCTGAGATAAAGATTTTAGAACTCTGTGAACCCTTCAGGAGCTTGAAGGTTGATAGAATTCTCGCAAAATCTCTTGTAAATTCGGGGATCAAAGTTGAATTCTCTGAGATGCGTTCTTGGACTGATGGAGTAAACCTTAAAGCGACGGGTTGTGATGTTGTGGTTTGGGGACCGGGAGAGCTTGAGTTGTGTCATACTAGTAATGAGAAAATAGAGATTAACGAGATTTTGAAAGCATCAAAAGTTTTGATTGAACTCAACAATCTTTTGGAAATCGAAAAGGTTTTTTAAACCGGATTAAAGATGAAATCGGTGATTGAATGGTAGAGTATGAGGAAGTAGTTTCTGCAATTCACAAGCTCTTCTTTAAAGCTGAAACCCAGCTTGGTGAGGATGTTATTGAGGTGATAAAGAAAGCTTACGAGAAAGAAGACAACCCCGTAGCAAGAAGAAACCTCGAGGCCATTCTCAGGAACATTGATTCTGCAGGAAAGCTTAAGGTGCCCATGTGTCAGGACACAGGCATACCTGTTGTTTTTGTTGAGCTTGGCAGGGAGTTATGTTTGGATTTTGATCTCAAAGATGCGATAAGTGAGGGTGTTAGGAAGGCAACGAAAGAGATTCCTCTCCGTCCTAATGCTGTACACCCTCTTACGAGAAAGAATCCTGGAACGAACACTGGTTTACACGTTCCGCTGATAAGTCTCGACCTCGTTGAAGGGGATGAGCTGAAGCTTACAGTTATGCCTAAAGGAGCAGGAAGCGAGAATGTTTCAGCCTTGAAAATGATGCTTCCCTCACAAGTTGAAAGCATACCAAAATTTGTTGTTGAGGTCGTTAAAAATGCAAAAGGAAAGCCCTGTCCACCAATTTTCCTTGGAATTGGTATAGGCTCTACATTCGATGGTGCTGCAAAGCTTGCAAAGAAAGCTTTGTTAAGGGATGTGAGGCAGATGGATGAATTTGAGAGGAAAATAATGGATATGGCAAATGAACTTGGAATCGGCCCTATGGGTTTAGGCGGGAGGACAACAGTTTTAGGAGCTTACGTTGAGCTCGGATTCTGTCATACAGCTAGTCTGCCTGTTGCTGTAAACATCCAGTGCTGGGCGAACAGAAAGGCCTCGACCGTTCTTAGATAGAGGTGGTGATAGAATGGAACATAATGTTGAGTACTATATTAAGACTCCTTTAAAAAAAGATGAAATTCTCAAATTGAAGGCTGGTGACACAGTCTACATTTCAGGAGAAATCTTTACTGCAAGGGATGAAGCCCACATCAGGGCGATTGAGTATATGGAAGAGAGAAAGCAGCTTCCCGTCGAGTTCAATCGAGGAGTGGTTTATCACTGTGGCCCGCTCATGAAGAAAAAAAATGATGAATGGAAGGCCGTCTCTGCTGGACCAACGACCTCAGCAAGAATGAACAAGCTGATGCCGAAAATCTTAGAGAGAGTTGAAGTAATAGGCACAATTGGGAAAGGTGGGATGAGCGACGAGGTAATGAAAGCACTGAAGGGTAAGGGAGTATACTTTGCTTACACTGGAGGAGCAGGAGCATTAGCAGCTCAAAAGATTAAAAAGGTAAAAGGACTTTACTGGGAAGATTTGGGGATGCCTGAAGCTGTGTGGGTTTTCGAGGTTGAGAATTTCGGCCCACTCATAGTGGGAATTGACGCTCATGGGAACAGTCTTTACGCTGAAATAGATAGGAAGATAGAGGAAAATTACAGAAGGATTGTGGGAAATTAAAGATAGAAAAATAAAGCTTGAATTTTTAAAACTTGAAAATTCATTAAACTTTACTAACAGCGCTCAGAATCATTTTTCGCAATCCTTCCATTCCACCTTCGATGTATTCATCTAAAGGCTTTGCCAGATCCCAGTAATAGTTGAAAACACTCTCAAGCCACCTTATCGCATCCTTTTTATCCGTAACAAAGAATGGAGTGAAATAATTTCCTTTTATAAGCATGACTATACCGACTTTCCTATCGATAATTCCCATTTGGAGAGGGGGTGTAAGAACCTTTAGCTCCACTTTTTCCTCTACTGCCCTCATTTCTTCCTTATTGAGACCTGCGTTTTTTAAAGCCTCTATCTCGGTCTCGATTTTCTGGAATACAACATCTTCGGCGGAAATCACTTTCTCCGTTGCACCCTGGAGCCTCCTTTTAATCATGACTTCGAAAAGGTCCGGGTCAACAACCCTGTCAATGTACAATCCTCCTTCCCTCACAGAGCTGAGAACGTTAATACTCAACTTTCTTGTTTCAGTAAAATCAACTTTCTCACACTCGCTAAGGTGATGTATCCCAAATCTAAGCTCAGGAGGTAAGGAAAGAAGGAAATCGGTTGCAAGTTCAAGGTATTCGAAGTTCATCAACCTTTCCATACAATTTAGAGCATCGGCAAAAAATAACCCTGCGGGAGTTAGAGAAACCTCTCCATTCTTTTTATCAAGAATTCCTGTAGAAAAGAGATTGTTTACTGCCCTATAAACAGTAGAAACAGGAACTTTAACACCATTAGCCTTTAACCTTTTATGGAGTTCGGATAAAGTGACGCAATCTTCTTTGAGTAAGCTGATAATTTCTATTCTACTGGGAAGGGAAGTCTCCCTTAGTAAGCGTTCAAGATCATTTTTGTTTGATCTCGAATTGACCTTTTTGCCTTTCATACCTGAACTAATTTTTATTCTCATTTTAAAAATATTTCGATTTTCTTTAGTAAAGTCAATATTTATTTGGATTAAAATTCAATCTATAATTTTTGAAAAAATTGAAAAAGTTATGTTCTAAACATCTCTCTAACGCTTTTATTAAAAGCAATCTCTCCTATTGATTCCAACATTCTGCAGATCTGCAGCATAAGTTCTTTAAGGATGGTCGTTTTCCCACTATCGATTGAACTCTGAATTTCATGACTTACCTTTTCTACCCTCTCTAGGAACTCCTGAACAGTTTTTATACTGCCAGATGTGAATGAATCGAAACCCATCTTGAAAAGCTCCTCAAGTTTGAGCATCGGTGAGGTAATTTCTTTCTTGGAGTCAGCATCTGTAACGATGAGATAACGAGTGAGAATAAAAAGTAAATCGGCGATCTCTTCAAAGAATTTGGAAACGATCCTTGAACCAAGCAAGAACCTAAGTTCATCCCACTCAGAAACGGTTATTTTTTTCATTCCTCTATTTACAAGCCTGACAGAGAGGAGATACAGTCTGTCAAAATCCTCCTCATACCTCTTTATCTTGTTCTCAAAATCACTTTCCTTTTTTTCCAGAATTAGGAAGGATTCGATCTCGGATATTATTCCGGATAGAATCTGAAACATCCTCCTTATGATTGTTAAAACGTCGAAATCAGGTATTGTAAAGCAGTGAAGAACGATCCTCTCATTTGTAGCATCCAGAACTTCCATACCGATAAAGTTATGGCATATCTCTGATATTTCTGTGATGTGCTTTCCAACCTCCTCGTTTTCTATCTCAATTTTATCAACTCCGAGTGAGTAGATTGCCCCTAAAAACCTCTTCAAAAATTTTTTATTATAGCTTGGAACTTCCCTTACACTTACCTTGATCTCCTCTTTTTCCCCCATTTGCGGTCTGATAATTATCGTATCGTCGTATTCATTTAAAATAACCTCGTCTCCCTGTTTCAAATTGTATTTTGAAATCCAGTCTTTTGGGAGTGAAACCATATAGCTTGATCCACCCACAAGCTGGAGTTTTCTGACCTTCATCATTAAGAATAGGACTATGGAGTACTTAAAAGTTATTCAAAAAAATACGTATTTTCTTTATGGGCATGGGAACTCCAAATGAATATGTATACTATGATGTAATATTTCGGAAAACTTTATAAAATTAAACTCCAAATTTCAATTATGGAAAGGTTAAGTCTCATTCATCAGGATCATCAAGAACAAGAAGAATTGAACATAAGGATAGCTGGAAAAGGTGGCCAGGGTATAATAAAACTTGGTCTCTTTCTCGCTGAAGCGAGTGTATTGGAAGGGAAGAATGTTGTTCAGACACAAAGCTACGGACCAGAAGCAAGAGGAGGAGCTTGTAGGACTGATTTGATAATTAGCAAGAATGAGATTGATTATCCTGGACTAAGGAGGATCGATGTTTTTCTTGTAATGGATCAAGAGGCTTATTTAAAGTATTCACCGATGCTAGATGCCAGATCGGTTGTTATCTACGACTCAGATCTTGTAAAGCCGAGTAAGGCTGATTGTAGACTTATAGGCTCTCCTTTCACAAAGAAAGCTTTAAATGATTTTGGAAATGGTCTTTTTGCCAATATAATTGCCCTTGGGGCTCTGGTTGCGATAACGAAGATCGTGAGGCCAGAAACAGTTCTTTATGTTCTCAATAAAAGATTAAAGAGATTCAACCAGGAGAACCTCAAAGCTTTTATTGAAGGGTACGAAATGGCTCTTAAGATCTCTGTAATACCTTGAGTTTGTATGAAGAACGCTAAAAAATATCGTGTCAGAGTAGATGACAAACTCTGCAAAAAATGTGGAATATGTGTTTTTGTGTGTCCAAAGAAGGTTTTTTCCCTTTCTGGAGGACTTGAAATAGATTATGAGAGATGCAATGGGTGCAAGAGATGTGAGGTTTACTGCCCCGATTTTGCAGTTGAAGTTGAATTAAGAGGCGATGGAAATGAAGGTAGAGTTGGAAGTAGAGACGAAAAAGGAGTTGTTACAGGGGAATGAAGCTGTTGTTAGGGCGGCGATAAATTCGGGATGTAACTTCTTCGCCGGTTATCCGATCACTCCATCTTCTGAGATAGCACATGGAATGGCTGAGCTTTTGCCGAAATATGACGGTATATTCGTTCAAATGGAGGATGAATTGGCATCGATTTCAGCAGCAATCGGGGCAGCTTTGGCAGGGGCAAGGGCGATGACTGCAACCTCTGGACCCGGTTTTAGTCTGATGCAGGAGAGTATAGGTTATGCAGCTATTACGGAGACTCCAGTGGTTATTTTCGATGTTATGAGGGCTGGACCAAGTACAGGAATTCCAACTGCTCCCTCTCAGGGTGATGTTCTCCAGGCAAAACATGGAAGCCATGGAGATTATCCTATCGTCGTTTTAGCTCCCGCAACAGTAAGAGATTCTTATCATCTCACAGAAGAAGCGTTTAAGGTAGCAGAGGAGTATCATGTTCCAGTGATAGTGCTTTCAGATGAGATTATAGGTCATATGAGAGAAAGTGTTGAATTACCAAAACTTAAAGCAAGGGATGAAATTAAGTTTGGCGGGATCAAGAGGCTTGGAATCGGTTTAAGGAAGCATATTACGGGTTTGGTCTATGATGAAACTGGAATGCCAACGACAGAACCTGAAAAATATGAGAAATTACTTAAAAGGCTCTTTTCAAAAATTGAAGATGAAAAATTGATGAAATACAAAATGGAAGAAACAGAAGATGCTGAAATTCTTTTTGTTACATATGGCTCAACGTATCGGTCTGCAAAAACGGCTGTTAAAATTTTGAGATCGAAATCGATTAGGGCGGGTTTATTCAAAATTGAAACACTCAACCCTATGCCTGAAAGGGCATTGAAAAAAGCATCAGAAAATGCGAGCAGAATCATCGTTCCCGAGATGAATATGGGACAGATTGTTAAAGAGGTAAAAGCTATACTTTGTGACAGGGATGTGATTGGGATATCATCATTTGCAGAGCTTACAACTCCTGAAACGCTGGTAAGAGCGGTGGAAGCATGAAAAACGTTTATACAGATCTTTTGAGAACAGAATACCTCCCTCACGTTTGGTGTGCAGGATGTGGAAATGGTATAGTTCTCGGAGTCTTTGCGAAGGCTTTTGGCTACACCGGAATAAATAGGGATTCGACCGTTATAGTAAGCGGAATAGGTTGTAGTGGAAGGATAACGCAGTATCTCAATTTTGATACGGTACATACAACCCATGGAAGGGCATTGGCATTTGCAACAGGGATTAAACTTGCAAATCCTGAACTGAACGTTGTTGTTTTTATGGGGGATGGAGATGCCGCAGCCATCGGAGGAAACCACCTTATCCATGCAGCAAGAAGAAACATCGATCTTACGGCAATAATCATCAATAACTCACTGTATGGCATGACAGGTGGACAAGTTGCCCCCACAACTCCTGAGGGAAAGGTTACCAAAACAACACCTTTTGGAAATCCCGAGCACCCCTTCGACATTTCAAAACTTGTTGCTGCAGCCGGAGCGACCTATGTTGCAAGATTTACATCCTATCATATAAAATGGCTTGAAAAGGCTATTGCTGAAGCAATGCTTCATAAAGGATTTAGCGTTGTTGAGGTAATTATAGGCTGCCCCACTCACTGGAGAATAAAACCCCCTGAGTTAATGAAGATTCAAAAGGAAAAGTACAGAAGGAGGAATTACTCTTCAATACATGAAATCAAGCCTTGGGATATAGGGGTTTTCGTAAGAGAGATAAAACCGGAGTTTACAGAGAGAATCAGAGGTATTATCAATCCTTGAAATTAGGTTAACCCTGATTGTAGTGGATCGGTTATTGCGGCATTATTGTGTTTAAAAGCTAATCTTTTAAGGTCAATAGATTCAAGTATTTTTCTCATGATGATGAAAATTTCAATGAGGTTAAATAGAATGCCGATTATTTAGGTTTGGTTTTTTAGATTTGGAGGTTCCATGAGGGAATCGAAGCTGAATCTAACAGCTTCTGGGTTGATCGGAGATAGATCTAAAAAATCAAATAACCCACATTCCGGATACTCTGGAGAAGCTTTGGATCAAATATACCGTTTAATTGCCGAAAACTCGAGTGAAGGAATATTTCTTGCGACAGAATTTAAACTCGTTTATGCAAATCCGGCTTTTTTTAAAATAATTGGCATTACTGATTTGAAAGGTAAGAATCTCCTTGAACTTGTTGATAAAGAAGATGCTAAAAGGATTTTCTATGACGTTCAGAAGGCTTTAAAAGGGGAATTATCTGAAGCAGGCTATGAGGTCAGATTGAAAAGATCTGACGGAAGGTGGATTCATCTTAGTTTATCAATGTCAAAAGTCATTTTCAAAGAGAAACCCCACGCTCTCGGTATAATAAGAGACATATCTGATAGAAAAAATGGAACAAGAACTGAGACATTATAACGAACTTCTTAAGCTCACCAACAGCATTCTCAGACATGATATCCTTAACAATCTGAACATAATCTCCAGAGCTATGGAACTCTGCGAAAATGGGCGTTGTTTAGGCGAGAAGGCTGTTAAAAGATGCATAGATCTGATAAATGAGATAAAGGAACTCGAAGCTCCGACTAAAGATCCAAGAAAGGTAAGCATTAAGGAGATTGTTACCAAAGTAGCAAAAAGCTATGATGTTCAAGTTCAAGTGAGTGGGGATTGTAAAGCTGGGAGTTTTCTCTCTATAGTGTTTGATAACCTGATAAGCAACTCTGTCTTTCATGGAGAGGCAAGCAGAATAGACGTAGATATTAAAGAGGGTTCTAGAGGGCGCACAATCATTTATACCGATAATGGTAGAGGAATTCCTGAAAGTATAAGGCTCAGTGTTTTTGAAAAAGGATTCAAGTTTGGTGGGAGTGCTAACACCGGATTGGGACTTTTCATCGTTAAAAAGATAGTTGAGATGCTTAGAGGGAGCATCGAGCTTGTAAATGCTAATAAATTTGTGATAAAACTTGGGTGGTAGAATGATGGAACTGATACTGGAAAAATTCATCAGGAAGATCTTGGACAACATTGAAGATACGATTCTTATAGTGGATGGAAGAGGTAGCATAAGATTTGTGACCCCAGCCATAGAGAAATTAACTGGTCTTAAACCAAAAGACTTACTTTTTAAGAATTTTATTTCTCTAGTACACTCAGATGATGTGGATAAGGTAAAGAAAGTATTCGAAAAGTTCCGTTCTGGCACATTTGAGCTAAGGCTTGTTGGCAAAGATGGATTAAAATATGTTAAACTCTCTACAGATAAATTAAAGCTTGATGAGAAAACCTTCGTTTTGGGGGTAATGAAAGACATTACTGAACTTAAAGAGAAGGAAAATTTGCTGGCAAAACTTGAAGAGAAAACCCACACGGGAATATATATAGTTCAAGAAGGAAAATTCAGATATGTTAACAGAAAACTTGCTGAAATCACAGGCTACTCTGAAGAAGAGCTCCTTAAGATGAATCCTTTTAATCTTGTGCATCCTGATTACATAAATTTAGTAAAGGAAAGGTATTACAGGAGGGAGAAAGGAGACGTTGTTCCTGAACACTACGAATGGAAAATAGTGACGAAAAACGGAGAAGAGAGATGGGTGGAGGTTATTGCAACAAAGATAGAATTCAATGGAAATCCTGCCGTGCTTGGAAATGTTTTTGACATCACACACAGAAAGATCATGGAAGAAAAGCTAAGAAGGTCTGAAGAGAGATATAAGAGTCTTCTTGAAGCGATTAACGATGTGGTTTTTGTTGTGGATAGAGAAGGAGTAATCCTTTTTCTTAACAATAAGTTCGAGGAAATAACTCTTTATCCAAGAAGCGAATGGATTGGAAGACATTTTTCAGAAATCGTTGCACCAGAATATTTGAAGCCCACCCTTGAAAAATTTAAAAAAGGTTTAGCAGGCGAGGAAGTACCGCTTTATGAAATCGAACTGATAAGGAAAGATGGTAAGAGAATTCCAGTTGAATTGAACGTAACGAATCTCTACAAGGATGGAGAAGTTGTCGGTAGATTAGGGATAGCAAGAGACATCTCAGAAAGGAAAGAGATAGAAAGAAAGCTCTTTGAGTCGGAAGAGATGTTTAGAAAACTCGCAGAGGAGTCACTGGTTGGGGGTGTATTTGATTCAGGATGGAGTTTTCAAGTATGTAAATCCGAAATTTGCTGAACTTAAGGCTGATGAAGACCTCAGAGATGAAATTATCGAACAAGTTAACAAAATTGACAGGCTTATCGAGAAACTCGACAAAGGATGGATTGAATCGGAGAAGGTAAGGGAATTTTTGAGAAGTTCAAAATAAAAAATTTGGTTTTTAAATAATTGAATGATATATTAAAAAGTTTTTGAAAAGATAGTAAAGAATATATTTTGATCTTACTCTGTTTTTGGTACGCCATCCTTTACAATATCGATTTACAAAGAAAAACAGTATTAAGCCTTATTTACCAAAATTAGGTTTTCAGAAGAATTTATCGCGATAGACTTTAGGGTATAAAATAGCAAACTTTAAATATAGAATCGGTAACCTTTCGATGTCGTTTAATCTGCACAATAAGGGGTGGGGGATGAACTATGGAAAAGACAGAGATTCTTGAAAAGATTAGGGAGGCAGAGAGTAAAGTCGAGAATGATGTCGCTTCTGCAGAAGAAAAGAAGAAAAATATGATCTATGAGGCTAAACTCAAGGCTAGGGAAATCATCGAAGATGCACAAAAAGAGGCTGAAAGTATAAAAGCTAAAATTATTGAAGATGCTAAATCATCGATTGAAACTGAAAAAGAGGAAATCAAACAGAGAAAAAGCAGAGATATCGAGCAGCTGGAAGCTAAAGGTAAAGATAACGTTTGGAAAGCGGTAGACTACCTTTATGAAAAATTCTTAGGGATGGTAGAGCATGTTTAAGCCTGCTAAGATGGCCAAGGTAACTTTAGTGGGTCCTAAAGATTACCTTGAGCAAGTCTCGAAGACTCTACACAAGTTAAATCTGATGCACATCGAAGATCCTGTTGAGGAGGATTATTTTAAGATTGGGGAACCGTTGAAAAAAGCCTCAACAATTTCCAGAACACTTGTACAGCTTAGAAGCCTTTTATCCTATCTAAAACTTGAGCCTGAAACCTACGATGCAAAAAGAAGGTATAAAGCAGAAGAAATAGCTGCCCAACTCGATAAAAAGCTGGAACAATACAGGGAAGAGATAGAAGCAAAGATTGAAGAGATAAGAGTATTAACGGAAAGAAACAGGGTTCTTGAAGATGAAATTAAAGTTATTGAACCATTAAAAGAGCTTGGAATTCCTCCAAAATTGCTTAGAGGGTATATAGCAATAAAATGCTTTGTAGGTATGTTAAAAGCAGATCCTACCGAGAGGCTAAAGGAAATCACGGATCAATTTGAAATCTTCCTGAAGGAGGTAAAAGGAGGATATCTGGCTGCTGTTTTTGTCAAAGTCGAGTACTCGGATGATTTCTTGATCGCCTTACAAGAACATGGTTTCTCTGAGTTAGCCGTACCTGAAATTGAAGACTACGATGTTAGATTGTCTGAAATCAATTCGGAGATTGAGAGCAACGAAGCAAAGATAAAGTCCCTTGAGGAGGAATTAGAGGAGATAAAGGCTAGAGAAGCTGAGGTGATGGTGGCTATCGAAGAATACCTTAGCATGGAGATGGATAGGTCAGAACTTCCCTTGAAAACGCTTGTTTCGAAATATGCTTTTGTTCTAACGGGATACGTTCCTGAAAAAAAGGTCAATGAGCTGAAAAGTGTAGTTGAAAGTCAGACAAATGGGAGAGTTGCTGTTGATATCGTTGAAGGTAAATCTGAATCCGAATCACCAACTTTACTCGAGAATCCCAAAGGTATCAGGAATTTTGAGCTGTTCACGAACCTCTTCTCCATACCTAAGTACAAGGAGTTCGATCCGACACCTATTATGGCGGTGTTCTTCCCGATCTTCTTTGGCATGATGCTTGGTGACATCGGTTATGGCTTGCTTATTACCGTTTTGTCTCTCTATTTGAAAAGAATATTTAAAACAGAGGGTTGGCAGGGTCTTTTAAACATAGCACTCTACTCAGGAATTGTCTCGATAATATTTGGCTTCATATACGGTGAATTTTTTGGGCCATTTACAGTTCCAGGATACAAACCGCCTGAGATACACTTTATAGGGGTAGCTTTACAAAGCATCTATGAATTCAACCATGGCCATCCGCTGTTCGATAGGGTTGAGGAGATGGGCGTCAAGGTTCTCCTTTTCACAGTCCTTGTTATAGGGATGTTCAAGATCCTGTGGGGCTTCGCTATCGGTTTCAGAAATGTTTACGTTGAACATGGATTAAAAGCTGCAATACTTGAGAAAGCCTCTTGGTTTATTGGCGTGCTTGGAATGGCTTTACTGATTCTGGGATTTGCATACAATGTCAATGTATTCTATCATCTTGGTGAAGAATATCCTATCTTAGGTCAAGTATTTCAGGCAGTAGGATTAGGAGCTGAAGTCGGAGAGAACATTCCACCGCTTCCATTACCGGGAATTGCAGAGGGATGGGAGGCTGGAGTTAACAACTTCTACAAGATTGCCGTTCCGCTGATTGTCATCTGGTTCATTCTGTTCCTAATGGAGGAGATACCCAAGATGGGCGCAATGGGAGTGGTGATGGCCGTTGAAATTTTAACATGGTTCGGGCAGATTCTGAGCTACGCTCGATTGCTTGCTATCGGTCTTTCATCTGTTTACATAGCCTTCGTCGTCAACTATGTCGTTCCGAAGCTCATGCATACATTCATACCAATCCCGATAGTTGCAGGGGTTGTGGCAGCAGTCCTGATGGTTGTAGCCCATGGAGTCAACTTGTTACTCGGAATCCTCGATCCAGGCTTACAGTCATTACGTTTACATTATGTTGAGTTCTTCACGAAGTTCTTCGAAGGTGGTGGAAGAGTTTTCACCCCCTTTGGAAGGAAGAAGAAGTTTATTGAGGAGGAGTAGGTTTGGAGGTGAAGATATGGCAGAAGCTTTGATAAGTGATGAGGCATTCATAAAGGGTTGTGCTGCAATAGGAGCAGGCTTAGCAGTAGGTTTAGCTGGCATAGGTGCAGGAGCAGGAGAAAGCGGAATCGGAGCAGCAGCAGTTGGAGCGATAGCAGAGGACAGAGGTTTCCTTGGCCTTGGTTTGCTATTCACAGTTATTCCAGAAACAATAGTCATCTTCGGCCTTGTGATCTCGTTCATCCTGATGTTCGCATTCTAA
>MTMO01000045.1 GCA_002011235.1 Archaeoglobus sp. JdFR-27 | reverse complement strand
AGGGAAAAAAGCCAAAGGTGATGTGGGTTAGCTGCAGGCTGGATGAATACTGCTGTGTATGCGGTGAAAGGCTAAGCATTGAGGAAATTGTTGATTGCATAAAACATGCCAAAAGATTGAAAGCGGAGCTTGAGAAGGCTATTGATGCAAAAGATCACCATATTGGGAGCATCGTACAAGCGTATCCTGTGAGTGGTTTTTGCAAGATTTGTAGCGAGTTAAGAGGTTACTTCTGCGCCTACTGCAGGAAAAGGCACAATCTGCTCAGCTCTAAATATCTTGATCACATGGCCTATGCGATAAGAAGGAAATCGGCTCTAAGGGAGGCGAGAAGGCTTTACAGGAAGATTCTGAACGGGAAGGAGAAGGTTATTCTTGTTGAGGCAGAAAAAGATGTGGTGAGGGCAATCAAAGCGATCTTAAGCAAAAAAGGAATTTCAGCGGAGTTTATTGAACTGGAGGGGGAAGTTCATTTCAGAGTTTTGGGTAAGGATGTTTATGTGAGCTACCAGTGAATTCTATAATGATATTTTTTCAATTAAATCACATACCTAAAAAAGAAAGTTGTATGCTTAATAACTCCATGACTGACTGATGTCTTTCAATATTATGGAATTGATAGAGCAATTAACAATAATAAACTACCATTCCTGGTTTATTGGAAACTATACTGATAATACAGTCCAGTTGTATCTTAAAATGAAAGAAAAAATAGTAAACTCTAGAAAATAATAAACTATTGACTTATTGCAGTAAACTATTGACCTCCTTTTTTCACTGGTGCTTCAGGTTTTTCAGGTTTTTCAGGTTTCTTAGGTTTTTTAGATTTTTCAGGTTTTTCCGGGGTCACTTCAACTTTCTCAGGTGTAGAGATCTCCTCCTTCAAAGCCTTCTCGGCACTCTCTTTACCGGCTTTGGAGACCTCTATTGCACTCTGGATTGCTATTTTCGCCTCATCTGGGACTTTCTGCAACACATCCTCCAAAACCGTTAAATGGACTGAAGTTGCATTCGTGACGATTTCATGAACTCTTCTCGGATCTTCTCCTGCTTGCTGTGCGATGGTGGCGATTTCTTCACCGAATTTTGCATACTGTTTATATTCTTCAGCAGCTTCAGCAGCTTCTTCAGCATCCCCCATCTCAGCAGCTTGTTTAGCTTTGTTCATCCTCTCTCCTGCAATGCTCATAGCGATTTTAGCTGCCCTCTCCGGATTTATCGAGGCCAAAACCCTCAATGCTTCCTGATTGCCCCTCATCGACACTTCCTTGGCAAGAGATATTCTCTCCTTTGCCTGCTCTGGAACAATCTCTTTGACCTTGTCTAAGACTTCCAAGTGATGGGAGGTGGCGATAGCCACAAGTTCAGATACCTTCTCTTTCTTATCCTCTTTCACTGAGGAAACTATATTATTTATCTCATCAAGTTCTTTCTGATACTCTTCTAGCAATTCGCTTACATATTCTAGCTTCCCCTTCTCAGCCATCGCTTTTGCTTCTATAAGTCTAAGCTCTGCATACTGAAGACGTTTTTCCACTTTTGCTACCTCATCAAATGTAAAAATCAGGCTCAGAGTTTCCAAAGCTCGTTTAAACCCATACATCCATGAATCTGGCGTTATTCCTGGATCGGGCAATTCTTGTGCTTGAGCTGTTACGCTTGAGATTAGAGTTATCAGGAGTAGTACTGCAAGAGATCCTTTTACTTTCATTTTTATACCCCCTAATCTCATTTCAATTTTTCTTGGGTTTAAATCAAATTAATTTAAATGTTGCTAAAATGTCATGATCATTTAAACTTACCTGAAATTAATGCTACCCTTCATCTCGCAATTTTAGCTTTTCTCAACAGAAATAAGTCACGTAATCGATGAATTAAGGCATAAGGAGAAGCTAAGAAATTTTCTGAAAATAAAAGAAGATGAAATTTCTAAAGAAGACTATGTTTACTCCTTCCTTTCAAAATTCAGCCTTAACAGCTTTATTAACATGATTCTTAGGATTCTGAACTCAATAACGAAGAAAAAAACAAAGAAACAGCAAGCTAATCGTAGATTGCACCGATGTAAGCGTTGATGAACTTAAAAAAACTTATGAAAATGAGGAATCTAGTGATAGAGTTTGTATACCTGTCTAGTTGAGCTCTTTATCTAAGGCAAACATTCAACACGCACTGTGGTGTGGTTTGGAAAATCTAGAAACGGTTTGAGGAAAGGCAAGTATAGAAAACATATGGACATGCTGAATTTTAATTGTCTCCGAATTGGTATCGAAGTTAAAAAAGATGTTAACGATTTAGGTGGAAACTCAATTAATTCAGATACTATCTCCATCCACGCTGTTTTAATTCCTTTTTTGCCCTTCTTTAGCTTTGAAATTAAGTGTTTTTGGATTAGTTGATAGAAATATTTAAGTATTATCTAATAAATCAACTATCTGTAAAAACTTCGATAAGAGAGTGGTATCATGAACTTTGACAAGAATTCAAAAGAAACTCAAAGCTCTATTGCATTGGTAGGTTTGGGAGGAGCCGGGATGTCAATCTTGAAGAAAGCAGTTGAAATAATCGAACTAACCTCATTTGACGCATTTGCAGTGAATGTGGAGAACTGGCTTGAAAACGTGAACTTCTACAGATTCGATCAAGTGAATGAACTAATTTCAGAATTAGCAAAATACCAGCATGTTATCCTTACAGCCGGTTTAGGTTCGAGTGGCGGTGATTTCTTGGCTTATTTGGCAAACCGCTTGGACAACATCTCTGGTATATTCGTTACAAAACCATTCAAAGTTGAGAAAACTAGATTGAGAAGGGCTGAAGAGCAACTTAAAGCGATTGAAA
Organism: Archaeoglobus sp. JdFR-27; assembly: GCA_002011235.1. Lineage (GTDB taxonomy): Archaea > Halobacteriota > Archaeoglobi > Archaeoglobales > Archaeoglobaceae > Archaeoglobus_A. The sequence continues at coordinate 18,577 of MTMO01000045.1, read as the reverse complement.
GAGGTGCTATTGTAAAAGACCTCAACGAACTTTTGGCCGAGAAACCGGACTCACCCATTGGTGTTGCTCTGGATGACCTCGACACAGAAATGGCTGTGGAGATAATATGCAAAATCATAAAACTATCTGTACTAGGGTGAGAGCTAACTTTAAGGTGACCATGGATTAACCATGGATTAAATTGATAATAGGCAGATGAGGAAAGAGAATACGAGACAACAAGTAAGAGGGATTATGGAAAGATTATGGAATTATCAACTAACTTTGAAAATCTTGAAGATTGTGAGTTTATGGCAGGCAAATATACTCAAATCCTCGGTGAAAGACTGAAAGAGAGATTGGAGAAAGATGGGTATGAAGTCTTCTACGATCATGGAGATCAGAAGCACAGAATAGTTGCCTACTTCAAAGATTATTCAAGAAGATACTTCCTGTCTTTCATTGATATTGCGGTAGTAAGAAATGAGGAGGTAAAAGTTCTCTGCGAGATCGAAGAAACGTCTTCCAACCCAAAGAAGGTTCTCGGAGATCTCATTTCTATCTTACTTGCGGAGAAGCTCAGGTATGGTAGCTTAGAGTACTACGTAATTTCCCCATACGTGGTTCTTGGACTGTACGCTAAGGAGAAAGGAGTTAAGCGTTATCAGACAGAGAACATTCTGAACAGGTTTTGTGAGATTTTTGGTGTTGACCGGGGAAAAATAGTGGTAATATTTGCTGAAGATCTCGACTGGCTCATAGATTTGGTTGAAAAGACTGTTTTGGAGCTGATTTGATACATCATCATTTCTTTCCACAAAACTTTTACTTTTCATATACATACTAAGATTTATTAAGATTAGTTGATGGAAAAATTTAAGTATTAATAAATCAATCAACTAGAAGTGGTGGGAGTTAGGTATTGATGATAAATATATAGAATCAATACGCCCAAAACCAAATCTCATAAAACTAGAGAAGAAGTTAAATCTACCGGAGAAGTAAGGGGTAAAGGAGGATGTTCAATCCGATAAATAAGTTTATCATGTGGATCAGAAGGATTTTCTCTGTTCGCCTAAAACCCAGATGTATAAAAGAACCTGAAACTTTGTCTGAAAAGAAAGTTACTCCGCCTCCTAGAAATCGAGAAGAACTTGAAGCTACACTCACGGAAAAGAAGTTTGTAGCACTATTAGAGGAAAAATCCACAAGATTTACCACGGCAACTCAAGAAAAGCCAGAAATTTCCGAAAAAACCCGACTCGAGATAGAAACACTAAAAGAAAAAACAACCAAAAGCTTGCAGAAAGAAATAAAACCTCAAGAAGCGATTAAAGAAAAGGCACAAACAGAAACTCTAACTCGGAAAACCAAAATAATAGAGCGAAAACCATATAAGAAGAAACTACCAACAGAGGAGAAGAAAAAACGGCGCAGAAGGTCAAAAGAAGTAAAAAAGCCAACTCCACCCAAGAAAAAGAGAGAGAAGGATTTAGGCGTTAAAAAACCAAAGCTAACTAAACAACCGGGATCGTATGCAGAAATAGGTGTCGTAAAAACTAAAAGGGAAAAAGGAAAAGAAACCCCTACAAGAGTAGAGTCGCCCTTTGTAGAAGTTAACCTTGACGAAGGGAAGGTTTATCTTATCATACCAGAGCAGAAATATAAAACTAAAAAAACAGAACAAGATGTTCCTCAACAATTAATTTATCAACTGGAATTAAACGGAAAAGAACAAACCATCTCTGCGAAAGTCAACAAAGAGGAGCAAAATATTGTAAAAGTTGACGAGAAAAAAATAGAATTGGAAAACCCTTTAAAGAACTTTAAAATTGTTTTCCCAAAAGAGCTTCAAGGTAGAACTTATAGGTATAAGCATGCCAATGAGGACATTTATGCTTTTATTGCGATAGGCAACAATCGAGGTAGAATGCATTACCTTTATGATGAGAGTGAAAATGTTAACCCTCTCCCAGAAAAGGATGTTTGGATTCTTCTCAAGGAAGATTTTGAATTAAGCATTGAGCCAGATGTAATTGAGGAAAGATGGATTTGGGAGAACTACCAGCTATTGTGTATTAATTTGAAAAAAATAAATGAACTTATCGTGAGAAGTAGACAAACCAGTCAAGAAGAAAAAATACCTTGTGAAAACACTTTTTCTATCGAAGGTGAGGAATTAGTTGAAGATGACTTCAGAGAATTGGCACCCCTTTTTACGGGTAAAACTATCAAAATAAAAGCACCAAGAGTGAATCCATCTGGGTGGGTAGTCTGGATTCAAAACAAGCTGACAGGTTATAGGATTATTGCTGAGAATTGGACAGGCGCTAAGAAGTTAGAATTAAAGCTCCCTAATGACTTACCTTGTGAATGTGGAGAATTTCAAATAGACATTTGTGAGCAAAGTAAAAGCATACCTGTAGAGACGCTGTTCTTTCGATATGTTCCTTTTCTCCAATTAGAATATCCAAGGGGACTTACTATCCCGGACCCTCATCATGGGTATAGTACCGAAAGTATTAAAGTCGTTTTAGGAAGTAATTTTCAGGAGTGGGAATTAAAAACTCATGAAAAGATTGAGTTTATAGGAAACGGCTATCAGATTGAAGTGCCACCTGATAAAGATATTCTTCACTTTTCTATTACTAAAAGAAATAAACCTGAGACCGAAGTGAGATTTCAGATAACTATCCCGAGAGTAAAGTGGAAAATTTCAAAGCAGGAAGCCTGGAATGATAAACCTTTGCAAATAAAGAGAGATGAATTGATCCCTGGCTCTGAACTTTATCTTATTGTTTGCACTAATAGTATGGGCAGCAAATACGATTTTTTGGCCATTCTTAAGTCAAATGACCAGATACTGCAAGAAAGAAAGTTCTCCAAAAAGGGCATGAACTACTCTCTTTTTTTAAATGAATTTTATGAAACCATTCTAAATAATAGTGGTAGATTAACGCTTACAGTAGGAATAGATGATAAATTATGGTTTGATACCATTTACTTCCCACCAGATATTAATCGACTAAAGAGGATACTAAATCTTCTCAGGTCTATAGGATACCAAGATATACCTGATTCCGACACAATATTAGAACAAGCGTACGAAAAAGCAGAGACTATCATTCACGAAAAATTAAACAATCTCAGAGAGGTATGTGAATACATTGCAAGAGAATCAAAAAGTGTGATATATAAAGATCTTTTGAAGGAGGCAAAAGAGGATTTCAATCAGAATAATTTAGTAGGTGTAATAAATAAATATAGTAGGATCATAAATAATTTTAGAGATGAAATGAATGAGATGCTTAAAAACCTTTATGATGAGCTCGAAGAAATCAAAAAAGACAATAAGTTTGTAAGGGACTTTTTTAATAAATATCTAAAAGAAAATATGGTAAAAATGGGAGAAGTCTGTTCCACACAACCTCTTCAAAAAAGAGATATCAAAGTTTTTTATGAAAATAGAGATAAGGTTGCTGAAAATATCAATATTATCAAATATAAAATGAATGAATTCTGGATCTCGTTCGTTTCAGACATGAAGAGACCAGGAAATATACAATATTTAGTAAGGAAGTGGCAATATTTTAAGAACAGAGATGGAAACTTGGATAGTATTGATGAAGATTTTGATGAAAAATATATATTCGAGCCATTAAGAGAAAATGATGAGATTAGAAGAACAATATTGAAATTTTTCATTCCTAAGTCACTGAATGAGTTGAATTTAAATTATAGGCTAGGGTTTATAGGCTTTTCATCATATAGAGATAAAGAGCTTGCTTTAAAAGATGCAATCAGATTTTTTGACAAATTATTAAAGCTAAAAAAAGAGATACAAAATGAGTGGGAGATGAATGAAAATGGTGTTGAACCCTCTTAAAGTAACTCAAAATATTAGAGATAGTTATATACGATATTTAACCAGTACTTTCCGTTTAAGAGATACAGAACTGCGGAAACTATTCCAACAAGAAGCTGAGAAATTCTGGTTTACGAATGGACCTATATTGGAGGCAACGCCACCATTTGAAAAAGGGTGTTATTTAAAAGATTTAATCCAAGAAGGTTTATTGAACAAGAGGTTAGAGGATTTTATTTTTGATGCCCTTCCTTATTTACGTGATTACCCTCTTTATCTACACCAAGAAAAAGCACTTAGGAAAATACTCAAGGGTCATAATGTGGTCATTGCTTCCGGCACAAGTAGTGGGAAGACAGAATGTTTTCTTATACCCATTTATAATCATCTCTTAAAAGAACATGAGCAAGGCAAACTTTCGCCAGGAGTGCGTGCTCTTTTACTCTATCCTATGAATGCTCTGGCAAATGATCAATTGCGGAGATTAAGAGAGATTGCGAGAGTTATAGAAGAAAAAATGCCCGACGTTAGAATAACCTTTGGCAGGTATGTAGGAGACACCCCTGAAACTAAGAGAGAGGGGGAAGAGAAGTTCAGACTAATGAACCCAGGTATTGAACCCGTTAAAAGCGAACTTCTCTCGAGGGAGGAGATGCGAGAAAATCCACCACACATCCTCATAACGAATTATGCAATGCTTGAGTATCTACTGTTAAGACCAAAGGATTCACCCTTCTTTGACGGAAAATATGCAAAAAATTGGAAATTTTTAGTCTTAGATGAGGCTCACATTTATAGTGGGGCCACCGGTGTTGAAATAGCTATGCTTATTCGTCGTTTGAAGGATAGAGTCTGCAAGAATATGGAAGGGGATCTGCAGTGCATCGCAACCAGTGCCACGCTTGTAAGAGAGGAAGAGGATTTTGATAAAGTAGCAGAATTTGCTACAAACCTTTTTGGGGAGAAATTTGAATGGAACACAGAAGATGGTGACCGCCAGGACATAATAAAAGGTGAACGGATTAAAACTCAGATCAGAGAACCCATTTTCAGATACCCACTTAAGTTATATTCGGCTTTAGACAATATAATTCAAGAAAAACGTGAAGACGTTCTGCAACGATGCTACAAAGTTTGTAAGGAATTTGGTATCCCTGAAGATATTTTGAATGAGGCAAAAGAACAATGTAATAAGAATGCTAAAAGGTTTGTTTATAAAATTCTTTCAAGAGATGAAAGAGTTTCAAAATTGAAAAGTCTTCTAGAGGGAGGGGCAAAAAATCTTGAGAATTGTATTAAACAGATTTTAGAGACTGATGACCCATCAGATGAGGAGCGTCAGCATATTATCAGCCTTATCAATACAGCAGTGTGGGCGCGTGCTGAGGAAGAGTCTTTGCCACTTCTTCCGGCGCGCTACCACCTATTTGTACGGGCTCCCGAGGGGATTTTTGTCTCGTTTTATCCTAAGCCAAAAATATTTTTAGAAAGAAAAGAATTGACAGAAGATGGTTATCCAGTTTTTGAACTTGCATCTTGCCGCCGGTGTGGACAAGAGTATTTAGTTGGAGATATCAAAGAAGGTAAACTGAAACATTCTTTTGCTGAGGTGGATACCCCTCGGAAGAATAGATACTTCCTCCTGTGGAAAGAAGATATGAGGATAGAAGAGGATGAGGACCAAGAAGTTGCTGTGCCTGAGGAAATTGCTGAGAAAGGCAAAACTTGGAAGCTATGCATAAAGTGTGGGGCAATATGGGAAGACAAGCCTACATGTGCCTGCACCCGTGAAAGTAATACAATACGAATCTTAATTGAGGTTATTCCTAAGGACGGCGTTCTCAATAAATGCTACTTATGTGGATTGCGCTCTATTAATATTGTCAGAGAATTCATTTTCCAGCAAGACGCCCCTGCAGCAGTATTAGTTACAGCTTTATATCAAAATCTCAAGAAAGAAACTGTAAAAGAGAAGAAGATACTTACTTTTTCAGATAGTAGGCAGGATGCTGCCTTCTTTGCACCTTACTTAGAATTTACATACAGCAGAATACTATTCCGACGGTTGATTGTCGAAGCCCTACAGCGAAATAATCCATTGGACGATTATGGACTTAGATCATTATGCGAGGATGTTCTACAACTTGCAGAGGAAAGAGATGTGTTTGATTCAAATATGGATAGAAGAGAGAAGAAAAAAGAGGTTTGGAGATGGATTCTCCAAGATTTTTGTGGTGTTTGGGACAGAAGAAACTCCTTAGAGGGAGTTGGATTGGTATCTTTTGTTCCCATCATTCCTAATGACTGGAAACCAATTAAGGAACTATTAAAACCACCTTGGAATCTTAACGAGAATGAGGCAATAGCCGTATACCAAACATTACTCAACACTTTACGTTTCAACATGGCTATTACTTTCCCTGAGGATGGTCCTGATCCAAAAGATGAGTTCTTTGCTCCGAGAAATAAAGAATACAAGTTTAGAGGCGAAGGTTCTGATATTAAGAGAGGAATATATTCTTTTATTCCTGCTCTGGGAAGATTGAATGCAAGGTTAGAATATTTGAGAAAGTTATACCAGCGAATAACAGGAGATGAGGATGAAAACGAGGACTCTAAGAAATTATTGGGTAAAATATGGGAGGATCTTAGAGATAATTGGATAGGAATAGGAATTCATCAATTTTCTAACCCAAGACAAGGGGTGCTTTATCAACTTGACTACAGATTTTGGAGGATTATCCAAGAAAAGGAAGACTCTCCGTGGTTCATTTGCAATCGGTGTGGCGTAATTGTACCTGTGAGTGTGAAGGGGGTATGTCCTACTTTCAATTGTAATGGAAGGCTTGAACCAATAGACCCAAATAGGCGAGAAGATATACTAAATAATCACTACCGTTTTCTTTACACTAATCTAACCCCTTCAAAGATGAGGAGTCATGAACATACAGCTCAACTTAGTACAAATTATGCCTCAAATATACAGCAAAGGTTTATAAGAGGAGATATCAATGTTTTAAGTTGCTCAACGACATTTGAATTGGGGGTAGATCTTGGGGAGTTAGAAACAATATTTTTACGCAATGTTCCACCTGAACCTTCAAATTACATTCAAAGAGCGGGCAGAGCGGGACGAAGACTTGATACCATAGGTTTTACCTTAACTTTCGCCCAACTTCGTTCCCATGACCTTACATACTTCAAAGAACCCGAAAAAATGGTAGAAGGTCGAATAAAGCCACCTGTGGTTGAAATCCGCAATGAAAAGATTGTTTCTCGCCATCTAAATTCTATTGTTTTAGCAAATTTTTTCAGAGAGTTTCCAGAGTATTTCGGAACTGTAGAATCTTTCTTTAAACTCGAAAGCAGAGGAATACCTGGCACAGAGGAGATAAAGAAATTTCTTGAACAAAAACCAGAACATCTCTTAAGATCACTGAAAAGAATTATTCCTCAAGACATGCAAAGTGTGTTTGATATGGAAAATTGGGGCTGGGTGAATAATCTCATTGGTAATAATGGAGCACTTACAATTGCTGACGAAAAGATAAGAGATGAATATGATCGTCTAAAGGAATTTTATAATTCTAAGGAAGAGGAATGGAGAAATACTCGAGATCAGCGAAAAAGAAACAGGTTAAATGCAGATATGGACTGGGCAAACAGGAGAATGGAGACGATAAAAAGGAAACAGCTTATAGATTTTCTGGCAACCCATACTGTTATCCCTAAGTACGGTTTTCCTGTTGACGTCGTTGAACTTGCCACATTATCACATATTCCCGCATCTAAAAACATACAATTGGAAAGAGACCTTCGTATAGCTATTTCAGAATTTGCCCCCGGTAGTCAAGTGGTTGCGAATGGATATATTTGGGAAAGTGCAGGTCTAAGAGTAGTGAGAAATAGGACATGGCCAATTTATTGGTATGCTATTTGTCCTGAATGCAAGAGATTTTATTTCCTGAAGGGAACAATTGAAGATTTACCTCCTACTATCTCTTGCAATATCCATGGGAGTATTTCACGACGAGAAGTCCATAGATTTATTACACCAATATTTGGCTTTGTAACTTCTAAAGATTATGAGCCACGAAAACCTGGCGAATCACGCCCTAAGAAGGAATTTACCACAAGACCTTACTTTTTTGATTATAAAGAACCTGAAGAAAAAGAATTTTCTATTGGGAAGTTTAAGATTAAGTGTAGATATTCTTCAGACGGAGAATTAGCAGTGATCTGTAAAGGAAGAAAAGGAGTGGGGTTCTGGGTATGCTTTACCTGTGGTGCTGCCTTTTCTGAAAGGCAGAAAGGAATGCATAAAACACCTTATGGGACGGAATGTCCATCGGCACTTAGAGGTCCGTTACATTTTGGTCATACTTTTAAAACAGATGTCCTTTCTATATCTTTTGAAGAACCAAAGATAAACACGATGGATGATAGTTTTTGGCATTCCTTGCTTTACGCCATCCTCGAAGGTACAGGTCAAGCACTTGGCATAAGAAGGCAAGATTTAGATGGATGTCTCCATCCATCTGAAAAGGGAATTATGCTTATCCTATTTGATAACGTTCCGGGTGGTGCTGGCCATGTAAAGCGTCTAATGGTCGAACAAAACTTCTTTGAAGTCCTTAAAAGTGCTTTAATTCGTGTAAAGAATTGCACCTGTGGTCTTGAAACAAGTTGTTATGGTTGTCTTAGAAATTATCAAAATCAATTTTGCCATGAGCAACTAAAAAGGGGGGTTGTCTTAGAGTTCCTTGAAAGTAATCTAAGCATTGGCAAGGGAGAAGTATGAGGTCGAGCAAAATACGTGTTCAATATTCTAGTCCAATCGCTTAATACATGTATATCAGCTTGAGTTATCTATTCAAATTTGACCTTAACTTATCGAAAAAAATTGTGAGAACAGGTCCCATCTTGAAATCATACTCATTACTGTCATTTCAAAAAAACTTTTACTTTTCATATACATACTAAGATTTATTAAGATTAGTTGATGGAAAAATTTAAGTATTAATAAATTAATCAACTAAAGGTGATTGCATGCTGGAAGTGGCCTTGTTCCTGATTGCAATAGTTCTTATCCTCTTCCTGATACTTAAACAAAGAGCTGTGGAAAATCAGTTATCGAATTTCCATGCAAGGATCGATGATTTTTCCAAAACGATTCCATCCATCGTTGAAGGCTCCGTTTCAAAAACCTTCCAGGGATCTGCATCGGTTTTCGAGAGTTTGTTTTCTTCGGCGATAACGAAGAACGCAGACCTGATCAAGGGAGCCTTTGCCACTTCGCTGAAGGAGCTTGGAATCCAGGAGGATCTGGGAAAGCTTAAGGAAGCCTCAAAGGATCTGAAAGTGATAACCTCTGATCTAAAATCGATGTTCCAGATAAAGATGGAAAGAGCCAGATTCGGAGAGCTGCAGCTTAAAACTCTGCTGAGGGACATATTTCCAAAGAATAGACTGCTCTTCCAGAAGAATATCAGTGTTGGGACTCCAGATGCATGCATCCTCCTTGAAGACAACAGATACCTCTGCATAGATTCCAAATTCCCCTTGGAGAACTTCAAGAAGTATAATGAGGCGGAGAATGCTGATGAGAAGGAGAGGTACTGGAGGGAATTTTTGAAGGACGTCAGAAGGCATGCCGAAGCGATTAGGGATAAGTACGTTGGAAAGGAGAATACAGCAGACTTTGCGTTCATGTTCGTGCCCTCAGACGCTTTATTCTATCAAATCGTTTCTGAAGCTTCCGACATAGCGGTTGAGGCCTCGAAGGCTGGAGTGATTCTTGCCTCGCCATCAGTTCTTCCCGCTTATCTTAATCTGGTTTCAGCGAGGATAAGGGCTGAAGAGATATCTGAGAAAGCTGAAGAGATCCAGAGGAAGATGAACACCTTTGGAAACTATCTCGAAGACTTGGGGAGTAAGCTTGCAACTTTGTTCAAGCATGTGAACAATGCAAGCAGCAACGTTCCAAAGGTTCAGCAGTCCTTTGATAGGCTTAATGCTTACTATTCAAGCGTTAGGAGTCTTGAAATAGAAGCAGAGCCAAAAGAAAGACCACTGGAGGAAACAGAATGAAAATAACAGTCTACGACGGAGCAACAACTATAGGAGGAAACAAGATCTACGTTGAAGAGAAGGGCAGAGGTGTTTTCCTTGACTTTGGCATGAACTTCGCAAGGTATGGCAGATACTTTGCTGAGTTTCTGAATGAGAGAAGTATCAGGGGTATACACGATCTTATCTATCTCAATCTCATCCCCAAAATCAACATCTATCGAAGAGATTTGATTCCTTCGGATCTTGATGTGTCAGCCTATCCGAAGCTTAATGTTGAAGCTGTGCTGCTTAGCCACGCTCATCTCGACCATTGTGGGAACATATCCTTGCTCGATGAGAGAATTCCCGTAATAACCTCTGCAATGTCCATCGCAATTCTAAAGGCTATGAGGGATACTGGCTCCTATGGTATAGGATCTGAGATAGCCTATTTTACAGTAAGGGAGCCATCCGATGATCCACGAGTCCTCAAATCCACGAAGAATAACATTCCATACAGGGGAAGAGATTTCGTTTGCACTCAAAGCTTAAATAATGTCCTGACTGAGTTTCTTTGCTATAGACCCGGACAGGAAGCCAAGAACTTCAAAAAACTGGAACCGGGAAATTTATGCTCGCTTAGAGAGGTAGAGTTACCTTTTGATGTTGAAAGCTTTGAAGTTGATCACTCTATCTATGGTGCAAGTGCTTACATCATCGGCAATATAGCCTATACTGGCGATATTAGGTTGCATGGCAAGCACAGTGAGAACTCAAAAAAATTCATTAAAAAAGCAAAAAATGTCTCCATTCTAATCACGGAAGGAACGAGGGCAGGATATAGAGGTGAAGAGGAAGAAGCCATCGTTTCTGAAGAAGAGGTCTTCAACAAATGCCTTGAAGCTATGGAGGAGTCCAAAGGCTTAGTGATTGCAGACTTCAGCCCAAGAAACTTCGAAAGGCTTGAAACCTTCATAGAGATTGCAAAAAGGACTGGAAGGGAACTTGTTATCACGGCAAAGGATGCATACATGCTTCATGCTATGGAATGCGTTGATGGGGTTTGCAGAATGGAGAAGGTTAGAATATACGGGGACCTTAAAGAGAAGAAAAGAAAGTGGGAGGAGCTGATAGTAGAAGAGAGATGGAAAGACAAGTATCTTGACCCCTTTGAGATAAGGGACAACCAAGAGAATTACATCCTCTGCTTCTCCAACTATGACATGAAACACCTGCTCGACATAAAGCCTGATGGAGGGAGCTATATCTATTCCTCAACCGAAGCTTTCAGCGAGGAGCAGGAATTCGACTTTCAGAGGCTTTACAACTGGCTGGAAGATTTCAATTTCAGAATCTATGGCTTTGAAATGGTTATCGATAGGGGAAAAGCAAAACCAAAGTTCATTAAAGGCTATCACGCCTCAGGACACGTTTCTTCTTCTGATTTAAGATGGATGATCGAGAAAATAGATCCAGATATCATAATCCCCGTACATACACATGGTCAAGAATGGTTTAAGAAGGAATTTGAAAAAACAAGAATCTTGGGGAATGGTGAGACCTTTGAAATTAACTGAAGTATTATTTAAGAAGAGCATGTTGAATTGTGAAGTATGGAACCTAAGATACAGGAATGATAATAAGAATGAATCCTATATCTAGGGGCATGAAAATAGTTGATGAGTTAAATGGAGGTATTAAGGATGGGACTATCCGGAATCGTAGGTGTTTTAGCTTGGTCTAATAACAGATGGTCGGGATTTGATTGGGAGGGCTTTGAAAGAAGAGGCAGATACGGCTTTGAATATGTTAAACAGACGGGAAAAGCTCATGAGTGGTGGAACTTTTATGAAGATTTCGACGAAGAGTTTTATATTGGGAATATTGAAACAGGTGGTAAGAAAATAACGAAATTCCAGTCCGGCATCATTTTATTTATTTCGAGAAACATAAACGATGGGAAGTACTACTTTGTTGGATTCTATGGAAAAGGGGGTTACAGAGAAAGAGGATTTGAGACGAATAAAAAACTCGATGAGCTACTTCCAGATGAAGTAAAGAATTTTTGGAATGAAAGACTTCTGAGAGGGGATTTGCCTGAATGGATTCAAGAAAATGTCAAGGAAGTGCTAAATAAAAAGGTGAGCTATAAGGGTATTATCAAAGGAGAGAAAAAATTCTCAGCTGTTTTTGATCCAGAGTGTTATGTCGAAATAATCCCGGCAGATTTGGGCGCAAGACAGTTTGGTCAATGGTCGTTTAAGTACATCGACGACAAAAACAAAGAAGATCTCCGCAAAATTTTGTTAAAAGCTAGGCGAAAACATGAAGAACTATTAGACAGGGAAGATTTACCAGAATCCAGAAAACAGGATATAAACACGATAATTAAAAAAATAGACCTGACACTGAAATCTTTTAACACTAATCTACTAAAAGAAACATTACTAAAGTTAAAAGAAGAATATGGTGAATACTGGACAGAGAATTCTGAAAAAGTTTTGGATGTATATCGTGAGTTCGCAGAGAGGGTTATTGAAGGAGAAGATCCCAAAGTGTTAGAATCCGAACTTCAAACCAAATACAGAGAAATTCTAAAACAGCATAAAGACATTGACAAATTATTCTGGTTTAGATTCGGTATAAAGGGAGTTCCGTCCTTGGATAATGAAAGTATCGAAAAATTCAGGAGATTCCTTAAAGAAATGAAAAGTGCAGCAGGCGAAGACGAGGCTTGGGATGTTTTTGAAAGATACAAAAATAAAATTAGAGGAATGAAAACAATTGCACTTTCAACATGGGCGTCGGCACTTCACCCAGACAAATTTATACCCCTCTGGTGGAGAAAAGATGATGGAGTAATAAATGAACGCAATGTTTCACTGCTGAATGAATTAACACTTAAACATGGTATATCATTGTTAGACGAAATAAGAAGTAAGAAAACACTACCTCTTGATACATTTTATGAAATTTATCCAAAGCTTACGATGGAATTAAAATCGATTTCTAATGAGATTGGAATCGATAACATGATAGAAGTAGCATTTTACCTAAGCAAAGGCGAGTACAGGAGACGACAAGTTTTTCTGATACAGGTAACAGGAAGCCCTGCAAAGCATAATATAGTAGAGTTTGAAGATCGAACTTATTCTGATGAGGTAATAAAATACAACTACTATCGGCATGAAGGCAGTATTGAGGGAAAAGATTCTGATTTCAAAAAAGTGAATATTGGAGATTATATACTTGTTTATTGTGCCACTGATGTTAAAGAATGTCCCGGAAAGCTGAAATACGTTTATGAAGTGATAGGTAAAGAGAATTTACCCGAAAATGAGTTGGATTATGCTATTAAATCCGGAAAAATAGCCCCAGAAGAGGAAGTAGAGTTAAAAAAGATTCCGCGAATTCTTCGTTTACGACTTCTCCATACATTAAAAGGACTTGATCTCAAACAGATTCAGAAATTGGTAGATAAGGGTGATTTATCTCTAGGTATGAAAAATTGTGGTACCATTGGCTTCAACATCAAAAAGGTTGAATATAAAGACTACGAGGTAATAATGAAATTAGACAGGGAATCTCCACCGGATGAAAGGGATCAGACCAAATTGGATAAAAAAATGAGAAAGAATCTTGATGAACTTTTGAATGCCAAGAAACAATTAATTCTTTATGGACCTCCTGGTACGGGAAAAACCTACTTAGCAAATAAATATTTGGAAAACAAGCCTAAAGAATATTCTTTTACCAAAAGAGAGTTTGATGAGAGTTTGAGATTCTACTGGTATTCAATAAATCCTAAAATGTGGGATTATACACAGCTTAAACCCAATTTTGAAGTGAGTTTAGCTACTAAAGGAAAGACTATAAAAAAAGCTTTTGAGGAAATACAGGATGGTGACATCGTTTTTATATATGTAGGGGGAAGTGTCGGTAGAATCTACGCATTGGGGGAGTGTATTTTTGATGGAGAAGAGCCCAAATTGAGAGTTTTAAAACTTGTAAATGGCCCATCCTGGAAAGAGATGAAAGAAGATCCCGAACTCTCAAATTCTTTACCTCTCAGAATGGGGGCAAGAGCAACCCTGATTCCGCTGACCACTGTAAACTCAGAAAGAATGATTGAATTAATTGGGTCTGATGCTAAGGAATTGCTGATATTTCAAGAATTGGAGGAAAGATATAGGTCCTCTGAATGGGTAACTTTCCACCAATCCTACTCCTATGAAGAGTTTGTCGAGGGACTTAGACCAAGAACAAATGAGGAGGGAAGCATTCTATATGAGATTGAAGAGGGAATTTTCAAAAGAATCTGCAGAAACGCATTCAATGCATTAATGGCCTTCTGCAAGATCGAAATTCGGTGGAACAGAGATGCAGATATCCCGATAGTAAGAATTCAGGATGAATACAAGGAAAGAATAAAAGAGGATTTGAAAAGCAACCTTTATCCGAGATTTTACCTTATAATCGATGAGATAAATAGGGGTGATATTTCGAGAATTTTTGGTGAACTCATAACACTTCTTGAAGCAGATAAAAGGTTATTTGCTGAAAATGAACTTATAGTTACGCTTCCTTACTCAAAAACAAGATTTGGAGTTCCACCAAACTTATACATAATTGGAACGATGAACACTGCTGATAGAAGTATTGCTTTGATAGACGTAGCTTTGAGACGGAGATTTGGATTTATCGAACTTATGCCTAATTATGCATCTTTGGTGAAGGAATTTGGCCTTAGCCAAAATGACAAATTGGATGAGAACAAAGCGATTGAAATAATTAAGGGGTGGGACATCGAATCCATACCCTCAGAATCTTTCAGAGCGTTAGATATCAAAAAGCTTGCAATAAAAGTTCTTTTTGCCTTAAATGAGAGGGTTAAGAAAAACTATGACAGAGATCATCAAATAGGGCACAGCTATTTCTTTAAATTGAGAGATCTTAATTCGAAAGATGATACGATCGAAATGCTGAAACAGATCTGGTACAATGAAATTCTTCCACTTCTCCAAGAGTACTTCTACGATAGTCCTGAAAAGCTAAAAGAAGTGCTAAATAGTAAATTCGTTAACGTAGAAGATAACTACTTCGATTTCAAGCAAGAAGACGATTTCATAGGTGCTTTGAAAGAAGTTGCAGGAACAAAGCGAGGGGAATGATTTGAGGGCAAGAGCTAAAACGCTCACACTCCTCGAATACGATTCTGTTAGGTATGAAATCGTCGATAATGAGAGAGAGGAAGGTCTGGATGTCGATGGTGGAAAAGAGGGAGATAACAAGAATAGTAAACTTTTCATTACTGAAAAATCTCTTAAACAGCTTGAAAAACTAAATGAGCCTCGGAAATTCATGGAAATCTATAGAAATAGGATAAAAGCTCTAAATTACGCAGGAGTAGTGCGAGTTGGAACTATTAATATTGAAATTTTGCCGAAATTTCTTATCGGTGAAATTGACGAGATAAAGCCAACGATGATGACCAACTTGCTTATAATGCTCAGATATGTGAGAAAATTGAATGTTAAGGAAACTGACATCGCCAAACTTGATTTGAAGAATGACTTCTTCGAGATCTTTGTCTATCTTTTTTCAAGGAAACTTCTCAACCTATTAAAATTGAAGCAGGATAGGGGCTATATAAGGAGAAACGAAGAGCTGAAGTTTGTTAGGGAAAAGATCGACATCAAAAAATATGGAAATCCAGCGAGACTCCACAAAATCCCATGCATATTTCACGAGCGATTAATGGATACTCCGATCAACAGGACTCTTAAATACACATGCTATTTGCTACTGAAACTCGTCAAAAGCGAAGATAACTATAGGCTTCTAAAGCAAATAATCTCTATCCTCAACCCTATACAGCTTACCCCTGTAAGCATTGATTTTGCAAGTAGAATTAGCTTTAACAGGCTTAACTCCGACTTTAAGCCCTTTATAGACATCTGCATTCAATTTCTGAGAGGCTTCTCTCTAACCCTTCAAGCATCAAGCGTTGAATTCTTCTCCTTGATTATCCCAATGGAAAAGCTTTTCGAAGAATTCATTGCTGGAGTTCTGGAGGAGGAATTTCATAATTTCCTCGAAGGCGAGCTAATCCCCCAAAGGGACGTAGGTTTTCTTGCAAAAAGAGATGGTAAGGGGGAGTTCAAACTTGTCCCAGACATTGTAATTGAAGAGGACGGCAAGGTAAAATATCTTATAGATACCAAATACAAGCTTCTTGATCTGGATGACAGGAAGCTTGGTGTTTCTCACCAAGATCTCTATCAGATGCATGCATATGCCGCAAAAACCAAGGCTGAAAAGATACTACTCCTCTATCCCCGTTATCCTAAAACAGAAATGCCAGAAACTAAATGGGAGTTTGAATTCGAGAATTGGAGAACAGAGCTTTTTGTCAGAACTATCGACCTTTCACACGATCTCCGGAAAAAAGAGGGGTGGAATAACTTTACAAATGAACTTGCACATGTTTTGAGTTGCTTAAAACGGGAAAGTTGAGGGGAAAAGCTATGTGCAAGACTTATGTAACAATCCTTGGAAGATCCACATGGGCCCTGATTAACACCTATTACGCTGTTCTAATGGAGAAAGCCTACTACCCCGATTCAGTTTACATTTATGCTGAGGATGTCTATGCCGAAGAACTTGAGAAAGCAGTAGAGGGAATAAAGATTCTGAGCGAGGAATTCGAGTTCATGCCTGAAATCCATGCTAAAACAGTTAGCGAGGCAGACTTCATCAAAGCTGGCAAGGAAATAAGCCAACTCATTAAAAAGCTAAGGGAGGAAGGATGCGGCATAGCCATCGATATAACTCCCGGCAGGAAGGCTCTGGTTGCCGCAGCCTTAATCCCAGCGGTAAAACACAGAATGGACCATGTCTTCTATCTGGCTGTTAAAAGACTTGAGTCAAAGCCCTATATGATGATTCCTCTTTCCATTCAGCAGTTGAAAGACTTCATGGAGGCTGGTGGAAATGAAGGCGAATAATCACGAGCAAGTAGTTTCAGCAGATGAGCTTCAGATCCTTCTCAATCTAGAAGAGGAAATCAGCATAATGTACCCCCTATACTCACACTTCCAGCTTCTAAAAGCTAATCCCAAGGAAGATGGTTACAAGCTTAAGGTATTGCAGGGAGAGATGGATTTTCCTGACTTTGAAGAATTTCCCACCTATTCTGATTTTATGGAATGTTTGCTTTCAGCAGGGATAATTGATTATGAGAACAGAGAGGAGTTTGAAGATAAGCTAAAAGTTTATCAAAATCTGAAAAAGAAAGCATATTTCTGCCCTGACACGAATATAGTCTACCATTGCTTTCTCACAAATTCAGGAATAAAAGATGTTCTGCTCGTTGACACGATTAAAGAAGAAATAGAAGCTTCTCTAAATTTTAAGTATTCCCCTCAACAATTAGCAGAATTGAAAAAGAATGCTAAATACCAGCAGTTTTTGCTTGACGAATTCATTAATCGGAGGATGAAGAAATCTAGGCTTGCCTGCATTGCCATGGCAGAATACAGAGAAGTAAGAAAGTATGCAATTGAGATCGAAGGAGCAGAAAAATCGACTAACGACAAGGAAGCAAATGATCTAATAATCGTTAAAACTCTGAGAAGATTTGAGAAAGAGAGAGCTGCATTGCCAATTCTTCTTACTGCAGACCGGCAGATGGCAGATTTGTGTGAGCTTGAAGGGGTTGAATACTTTTTATTCAGCTTACCACACGCAATAGATGCCAAAGAATGCTCATCCAATGGTATGCTTAGCCTAATCTACAACCTTGCGATGGTTTTTGGTGTGATAAGGCTTAACAGCGTGGTTATATTTGGAGAGTTCAGGGGGAAAAAGAGCATTGATGAATTGAAGCTGAGATTTCTTGATGGTAAATTGTTTGAAAGATTTAATAGGCACTTGAGAATCTGCAGGAGGCTGATGAAGCTTGGAATCGAAACCTAATCCCGAATTGGGAAAAATAAAAGCCGTAATCTTCGACATGGATAACACCCTCTTCGATTTCGTGGAGGCCAAGATAAGAGCATGTAAAGCCGTTTGCGATCATCTTGGAACGGATGATGAAAGAGAGCTTTTGAACTACTTTCTGAGGAGAAAATACGACTTCGAAAGTTATGAGAACATTGCTGACTATTTAAAAGACAAAGGGATTTACAATGATAAGCTGTTTGAGGAGTGCTGTAGAATTTACGAGAAGGTTAAACTTGACAGCATAAAACCCTACCCCAATGTGAGATATGTTCTTGAGAAACTTAAGAACGCAGGATTAAAGCTCGCAGTTGTTACTGACGCTTTGAATGGGAATGCGGTAAAAAGACTTAAGAAAACTGGTTTGATTGAACATTTCGACGTTATTATCTCTGCTGACCAATCAGGAAAAAGAAAACCAGAACCCGATTCCATCGTTCTAGCCCTTGAAAAACTTGGAGTTAAACATAAAGAGGCAATTCTTGTTGGGGATAGCATAAGAAGGGATATTGAAGCTGGGAAGAAGTTAGGGATGATAACAGTTTATGCTGCCTATGGCGACAGGAATTTCTTTGAAAGTAAGGTTGGAAAGGCAGATTTTGTTTTAAAAGATTTGAAGGAGATAATTGATTATCTTCGGGTGGTTGGATGTATGAAGATCTGAAAAAATTAATTCAGAGC
>MTMO01000050.1 GCA_002011235.1 Archaeoglobus sp. JdFR-27 | reverse complement strand
GGCTCCTGCTCTCACAGCCCGTACGGATCTTAGGCTTGGTGGGCCGTTACCCCACCAACTACCTAATCCGCCGCAGACCCATCCTCGGGCGCCGGAGCTTTTAGCCATGGGACATTCCAGTCTCCATGGCCTATAGGGTATTAGCCCCAGTTTCCCGGGGTTATCCCCTACCCGAGGGTAGGTTGTCCACGTGTTACTGAGCCGTCCGCCGGTGCCAATTCTCCCGGGGGAGAATTGACCCCTGGACTAGCATGGCTTAGTCCCAGCCAGATAGCAGCGGCCTCTGGCAGGATCAACCAGAATTGCGGGGGAGAAGCGGTGAAAACGCCTCTGCACCCACCGGATCAATCCTACTCAAGCCCACCTCAGACCACAAAACCTGTGGTCCTCATTTTTTTACCGCAGAGGGGAACTCCACCCTTCATTTATGGCTCACGCCTCAATCCGGGCACTTGCCGGTTCTGCGGTTCACGGATATAACTTTTGGCAAATGTTCTTTTAGTCTTTGTGATTTATAAGCCTTTTGCTATTGGTTTTTTAAGCCTTCTTAAGTGTATATAGGGCGTTCATTTTCTTGGCGGGGTGTGATATTTAAGATTTTTGTCATGTTGTTGGAGTCTTTGTGATATGTTGATCGGTAATTAGGTAGGTTTGAAAGTTTGTTTTTTAGTCACTATAAATTTTCTTCTAGCTGGGTTACAGAGGAGTTTCTGGAAAAGTTTTTACTGATCGTGTATTGAATATTTAACTCATTTAATACTTAGCTTCAGTCTTTTGAGGATAAATCTGTAGAAAATAAATTTGAAATTAAGAAATCCATATTAAACTATCTTTCCGATAGATTCTTTTCAACTCTCCAAAAACTTTAAGTATTATTAGTGATAAAATAGGTTTGCAGGTGGAGAGCAAGCTTCGGGGAAAGGCAAACCCCAAAACTTCGGGAGATCGCATCAAACGAAGTGAAGGGGAAAGCCAGAACCTGAGGCTCAGATCCACCTGTTCCTTTTTAAAATTGTTTATTTGTTATTTAGTTATTTTTGCCTAGAATGCTGGTATATGTGCATAGTACTTGAGTCATAGGTTATTGGTTCTTTTCCTTTTTTCGTTTTTTATTTTTTAGAACTCAAAATTTAGAACTCAAAAAATCTGGAAAATACCTTTTTCATGGCTCTTCTGAGGGTATCTGAGGCTGTGGATTTTGAAACTCCTTCCAATTTCGCCAGCTCATCGAGTTTTATCTTTTTGGGTGAATCAAAAAATCCCTTCTCGAAGGCGAGTCTTAGCAATCTGTATTCGTTGTGGGTTATTTTATCCCTTTCTTCCTTCTCATAAAGATTTGCTTTGTAGATTACTTCGTAATCTATATTCAGGCCATCAAGTTTCTTTATAATCTCTTTAAATACCTCATGATCACTGCAAATTGTAATCCAAGTCATGATATCTTCAAAAACTTCGGAGGATGTGACTATTGCCCCACTATCTAGTATACCCATTGCAATTTCGCACGGATGTTCATCCATTACTTCAATTTTCTCCCCATCTGGTGTTTTGATACTTACAACAACTTTCACACCTTTCCTGCCCCTGCATATCTGATAGTGTTTTAAAATTGCTCCGGGGAAACTTTTCAACAAGTGGCAGTTTTTGGAAGAGGTTTTGATTTTTACCTTTAGCATTGGTAAAATTCATATTTTAACATTTTAATAATTTCGGAAATGTTCGTATTCAATCTTAAGTAGGACCATATTCAAATCCCAATCATGAAGTATCTAAAATTGATACTTTTGTTCTCTTTGATCAGCCTGCTTTTACTTCCAGTCATGGCTGAGGAACTCTGTGTTGCATGTCACAGTGCACAGACCCCCTCTATTATAGAGGATTGGAAGAGGAGTAAACATTACGAGGTAGGGGTCAACTGTTACATATGTCACCAGGTAAAGGAGGGGGATTACGCTGAGGAACATCATGGTTTCACGATAACTCCGGTTGTCTCGCCTAAAAAATGTGCAATGTGCCATGAGTATGAATATATAACGAACATGAAAAGTAAACACGCTTTTGCATCAGTAAATGGCCCCTTAAAGCCTTGGTATAAAGCGATGGTAGATAAGGGGTTAGATCCCTGGAACTCAAATACCGCCCAGGATAACCCTCCTGAAGAATTTATTAAAAATCTTGTAACACCTCTGTATCCTGAAAGTGGTATGCTTGAAAAGACGGGTATTTTTAACTCTGGGTTTAATCATGCTAATCAATTTTTAGGATGTCTGGAATGTCATGGGAGCTACGTTTATTCCAGTAATGGAGAGCTTGTTGGGTGGCCGAATATCGGTGTGGGAAGAATAAATCCGGATGGCAGCATTGGAGCGTGCAGTTCCTGTCATACGGCCCATCAATTTAGCATAAAAGAGGCAAGAAAACCTGAGACCTGTGGTAAATGCCATCTGGGCCCCGACCACCCACAGATTGAAATTTACGAGCAGAGCCATCATGGTGCCAGATACGAGGCTGATGAAGAGAACTGGAACTGGGAAGCGGAACCTTGGAAGGCAGGAGTGGATTTCTCTGCTCCAACATGTACGGCATGCCATATGAGCGAAATAGCCAATCCCGGTGGTAAAGTAATCGTTACAGGAACCCACGATGTTGGTTCAAGGCTTAAATGGGAGATTCAGGCAAAGTTCATAATGTATCAGAGCTCAAATTCAAACCTCGCAGCAGGTGGATTTAAACCAGATAAAGAATTAGGAGAAGAGAACAGGGTGAGGATGGAAAAGGTTTGCAAGCAGTGTCACAGCCCTGATTGGGTTGAGGGTTACTTCAAAAAATACGAGATGGTTCTCGAGGACTACAATATTACCGCTAAATACACCCTCAACTTGCTCAATAAAATGTATGAAGAGGGCCTAATTGACAAGTCGAACCCGATAGACGAATTTCCAGAGTTCATGTGGTATTATATATGGCACCATGACGGAAGGAGATGGAGGATGGGAGCCTCGATGATGGGCCCAGACTACACTCATTGGGGCGGGGCTGTAGATTCAATCTTTGATAAGCTCGGAAGGATGGTCGACTGGTACGAGACGCAAAAGAAGATAAAAGGGGAGGAACCTACCCTGTCAGCAGAAGGGTTAGGAGGCAATGCTAAATCACCCAATCTTAATCTGCCCGAACCACCCAAGTCTCCAGAAACGACCGAGCAGACTGGAGGTTTTGAAACAGTCTTAGGAAGTTTGTTGGGAGTCATAGCTGCTGGGGCAATCATAGCCACAGTGAGATTCTTGAAATAGATCAGATATGAGGAAAGTAACTACGAGAATACTGATGCTGTACTTTGCAGGCGTTATCATCTTTTTTGCTTTGAGGGTAGTGTTAGTCCCTCCTACCTTTGGAGAAATCGGATGGTATAGGGCAGAATCCGTTGGAGAAATTGCAGGATTACAGACGAAAATCGGTGAGGAGTTCAGATGTTTTGATTGTCATATAACCGAATATGCAGAATGGAGTGTTGGAGAACACAGAAATGTTAGTTGCGAGAGCTGTCATGGGTTGTTGAAGTTACATGCTGAAAATCCCGAGAAATACAAAGGGTACGATGAGTTTCTGAGTCCAGAGGCTTTTAACTCTACAATAGATTTCTGTCTGAGCTGTCATGGTGAAAGCATTAGCAAACCTGAACATTTCCCTCAGATATCGGTTAAACATAGCAAAAGTTGGGACTGCTTGAATTGCCATAACCCACACAATCCGGTGGGATCATGAAGAGGAGAAGATTTCTTCTTTCAGTGCTTGGTTTGGGTTTTGCAGCTGCGGGACTCCAGTTAAAGGTAAGTTCAGTGTCAGCAGCTTCTCCTAAGTTTCTATTTTTCGTGGATGTAACAAAATGCATAGGCTGCGGGAGATGCGTGGTGGCATGCAAGATAGAGAACGATGTTCCAATGGAGCCCATCTTTTTTAGAACTTGGGTTGAAAGATACACATGGCTCCGAGACGGAGAAATAAAGGTGGTTTCTCCAAATGGAGGCTTTAACGGATTTGAGGATGGGAGTATAGAAGCTATAGAGGTGGAAAAGAGCTATTTTGTACCCAAGCTTTGCAATCAATGTGATGAACCACCATGCGTTCAGGTTTGTCCCGTTGGTGCAACATACAAAACCGAAGATGGAGTGGTGCTTGTCGATGAAAAGTACTGCCTCGGCTGTAGATACTGCATCCAGGCATGTCCCTATGGTGCGAGATATATCTATCCTTCAAGCGGCCCGAGAAAATCAAGAGTAGGCACAGCTGACAAATGCACCTGGTGCTACCATAGGATTACGAAAGGTCTTGAGCCTGCATGTGTCAAGGTTTGTCCAACTGGAGCGAGGCAATTTGTTTTTGTATCTGGAGATCAAAGATTGAGGCGAATTAAAGGCCTAAAAGGACTCAAAACACTCAAGCCAGAAATGGGGACTAAACCTAAGGTTCTCTATTTCGGTATTGATTCAGAGGTGCGGTGATTTAAATGAGCGGTTTTGAAGGCTTTATCTACCCAAACGAGGCTGAAATTTACTGGAGCGTTTTGATAGCTGTATATCCCTACATAACTGGACTTGTCGCTGGAGCGTTCATAGTTGCCTCTTTGCTCAGGGTATTTAATGTTGCAAAGCTTAAACCCGTGTATAGGCTTTCGCTTTTAACGGCTCTTGCCTTCTTGCTTACGGCTCCATTGCCTTTGATAGCCCATCTAAGCCATCCTGAAAGGGCATTCGAGATAATGTTTACCCCCCATTCCTCTTCGGCAATGGCGGGATTTGGATTCATATATGCCTGGTACCTCCTTGTGGTGCTCTTACTGGAAATATACTATGATTACAGGAAAGACATCGTTGAGTGGGCTTCGAAGTTCAAAAGCGTGAAGGGCACCATCTATAGAGTTTTAACCCTCGGTGATAGGGATATAAGTGATCAGGCTGTAAAGAAGGATGAAAAGGTTGTTTTTTGGATAACTGTTATCGGCCTACCATCAGCAGCGTTTCTCCACGGTTACGTTGGTTTCATTTTTGGCAGCGTAAAGGCAAATCCTTGGTGGAGTTCTCCTCTCACACCCATAATCTTTCTGTTTTCCGCGATGGTCTCGGGAATAGCCCTTGTTTTGATGATCTATGTGTTTGGGAGTAAGCTGAGGAGGCAAAAGCCTGATGTGGCATGCGTGAGTACACTTGCGTCGTACTTACTTTACAGCTACATTCTAGATTTGAGTTTGGAATTTGTGGAATTCACACACATCTTCTATGCGGCGGAAGAAGGCATTGAGTTGATCGCTAAGCTTATGATGGACAAGCTGTTCCTGACTTTTGTTGTAATCCAGATAATTGTGGGAGCTTTACTGCCGATTATACTGATCGTTTTGACCAAGTTGATCAAGCCAAAGGTTCAGATTCTGCTCTATACTCTTGCCTCCATTTTAACCCTGATCGGTGTTTTCGCGATGAGGTGGAATGTTGTTATTGGCGGGCAAATTCTCTCAAAAACACTGCGAGGCTTTAGCAACTATTCAATGCCGTTATTTGGACCTGAAAGTCTTGTCCTTGCTCTCGCAATCTTGGCTTTGCCTTTCCTAATTCTTTATGTGCTTGTATGGGTACTGCCACCTTGGGCAGCTGAAAAGGCTGAAACGTTTTGAATTTTATTAAAAACTTTATTAAAAATTGTAAAAAATAGAGTTTTTACACCTACATTCTCTGGAACACCATCGCAAAACCCATTCCTCCCCCGATGCAAAGTCCTGCTAAGCCATATTCTATTTTGCTCCTTACTATCTCTTTTATGAGGGTTGTTGAAATCCTTGCCCCCGTGCAGCCGATCGGATGTCCCATGCTTATACCACTGCCATAGACATTCACTATCGACGGGTCAAGCTCAAGCTCCTTGATAACTGCCAGAGCTTGAGCTGCAAAAGCCTCGTTTATCTCGAAGATACCTATTTCATCCAATTTCAATCCTGCTTTTGAAAGTGCTTTCTTTATTGCTGGAATTGGCCCTAATCCCATATAAGCTGGGTCTATAGCTCCGGAGGCGTAGCTAACTATTCTGACGAGTGGCTTCAATCCAAGTTCTTCTGCCTTCTTTTCTGACATGACAAGCAAGGCTGAAGCACCATCATTAACTCCGCTCGCATTGCCTGCTGTGACGGTTCCATCTTTTTTGAAAACTGGCGGGAGCCTTGCAAGCCTCTCCAATGACGTATCACGCCTTGGATGCTCGTCTTTGTCAACTACAACCTTTTCTTTCTTCTGTTGAACTTCAACTGGCACTATCTCCTGAGCGAAAATTCCGTTATCCATCGCTTTGACAGCTCGCATGTGACTTTCGTAAGCAAGCTGATCTTGCTCTTCCCTCGATATGCCATAAAGCTCGGCTATGTTCTCGGCTGTAACTCCCATATGGTAGCCGTAAAATTTCTCCCAGAGTCCATCATGTACCATCAAATCGACAAGTTCTCCATTGAACATCCTGTACCCCCATCTTGCTTTCGTTAGCGCATAGGGGGTATTGCTCATGCTCTCCATCCCACCAGCAACGATGGTTTCAGCCTCTCCAGCCATTATTGAGGAGGCAGCAATGGCTATAGCTTTCAGTCCACTTCCACAAACCTTGTTTATTGTATAGGCTGGTGTCTCCTTTGGCAGTCCAGCTAATATAGTTGCCTGCCTCGCAGGATTTTGTCCTTGAGCTGCTTGGAGAACGTTACCCATGATAACCTCATCGATTTTGATCTCAACTCCATCAAAATCGTAATACTTCTTTTCCAGCCCTATCATCTCTTTTGGCAGCTTTGAAGGGTAGTATTCTCTGTCCTCTTTTGAAACAACTGGTTTTAGCCCTAGATTTTTAAACAATCCCTTTATAGCAATGGCACCAAGCTCATAAGCCTGTAAATCTTTTAACGAACCCCCAAATCTCCCAACGGGTGTTCTTATTGCCCCTACAATTACAGCATCCATATGTTCGAGAATTTCTCTTTTATTTTTAAGTTTTCTGATTTTTGTTCTCGTTTAACCTCATACAGCTACTAATCTCATCATCTTTTTAGAGAATCATTTTTAGAGAATCAGAAAACTATAAGAAAAGTATCAGAAAACTATAAACCCCTAACAACTACTCATTTTTGTGGAACCTCCAGAACCCCCAGAAGACAGGGAAATGGAACTCAGAGAGCACCTCTCCGAACTCAGAAAAAGAACTTTAAGGATATTGGTTGTTATCATTGCCGGGATGGTTGTGGTTTTCCCGTTTTCTTCGAAATTAATTAGAGAATTCTGGGAAGGGTTGTTTGCCAAAAAGCTTGATATGGTAATTTACACGCCAACGGAGTGGATAGTCACCCAACTAATTTTCTCACTAATTCTCGTTATCTTCGCAACCTACCCGTTTCTCGTTTATGAACTCTATCAGTTCGCAAAGCCCGGCTTATTTGAGCATGAAAGAAAATTTGTGAAAACGTTTCTACCCTTTTCATACCTCCTATTCCTCCTTGGCACAGGATTAGCGTATTTCATTGTCATCCCAAAGCTTTATTCTTGGGCGGTAGTTCCATACTTTGGGGCAGAACCACATTTATCTGTTAAAAGAACACTTTATGGTGCTTTTAAGATCTTCTTCGCGTTTGGTTTGACGTTTCAGATACCCGTTCTCGCTTTGATATCTGTGAAACTCGGTTTGATAGATTCTAATTGGTTAAGAGGGAAGAGGATCATAGTTTACATCGCAATCTTCATCTTAGCAACAAATATAACATTTGACATCTCTGGAATAAGTCAGATTGTAATACTTGCTCTTGTTGCAGTGATGTATGAGCTAAGCATCTTTCTTGCTAGGCTGTTTGAGAAACCGAAATCTACAACCTAATGTCTCCGAACACAAAATGAAAAGTGGGTGGTAGAGGGCACTCAACAAAAGACAAAAAGGTAAAGCTTTAATTATTAGTTGTGATAACGGGCATAGATGCATATAGTAATTGCTGGGGCGGGTGAGGTTGGATACAACGTTGCAAAAGCCCTCTCTAATAAGTATGATATATTTGTAATTGAGAAGGATGATAAGAAAATTGAGGAAATTGAAAAACTGAACGTTGAGGTTATCAGAGGTAATGCTGCAAATCTCAACATCCTTAAAAGGGCTGGAACGGAGAAGGCTGAAATTTTTCTGGGTGTAACTGGTAATGACGAGGTAAATCTACTTTCTGGCATAGCGGCAAAAAAGATAGGGGCTAAGAAAACGATAGTTAGGGTTGGAAATCCTGAGTATGTTGACAAGCCTTATGTTAAAAATCATCCTTTCGGTTTTGATCTAATAATCTGCCCCCAGCTGGTTTTGGCAAGGGCTATAGCCAATATAATCACATTCAGTGGGGCAGTTGACTTCGTCTCCCTTAGTGGGGGGAAACTCAATCTAATCGAAATGGAAGTCGATGAAAATTCTCCTGTTGTTGGAAAGAATGTTAGCGAAATACCCCTTCCTGAAAACATTGTTCTTACAGCAATCTATCGTGGGGGAGAGCTGATTGTACCCCGAGGATTTACAGAAATCAAAGCAAATGACAGGATATCAATAGTGGGAAAGTCTGAAAATCTTTTGGCGGTACAAAAGATATTTGAGGGCAGGTCCCCAAGAAATGTTGTTGTATTTGGAGGAGGAACGGTCGGAAGCTACTTGGCAAAGATCCTCGATTCGAGTAACCTCAACATAAAGCTAATAGATCCCAATCCGGAACTTTGCGAAAATCTCTGCTCGATATTTCAGAGAGTCAAGGTTATAATAGGGGATCCAACTGACCTTGATTTCCTTTATGAGGAGGATATTGGGAAGTCGGATGTGGTTGTTGCATGTACTGAAAGCGATGAGAAAAATTTACTCGTTTCCCTTCTCTCAAAAAGCCTTGGAGCGAAAAAAGCCATCTCTCAGGTGAGTAAAGGAGAGTACATGAGGCTTTTCGAGAAAGTAGGGGTTGACGTCGTGCTCTCTCCTAGGACCATTACTTACGTGGAGGTTTTGAGACATCTCCGCCTTATGGCCGTTGAGACTCTGGCGGAAATAGAGAGGGGAGAAGCGGTCGTTTTTGAAGTCCAAATTACTAAGGACAAGCTCTCAGGTAAGAAAGTAAAAGATCTTAAACTACCCCAAAGAGCAATAATTGGTGGCATTCTCAGGGGTGAGGATTGTCTGATACCGAAGGGGGAAACTCAGATTTTCAAAGGAGACAGGTTGCTGGTATTTGCTCCATGGGACGAAGTTGAGAAGGTGGAGAAGCGTCTTTTGTAGGGGTAATCTATGAACAAGGGACTCGTATTTAACTTTCTTGGGAGGATGCTGATTTATTTCTCTTTTCTTTACTCACTCCCTATTCTGACCGCTTACTACTTCCACGAGTCAATGAGGCCATTTATATTTTCCGTTGTGGCTTCGATTGTCTTAGGAACAATTTTATACCTAATAAAGCCTAAGAGTGATGTTTTCAGATATAAGGAGGGTTTTGCAATAGTGGGATTAGGTTGGCTGTTCATCAGCATAATGGGCGCCATCCCATACGTGATGATTGGAACAAACGTCGTTGACGCATTGTTCGAGTCGATGTCAGGTTTTACAACTACTGGAGCAACAATCTTTGACAGGGTGGAAAATTTGCCAAAATCCATCCTTCTATGGAGGAGTATGACAGAATGGGTAGGAGGAATGGGAATAATTGTACTTTTCGTGGCCGTTTTTCCTTCCATAGCGAGACGGGGATATGCTTTATTACAGGCTGAAGTTCCCGGGATTACAGTTAGTAAACTTACACCCAGGCTCAAAGACACGGCTATAAGGTTGTGGGGGATTTATCTCCTTTTTACCCTTATCGAAATCGCACTACTTTACTTAGCCGGAATAGGTTTTTATGATGCTGTGAATCATACCTTTACAACTCTCAGCACAGGTGGGTTTTCAACACACACTCAGAGCATCGCATATTATAACAACCCGCTTGTCGAGCTGATAATCTCAGTTTTCATGTTTCTGGCGGGGGCGAATTTTGCACTGCATTATTACCTTTTAAAAGGAAATCCAAGACTCTTTAAAGATCCAGAATTCAGGTTTTATACAGCTATTATGCTCTTCGCAATTCTCTTCATAACTCTACTGAATTACAATGGCGACATTTTTCAAACCTTTAGACATGCCTCCTTTAATACAATCTCTATAATGACAACCACCGGTTACACGAACTTCGATTTTGATCGCTGGGGGGATGGGGCAAGGCTAATTCTTCTTGCTTTGATGTTTGTAGGAGGTTGCTCTGGCTCAACTGGTGGCGGAATGAAAGTCATCAGAATTCTCATCCTTGCAAAGTATTCAGTCCATCAGATACTCAAGGAAGCGGAACCCAGAACAGCAAGGGTCGTTAAACTAGGAAAGGAAACCTTAAAAAAAGATATAATCGATGATATAGCTGCATTTTTTGTCCTCTATGTTCTTATTTTTGTTATTTCAACAATAATAATCTCTCTTTTCGGTTTGGATGTAATCTCAGCTGCTTCTGCTGTCGCTGCCACAATGGGTAATGTTGGTCCAGGATTGGGTGTGGTTGGAGCATCGGAAAGTTACTCTGCCTTACATCCTTTGGTTAAAACCATCTTGATCTTTAATATGTGGGCTGGCAGATTAGAGATTTTTACGGTTTTCTCCCTCTTCATACCTTCTTTCTGGAGGGAAAGGTGGTAGTGAAATTGTAAGGTACTGGAAAAGAATTCGGCTATTAAACTTATACTCTATAAAATCTATTGCCCGAGGCTTTTTTTAGCCTATTCATTATTGCTATACCCAATCTCTTCTCTTCTACCCCCTCGGCAATGATTATATCAACCCCTCGTTTATCCAATTCTCTCAGAGAAGAAAAAAGGTTTTTTGCTATTTCTTCGAGAGTCTCTCCGAGTTCCAGGATTTCAGCGTCAATCCCAGAGTATGGGTTGGTTTTTGTAGCAACTATTCCAACCCTTAATCCTTTTTCCTTCAACTCCTCACTCATTTCCCTAATTTTTCGGACAACATCTTTCCTTTTACCATAAAGTACAATTAACTCAGCTTCAGGGGCATAGTGTCTGTACTTCATTCCGGGGGATTTTGGGATCTCTACTTTCCGGTCAAAGATCTTTACGTCAACAACTTTCTGAATTTCCTCGATTGGAAGCCCTCCCGGCCTTAAAATCTCAACAGGGTGGACTGTGGTATCAACAACGGTTGATTCGACTCCTATTTTTGTCTCTCCTCCGTCGATTATCAAATCAACCTTTCCATAAAGATCATCGATCACATGTTCTGCTTTTGTGGGGCTTGGTTTTCCGGCTAGGTTTGCAGATGGGGCTGCAATTGGAACACCGCTTACCTCTATCAGCTTCAAGGCAATTGGGTGGGATGGCATTCTGATAGCTACAGTTTTAAGGCCTGCTGTAACTTCTGGAGGAATAATCTCTTTTTTGTCTACAACAAGGGTAATTGGCCCTGGAAAGAACTTTTTTGCGAGCTTTTCAGCAACCTCGTTCATCTCAGCTATTGCTTTAACCATTCTCATCTCGGAGACGTGAACAATGAGTGGGTTATCCAGGGGTCTGCCCTTGGCTTCGAATATCTTTATCACCGCTTCTCTGTCGAGGGCATTGGCTCCCAGGCCGTATACGGTTTCGGTTGGAAATACGACCAATCCACCTTTCTGGATAATTTCTGCTGCTTTTTTCAATTTCTTTTCTTCCGGATTCGTGGGCTCAACCTTGATTATGAGTGTTTTTTGATTTTGCATATTCATGTTATTTTTAATCGGTTTGTATTTAAAGGTTGGAGTAAATCCAGCTTTTTGTTAATTCATGTCTTAATTATCTTTTTTCAGAATTTTATTCTCATGAAATTCCGGAATAATTATATATTAAGGAATACAACCTCTAAATTGATGTATGCATACCCTATAGAGGTTTTAGCCGAAACGTACGTCAGCAAACTGGGAGGCTTCACGGAGGAGATCGGTAAACGGGAGCTCGGGATAAATGAGCAGGCATTATACTCGAACACCTCGATAATTGTCGGGGAAACGGAAGCAAGAATAAGGATTCTGGATGAAAGAAACCCTCCGTTTTTCCTGAGAAAGAGCTTCAGAATCGTAGGTCTGCCTTCTTCACTGAGTCCTAACGGAGAGGTGGTATTACCAGAAGGGTTAAGAGAGAAATTTGAGAGGTATGTTGGAAGAGACGTTGTAATAAATACGGTAGAAAGCTTCAGGATAGATGGAGATTATTTTAATGTTATTAAAGCCCTTAAAAAAATGGATAAAAGGTTCAAATGAAGCTTAGAGAGCCTAATAAAAAGGAAACAAAGGTTATTGAATCAGCACTAAGAGCTTTTGGTTCAGAAGAATTCTTAGATGATAATAAACTCTTAATTCTGGAGTCAAAGGGCAAAAAAGAAGTTTATTCCTCATCTAATGATCTCCACGATTTTCTTAAAAGAGCCGACATCAATCCAATCTCTGTGGGGCTAAAACTAGGAGAAGTTGGAAGAAGATTCAGATTCACACTTGAAGGAACCTTTTTTCTTGCAAAGAAAAAAAGAAAAAGGGTTTATCTCAGTGATAAGGGAGAGATGCTTTTTTTGTATGGTAGAGATGTGTTCTCCGGCTCCATCGTTAAGGCAACAGGGGACATAAGAGAGAACGATGTCGTTTTTGTTTGCAATAGGGCTGGGGACATTCTAGGCATAGGAAGAAGTAGGTTCGAGGCAGCTAAACTTAGAAGCGTCGAGAAGGATCGTGTAGTCATTGAAAACCTCGTTGATAGGGGCCAGTATTTGAGGAAAGAGAAGGTTTACAACCCCTACTAAAGTTGGGACAGCAAATCGTTTAGATTCCTTAGCATATTCTGTTATACAAAATATACTTCTAAATTAAAAAATAAATCTTAAAAATTTTAATTCTAAAAATCAATTTCAATTAGCGGGTGATTATTTTAAAATGAGTAGGTTATGAATTTTATGAGTTATTTAAAAGCTCGGGAAAGTCTTAAAAACCATCAATGACTTTGAATTTAGGTGACTCTGGAGATGGAATTAATAAAATCATTTGACGAGTATAATCTTCAAAAACTGAGCAGAATCAAAAATCCGTTTCTCCACGATTTTATTGCTAAATATGTTGAGCTTTGCAACCCCTCTAAGATTTTCGTTTGTACTGATAACATTGAAGATGAAAACTATGTAAGAAAAAAAGCCTTAGAATATGGCGAGGAAAAACAACTTGCAAACCCAAACCACACAACTCATTTTGACAACTATAACGATCAGGCAAGAGATAAGGAGAATACGAGAATTTTAGTTTCTGGAAACGTTAAACCCCCTTATATCAATACCCATAATAGGGAAAAAGGATTGGAAGAAATTCACGAATTAATGGAGGGCATAATGGAAGGAAAAGAGATGTTTGTTTGCTTTTTTACCCTTGGTCCTCCCAATTCACCATTTGAGATTCCAGCAATTCAGCTTACAGACTCAGCATACGTTGCCCACAACGAATTTTTACTATTCAGGAAGGGTTATGAAGTTTTTAAGAGATTGAGAGACAATCCGAGGTTTCTAAAATTTGTTCACTCTTCTGGAGAGTTAGATGAGAGGAAAACAAGTAAAAATTTAGATAAGAGGAGAATTTACATTGATTTGGATGAGGAAACGGTCTTATCAATAAACACACAGTATGGAGGAAACTCTATCGGTTTAAAAAAACTTGCTTTCCGTTTGACAATAAAAAGGGCTGTTGAGGAGGGGTGGCTCTCAGAGCACATGTTTATTATGGGAGTTAACGGGCCAAATAATAGGGTGAGCTACTTTACTGGTGCGTTTCCTTCAATGTGCGGAAAAACGTCAACCTGTACGCTTATTCACGAAAAACTTGTAGGGGATGACATCGCTTTGATAAGAAATATAAATGGCGAAGCCAGAGCTGCCAACGCAGAAATTGGCGTTTTTGGGATTATTGGGGGAGTCAACAGAAAAGATGAGCCAGCAATTTGGGAGGTGTTGAACGGTCAAAATGAGGCCATTTTTTCAAATGTTTTGGTTAAAGATGGAAAGGCGTACTGGAGTGGGATGGGTGTAGAAATCCCGGATGAAGGGGAAAATCATTGTGGAAGGTGGTGGAAGGGTAAAAAAGATGAAGAGGGTAACGAAATTCCACCTTCTCACAAAAATGCAAGGTTCACTGTAAGGTTAGAAGCATTCAGAAACGTTGATCTTGAGGCATTAAACTCACCTTTAGGTGTAAGAATCCATGGAATAATCTTTGGGGGTAGAGATACGGATACATTTCCACCACTTAGTGAAGCTTTCGATTGGGTTCATGGAGTGATAACGAAAGGTGCATCGTTGGAATCTGAAACCACCGCCGCAATCCTTGGAAAAGTGGGAGTTAGAAGATTCAATCCAATGGCAATTTTGGATTTTCTTTCTGTTCCTCTCGGCAAGTACATTGAAAACTATCTGGAGTTTGGTAAGAAATTAAAGCATAAGCCAAGGATCTTTGCTGTGAATTACTTTTTGAGAGATAAAAATGGGCGATTCTTGAATGGGAGAGAAGACAAAGCTGTCTGGCTTAAGTGGATGGAGTTGAGGGTCAATGATGAAGTTAGTGCGTTGAAGACACCAATTGGTTTCATTCCACAGTACGATGATCTGAGGATGCTTTTTGAAGGAATTCTCGACAAGAATTACTCAAAAGATGACTACATCAAACAGTTCACAATAAGGGTTCCAGAACTTCTGGCAAAGATATGGCGAATTGAGAAAATATACAAGGAGAATGTAGACTATGTTCCCAACATATTGTTTGATGAATTGAAAAAGGAGAAAAATAGGTTAATTTTAGCTAAAGAAAGGTTTGGTGAGTACATATCTCCGTTTAAATTTTCTGGATAGGGTTTTTGATCCTGAAATCCTGTATGTCTGTTCATGATATTTCAAAATATGATTATTCAGGCAATACTCTGTTTTCTTGGGCCATCATCTCTCTTACACTTCGATTGAAGGCAACCTCTCCAATTGATTTGATATTTTTGCAAATTTCCCTAAGGGTTTCCAGTGCCATTCGGAAATTGATCTCTTGGTTCTCCCCTTTAGACACAAAAGATACTATTTCTGCGAGCAATCGATCCGTATCTTTTATCACCTTCTCTGACATCTTTAAGTTCGATTCACTGTAAGCTTTTAGCATTTCTGAAAACAGGGTTTTTATTTCCTTTAATAATCCAATCAGAGTCTCTCTTTCGGAAAGATCTTTAACATATATAGAGAAATCCCTCAAAGAATCGGCGATCTCCTCTATAAGCTTAGTCACCATTCTTGCCCCCAGGATCATTCTTAAATCGTTCCATTTTACTGAGATCGAAAGTTCTTTTACCTTTCTATGCTGTTCCCTAAGTGCCAGAAGGTAAAGTCTATCCAAATCAACTTCAAAATACTTTATCTCCTCAAGAGCGCTTTCATCTGAGGATTCAATACTTTCGATTATTCCATCTATCATCGACTCAATGATCTGGTACATCCTTCGAAGCACACCGCCAAAATCGAAATCTGGGGTGTTCATACATCTCAGTACTATCCTTCCATTTTGAGCATATATGATTTCGATTCCAATCATTGAACGGACGATCTCACTTATTTTCGTTAGAATTCTTGGCGTGATATTCTCATCCTCGATGACGATCTCATCCAAGCCTTGGATGTAGATTGCATAAATGAATCTTCGCAGGAACTCCTCATCGTACTGCTGTAAACCCCTAACATTTCCCTTTATGATTTTAGAAGATTCAGAAATTTTCTTAGGAACTATGAGGATGCATTCATCCTCAACATTAAGAACGATCTCGTCTCCTTGTTCGAGATTGTTATCCCTCACCCAATTCTTCGGAATGCTTATCATGTAGCTTGAGCCGCCTATGAACTGAAGTCTCCTCACATCCATATGGGTTTGTATAAATTAATTGTAATTTAAATGTTTTGTCAAATCTCAAGTTAAATTAGTTCAACATACAATTTTCCGATTAGAGTTTAATGTAAGCAAGATGAAGTAACTTATGAAATTTTATGAACAAAATGGACTGCAATAAGATGAAATTAAAATGAAGGTGCTATTAAGCTGCCCATCCATCCATAAAGCTTTTATCAAAGACTCCAGAATCAAGTTCGATGATCCTTACCAAAGACTGGAGTGAGGCACGGTCTCAACTGCTTGGAAAGATACTCAATTCGGGAGAGATGTACAAATCCAGGTTTGGAGATACTTTTAGGTGTGAACCGAGCTTGATAGTTATCGAAAAGCCAACGTATTTCTTTAAGCTTGAGAGGGATTTCTCCGGATGGAGGTTTTGTGGAGAAAGCTATTCGAGCAGGATTGAACCGTTGCTTACCAAAGCAGCTAACAAGCTTAAATCAAGCCCTTTTACGAGAAGAGTTTCGATTCCTATCTGGAGACCAAAAGATCACTTTTGCGATCATCCGCCTGCGATCACCGAGATAAGCATTCTTCCTATAGATGGAGAAATCCATGCTACAGCCTTCATTCGATCGTTAGATGCTTACAACTTCTTCATGTACAATGCAGACTTCATAACCTACGTTCTTGAAACGATAAGCCTCCTCTCTGGTATTGAGATCGGGAGTGCTGCGATGCTTGTTTCAATACCCCATATCTATCAGAGAGATGAAAAAAAAGCGGAAAAGGCTGCTGAAGACTTCAAAGAGGTGTATGGCCATAAAAAGCTTGCAACCCACCTGAAGGAAGATTACATCTCCACCGCATGGCATTCGGCAATGGAAGTTATATTTTATAATGGCTATAAAAAAAGGACCGAATGGGGTGAGATTTTTGAAGGACAGGAGGAAAGCAGATTTGTTCACAGGTTATTCATCGAGGTGGAGAATCCCTATGAGCATCAGATCCATGACAAGGCTCCTTTTACGAGAAAGTATGGGATTGAATATGCCCACGACTACATGATATATGCAAAATGCATAGACAAACCCGTGAGTGAGGCTATACTTAAGGAAGGAGAAAGCTATACATACGCTGAGAGGGCGAGATACTGTGAGGCTGATGATGTGGTTGTTGATCAGTTCTACATGATCTTAACAAAGCTTAAGGAAGATCCGTACCGGAGAGACTGTTATGTGGGGATTTCCAGACCATGGGATCTGGAAAGTGATGAACCACCATGCTTGAGAGGGTATCAGTTTGTGGGAAGAAAGGGTGGGCTTGGAGGGATATTTTTCATGCGCTCCAATGATATCTACGGTGCTATGCATGCGAATGCCTTTGCCTTCTCAACTCTCACCCAATACGTTGCAGAGCTTACGGGATTTGAGAGGCATAAGTACTACCATTTTGCTGTTGATGCACACATCTATGCGGAATTTTTGACCGCGGTTAAGGAAATCCTCGAACCTGAGTCGCCGAGCTATCTTTCCGAGGTTGCTGGGAGGTAATTGAATAAATCATCTGGGCTTCATTGGTAGCGCTCATCACCAAATCAAATAAGGTTTTAAATCCCTGAAACAAAATCATTGCATGGCCTACACCGGGCTGGCCCTAGAGATCAACCTTTCGAAAAAAGATTTCTCTGAAATTCATGTGAGCGACAGGATGTATGAGAAGTACGCGGGCGTTGTTGGTATTGGTTACGAGTTCGCAACCAAGCTTTACAAAAAGAAAATGCATCCCTTCAGCGATAGGAATTTCGTCATTTTCTGTGCCGGAATGCTTGCCGCAACAGGTATACCAGCTACAAAAACAACTGTCATCACAAAAAATCCTCTGAATTCCACTTTTGGCCCAGGAGTCGTAGGTGGAAAGCTTGCTTATGACATCAAAAAGTCGGGATACGACTTTATTTTGATAAAAGGCATATCAGATGATCCTGTTGTTTTAAAAATAACTCCACAAAACGTTGAGTTTAAAAAGGCTGGTAGACTCTGGGGGAAAGATATACTGAAGGTTACTGAAACCATTAAAAAGAAGGAGAAAGGATCAATCTTAGCAATAGGACCGGCAGGAGAGAATTTAGTTCCGATCTCTATCGCATTGGTGGATGGAGTCCATCATATCGGTAGGGGGGGTTTGGGGGCTGTTTTGGGATCCAAGAAAGTTAAGGCGATTGTTGTTAGGGGAGACAAGAGAGAGATGACTTTGTTTGATCGTGAAAAGTTCCAGGAGAATGCTAAGGTTCTTAGAGAGAGAATCCTGGCAGATAAACTCAGGAAAATCTATTCTGAGCTGGGAGTCATGTCCGCTTGGGACGCTTGGGCGAAACAAGGCTATCTCACTTACAGGATGAGGAGTAGAAAGGCTCCATCAGGAATGCTGAGTGAATTCGGAGCTGAGAAATACATTCGCAGGATTAAGGAGAAGAGCATCGGATGTTATGGGTGTCCTTCTCCCTGTAAGGCAGAAATTAGAATGCCAAATGGGAAGACGACAAAAGCATCCGTTTATCTTGGGCTTGCAATGTCTTTAGGGATAAAATGCGGAATTCAGACTGCCGAAGAAGCAGTTGAATGCCATGATATTGCAAATAGGCTCGGGATAGATGAATTGATTTTTTCAGAACTCTTCGATACTTTGGTAACGTTCAAGGAGGAGGCGAAGATTTTTGAAGATGAAATCGGTTTTGAGATCTCGAGGGATGCGAAATCGGTGAAAACCCTTCTGAATCTGATAGCTTATAAAATGGGGATTGGAGAGTACTTGGCTAAAGGTATTGATGGTATGATCGAGCGTTTTGGAGAGTGGGTAAGGGAGGAGAATTATTTCATAAAGAACGCTGACTGGGTTTTTGATCCAAGAGTGAGCTTTGGAAGCGAGGCTTTTGGACAGCTGACCAATTTGAGAGGAGGTCATGAAGGACCGGTGACGATCACGGCTCTGGAAGGGAGGAGTGAGGAAAGCCTCAGGAAATATATAAGGAGAATTAGGGGCGATGAGGATAGGATATTTCAGAACGGGTTCAAAGTCGAGCTCTACACAGTCGCAGCGGAAAACTGGTTGTGGACGCTCAATGCTATGGGATTTTGCAGAAGGGAAAGCATAGCAAGGAGTCTGGATATAACCCTGATAAAGAATCTTTTTAACTCATCCACTGGATTTGATTTGGAGGAGAGGGATTTGTTGAATGGAGCTAGAAAGGCAATAAGCCTTGCAAGAGCTCTAAACTGCAAAGAAGGTTATAACTACACAGCTGATCTCCCCCCAAAGAAGTTTTTCGAACCCCTCAAGATAGGAAAAAGTATGAAGGTAATTAGGGACTATATCACAGGAAAGGAGATCTCAGAGGAAGAGTTTTTAAAAATCCTCAGGAATTACTATTCTGAAAGGGGATGGAAAAGGGATGGCTGCCCTTAGGCCATAACTTCCACCATTATGCTCTATGGTAAAGCACTTTAAATCATCCTTAATGTTCCTTTCCTTTTCGATCGGAGATACCTCTTAGAATTGTTATCCCTGATTGTCTATTTTAATACGCTCGATTCTTATTGTTACTTTATTTTCATCGTCGGGGCACGAATCTACCCATATATTCGGTTCCTTTTGCCATGGGAACTGGCCACCAAATTGTATCACGCATAAGTATGGGAAGAGTTTATCCAGAAAGAACGGACACAGATTTATACCTTTTTGTATTCTCTCCCCATCAAATATAGTAAGGTCTATTTCTTCGCCCACTTCATGGCCGGCGTGACATTCCCCCTTTATACCAACAATCTTGCCTACAACCTTGTATTGCAGCCCTACCATAACTTTTCACCTTCCTAAGATCTATTTTTAATTTTTTAATTTTCTCATAAGCCTCTTTATTGTCTGGTTTGTCTGATGACCTTGTTTCCCAACTTCATTTTCAACTTATCCCTATAATGCCAACTCTTAAAGTTAAATTTTCTTGAAAGCAAACAATTTCGATAACATTTTGCTTATGTTTCGATAACATTTTGCTTGTGTAATCTCCAGCAACATCATTCTTTTATACCAACATCCAAACTTTATCTGGATGAAGATTAAAAGACCACTCCTTG
Organism: Archaeoglobus sp. JdFR-27; assembly: GCA_002011235.1. GTDB lineage: Archaea > Halobacteriota > Archaeoglobi > Archaeoglobales > Archaeoglobaceae > Archaeoglobus_A. Next base: position 4,425 of record MTMO01000050.1, on the reverse strand, counting down.
AAATGCTTCTTGCAGTTTCAAAAGAAAGTCATCCCCATGAAATCGTTGCACTGCTTGCAGGTAAGAAAAACGTGGCTGAAGAACTTATAGTCCTTCCTTTCGAAGGTGGGATGACAAGTGCAATAATCCATACCGAGATGCTCCCTTTGGGAATGAAGGTAATTGGAACCTTCCACAGCCACCCTTCCCCCAATCCAGTCCCTTCTCGGGCGGATCTGGAAATGTTTTCGAGGTTTGGAAGGTACCATATAATAGTTGCCTATCCTTACACTACCGAAAGCTGGAGATGTTACGATAGATACGGCAATCCAGTTGATGCTGAAGTTGTTGATTGAAGCTTGTCGGAATCCAGTTATGTAAGGTTTATGTAAGGTTTAATTCAAAAATTAAATTGAAGAAACGGTCTCTGAGACCAAGAAGAAATCGATAAGATTTTGGGCAAAATTTAGGCAGATCTAAGCATAATCTAAAATCCCAAAGAATTTTTATGTCGAAGGGTTGGCGGTTAATGGATGGTAAGAGTAGTAGCAACCGGTACATTTGAGATAATTCATCCCGGACATCTCAGGTTTCTGAAGGAGGCTAAAGCCCTTGGAGATGAGCTTGTTGTTATCGTGGCAAGGGCAAGAAATGTTAAACACAAGCCAAAGCCTGTTATTCCTGAAGAGCAGAGGAGAAAAGTCGTGGAGAGCATAAAGTATGTTGACAAAGCCATTCTTGGAGATGAAAAGGACATATTCAAACCCATCGTTGAGTTGAAGCCTGATATAATAGTTCTCGGTCACGATCAGCATTTCGATGAGAAATGGCTTGAGGAAGAGTTAAGGAAAAGGGATCTAAATTCAAAGGTTGTGAGGATAAAAGCAAAGGAACCATGCGAATTCTGCAGTTCTGCCAAAATAATTCAGGCTCTTGTAGAAAGCAGAACTGGAATAAAAATAGATTTGCCAAACCGTTGAAATTTTGTTTCGATAATTTTAGGTAATTCGTGTTAATTAAATCCCTCTCAAAAAGCCATAAACAGCCAAAATTTTTTAAAACTTCTTCTCGGTTACAAGAGCATGAAGTTCGATGAACTCTTGATGATACCCGGGCCGGTCCAGGTTCACAGCAGAATTCTGAATGCTATGGCCAAGCCTTTGATCGGTCACAGAACCCCTGAGTTCTCTGAAATAATGAAAAGGTGCACGGAAGGATTGAAAGAACTGTTTGGTACCAAAGATGACGTTTACATAATCACCGGCTCGGGAACGGCTGGTATAGAAGCGGCGATATCCACTTTTTCTTCCGTTAAAAAGATTACCTGCATCGATAACGGAAAGTTTGGAGATAGGCTATGCAGAATCGCCTCCCGTTATACGGAGGTTGATGAGCTGAGGTTTGAATGGGGAAACTCGATAGAGTTAGAAGCAGTTGAGAAATCGCTGGAAGAGGGGAGCGAAGCGATTGCTTTCGTCCATAACGAAACCTCTACAGGAATACTGAATCCGGCTGAGGAGATAGGCAAGCTCGCTAAGAAGCATTCGGCCCTTGTGATTATGGATGGTATAACCTCCGTCGGTGGGGATGAGGTTAAAATGGATGAATGGGGGATTGATGTCGCTATAGTTGGCTCTCAGAAGTGTTTGGGCATCCCTCCGGGTTTAGCGGCCGTAGCTGTTAGGGAGAGAGCATGGGAATTTTACAATAAAAAAGCTCCGTTTTATCTCGATCTTTCTGCCTATAAGAAGAAGTTAAAGGACTGGCAAACGCCATATACGCCAGCCATCCCTCTCTTTGTAGCTTTAGATGAAGCCATAAAGATGATCAAGGAGGAGGGGCTTGAGAAAAGGATAGAAAGGCACAGAACCTTTTCGAAGGCTGTTAGAGAGTGGGCCATTAACGCTGGACTTGAGCTCTTTCCGGAGCTGAATGAATACAGCAGATATTCCAACACGGTAACGGCAATTAAAATGCCTCCTGAGATTACAGACAGCGAACTTAGAGGAACTCTGAAGAGAGAGTATGGAGTAACGATTTCAGGAGGGCAGGAGCACTTGAAAGGCAGAATATTTCGTATCGGAACGATGGGAAATATAGGGAAAAGAGAAATACTTTCTACGCTTGCAGCGATCGAGGATATTCTGACGAGAAAAGGTGCGGCAATGCCAGCTTTGAACGTTGCGATGAACGTTTTGAAAGATCTCTAAAGGTATCTAAGGTGATCTGATGAGGGTAGGAATCGCTGACACGACCTTTTCAAGGGTGAATATGGGGAAAATTGCCATAGATGAGCTCAAGTCTATATGCTCACTCCCCTATGTTAGGTACACGGTCCCAGGGATCAAGGATTTGCCGATAGCTGCCAAAAAACTGATTGAAGAAAGGGATTGTGATATTGTAATTACCTGTGGATGGGTTGGAAAAACAGAAACGGATAAGCTCAGTTATATTATTTTGGGAGTCGGAATTCAGCTCGTGCAGATCCTAACGGGAAAGCACGTCATCGATGTAACGATTCATGAGGACGAAGCTGAGAATGAGGCTGAACTTCTTAGGATCGCGGAAAACAGAGTGAGAGAGCATGTGAGAAATGCTGTGGATCTTCTTTTAAAACCGGAAAAGCTGGAGAAGCTTGCAGGCACTGGACAAAGACAGGGTTATGAGGATGTAGGGGAGATATTGAAGTAAGTATTTTTGGTGCAGTCGTCAGTCGTCTGACCCTACTCTGAACTAACTATCAATCCTTAATTGATTTAAATTCTCTCAAACATGTCTCGCAGCAAAGGACGTAAACCCTGTTTCTGTGTCTGTAGATTACAGGTCTGTCCCGGATCTCCTTCCCGCAATAGTCGCATTTGAATGGCACATCAACGCTCAATGGCCTTTCTATATATTCCGTTTCTAGAACCGGTATTATCTCATGCACATCAAGGAAGTCGAGCTCAGAAATGCTCGCAAGCCTTTTCAGATCATCTACTCTCAGCCTGATGAGGAATTTTTTCCCCGCAATTCGGTTTATCTCTGTAACTTCTTCGATCTCCTTAATCCTTTCAGGATTTTCTGCTGAGACGATCATTATCGTCGATCCTTTACTCTCAAATTCAGGAGAGAGCTTGATCGTGTATTTTTTTATAATTCCTGCTCTTTCCAGCTTTTCGATTCTTGTCTTTACAGTTTGTCTGCTTAAATTCAGAAGCTTTGAGAGCTCTGAAAATGTTAGTCTCGAGTTCTCTCTCAGTAGGTTGATTATTTTGATGTCGTATTCATCAAGTTCCATGGGTAAAGGATGTTAACATTCTATAAAGTATTTACCTGTGAATTTAACAGGTTGTTAAAAATTAACCTTATCTCTTTTCAATGTGAAATTAAATTGATGGAAAAAACATTGAAGGTTAGCGGCATCAGATGTGCGATGTGTGTTAAAACCATTGAGCATGCCCTATCCAAGCTGGAAGGGGTAGAGGAAGCGTCTGTTAATCTAGCGACTGGAAGTGTTAGAATAAGGTACGATCCGGATAAAACAAACCTCCATGAGATCTCTGAAATAATCGAGAGCAGTGGTTACAAGGTTGAAAAGCAAGAAAGAACAGTGAATATAAGGATTGGCGGAATGAGCTGTGCCTCATGTGTCAATACCATAGAAACTGCTGTCAAAAGATTGCCAGGAGTTAAAAATGTAAGTGTTAATCTTTCTACCGAGACTGCCCGAATAACTTTTGATCCAGCCATTACAGGCATAGAAAATATAAGAAAGGCTATTGAGGACTCCGGATACAGATTTATTGGGGTTGAAGGGGAAGAATTAGTAGAGGAGGAAGCTAAGGAGGATCAAATCAAAGAAATGAAGAGGAAGCTTACATTTGCTGCTCTTTCCGGCGGTATTTTGCTCTTTTTACAGTATGGAAAATACATAGGACTGGATGAAATCCCATACATGGGTCTGATACAGTTCGCTATTGCAACCCCTGTGATGTTCTATTCAGGCAGAAGCATGTTTGCAGCAGCTGCCAGAGCTTTAAGCCATAGGATACTGAACATGGATGTTATGTACTCTATGGGCGTTGGTTCTGCATACATTGCCAGTATTTTCTCAACTCTCGGATTTTTACCAGAGGATTATCTATTTTATGAGACCGCTGTCCTGCTTCTTGCCTTCCTCCTGCTTGGGAGGACATTAGAGGCAATAGCGAAAGGAAGAACGAGCGAAGCTATAAAGAAGCTTATAGGTTTGCAAGCTAAGACGGCAGTTGTAGTCAGGGATGGAAAAGAAGTAGAGGTGTCTGTGGAGGATGTCAGGGTTGGAGATGTTGTAATCGTAAAACCGGGTGAGAAGATCCCTGTCGATGGAGTTGTGATCGAAGGTGAGAGTTATGTTGACGAATCCATGATCACCGGAGAACCGATTCCAAACCTCAAGAAGGCTGGAGATGAGGTTGTTGGTGC
>MTMO01000056.1 GCA_002011235.1 Archaeoglobus sp. JdFR-27 | reverse complement strand
GTCTCCAGCATTCTCCCAGAGTTGTCTGTACTTCTTCTCGCTCTCTTTCAGTTTTTCCTCCATTTTCTTTCTTTCTGTTATATCCCTCGCTATCATCATCAAGTGGTATTTGTCATCTATCATGAACCTCGAAAGGCTTATTTCCAAATCAACTACTTCTCCATCCCTTAAAATCTGCCATTCAAAAACCTGAGGTTTTCCGCTAAGAGCTGAATTAATCTTTTTAAGGGCTTTTTTCCTTGAATTTTTCCCGTCAGGTTGCCTTATTGGAGAAAAATCCCATGGTTTTTTGCCGATTAGCTCGTGCTTGTTTACACCAAGGAGTTCAAGGGCCTTAGAATTGCATGAGACAAATGTATCTCCTCTAAGAATGAATATCCCGTCACTTCCTTCAAATAGAATTCTAGATTGTTCCTTCAGTCTCTGAAACTCTTTTTTGAGTTCTCCCATTTCTGATATCTTTTTCATAAGTAAGAAGTAGTCCTCTTCTCCTTCAACATCGAATTTAAAATTGTCAAGAACCTTTCCTTTCCAAATAATCTTTGGATGTAGGCGAACTACCTTTTTCAGGAAATTGCTATCGAACCTTCTGGCATCGTAAAGGCATAACATCGTTGTTTTTTCCAGCAGACTATTCACTTTTGCCTCATATTTAAGAATTCTTTCATCATTAAAGCTAAGCAAGCCCGTATTTCTCGCAACCCTTATCCCTTTAAATCCATCGATGTATGCCTTATCTTCGATCTCACATAGTTCTTCGAGCAAAATATCAGAATTAAATCCTCTCCTCAAATAGAATCTCTCTGGGTTCAGAAAAATAAGATGTTTGTTAGAAACATTTTCCAAATCTGCCAGTTCTTTTAGGATTTCTTTAATTTCCTCTTCATTCTCATTCAGAACGAAAACCTTCTCTCTTTTCCTCAAACCTTCCAGTATATAGAGGATGAGTATCTTGAGTCTTTCCTCATCATCGTCATAAATCAGGCAGAGATGATCTCCTGGACGTATTGCTTTCAGTTCAGAGGATAGAGACATCAGGAATAATAAAGGCTTTAAAATCTTAAGATTTGCTGAATATTAATGATGATGGTGAGCTATATTTCATGATGATGTTAGTTAATTTTTGAATACTGTTTTGAGGCATAATTTAAAGCATAACACTAGGATTATTGAAGTTGTTAGACCCAGGTGTAGTAAATATATGAAACATATCAAAAAACCAATCACAATAAACGGATTTTTTAATTTATTCATCTTCTTCATCCTCCAAAATAAACAACTCTGTTAAAACGATAAACTAAAATCATGAAAACAAGTTTCAATTATGGGAAGGATAATAATTCACGTTGACATGGATCATTTCTTCACCGCGATTGAGGAAAGAGAAAGGCCTGAGATAAAGGGCAAACCCGTTGTGGTTGGGGCGGACCCAAAGAAAGGTAGGGGAGTTGTGAGCACGTGCAATTATGAGGCAAGGAAGTTTGGTATAAAATCAGGGATGCCAATTTTAAGGGCTTATAAGCTCTGTCCCGATGCAGTATTTTTACCTGTCAATTACGAGCTTTACAAAAAGGTTTCTGGAGAAATAATGGAAATACTGCAAAAGTATGCTGACAAACTGGAGCGATGGGGACTGGATGAGGCTTTCTTGGACGTTTCATCAAGGGTAGGAAATTATAAGGGGGCTGAATCACTTGCAAAAGAAGTAAAAAAGGAGATTTTTGAGAAGGAGAAACTTACCTGCTCTATAGGCATCGGCCCAAACAAACTGGTCGCTAAGATAGCAAGTAGCCTCAAGAAGCCAGATGGATTGACTGTGGTTAAGGAAAATGAGGCAAAAGCTTTTCTTGCACCTCTCTCGGTGAGGAGACTGATAGGTGTTGGCAGAAAGACAGAAATTAAGCTAAAAGAGATGGGGATAAAAACCATAGGCGATCTTGCATCCTACGACCCCTCAAAGCTTGCAGATATTTTTGGAGTTATGGGTGTAAAGCTCTATCTGATGGCCCAGGGGATAGATGAGAGTGAAGTTAGGGAGAGGGAGGATAGGAAATCCATTGGAAGGGAGCTTACATTTGATGAGGATACAAACGATCTCGATTTCGTTATAAGAATCTTAGATATACTATCTGAATGTGTTCATAAAGATATCTTGAAAAAGGATCTAAGTTTCAAAACAGTGACATTAAAAATCAGGTATGAAAATTTTGAGACCCATGTTTACTCCAAAACTTTGCCTTTCAGAACGAGACAGCTTGAGCATTTAAAAAAGACTGCAAAAGAGCTGCTTGTAAACCATCTTAGAGATTTGAAAATTAGACTGGTGGGTGTGAGGGTCTCTAATCTTGTCCTCATGAGAGGGCAAAGAAAACTGGAATTGGATGTTTAGCAATTAGGAAACATAATTTGTTTTGATTTTTGGTTTATTTTTGAGCTATTGCTGAAAATTCAGGACATGCTGAAGTTTTTTATAGGTGATTTTCAAGAGCCATTGATTGGCTAGGAAAAACAAATTTTTGGGGTTGAGGTTTTGAGTAAAAAACTTGTCATGAGTTGGTATAATCTTTAAAGACTAAACAAAAATATAAGGTTCTAAATTGATTTTGGGCAAGGAACTTTAAGCTTCATTGTTAACTTAACGCCCTCCACTCTAATCCTTAATCGTAATCCTAGAACATCAAAAATTCCGTAAAGTAAAATGAAAATAATAAACAGAAATGTTGTTATAAGCATGGCGAGAGCAATGTAATCTGGCAAAAGCATCTCACTATGAATGTACATAAAGAGATTTACAGCACATAAGATATATTAATTTTGGTTATGGATAATCAAAAATAATAAAGCAAATCAAAAATAAGAAGTTTTATAAATAATGGCAACAACTCCTATCATGGATAAGGAGGAAAAAATCGTTTATGTTCAGACCAGCGGAATCGACACACCAGAAAGACTCTATGCTCCTTTTGTTCTGGCAATGACGGCGAAAGCCATGGATATTGAGGCTGTAATCTACTTTGTTGTGAAAGGTGTTACGGTTGTAAAGAAAGGTGAGGCTGAGAAAATCAAACTGGGGAGCTTTCCGAGCTTGAAGGAAATAATGGATCAGGCTTTGAGTAGTGGTGTTGAAATGATGGTATGTGATAGAAGTGCTGAGCTTCTGGGTATAGATCGGGGAGATATAGTTGATGGTGTGAAAGTTGTCGGGGCTGCAACTTTGAATAGCCTTGTTTTGGAAGCAGACGCCACGATGTTTTTCTAGGATATTTAATTACTTATACTTTTATAAAATATATAACTTTTAATCTTATAACTCTCTTTCAAAAACCCGATCTCGTGAAAATTAAAAAATTAAATCCCCTTTTTATTTTTGTATACAATTAATAGTATTGCGAGAACTCTAATATTCGTCCAGATTGCGAGAATCAGGATGAGGGATTCAATTAGACTGGCAAGGCAGAAGATCATTATTACGAAGATCCTCTCGTCTCTCTTTCCAATCAGGTATTTCAGCGATGGAATTGCACCGTAAGCACTTTCAGAGAACGCTGCTTTGTACTTCTCCGTTGAGTAACTTATCATGACAGAGCCAAAAATTGCAAAAACCAAAATCATCCAGAAGTAAATGCTGAGGTTAGATACGTAACCTAAGACAACGAGAAAAATGAAATCCACGTATCTGTCGAGCATGGAGTCCGCGTATTCTCCTAACTTGCTTTTCCTTAAACTTGCCCTGGCTATCTCCCCGTCACATCCATCGATGATAGAGCTGAGCTGATAGGCGATTCCGGCAAGTGGTATGCTGAAAAATAGAGTGAGAGATGAAAGGATTCCTGATAAGAAGGATATCACGGTCATTTGATTTGGGGTTAGATGGTCAACGAGCAGTTCACTCAAGCGGAGTGAAATTCTCCGGTTGAAATGTTTTGCGACAAAACCATCACCAAATCCTTTTACTGAGCTTCTTACAATGAATTTTCTTGCCTTTTTTAGATCATCGATTGTATCAACATCCATCCAGAAGTATCCTGAGAGTTCTGTGACTGGGATCTTCGCCTTTTTTACTATCTCGCTAAGTTCTACAACTTCCTTTTCCCTCACAATCGATTCTGCATGTTCGTAAATATCTTTTGAAAGGATGAAAAATCCTGTGTCGACGAAATCGAATTCCTCAAGTTTTTTCCCGATATCTTCTATTCTGCCATCCTTGCATCTGACCTTTGTTGATTCTTCAAGATCAACGTAAGCTGGATTTCTGTCACCTATTAGTCCTTCTCCCTTTACAGCCCTTTTTATGAACTCTTCTTCGTAAATGTGATCTCCCATTACAAGGATGAATCTATCACCGGAAACATCCTTTGTAAGGTAAAAAGAGTAACCGTTTCCCCTTTCGGGGTTTGGATTTCTGATGATTCTGTAATTAAAATCCTTGTCTTTCAGGAAGTTATCAATTTTTTTCCCATTTTTCCCAACGACAACGATAAATTCATCTACATAGTCTGAAAGAATCTTCATCGTTCTATAGATTATCTCTCTCCCGGCAACCTTGACGAGGGACTTGGGAGTCTGTGCACTCATCCTCGTCCCGAATCCGGCAGCCAGGATAACTGCCTTCATAATATCACTTTTCTTTCAAATTTTTCGAATTTAGCTCAAAATTTTGGTAGAAATATGGATTGATATGGGATAGTTTAGTTGGGTTATTTTTTAGTTTGTAGCTATTGTTATATTTCCAATCTATTATTCTAGTCCTTCACTCAGGTTACTCTTCTTACCTCGGTTTTATCGATTCAATTATATGACAGGATTTTTAAATTTGACCTTTGTAATTTGATTGTAAATTGGGTTAGGTTTTGGGTGTTTGTTTTGCCTTTTTTGTTTTTTATTACTTTTATTACTGTTTAATTTAAATAATGGACATAGACAAACCCTCAGAAATCCAACCTTGGATGATGGAGAACTAAACTGGACAAACTAAAAGTGAGCGTGAAACTTAGGTTTAACCTAAAACCCTCCAAATGATTTCAAAGAGTTATTTCTTTCCAAGCTCACTCCAATCGTTCTGGCCTTTTTAACTTTTCTCGATCTTCTTGAGCATAAGTTTGCTTTTCCATCTTCAGATCCCTTTTTATTTTGTTATATCTCTTTGCTATTGCCTTAACTTCTTGTCTAATACTTGATAGGCTCCTTCTCATCCTTCACCTCCTAGAATGCCTTAAGAGTCGTTTGACCTTTTGGCAGAAAGCGATGGTGAAACCTTCTACAGCCCCTGTAACTTTCTGACTCTGCTATAAAATATCCTCCAGGTTCTTTTTCGAAAAACAAAACTCTATCTGAGTTTTTGACTATAACATCGAAGAACACATCTTGTGTAGTTGAAAAGTAAAGTACCAACCTCCTCCTTGCAACGTCTTTCATTGCTAAAGATAGAATTTCAACCAAGCTGTAGTTTCCGTCTCTACCAACATCCTCAAACAGTAAAGGATCATGCTCTATGAACACGACATCTTGATATACATCCTCCAAGATGCTGAAGAGCTGATATACCGTGAAAGCCCTCCTCACATCGAAGTCTCCTCTCAAATGATCCAATACTCTCGATTGATTTCCACAGATGTAGAGCATAGAGAATGGATGGTTGTCTACATAATTCTTCACGGCCATTACTGCTACGTCTACGGGCCCCCTTATTGCATTCAGACCGGCTCTGATCGTCACCGACAGGACATCGATGTGCATAGGTTTAGATGGATTTTGAAAGATATCACCTTTGTCTGTGGTGTGAAAGTGTTGAGTTATATTTTACTAAGTTGAGTTGTTTTTGATTAAAATCTTAAAATTAAAATGAAAATAAATTAAAATCCTAAAAACCAACTGGAGTTATAGAGAGTTTTACTTCAAAAGCTAGTCTCTAAGTTCTTGGACGGCTCTGGACTCTTTACCCCTCATCGGGAGAATTCCAACGATTGCTATAAAGACAGATCCAAATATTGAGAGGGCAAAATATCTTATTGCATCTCCCTCCTCCATCTGAAATGGTTGGTAGTTTGAAAGGATGTACAAGCTTCCACCCCATAAAGCCAAACCTGCGGAAATCAGGAGAAATGACATGGAGATGTATTTTGTGAAGCTTTTATGCTCGATTATTGCATCAAGTAATTTTCCAGTAGCAATAAAGATTCCTGAAGCTGTGTAATACCAGATCGCTCCGTAGATAAAAGATGTTGCCAGGGTAATCACTCCAGGAGAGACAGGCTGATTGCTGAACCTCCAGAGAGTATAGAATCCCTCTATGAATCCTATGATGATAAGAATGGCTGCTATTATATATGTGACAAAAGATATTCTCCCCTCAAGCAGTGCGGTTTTAGTGTTGTAGAAGAATGTCTCTATGCCCGTATCCAAATCGTAAGCTCTCAGGATCAGATAAATACCTATGAGCAAGATGATAGTTCCGACAGCATATTGGGGATAGTTTGCGAAAACAAAGATGGAGTAGATTATCAAAATGATTCCAATCGGAACGAAAAACGTTTTTGCAATTTTTGGGTCGCTTAGCATCTTCCTCAGAAGGTAGTATGTCCCCTCAATCGTTTTGCTCTGCTTTACAACTATCCTTCTGACCGAATCGATTTTAAATCTTGAGCTGATTATCGGCAAAACAAATTCATCCTCTGATCCATCTGAGACGACTATTACGCTTGAAGGGTTTATCTTCCTCTTTATAAAATCCAGCTGCTCCGCAATTTTCGCATCTGAGGAAATTCCAACCTTTTCGTCTCCCGTTACCGTCGCGATTTCAGCATCTTCTCCCCCTTTTATGAGTTCATCGTAGATCTTTATAGCGGCGAATATGGTGTTAATATCTGAATCCTCTGGATCCACCTCAGCAAGTTTTATGGCAGCGTTTAGATTCTCTTTTCTGCCTACAACAACACCTTCAATTTCTGCTTTTCTCCCGAGATCGTTATCCCTGTCTATCGCAAGCACGACTTTTTTTGGCATTTAATCTTATTTTTTCAGGAGTATATATAAAGGTTTTTCACTTAAGTTTGACTAGGAATACGGGCTAAAAATATTATCTGATAATTTCATAAATTTCCATAAGTTTGAATCAATAACTTTTTGTAATAAGATTTTAACTAATTTTCAAATGGCAGGAGCGGAAGAGTCCGTTGATATCTCATTTTTTAAATCAAATTATTCTCTGCTTAGTAGTGATTTTGGCGATCATGCTTCCATTCTTAGCTCTCCTTCTTATAAACTCTGCAAAGGTTTTATCTGGACTGGAAAACATCGATGGAGTTACCAGCTCGATTGATAACTGGAGCTTGTCCTCATTAGGAGTTTTTGGTGATTTTGAATGTGAATCAGAATGCTTGCATCATGTGAAGGCATAAAGGAAACCACATTTGGAAGAGATACAAACATTCAAGAGCTCTAACTGTAAACTGCGATAATGTTGAGAGAGCTTTTGTTACCGGTGTTTTTTTAGAATAAAATTTATGCTGCACTGGGTTATTTGGCAGTTTAATTCTGAAAGGTTTTAGACGTTTTAAAGAGGCAAGAGAAGATAACTTATGGTTTAAAGAAAAAGTTTGAGGAGTTTTTTAAAGATAAAGAAAAATAAATTATTTCCTTTTCACTATCTGTCCATACTTAGTTTCCATAGATTTTAGCAAATTTATTTTAAAAAATATTTTAAAATTTCATCTTTTTACCAATCCGATTCTTTGTTTTGTTTATCTTTTTCCCTCGAATATTGTGTACCTTCGGATGAGACTCTTTTAATTTATTCTCTGTCATTTATACATCTTGCTATTCTTTGTACCTCATTACGATAAAATGATGAAAATCACGTTGATAATCCTTTCAGATCGTCGTTATTTTTACAATGCTCATATTGAACGCCTATCATCTCATACATCTCTGAGATGCTTCTATAAAGTCCGTCATCTCCTCACACAAATTTGATTAGTAAAAATAGCAAAAAATTTAAATATGGTTAAGTTTTATAAAGAATGAGCGGTGACGGCAGAGGGCGGATGGGATTTGATTGTTAGCGAAAGGCAAAAATATGCCTTTTCGCTGATCGTCGAATCTGCCTTCGTCGTCACTCAAAAGTAGAGTTTATATAGTGGTAGGTATAAGCGAGAACACAACTAAGGAGATTTATGTAAGGAGGTAGAGAAAATATGAGTAGGGTAAATGTGAAAATAGGGATTGCAGCATTACTAGTACTATTGATCGCAGCGACTGGGATGGCAAGCGCTCTAACGCTTTTCCAAGTGGGCGTCTCAGATAGCAGCTTGACCTATGGAGAGACGTTCACAATAAATGTCGTATATTCGGGTTCAGGAGCACTCAAGATAGTAAATAATGCAACTGATGATACTGAAAAAGTATTTGTGCTGCCAAGCAATGTTGCTGAGCAAACTCTGACTGTAGACACAACAGGGCTATTATATCCGGGAGAATATTATCTAACAATTTTAGATGAAGATGGAAAAGCGATCTATAATAGTACAGATTCTGGACTTCCCGCAGACTTGTTCAGTGGAGTAATAAAGGTAACATCTACTGTAACTGGGGGAACAGAGGTTGACGTTAGCATTAGCGATTATGATGTTGTGACTGGAGACAATTTCACGGCGAGTGTGACGACTTACCCATCAACAGCATTTGCATGGGCAATTGCTGGACCTAACGTGACAAAGACTGGATTCTCCAACACTGGAAGTGCAACCATCTCAGTACAGCTCACCACATCTGGAAAGTATGCACTCAAAATAATGGTATGGGATTCCGTTAACACGACTGTGGTTTACCCATTCAATGTAATTGATCCTGAGATTACTGTCTCTGCACCTACTGAGGTTAAACCAGGCTCGGTTGTTACAATCTCTGGTTCAACCAATGTTGCAGCTTCTGGAAGCGGGGCAGATGCAGGACTGACAAACGTGATCTCTGTGAAGATCTATGAGGATGGAAACGAGACCAATGTGATCGCTTCTCAGAGTGGAATTCAGGTTTCATCCGATGGTACATGGAAATGGTACTGGGATGTCGGAACAGCAAACGCTGGCATGGATGTTGTGATAAGGGCAACCGTAACCATTGATACCAACATAACTGCAAAAGCCGAAGTCAAAGCAACAATACTCAAACCTGAGATTACGATCTCTTCGGATAAACTCTCAGTTGTAAGAGGAGGAAGCTTCACGATCTCAGGTGAATCAACCCTTCCGACCAACACCAAAGTTACAATCTCGGTGGATGGAGATGAAGAGCTTGCAACTGCGGGACCCTATGTTACATACACGGATGCAGCTGGAGTGTTCAGCTACGACTTCACAGTAAAGGATGATGCAAACTTCACGACACTTACAATAAAAGCAACTGCGACAGTAGGAGGAACAAGTGTTGAGAGTAATGAAGTGAAAGTCAAAATTATAAGACAAGCACTTAACTTATACTTCGATAACCCGACCGTTCTAAGAGGTGGAACGCTCAAGCTAAATGGCTCAACGGATGCACCATATATTGTCCTCTATACCGACTCGAGTGGTGCAGGTTTGTTCAGCTATAGTGGAAGTGCTTTCCAGGCTGAACCTACACCAGTTGATGGAGAGATCAATGTAACCGCTACTAGTGGTGTTGTTGTAGAAAGTCCTGAATTCCCACTTAGCATCAGCGTCAGCGACGATGCAAGTGCAGGATCATACCTGATATCGATATATGCTGCCGTTAACAAGAACGTTATTAATACCTACGAGGATCCACAGGTCTTGCTATCAGTAAACGTTATTGACCCCGTAGTCACAATAACAAGTGCTCCCACGTCGGTTGTGCTTGGTAATAAGGTGACAGTAGAAGGTACAACAAATGCGGTTGACAAAGACTTGGTTAAAGTTTCCGTGGGACTCGAAGGTATGAACATCAAGAAAACATTCGACACGTCAAAGGTATTTGCGTGGACTGACAAATCTGCAGGCGAATTCAAGATCTCCTTTGATACAAAAGATGATATTACTGGTACCGGATATCCGACTCCAGGGCTGTATACTTTAACGGTTACAGTTAAATACGGAACAGCAGGGAATGAAGTCAAGGTTGCCTCAGATTCATTGGCGATTGAGCTGACAAGACCTACAATCTCAGTTAGCATGCCTTCTATGGTCAAACAGGGCGATCCAATCACAATAACAGTTAAAACTACAAGGAGTGCAGACTACCCATCAATAGGAGGTCACATCTGGCTCTACATTGAAGGTCCTAACAAGAAAGTTGGACCAATAGCGCTCGTTCCAGATGAGAGTGGAACAGCGACTTATGAGTTGCAGACATATTCATTTGCAGAGGCGGACTATGTAGTTTACGTCAGAGATGATGCTAGAACAACACAAAACACGAATTATCCACTTACAGAAGGTGCAAACATCAAGAAATCACCAGATGAGCCATGGCTTGCTGGTGATCCAATTGCAGATGACGCATTAGCAACAGCAGTCTTCACGATTGTGAAGGAAATCCCAGCAACACCAACCCCAACACCCACACCAACCCCAACACCCACACCAACCCCAACACCCACACCAACCCCAACACCCACACCAACCCCAACACCCAAGCCAACACCCACACCAACCCCAACACCAACCCCAACACCCAAGCCAACACCCACACCAACACCCAAGCCACAGCCAGGCTTTGAGGCAATCTTCGCAGTTGCAGGGCTGCTAGCAGTAGCATATCTGTTGAGAAGACGATAAACGCGAAGCGTTAAAGAACAAATCTTATTTTTTCCTTTATTTTTGTTTTAAGTTTTTTGAGCTTTTCAGTACGATTTTGAAGGGAAGGGAGTAGCTGTTGACACTACTGGTAAAGATTATCAATTCTAAAAAATTGAAAGCTTCAAAGGCTGAGGTGATTAGAGAAGCGATAGAATTCTTTGCATCGTAGATATCTTCTTCAGCACTTCCCAGCCATAATGTCGCTCTCAATTGACAATCATTCTTATAGGACATTAAATAATTTTTTACGTAAGGGAGATTTTAAGCACTGAAATTAAAAAGTATTCGATCTCGATTGTTTAATCTTTAATGGGGAATTATTGTGCTTTATTTTTGCATGAAGACTAAGGAATCCTTTCGCCACTTCAACTAGGAACTAGGACTCTAACAGTTAAGTAAATTTAAATATTTTAATCCATAAAAACAATGATATGAAAAAAATCATCCTTGCAATGACAGGGGCAAGCGGTCAAGTATATGGGATCAGACTCCTTGAGATGCTTAAAGACCTTGAATCTGAAGTCCATCTTATTGTCTCAAAACCTGCTCTTCTCACCATGAAAGTTGAGACTGATAAAACTGAAGAATACCTCAGGAACCTTGCCGATTTCTTTTATTCCCCTTCAGATACAGGATCAGCGATAGCCAGCGGGAGCTTCAAGCATGATGGGATGGTTATCGCTCCTTGCACAATCAACACAGCCTCTTCCATAGCCTACGGAATTGCAGACAACCTTATCGCAAGGGCAGCGGATGTAACTTTGAAAGAAAGGAGAAAGCTCATTCTGCTGGTGAGGGAAACTCCACTCCATGAAGGACATCTTACAACCCTGCTGAGACTTTCCAGAATCGGAGCAATAGTGATGCCACCCATTCCCGCTTTCTACACGAAACCAAAAACAATTGACGATATTGTAGATCATACCGTTTTAAGGGTTCTGGATATCTTGGGTTTTAACGTCGAATACCATCGATGGGAGGGAATCGCTGGAGAGAACAAAGGATAAAAAGATTTTGAGTTTGAATTTAAATAGATTCAATCCTCGGGCTCCTGAGTTCTTTAAGTTCCTAATTTAATTTCCCTGGACCACTTTTTTTCCCAATATTCTTTTATAACCTCAAGAGCAGGGAGTTTTTCACCACTTAAAAACCTTATACTCGCCCCCCCACCTGTTGAAACGTGATCCATCTCTTTGTCGATTCCTATCATTCTTGCAGCGGTAGATATATGCCCCCCTCCAACCACCGAGAACTCAGCCTCAGCAACGGATTTCAGAATCTCAAAGGTTCCAAGGGAGAATCTTTCATCCTCAAAAACACCCGCAGGACCGTTTATGACAGCCACACCGTACTTTGGGATTTCTTCAGCTAGAATGGATATTGTGTTAACTCCGACATCCATTATCCTCCCATCTCCGTCGAATTCGTTGATATCCACATCTTCTCTTTTTCCTTCTATCTCAACTCCAAGATCGACTGGCAGGATTATTTTTTTACTGTACTTTTTGAGGAATTCTTTCATTTCTTCGTCATCAATTCCTTCCTTGTTCTCCTCGACAACCTTTTCATTAGTCTCTCCAAGTTTTTTACCGGTAAGCATCAGGAAGTAGTTTGCTACAACGCCTGTTATGGCAACTTTTTCGGCGATATTCCTTGTTAAAACGTTTTTCATAACCTTTACCGAATCGGAGATTTTGGCCCCCCCAAGAATGAATATTTTGCTATCATTGCTTTTGAGAGCGGTTGAAAGGGCTTTGATTTCTTTCTCGACGAGTCTCCCAACTATAGAAGGTAGAACAGGAGGAAATCCTACAAGAGAAGCCTGAGCTCGATGGGAAGCAGAAAATGCATCATTAACGTAAAGATCGAAAAGAGGAGCTAATCTCTGCACGATCAGTGAGTTCGAATGTTCTTCGGGGCTTCTTTTAAGTGTCTCTTCAGCATAGAATCTAATATTCTCAAGTAAAATATAACCCCTTTTCTTTTCTTTGATCCTATTAATTGCACAATTTCCAAAAACCTCATCGATGTATTCTACTTCTCTACCCAAAAGCTTAGAGAGTGTTTTGGCATGGGCTTCTAGCGTTGTAAAATCCTTTTTCCCGGCTCTGCTTTGGTGAGCGAGAATTACAACCTTGCAACCGTCGAGCTCTTCCAGCGTGGGTATGTGGCTCTCAAATCGAGTAGTATCTAAAATTGTCGAGTTTACAATCGGAGCATTGATGTCAATCCGAAGGATGATGTTTTTACCTGAAAAATGAATATCGTCAAGAGTAGGTAAACCTTCTATCATCGAAACTACACTGGTAGTAAAATTAAAAAATTTTGTGATATTCTGATATATAAGAAAGTTTTTATAAAGATAACAAAATCCGAATTGAAAAACTAAAACAACACTAAATTTAAAAATAAAGTCAGGGATTCCTTCTTATTTTGCTTTTACTTCTTTGCAAGGGTTATTTCTATTGCCGATACGTTAGCCTCTCCCTGCTCACTCTCCACTTTCTCCGTGGAGATTTGAATATCCTTAACTTCTACATCTGGCAGAAATCTTTTCCTGACAATCTCTGCTACGTCGACTGCCCTACTTATCGCCCTACCTCTCGCTTTTACGGAAACTTCGTTTATTCCGCTGTTAAACTGCGTCAATACTGCCAGAACATAGTTCATAACGGGCTTATTTCCAACAAACACTGCGTTCTCGGCCATCTTTATCCCTCCTTGTTTTTTAGTGAAATGGAGGCGTACTTTATGTTATATTAATTTTTCTTTGATCATAAGTTCTGCATTCAGTATGCTGGCTCCTGCTGCTCCTCTCACAGTATTGTGCCCCATGACTATATACTTGATCGTTGAGCTGCTATCTTTCCTTATTCTGCCAACTGAAACGCTCATTCCATTCCCTTCGTCTCTGTCAAATCTTGGTTGCGGCCTATCGGGCTCTTTTCTTACGATTATGACTTTTTCTGGAGATGTTGGAAGATCTAAAGGTCTTAAAGAGTTAAAGGCCTCTATAACCTCCTCAACACTTACATCTTTATCAAATCCTGCCCAGACAGCCTCGGTGTGACCATCGATAACGGGAACTCTGTGACATGATGCGGAAACGCTTATCGGGGCAAATTCTATCTTTTCTCCGTTGAATTTCCCTAAAAGTTTTAAAGGCTCATTTTCTACCTTGTCCTCTTCACCTTTTATAAAAGGTATGATGTTATCGGTGATGGCGAGGGATGGAACTCCTGGATAACCTGCTCCACTCAAAGCTTGCATAGTGGCAACTTTTACATTCTTTAATCCGAGGTCCATTAGGGGTTTAAGGCTTATAACAAGCATGATTGCTGTGCAGTTGGGATTCGTGACGATAAATCCATCCCAACCTCTATTCTTTTTTTGGATTTCTATTAAGGCTAAATGCTCAGGATTGACTTCAGGAATCACTAGAGGTACATCCTCCTCCATCCTGTAAGCTGAGGCATTGGATGCAACGACAAAGCCATGGGAAGCGAATTCACCCTCAACTTTTCTTGCTGTGTCGCTGGGAAGGGCAGAAAAAACGATATCTGCATCGATTGCTTTTGGATCCATCGGAAGCATTTCTATGTCTTTAACCTCTTCCGGGATATTTGCAGAAACCTTCCAGTCAACCTCATCTCCATAAAACTTTCCAATCCTTCTTTCCGATGCTGCAAGAGATGTTATTTTGAACCACTCGTGCTGACTAAGCATTTGGATAAACTTTTGCCCGACCATCCCTGTTGCTCCGAGGATAGCAGCCTTGTATTTTCTCATGAGAAGGCGATTCTGCAATTGTTTTATATATTTTATCGTTGGATTTGAATTGCAACCAAAAATCGGATTATTTTTTAACTCAAAAGCCTAGTACCGGTGGAATTTACCTCTTAGAAAGACATATTAATCTAAAATGGTGTTTTACTTATATACAAAAAATAAAAGTGGATTTTAGGGTTTTAGCATCTATGCTTGGCAAAGCGTATTTCAGGAGAGTTTGCTGTAAGTGAAGCGTTGGCAGAATGCCTCCTATATACAACTGACGATGAAGTTTGGGTCTCATTATTTGTAGTAATGTACGGTTCTGAAGTACATAGATTTGTGATTGAAGAAATTATTGATTTGATGGGTTATGACATTGAGAATTTTAGGGAATTCGCCCTTAACGGTGAACATCAAAAGATACGATCTACGAGAAGAGGAAGATGCGAGCAAGTTCCTTGATGAGGTATTGAGGTGGGAAGTTGGAAGTCAGAAGTATTATTTGCATCTGTTAAATCTTGATTTCTCTGATGTCGTAGAAAAGATGGGTGAGGATAAGGTAAACAAGATGAAAAATACCCTAAAACAGCTGGTAGAATGGGAAGGAAGGCATATTAATATTATTGAGGAGATTATCAAAAAAGAGAATTATGATGACTTGTTAGCTAAGGGATAGTTCATCAATAAAGCGTTAGATGAAGGAAAAGGAAGTTAATATGGCTCGTAAAAGTATCTTTATCTATTGAATCTTGACGGTTTGCTTTGAATTCAAACGAAGACTTAAACCAAAGGCTTATATAAACTCCTATCAAATGATATATATGAGCTTGTATAAACTTATATATATCCAAGACATGCCTCGGTGTGTGCGAATAGATCTCGTCTGTCCGAAATGCCATCATAACGGATTCGTTTTTATTACCAAGAGTGGGGTTTCTCGAAAATTTCTTTCGTGTCATCATAACCGTGGTGAATGTACGATTAAAGACCCCCAACTAGTTAAAGAACTCATAAGCTTAGCGAGAAAATCAAGATAATGGAAGCTATCTCTTCCTTGTTTTCTTGTTAGTCTTCTTCTAGATTTTCCTCTTGGTTTTCTTGGTTCGTTTTTGCCTGTTATTTCTTCACTTACACGCTTATCTTTACGCCCTATGTGGCTTAAGTATTAAAATTAACATGTGTTAATAAAAATATGCCAAGGCAAAAGACCAACAAAACAAAATTAACCATAACTGTGGATAAAAATCTAATAGAGTCTGCCAAAGAAATAAACATGAATCTATCGGCTTTTCTTGAATTGAAGCTCATAGAATTCTTATCGTTTTAAAAATGGCATAATAGGTTATTCACAAGTGGACCGGTGGGGATTTGAACCCCAGGCCTCTCGCATGCCAAGCGAGCGCTCTTCCAAACTGAGCTACCGGCCCTCTTTTTTCCATTCTAAAAAATGGTTTATGAATTTTGCGGTATAATGAGTTATCTATGCTTTTGAATTTTAAAAATCAGTAGACGATTTGGATTTAGATAACTTATAACGTTTGTGAATTTGAAAATAAAAATAGAAAATTGGATCTGACGAGTGAAATAAAGACAAAGAAATATAAAGAAATAAAGACAAAAGATATTTAACTAGAAAAACCAAATACCTTCCAATGAAAGATATTCCACCAAAAAATCTCTCTTCTAAAAATGATTGCTGGTACCTTAGCCATAATAAACACTTTAATCGAGAACAGTTTTTTCTGGAAAAAGTAAGGAGGAATTTTATAGTAGTTTAAAGAGCCTGGAGTTTTACATCAGAAAATCTAGAGTATTATGATTTCTTACTTCAAAAAAGGACAGCTGATCTGAAAGAAATCCTCGGTGGAATTCAGCAAAAGAAGAAAAAGTTGAACATGTATGCCTCGCTTGCTCTTCTCTCTTCCATTTTAAGCTTAATGGCAGTTACGATGTGGCTTTACCAAACTGGCTTTATCACCTCTCCTTTTTTACCATTTCTCGCATCTGCAGCCATGCTTGTAGCTTTAAACATCTTCGTGAGTCTCAAAGTAAGGTCATTGCTTTATGGCCAGTAGCTTAGTTCAATTTCAACCCTGTTTATCGAATATTTGGGTTAAACTACAAAAATTTGATTTTTATTTTATTTATATCAAAAACTCCAAAAATTTTTATTCTTTTGCGTAAGGATTCATTGTTATGCAGCCTCAGCCGTCTCAGCCGTCTCAGCCATCTCAGCGTCTACCATCTCAGCGACAGATTGAGGTTAAGCTCAGCCGAGACTTAGGTTTCTTTGATATAACAATGATCGGCGTGGCAGGGATGATTGGGGCAGGGGTTTTCGCTTTGACTGGAATTGCTGCAGGTGTTGCTGGACCCGCTTTGGTCATCGTTTTCCTCTTGAACGGTATAGTCGCTACGATTACAGCAGCCGCTTACGCTGAACTTGGTTCAGCTATGCCGGGGGCTGGAGGAGGATATGTTTGGATAAAGGAAACTCTCCCCTCATCTTTCGGATTTCTTGCTGGATGGGTTGACTGGTTTGCCCATAGCGTTGCGTGTTCACTCTATGCGGTAACCTTTGGAGCCTTCATGGCTGAAATCTTAGTTGGAAGTGTGATGCTACCTCGAGAAATCCTTGCGAAGCTTTCCGCTTTTCTGGCTGTAACCTTCCTCACCTACGTAAACTACAGGGGTGTTAAAGAAACGGGAAGGGTTGGAGGGTTTGTGACCGTTTTAAAGGTTTTTATCCTCGTTCTTTTCATCGCTTTTGGAATCTACAAAACTTTTTCAAATCCAAATTGGATTATGCAATTCACAACGCCATCATTTGCTCCGTTTGGCATGGTTGGCATTCTGGCAGCTATGGGCCTAACTTATATAGCCTTTGAAGGCTACGAGATAATCGTTCAGAGTGGGGAGGAGGTTAAGAACCCTGAGAAGAATATACCGAGAGCGATTTTTGCTTCTCTCTGGATTGCCGTTGTAATTTACATCTTGATAGCTTTCTCAGTACTTGGAGGAGTTGAGGCTGAAATTCCGACGTGGCAGTATCTTGGTGGTTTAGCTGAGCTGGGTTTAATCAGAGTATCGGATCAGATAATGCCTTTTGGAAACTTCATACTCCTCATAGCAGGATTGATTTCAACTATTAGCGCGATGAACGCTACCATTTACTCCTCATCCAGGGTATCGTTCGCTTTGGCAAGAGATGGCTATGTAAGTGATAAGCTTGCCCTGATCAACGATCGAACAAAAACCCCTCAGTATGCGATTTTTTTCACCTATATAATAATATCTTTTATGGCTCTAACTCTGCCAATAGAGGCAGTAGCTGCTGCTACTGACATAATGTTTATTCTTCTTTTTATAATGGTGAATTTCGTTCTGATTATACTTAGGCTAAAAGCTCCAACCCTCAAGAGAACGTTTAAGGTTCCACTCGTCCCTTACATACCCCTTGTGGCAATTATACTTCAGATAATCATCGCCTTTTTCCTCATTACTGAGGTTGAACATGGATTTTTGGCGCTTGCAAGCTCTGTAGGCTGGATCCTTTTAGGTGTGGTTGTTTATTTAGGATACTCTAAGGAAAAGGAAAAGACGAAGCAAGAAGAGGAGTATAAAACGGTTTTTGAGGAGAAGGTCATTGAAGAGAAACCTTACAAGATTCTGGTTGCGATTAAAAATCCTGCCGTAGCGAAAAAGCTCGTAACGTTTGCAAGATTGTTGGCAAAAGCTAGGGATGGGGAAGTGATTATACTTTCCATAATCAGGTTACCGGCTCAAACACCTCTTACAGCAGGTAGGAAGTATGTTAAAGAGCAAAAAGAATTCTTGGAGGAACTCATCAACCTTCCGGAGGTTTCTGATGTACCTATCGGTGGGATATTAAAAATAGCTCACAATATACCTGAGGCAATTCTGAACGCTATCGAAGAAGAGAAAGCTGATCTCTTAATTCTTGGCTGGAGAGGGAGAACCTTCAGAAAGGACTACATTCTTGGAAGCACGATAGATCCAGTTCTCTTCAAAGCTCCATGTGATGTTGCAGTTATACGATTCGAACCTTCTTTGGAGGTTGGAAAATTGAGAAAAATTCTCATTCCGACTGCTGGCGGCCCTCACGCGAGACTTGCTGCGGAATTAGCGCTCGATCTGAATAAGGTTTTGGGATCTGAATCCACTCTTGCCCATTTTGCTGCAAATGAGCAGGAAAGAGAAAGGGCAGAAAAACACATCCAAGATACCGCTGATATCGAAATGCCAGAAGAGAAAGTGAAATTTGAAAGACTCATTAAAATCTCCAGAAATAAAATCGAAGCTTTGGTTCGGGAGGGCGATAATTTCGATGCCATAATGATCGGAGCTTCAAACCAGCCTTTCCTGAAAAACCTCATCAGGGGAGCTTTTCCAGAAACAATTGCAAAGAAAACAACTAAAACTGTGATTATGGTTAGGAAGAAGATTGAGATTGCTGAGTTTTTAAGGGGGTTTAAGTTTTGGGAAAAGAAATAGAGAACAATTTTTTATTTGTTAGTTACAACTGATTTGGAGGTTGTTTTAGGTGGAAGTTTAGCGGTGGAAAATGCACTTATAAAAACCAAAAGCACGCCAAAAAGATCTCCCTCCCTCTTGGATTTGGATAGTAACGCAACTCTACCAAAGGCAATGCAAACTCTGAGAACCTTCATCTTAGTTACCTTTCTTTCAGGAAATCCTCATGTTAGTATCAAGATGAAAACGGGAGTAGTTGAAATTATGGGCTTGCGATTCCAGAGGTTAGGTAGATTTCCCCTGCGTTAAGGAAACGTGATAGATAGTAGCACCAAACAACCCTAGGATAAAAATAATCGGGATGTCTTTCATCTTCACGCTGTTTT
Source organism: Archaeoglobus sp. JdFR-27 (assembly GCA_002011235.1). Classification (GTDB taxonomy): domain Archaea; phylum Halobacteriota; class Archaeoglobi; order Archaeoglobales; family Archaeoglobaceae; genus Archaeoglobus_A. The sequence continues at coordinate 5,134 of MTMO01000056.1, read as the reverse complement.
TTCTTTTTTCTTGCCGTTATGCTGATGATAAAGAATACGTCTATGATTAAAAATCTCAGCGATACAAGCTCGAACGGATTAAAAAAGCTTAGTGTATACTTTATCGCCGTAAAGGCAAGCCCCCAGGAGATGATCGTAAAAGTTAGCGCGAGTCACTTGCTAAGCATGGCTTTCACTTTCGACCCCTTAAGATAAATTTATCGATTACCGATACTCTTTTATGCTAACGAATAGAGACAAAGATAATGACAAAACATATTCGGGGAATTCTCAAGCTTTTGATTTTAAAAGAGCTAGAAAAGAGGGACGCCACAGGATATGAATTGATTCAGAAGATAGGAGCGAAAATTAAAAAACCATCTCCTGGCTCGGTTTACCCTCTGCTTAAGGAACTCGCAAACATGGGCTTTCTGGACGTGAGGGGGGAGGGAAACAAAAAAGTGTACTCACTCTCAGAAAAGGGAAAGGCAATTCTGGAAGAGACGTCAAAGCGGGAGAAAGAAGCAATGCTTAAAAAGATCGAGGTTTTGAAAGCTTCTGGAATCATAGGCGAGAGAGAAGCAGATAACCTGCTCGAGTTCATCGCTATGAAAAGGGAGCTTTGGTTAAGGCTGTTCAAACTGAGAAATTGGTGGGAGTTTCTGACTCTGGTTGCAAAGCTCGCTGAAAAATCAAAGTCCGAGGTTGAGAAGGTTATTGACAAGGCTATTGAGAAGCTTGAAAAGCTTGAGAAGTTATAGATTGGATTATTGGTTTCCGATATATCGGTTGCCGATATACATATATATCTTACCTTATGCGATTACCTCATGGTGACCAACTCAGATCCGAGATTGAAGTTAAAACTCCTCGGAATTTCTGTTGTTGCAATTTTAACCATGCTAACCTTTCCGGCAAACGCAACTCAAATAAGCTTCCATGTTAGTGTAGTAGGGGATGGAATCCTGCATCCAGGAGATGAAGTCCCAATCACGATGATAATACAGAACGATGCCCGCTACGATGGACCTTTTAATGAGAATATCTCAGAAATGCTTCCGATGCTGACTATGGCTAAGAACCTAAGGGTTAAGCTCGACCCCGTCTACGGTGTTATTGACGTAAGAAACGTTGACGAACAGGTTATAGGAGATCTCCCCTCTGGAGTTCCTACCAGAGCCGTTTTCATCGTAAAGATCCCCGAAAATGCGAGAGAGGGAGAACACTCCATACCGTTGAAGCTGAAGTACACCAGAATTGAATACGACCTGATAAACCAGAAGCTCATTTACTTCGATGAAAGAGACATAGAGTACTTCAAGATAAGCATAAGGAAGAAAGATTACGATTTCTCAATCCTTTCGGTCTCATCAGACCTAGTTGCAGGAAAAGAGGGAATGGTAGAGGTAAAGATAAAGAACATTGGCTTGAACACAATCGAGGATGCGATGGTTCTGTTGAACTGCACACCCCCGATACAGCCAAATCCGAAGGCCATGACAGCCTTTCTTGGAGATCTAAAGAGCGAGGAGGAGAGGAACATCAAATTCAAGGTGTACGTGATGGATGGCGCCCTGAACCAAACTTACCCTGCAAACCTCATGCTGAACTTTAAGATGCGTGGCAGGCCAATGGTTCTCTTCAAGCCTCTCGGTCTGAAAGTTAGGGCGGAGAATCATTTCTTCCTAGCAAATGTCAAAAGCTTTGTCTCGGCACCAAAAACGGTTAGATTATCTCTATCTGGCATGCCGTCCCTGTCTTCAATGTCCATACCGGGCCTATCGATTCCTGAAATGTCTGGGTCTCATTCAAGCACTGGAATGCCATCTGAGATAGCTATTTCTTCCATCTCTACTCTCCTTTCGACTCCATCTCTCCCATCGGTGTCATCCTCGGTAGCAACAATACCCTCGAGGGGTTACATCACTCTAACTCTGACAAACAACGGCGATGATGTGAGCGATGCATACGCCTTCCTCTCCTTTGATAGTCAATCCATTCAGGTTGAGAATAATCCTTACATTGGTGAGCTTAAAAAAGGCGAATCGAAAGATCTGACCTTCTACTTGAGAAACTTCGCACCTCCAGGGGATTACATGGGATACATCGTCGTTAGATACATAAACAAGCTCAGCGACGAGGAGCTGAGTGGAAAGCTTTACCTCAAGCTCCATGTTTCGTCCCAGCCAGCATTGAAGGTTTTGAAGAGTGAGACCATAGAGCTAATCCCAGGAATGACTGGCGAACTGATTCTCAATCTTGAAGATACCATAGGTGTTTCGAGTGCTAACCTGTATCTTCTTTCCCCCGAAAGCGGGTTAAAGGCAGTAAGTTCTTCAGCCTTAGTTGATGACTTCTCAAGGAACGTAAGGTTCAGAATTTCTGCGGACAGAGATATAGTTTCGGGTTTGTATACACTCTACCTCGTGGAGAGTTTCAGCACAACCAAGGCCAAAGACCTCGTGAGCATAGCTGAGGTGCCAGTAAAAGTGGAATCAAAGAGCGCCTACTTCGAGATAGTCTCAATCGAGAGCAGCGACCTCTATCCCGACTCAACTGGATACATCACGGTGAAGATAAGAAATTCTGGCACGATGGAAGTGGAGAATGCCGTTTTGAAGCTGGAACTTTCACCACCCTTATCCATAGCCGGTGGAAGCGCGATAGGTAGTATAATTGGTCAATCCCAGCCCGGGACATACTTCATTGGAAAGCTAAAACCTGGAGACACAGCGATAGCAAAATTCAGGGTTGAGGTTGACAAGAATGCCGGAGAAGGGATGTTTCCAGTTAAGGTTCAGCTCCAGTATCGGGATGGCCAAGGATACATGCATACGAGCGAGGAGATAACTACATCGGTTGAAGTTAAGGAGAAGCCCGCAATAACACCTTTGATTGCCGGAGCTTTGGTTCTTGCAGTCATAGCTCTGATTATCGCTGCTAGATTCGCAAGGAAAAGAAGAAAGACCTAAAGAAAATGACTCCAAATCAAAATCGTCAAGTACACAGCCATAACCCATGGATTTCCCTAATTCCTGTTGGACTTGGCCTTTTCATGGTTTTGCTCGATGTAAGCGTTCTCAACGTAGCCCTGCCCAGAATAGCAGAGGATTTTCATGCAAGGATGTCGGATGTTCAGTGGATTCTCAACGCTTACACCTTAACGATGGTCGTTCTTCTTGTTTTGGCTGGTAGAATAGGGGACATGATAAGGAGGGATCGCTACTTCATGGCTGCAATGGGTTTATTTGCGTTCAGCAGCTTTCTCTGCGCTCAGGCATGGAATGTCACATCGCTGATAGCTTTCAGGGCTTTGCAAGCTGTTGGTGGGGCAATGCTCACAGGAAACACTCTCGCTATCATTGTAGAGCTTTTTCCACCTGGGAAGCGCGGAGCAGCGATGGGACTCAACTCCATACTTACAGCCTCCTCGTTCACGCTTGGTCCAATAATTGGCGGCTGGCTTACGACAAATCTTAGCTGGCACTGGGTTTTCTACCTAAATGTGCCTGTGGGAATTCTAGCGTTTTCCCTCGCATGGCTTTTCCTTCCACCTCTCGGAGCTATGGAGAGAATTCCCATAGATGTACTTGGCACGATACTCCTTGCCATTGCTCTTGGTTCACTAACGCTAGGAATAATTAAAGGCCAGGACTGGGGCTGGTGGAATGAGAAAACCTTGGCCTGCTTCATCATAGCCATTCCTCACTTTTTGGCCTTTGCGGCAAGGGAGCTCAGCTACGAGTTCCCACTTTTGGACTTAAGCCTCTTCAGGATAAGGAACTTCAGCGTTGGAATCTTAGCGTTATCCATTCTTTTCTTCGGAATGGCAGCATCCCTCTTCGTTCTCCCATACTTCTTCCAGGGAATAAAGGCACTTACAGCAGAAGAGTCAGGATACTGGATGATCGCTCTGCCGTTGATGAACACGTTCGTTGCTCCGCTTGCAGGAAGATTGAGCGACAGGATAAATCCAAAGTACCTGATGTGCGCAGGCCCTTTGCTATTCGCTATCGGGATGTACAATTTAACTGGTATAAGGGAGAGCGTAAGCTATTGGGAGTTCTTCTTCGAACTTCTGCCGATGGGCATTGGAATGGGGTTGCTTATGTCTCCAGCCTTCAACGTGATCATGGCTGCGGTTCCGCCGGCAAAGGCAGGAATGGCAAACGGAACGATAAGGTCTGTTAACACCCTTTCACAGGCAATGGGGGTGGCTGTTGGAGGAGTCCTGCTCACGAATAGGATGAAGAGCTGGATGCCTGGCTACGGAAACCAGATCCCAGATCCGGGAACGATGGCTATGCTGAAAGTTTTTGCGAATCTCAATCCTTTACCGCTCATCGAGATGACAGAGGGCTTCATCGACAGCATGCACTTCGTCTTCTCTTTGGTGATGTGGCTTCCAGTGATAAGCATGCTCGTCATACTCTTCTTTCTGAGCGGAGAGGAACATCTTAATAGGATGAATAAAGTGAGAATTACAGCAGAAGCAGCAGAAGCAAGTGAAGTGACAAAAAAGGTAATATGAGTGGATAGGATGGCTGAGAAAGATAAGAAAGTGGAAAAAGCTGGAAAAGCTGAGAAGGATGAAAGTGAAAAGGCTAGAAGGGCCGGAAATGAAAAAGGTGGAAATGAAAGAGTAAGAGAGTAAGAAAAGGAAAAGAAACAAGAAGGATAACTCTTCTTGTGGCAACCATATCCTCGCTCCTTACCCCTTTCATGGGGTGCAGCCACGAACATCGCCTTACCCCCTATAGGTAGAGAATTTGAGATAGATGCGATACTCCTTGGATGGATAGCAACATCTTATCTGCTTACTGCAGGAATTTTCTCAGTTCCTTTTGGAAGAATCGCTGACATAAAGGGTAGGAAGAGAATATTCATCGTTGGATTGCTCGTTATCCTTAGGCTCTCTGTATCTTATCTTCGATGCAAGCTCCTCCTTACCAAGTATTCTTAGTAGCTGCCTCAGATCCCTTCGATACTCGTTCTTCGTTGCAAGCTTCCATCCAGCAGTTTCTATCTCTGCGAGAATCTCTATCAGCTTTTCTTCATCGATTTCTCCAAGTTCTACTCCAAATCTCTCGCAGAGGACTCTTAAGGAAACGAGTTCTCTATGAACTCTGGCAAAGCTTACACCATCAGCTATCCT
>MTMO01000023.1 GCA_002011235.1 Archaeoglobus sp. JdFR-27 | reverse complement strand
AAACAGCGCTTTACATGCACCTGATATGTATTGTCACTAACCTTTATCACGCGATAATCCAGTAGGTCGGGTCCAAAAAAGCCGATGAGGACTTCCTGTGCTAAGAGATAGTCGTTCATATTCTTCACAGGCAACTGCAGGGCGTGAACAATACGTTTAGCTTCAACCTTACCGATCTCATGTGCAGCGATTTGATTTAGGCGGTTCGCAATCTCAATGCCGCACTCCATGGCGACCGCCATAAACCAACGCGCATCGTGTGACATCCAGCACTTGATCAGCAGTGCTTCGCGTTCTGATGACGAGAGCTGACGCAGGATATCACAGGCTTTTTGCCTTAACTCAGGTTGGATGTTTTCCTGATTATTCATCGTCTCATCCTACAGTCTATTTTAGAGCCCGCAATGGCATATAACGTTTCTGGTATGAAGCTTTGGTAAAGCCGAAACTTTAGGCGAACGAGGTGAGCTAGGATTCGCAGAACTCGGTTTCAATCGCATTAACTGAAAGTCTCAACAATTTCTTTTTCATTTAAATTATTCTTCATGCATTCTCGATAACTCTCAGTGGCATGTTGGTCAGCCCTCTAAGAGTATAAATCAGTCCATGGTTTTGAGTTCTCGAGACAAAAAACTGGGACAATAAACAAGTTAAAAATTGTCTGATTTTTACAGGTAAGTCTAAAAGAGTATATCAGCACTAAAAATTTAAAAATGAAATAATTCAAAGATTAGATATGAGTGACACTCCTTGGCTTGAAAGAGTAAAGCAAGCTTTGTTAGCGGAAGGATTTGAAGACACGATTTTACAAATAGTAAAAGAGGGTCAAGTCTTTGGGTTAGTGAGGGGGATCAGTAGTATATGGGAAATGCATGTTAGAGGGTTCGAAGATGGGCATCTTGAGGCTGAAATAGAAATCTCGAGAGAATATATTGAGCATTTAGATGGTAAGTATAGAAAACCAGCCATATCTGAGTTGACAAAAATTCTGGATAAGTATGATATTCCATATGAAGTGGTAGGTGATTGGAAAATAGAGTCAAAATTAGAGCCACCGAACACACTAACACCTTGGAGACCTCTTGTAACTTTAGTGACTATTGTGGGCATTCTTTTCTGGCTCACCAGTTCTGAGAGATAAATTCTGGATAACTGTAAACTATCTTGATCTATCGTTCCATCCTTAGATGCTTCTCAACTATTTCATTGAGCTTTTTCCTTGTTATTGGTTTTGTTATTATCTCCCTTGCACCCGCTTCTAGCATGGCATCTCCCTTCTGAGGAGCATATGCGGTTATTGCAAGAATTTTTGCTTCAGGATGTTTCTCTATAATTAGCTTTGTTGCCTCGATTCCATCCATCACAGGCATTTTAACATCCATTAGCACTAAATCTGGTCTATGAACATCATAAAGTCTCACAGCATCTTTGCCATTGTCAGCGTCAATTACAATGTAATCAGAGAGCATTTTTGCCAGAAGGGCTCTCAACAGCTCATCATCATCAGCAATAAGAATTTTGCTCCTCATGTAAGAAGTTTTAGTTACAACACTATTTAAATTTTAAAAATTTCATAACTCTAAAAAATCAACGGTTAGCGCATTCCGGACAGTGTTCAACCGCTTTTTTCACTGCCTTTTCAGGAATATTTTTTAAATTTTTTTAAAAATTTTTTAAAAATTTTGTAAACAAGCGTTACTTTAGAAGATGCCTAACAAGAAAATCATGTTCCTTTTCCACACAAAACTCAAACAACTCGAGATACCCATCGAAATGCCCACCATCGAATTTAACAACCTCCGCGTTTGGTGTCTGTTTGGCGACCTCAAGCGTTTTGTTCGCTGGAGTGATCGTGTCCCTTTCGCCAACAACGTACAGTACTGGACATCGAATTTCTTTCACATGTTTTATTGGCCGGTAGAAGGATACACTCAGAGCTATTCTCGCTGGTGCAGAGTTCTCCCATTTCGCCCCTTCAGGAATTATTTCGAGGTATCTAATAGATTCGGGCGTGTTCATGAAAGCAAGCCTTTCCGGCTCGGCCACAATCGGCAACCGGTATGTTTTCCCGGAAATCGATGCCAGTTTGTCGGCAAGACCCAACATTGTTAGAGTTATGATATCCGTTATGCTATGGATCGCCGTTACAGTTGCAAGACCATCAACAAACGGAACCTGAGCTACTACAGCGCTCACATCGATTTCCGAAGAGAGCTTAAGAACATGTCCTCCGCTGAATGATGTTCCCCACAGGGCTATGTTCTCATAACCAAGCATCTTTGCAAACTCAATTGCTTTCCTCCAGTCTTGCAACTGTTTTCCTATGTCGATGAGCTGTCTCGGCTCCCCCTCGCTCTCTCCAAAGTGTCTGTAATCGAAAAGCAAAACCCCAAAGTCCTTGGAGAAAACTTCAGCGAAAGGGATCAAACCATCCTTCACAGCTCCAAACCCATGGGCCATGACCACGCACGTACCTTCTCCTGGGTAGTGTATGGCATCGATTTTCTTTCCTTCAACTTCGATCTTCACATTTTCATTTTTAACCATTCTACCCCCTTTTAAAAATGTTAATCATGTTGATTAATCATTGTTGATTAATATTTTTATTATTACCGCGAAAAATCAAACGCCACTCAGAAAGTTAGAAACAAAAATTGGAATACAAAAATTAGAAAACAAAATTAGAGTTCAAATATAGATTATATCCCAAGTTTTTTCCTTTTTTCCTCGATGACCTTCTCTAGCATGTTAGCAGCCTTGACAACATCCTTCTCAACGTTCAGCAAACCTCCAGTGATGTCTTTAAGATCTTCGAACAGCAGCTTCATGAGATTCGGAGCTCCTGTAATAGTCGGAACGGGATTTACGTATGTATAGAGGCCAAAAGATAAAGCGAATATCGCATCGATCGTTGCTTTCTGCTCCATGTACTCAGGTGCAACGGCAACTATTGGAAGATTCGTGACAGGGGCATTTAGAGTGGTAGAAATGGCTGCGATGAGGTCTGCGCATCTCCCTGTATCGGTGCAGGTTCCAAAGCTAAGTACTGGAGGGATGCTCAAGGCTTTACAGACTTTTTTCAAGCCTTTTCCAGCATACTCGATCGCATCGAGGCTGCAAAGTCCTGCAACCTGCAAGGCTGCGTTTCCACACCCTATTGAGAGGATTAGAATATCTCTTTTTATCAGCTCTTTAGCCATTGCAACCGTATGCACGTCTTGACCGTTATCCCTCAGGCTCGTACACGAAACCAATCCTGCGATACCCTTTATCGAACCATTCTTGATCGCTTCGAGTAAAGGATCGAGTTTACCACCTAAAGAATCCAAGATACTCTCAGTTGAAAATCCGACAATAGCCTCTTTAACAGGCAAACCCGTTATTGGTTCAACGCTCCTTCTTCTTTCCTTGAAATTCTCTATCCCCATTTCCAGCAGCTTTTCCGCCTGCTCTTTTACCTTATCCGGAACGTAGTTCAGCCTTTCTTCAACACCCTCAAAAGCAACAACCTCGCTTACCGGAACCAGCCTGAACTTGTACTTCTTCGCATAGATCGGATCTACAGGCATGGAGCAATTCATGTCTGCAGCGAAAACATCAATACAGCCACTTGCAAAGATCACTTCCTGCATGAGCCAGTTTCCAGTGTGGCCGTAGAATACGTCATCCATCTCCCACCTCTGGATCATTTCCTGTCCGGTTTCGATATTCGCAATTATTCTCAAGCCTTTTGCTCCAACAGCCTTTGCCCTCTCTTGCCATTTCTTTTCTCTGGCAATCTGAACGAGAGCAAAGCCAACGAATGGTTCATGACCGTTGACCAGAATATTAATATAATCTGGATCTAGAACTCCGAGATCGACCCTCATTTTGTGTGGTTTTGGGATTCCAAAAAGTATATCTTGGCAGTTTTCAAGCACGATTTGGGTTTGATAGGCCATAGCAATTGACATTCGCATAGCTTTTAAGGCAAGACTGGCATAGTATCCATCAACGTTCGTTAAACAGGAGCTTGTTGAGAGCATAATCTCTGCGTAAATTCCTCCTGGGAAAATATCCAGTTTTTTCCATACCTCCTTTCGATCTTCTGGAGCTAATAGTTCAACGACCCTGCTTGGCTCGTAGTACTTTCTCTTCCAATCCTCTTCAACAAAATCGCAGAGCTTTATGGCAACTTCCTCAATCGAACCGCTCGTGTCGATGCTGAGTCTTTCGGCAAAACTCTTCAGTTTTCCTTTCTCTTTTATTTCGAAAGGTGTTTTTCCCTCTGCGGTAGCTCTTAAGGTTCTAATCGTCTGATCCGCATGATACTGATATGTTGATGCCCCTAGAATGTTTCTGAGAAGCATCATTCTCATCGCCATACCGTCAGCCGTTATCCCACAAACGCCCCTTTTATCCTTAGTTGCGTCAGCCCTGCAGGGGCCATTTGAACAGAGATCACACCTCACACCGGCCATACAAAAGCTGCACCGATTATCCGGATTCTTTCCAATTCCTTGAGCCTCATATCTGTCCCATATATTTGATACCCCATCCGCTTTTAATCTTTCATATACTCTCAAAACAGATTCATGATACGATATTCTTTCACCTTGCATTTGACTCACCTATTATGGTTTTAAAATAATGTGATTTAATTTTTGCTATTTTAATCTATTAATTTAAAAAATTTAAGCTCTAAAATTAAAAGTCAGTCGTTTTATATAACAAGGTCAAAGTATTCCATTTTTCTCCAGATCATCCAGGTCTTCTTTTCCGAAACCAAGTAACTCTCTGTAGACCTGGTGGTTATTCTCACCAACTCCCTTTCTAAGCCATTTTAAGCGGAAAGGACTCTCACTCAATCGCCATGGAGTGGTTGGTAATAGCAGACTAAGTCTTTTGTCTTTATAAACGGTAAAGTTACCTTTATCCCACCAGAATTTATCACCCAGTACTTCTTTGGGTGTCATCACTTTTGCATAGATCGCAACCCCTTCCTTTCCCTCCTCTTTCCACCTCACCATCCTTTCTGCGAGCTCGTTGAATGTGAATTTCTTTATAGCCTCCTGTACGTCTTTGTATGCTTGCTTCTGCTTTTCGAGCGGTATTCTGTCGAAGACCGTCGGATACTTCTCCATTAGATGTTCCGCTTCTATCTGCGTCACGAGAGCTTTGAAGTTAGCGTCTGTATAGCCAGATGCAAAAGCATATCCATCCTTTATCTTATAGAAAGCATAGCTGAACACCGCAGGATCAAGGGGAAGAATTCCGATTTCTAAAGGCTCACCGAAAGCATGGCTCCATATCAACTGCTGGGTTATTTTATTAATAGCCTCAGTTGAAGTAACATCGATCATCTGCCCCTCTCCAGTCCTGTTTCGATAGATCAGGGAGAGAAGAACCCCACAAACACCCCATAAGGCGCAGAGGTAATATCCCATCCAAAAACCCGGAGCGGTTGGGAGGTTATATGGCTCACCAGCCTCTGGCAGTTCCCTCGTCGAATACATAAACCCGGAATTTGCTAGGCCAAGAAGGTTGGAGTCAGGAATCTTAGAAAGCTCCTCTGCTTTGGGTCCGAAATGGCCATAAGCTGAGAAGGCAAGGTAGATTAAATCCGGCTTAATTTCTCTGAGCTGTCTGTATCCGATTCCATTCTCATCCATCCATCCTGGTGGAAAGCTCTCAATAACAACGTCAAAACGTGAAACCATTCTTTTAAATAGTTCCCTTCCTTCCTCTTTTTCTAAGTTAAGAGTGATAAATTTCTTGTTTCTACTTTCTACGAGGAAATCAAGTCCTGTGTTGTTTAGATAGAATTCCCCAAAGGGTGAGACCTCTCTGAGTGGATCCCCTTCTGGAGGTTCGATCTTGATAACATCGGCACCGAGTTCAGCCAAAAGGGATGAAGTGATACTTGCTGAGGGGCTGGCAATGCTTACATCCACAACTCTTATTCCTTCAAGGGCCTCAGGCTTAAATCTAGCCTCGGATGTGATTTCCTTCGCGTACTCCTTCCATTCTTTGTTTTCTTTTTTCGCCACAGTCATCACACTCCTGATTACCAATTATATATTGGATCTTTTTCATAATTAAGGTCCTTTGGGGGCCTCCTGCCAAGAAAATCCGCCCAATAAACGACTACTCCTTCTTTAATCAATTCCTTAATTTCTTCCTCACTCAGACCAAGAAACCTCTTTAGAATGTACCGGTTATGGTAACCAACGGGACAACCTACCCATTTTATTCTTCCTGGCGTTTTGCTAAGTTTTGCTGGACTTCCAGTGGCAACCATCTCTCCATACATCGGATCATCGTAAAGCCACACGCTTTTTCTCGCTCTCAAATGCTCATCTTCGTAAACTTCCAGGCTGTTTCTTACCGGAGAAGCTGAAAATCCATATCGCTTTGCTAACTCCATCAGATCATCGAGACTCTTCTTGGAAACCCATTCAGCCACGATTCTATCAATTTCATCAGCATTCTCTTTTTTTAGTCTGGCGGAAGTTGTCGCAAACCTTTCATCTTCTATGAGATTAGGCTTCTCCATTGCCTTACATAATCTCCTGAATTCTTCTGACGTTAGTACAGAAATCACGATAAGTTTTCCATCAGAGGTTTTATACATGTTTGCAGGGGCTATACTTGGATCTCTGTTTCCCATTCTGGGTTTATCCTTTCCTTTAAGGTGAACATAGCTGAAGATTGACCCCATTATCCTTGGAAAAGTTTCAACTTGTGCGACATCAATGTACTGCCCTTTTCCCGTTTTACCCCTGTAATATAAAGCTGCGAGCGTGCACATGAAGCCAGCAGTTGCGGCAATCAAATCTCCAGGATAGAACGGGAGCTTTAGAGGAACCCTCCCTTCATACCCACTTACTGCTGAAGCCCCGCTCATCGCCTGGCCACTTGCATCGAAACTAGGCCAGTTCCATCTCTCCCCCCACTGCCCGTATCCACTTAAAGAAAGGTATATCAACTTAGGATTGACCTCCTTAAGGTATCTGTAGCTGAGTCCCAGTTTGTCCATTGTCCCAGGAACAAAATTTTCCAATACAACATCGCTCTTTTTTACAAGCTTCAAAAGCAGATTTTTTCCTTTTGGATGCCTCAAATTGATGGAAGTGAAGTACTTGTTCCTCTGATATGTCATTAAGGCTTGTGAAGTTTCTTTCCAGAACTTCGCCCAGATGTCAACGCTTCTCACAAAATCTCCCATTCCTGGTGGCTCTCCAGGAGGTTCGATTCTGATAACCTCAGCTCCAAATTCTGCAAGCAGTGATCCAGCTTCTGGGCCAAAGAGAACCACAGTCAAATCCAAAACTCTTATGTTCTCAAGAGCTTCCGGCTTTTCAAACGTTTTCTCTGCTTCAAAGAGTTTTTCCGTCCACTCAAAATAATTCATAATCGAACCTTTTGTAGATATAATATAAGCTTTGTTGAAGCCCAAACTCGTTTATGCTCTCGGGACAGCTCCTTTTTGGATAGAAATCTATTCCCATCTTTATCTTCCTCTCACCTAACAAATTTTTATTTAACCCTAATACCTCTTTCTCTTGATGAATCTTCTCCGAAACACCCCGGTTATTTTCTTCCTTGCCATGATCTTGGGAATCTTTCTTCCTTCAGTAGCCCCACTTTTAAAGAACCTCGTAATTCCCGCTTTGGCCTTTGTTATGACTCTCTCCCTTGGCGAACTTGAATTCAAAGGTCTTGATCTAAAAAAAGGGTTCGACAATCTCCTCCTAAATTACATCTTCTTAAGTGGGCTTATAATCTTCCTCTCCTCCTTTCTAGGCGACGAAGAATTAAGATTGGGTTTTATAGTCATGGCGGCAGCCCCTCCTGCCATAGCGATCGTACCATTCTCCAAGCTTCTGGGTGGTGATGTGGTTGAAAGCACAGTCTCGAATGGAATAATTTATTTGTTTTCCTTAGTTTTAACTCCCTTAATTATTCTTTACTTTACCGGAAAAAGTGTAGATGCTTTTGAAATTTTAAAAGCTCTTGTCATATTAATTCTTATTCCTTTAGTAGTTTCCAGGTTTTTCAAAATAAAGGATACAAGTCCATGGATAAATCTTGGATTTGCACTCGTCATCTATACCGTTATCGGCCTAAATGTGGACGTTCTTCATCAAAATATCCTTGTTCTCCTTGGAGTAGTAATTATAGGTGTTGCAAGAACTTTTGTTTCAGGAAGCATAGTGTTTTTTGCTTTTAGGTTTAAAGGATTTAGTGTTGCGATAACTAAAGCCTTATTTTCCTCTTACAAAAATTTAGGCTTTACTGCAGGAGTCTCACTGCTTCTTTTCGGAGAAAGAGCGTCGATTCCAGCAGCAGTCTGTATTTTTCTTGAAATACTTCTTTTTAATTATTATTTTATCATCAAAAAAAAGTTTGCATAATAATTTCATTTGGCAAAGGAAAACTCATCACCATTATTACAAAAATTAATATACTTCCTAGTTGCTATTTGCTCTGACATGAGCTGGTAGATATCGTTACCGATAGCAAGAAAGTTATGATTGTCGATGATGACCCCTCGGTTAGAGAAGTCCTAAAAATGATGCTGAAAGACTTCAACGTTCTTGAAGCGGCCGATGGGGAGAAGGCAATCCAGAAATTTATGGTCGAAAGACCGAGGATAGTTCTTATGGACATAATGATGCCAAAGGTTGATGGTGTCGAGGCGACGAAGAAAATCAAAGAAATGGAGCCTGAAACAATCGTTGTTGGAATAACAGCCTTCGATCAATCAAGAAAGGAAGATCTGATAAATGCTGGAGCAAAAGATGTCCTAACAAAGCCTGTTACAAAAAAGAAGCTACTGAAGCTCATCGGGGCTGAGTCGTAAGTCTAAGTGTAGTAATTCTCTATTGTCTGTATTTCCCATGTTTTGATTCTTTCTCTTCTTCTCCTTTCTTTGACACTCCTAATCTTCAATGATACTCTATCTATTACTTTTACAAAAATTATCAGAGCAAGAATCATGAAGATGATGTATGAGTGGTATAGTAATTTCAGCAAGAATGAAACTCGGTCTGGGTAGATTATGTAGATTCTGGGGATAGAAGTACCAGAAGTGATATGCCCATGAACAAAGCCCTTCCCAGTCCCATGTAAGGAAGTTTCTGATCTATTTAAATATTTTTCTGATGTAAAATTTTATATAATAGTTATCATTATGACACCTTAAATTACTTATAAAAGTTCTCACAATATATTTCTATGACGAATGGTTTTTCGGAGCAATCCACATTCAGGTATCGTAATCTAGAAATTATTTTTTTAAAGCATGCGGGGTTTAAAATAAAAGGAAGCAAGGTCGTTTACATGGATCCGTATGACATTCCTTCAGATTCAGGACTTGAGAAAGCGGATTATATTTTGGTGACCCATGAACACTTTGATCATTTGGATATAAAGGCCATTCGAGAACTCTCAAAACCAGAAACAATCGTTGTGGTTCCCAGTGGTTGTATAGTGGAAGGATATAAAACATGTGAGCTTGAGATTGGGGGCGAAGAAAAGCTTGATGGCATATCTGTTAAAACTGTGCCCGCATACAACGTAAATAAAGCTTTTCATCCTAAAGGAAGTGGAGTTGGGTACATTATGGAAATAGATGATGTGAAAATTTATCATGCTGGAGACACAGATTACATACCTGAGATGAAAGAGATAGAGGTTGACGTAGCTCTGATACCCGTGGGAGGGACATATACAATGGATCTTGAAGATGCAAAAAAGGCGTTGGAGGATATAAAAGCTGATGTGGTAATTCCGATGCATTATGGTGCATTACCGGAAACTCAAACGGATGTATCCAAACTGAAATCGGAAAAGGTAGTGATTCTGGAACCTCTGTTTAAATGAACTTGTTCGAATAATACCTAGTAACCTAGTTTTTATTTTTTACTAAGCTTGTAGTTTATGTAGTCTTTCCACCTATCAAGTTTTGAGGAGAATCCCTCGAAAGTCATTGGTTCAACCTTGTAAACGTTGATTATCCCTAAAAGATCTCCTTTCTCAATTTCAGCATCGATAACAGGTAGAAAAAGAGCATGGGAAATAAATTTCTCTTCACCGATCTCCGGTGGAACGCCAGGCTGATAAACACCCAGAATTGTTCCGATGGCATTCATCATTCCATACAGGGGTGTGATGATAGAATTATCTGGAACTATGAGGTCTCTGATTTTAATAAAAACAGGTTTTCCTTTTTCAACTTTCTTGTCCTCATCTGAAACGATGATATCCCATCTTGCTTTGTCTTTTCTTTTGAAACATGTCGGATGAAGGTACCTGAGTTTTTTATCCTTTATATCATCCTCACTATACTTTAGAAAAGCCTTTAGAATTCGTTTTTCTTTAAGCTTTGTCTCTATAGCCTGAGTTGCTACAAAATAAACGTTTACATGGCCTAGGAGCTCGTTTTTCTTGATTTTTCCATCAGCCAGTCCAATTACTACAGCTTGAGAAACGACTCTTTCATCCTCGATTCTACTAGATTCTCCATAGATTTCGACAGGATAAACATCGACGTTCTCAATCAAACCCCATTTCACTGTGACTGTGTATGGCGGCAAGTCAATATCCCTTATTTTTATCTCCTTTACTTCTCCAGATTTTATAGAGAAATTCTCGTCAGAGATGATAGCTTCAGTATATGCCAAATTACTTCTCCAGTATCCATGGGTAGATTTCTTGGTTTTAATTGATCTTAACTTAGAATCTTTTCTGTATTTGAGTATAAATTCAATCTTCTCATCTCCGTATTGGACTCTGGGGATCTCAACACTTCTCAAATTGATAATCAGCCCAACTCCAATGAAGATAATTTTAACCGTACCTAGTAGATCACCCTCTTCTATTTTGGAGTTTTCGGTTCCAAGGAAAAAAACCCTGTCAATAATTTTTTCCTCATCAAACCTCTCTGTTGTTCCAACAACATCTAGAACAACTCCATATGGGTGTCGTATAACACCTAAAGATGAGATCATTGTATTTGCTGGCATTCTTAGTAGTTTTATTCTCAGTAGACTTATCTCGTTTTTTCTGATCTCTTTATTTTCGTCGGATATGAGATACCCCCATCTTACGTAATCGGACATCTTAAAGCCGAAGGGAACGACCTCTTTTGTCCTTTTTATGATCCTATCCTCACTTATAACTGGAATCTTAACCTCCATTGTAAATAGTTAAATATGAAAGTAATTTAATTTTGTGATTAATTTGCGATCATTTTACCATCACATTATCTTGGCTTGTTAGCTCAATCTCAAATTAACCTCATTAAAGGGATGATTCTGCTATCTCCCAATTCAAATAAAACAACAATTATAATTTCGAATTTAAAGGTACACAAAACAAACTCGACTAAGAAAAGCTTATTAATTAGCAGTTTAAAGTATGAACGGTGATTTCATGCCAGGCATCATTCCTCACAGGCACTGTGTTATTTGTGGGAAAGCAGTCGAGCCGGAAGTGATCACTTGCAGCGATGAATGTCAGGATAAGCTTGAGAAGGAGAGGAAAAAACAAAGAAACTTCATGTTCTTCATGATGGCTGGATTTCTGATTCTGATAATTCTGTTATTCGTCTTCTCTCCGTCTCGTTGAGTTTATCCATCTCTTAAGCATTTTTTATATTATCTGTATNTAATCTTAAGATTTAAAACACCAGAATAGGGAACTCGTGGTAGTTAAAAAGGATAGAGTTTACAAAATTTCTAGTGGTATTTTGCCCTTATTCTTGGGTAANTTNTTTCCCTTGCGATCTGTAAGTCTTCAATTGTATCTATCTCAATCCAAGGCAACCCTCTTGTCGCCTCATATGTTACATCGCTTCCTGTATCCATCATGTGCTGGAAAGCCTCCTCATAAAACACGTGAACACCTTTGTATTTCATGACATGCTTTAACGACTTGAAAAGCTTCTCGTGCTCATCTTTTGTAACCTTTGCGAGTCCTATGTACTCTCCTGAAGCAATGCTGATCGGAATTTTCTTGCTAATCCAGATAAGCCTATCTCCTACAGAAACGACCTTCATGGACTCGTCTGTGAGCTCTTTGGTCGTATCCACTGACAGGACGAGCCCTTTTTTTCTGCTTGCATGAAGGTACTGAAAGATTCTCTCATGAAAAAGAACATCGGAATTAATAATATAAAAATCATCTCCTGATAGAGCTTTTTTGGCAAGATAAAGACTGTATATATTGTTTGTGGAATCGTATTCATGATTGTGCACAAAATCGATGTTAAGGTAATATTTCTCCTTTAAATGTTCTTTGATTTTATCTCTTCTATAACCAGTTACGATTACAATATCTCTGACGTTATTCTTTCTCAGTATTTTAAGAGTCCTGTCCAGCAGGGTTTTCCCACCAACGGTGATGAGTGACTTGGGGATGTCATCGGTGACACGACCAAGCCTAGAACCATAACCTGCTGCTAGGATAACAGCTTCCATAAAAACATTTAAATGTCTGATTATTTAAAATTTACCCACAGGGGAGGTGATTTTATTAAATGGGATTATTTTCTGACAGAAATGGTCTATCGGAGGTTTTCTAAGCCTCTTGCTCGTTTTCTTTCAAAATATAATGTCAGCCCCAATCTCATCACAATCATAGCTTCTTTAATCGGAATCTTGGCTGGATTAATTATATTCTACGGGAGAATTTTTGAAGCTGTAATCGTCATCCTGATTTCGCAAATTCTAGACTGTACGGACGGCGATCTTGCCAGACTGACCGGCAGAGTTACCGCTTTGGGTGGATTCTTGGATAGAATCTTCGACAGGTTCGTTGATGCTGCAATCATCATAGGTATTGTAGGCTTAAACCCTTTTGACCTTTGGGCAATAGGTATGCTTGCTATAGTTGGCTCCTTTGGTGTGAGTATCTCACGAGCGATGGCAGAAGCGTATAACGTTGAATGCAAGGTTGGTATAGGTGGCAGAGATACGAGGCTGGCGATAATAATGGTTGGGTTGCTCCTTCAACAGTACTTTGTAACCCTTGCGATAATAGCCTTCTTGGGCATTCTAACGACAATCCATAGGATGGTTCATACTGTAAGAAAACTCCAGGGGTAACTTGGATGTAATTTTAGCTTACAGTTTCAATCTCCCCCTAAACCTTTTATATTCTCATTTCTTCTCTTTATCCGTGGAGAGTTTAAACTCAAAGAAATTCACCTTTGCTGAGATTGAATACATTAGCCATCCACTTATCAAGGAAAAAACGATAGAGAGAAGAGCTTACCAGATTTCAATAGCCGCAACAGCCTTGATGAAAAATACCCTCGTTGTGCTACCCACGGGATTAGGGAAAACTGTTATCGCTTTGTACGTTATCGCATCCAGGCTTCTTAATTTTGATGGGAAGGCTTTATTTTTGGCCCCAACTAAACCATTAGTTGAGCAGCATGCAAGTTTTCTGAGAAAAAATCTCAGACTTGATCCAGAGGAGATAATTGCCCTTTCAGGAGAAAACCCGCCTGAAAAAAGGGAGGAGTTGTATGAAAAGGCAAAGATAGTTGTCTCAACTCCTCAAGTGATAGAGAATGATATTGTTTCTGGAAGGTTCTCTTTAAAGAATATTGTACATGTTACCTTTGATGAAGCCCATCGGGCTGTAGGAAACTATTCCTATGTTTTCGTTGCTAAAAGATACCTTGAGGAGGCTGAAAATCCGCTTATACTTGGAATTACCGCCTCTCCAGGAAGCGATGTTGAGAGGATAACGGAAGTTGTTGAAAATCTCGGAATAGAAGAGATCGAGATCAGAACAGAATATGACATCGATGTCAGGCCATACATCTATGAGAAGAAGATTGAGTGGATTAAGGTTGATATGCCCAAGGAGCTTAAGGAAGTGAGGGAAAAATTTGAGAGGGCAATTAGACTTAGATTTAAGAGACTCGAGAGTCTGGGTTTTAACGCGAGTCCAGACCTATCAAAGCGCGAACTACTTGCTTTGCAAGAGGCCATGCATGCTGAGGCGATGGAAAACAAAGATCCGACAATTTTCGAAGCTATATCTATTATGGCAGAGATTCTGAAGATTTCTCATGGAATCGAGCTGATTGAAACTCAAGGCATTGAGGCTGTTAAGAATTATCTAAAGAGGCTTATAAAGGAAGGAAAGGCAAGAGGCGGAAGCAGAGCAGCAAAAAATCTTTTGTCAGATACGATTTTCCGGGAAGCCATGCTCAAAGCCTTGAATTGTAGAGTAGATCATCCGAAACTGGAAAAACTGAAAGAGATAATAAAAGCTGAGATGGGTAAGGATGATACGAGAATAATTGTTTTTTGTAGTTATCGAGATACCGCTGAGACTCTAGTTAATGAAATGAACAGAATTGAAGGTGTTAAAGCATCAAAGTTTATCGGGCAGTCGAACAGGGTTGATGATCGGGGGATGAAGCAAAGGGAGCAAGTAGAGGTGTTAGCGAAATTCAGAGAAGGTAAAGTTAATGTTTTAGTTGCTACCTCGATTGGAGAGGAAGGTTTAGATATTCCATCTACTGATCTGGTTGTTTTCTATGAAGCTGTTCCTTCAGAGATAAGGGCGATTCAAAGAAAAGGGAGGACTGGGAGAGCCAGAAGAGGGAGGATTGTTGTTCTGATTACCAAAGGAACGAGAGATGAAGTGTATTATTGGAGTAGTCTGCGGAAGGAAAGAATTATGTATGATCAAATCTACAGGATAAAGGAAAGCATGAGGAAAAAGGGACAGAGTACTCTTTTCCACTTTGAAACAGTATCGACTGAATTGAAAGCGGAAGAAGCTGAAAAAGCAAAGAACATCTTGATTTACATGGATTCGAGGGAAATGAAGAGCGGTGTGGTAAAGGAGCTGTACTCGAACGTTGAGCTGAAAGTAAGGAATCTCGAGGTTGCTGACTACGTTTTGAGCGACAGAGTTGCAGTTGAGAGAAAAACATCTGACGACTTTATCGAAAGCCTGATAAAAGGAGAAAGAGATCTTTTTTCCCAGCTTCTTGACTTAAGAAAGAACTACTCAAGACCCATTTTGATAATAGAGGGAGATTTGTATGGTAGACTCCATCCTAATGCGATTAGAGGGGCATTAGCTGCCATAGTTGTTGACCTCGGCATACCAGTGATTCAAACGAAAACAGCAAGGGAGACAGCAGAAATCCTAATAGCGATAGCGAGGAGGGAGCAGGAACTTAAGGCTAGAGAAGTTGTTCTCCATACGGGGAAAACTAAGAGGAGTTTAAAGGAGCAGCAGGAGTACATAGTCTCAGCAATATCCAATATCGGCCCTGTTATAGCCAGAAATCTTTTGAAACACTTCAAAACAATCGAAAACATCGTGAATGCCAGCGAGGAAGAGCTGGTTAAGGTTCCAAAGGTGGGGAAGAAAATAGCCCAGAAAATTAGAGAGGTTCTTACAACACCCTATGAGGCTGAAGAGGAAAAAGAGGAGGAAAAAAGTAAGGAGGATGGCGGATACAAAAACGATCTTGATTGACCATCGATTGGTTAGTCTATAATTTCTATTAATCAATCTATCTGTTAATCTTAATCTATTAACCCTACATTCAGCTCAAATCACCATTTATAATCTTGAAATAAATGTCCTCCAGCCTCGGAACCTCTTTAACAACGTCAACAACTTTTCCGCCATTTTCTGCCACTTCAGCTGGAATTGAGAGGAAGATTCTCGCCTCACTCCGGAGATGGATAAAGAGGCCGGTTGATTGTTTACTCGCTTCAATTCTTGCAATACCCTTTGTTTTCATGTTGGAGTTCATGCTCATATCCATCATCTTTTCAATGCCCTTTCAGTATTCGATTCCTGTTTTCATTCTGGCAATCTCATTGGTTGAGGAGTTATTCAAAACCTCGATAGTTTATTCAGCATACAAAAACTCTGGAAAAATCCTTTTACCATCTTTTCTGACTGCATTGGGATTTTTCGCTGGCGAGAAGATTTTGGCGGTTATTGAGATTGGGAGAAACTATATGAACTTTCTGCTTGCAGGCTATCTTCTCCTTCCTCTAGCCCTCCATGTACTTTCTTTGCTCGTCTTTGCTCTCGTTGTTGAAAGAAAGGGTTATGGCCTTGCTTTGGTTTTGCTGTAATGACTCATTTCATCTACGACTACGGGATTCTGCTGATCTTGGGAGGTGCTGGACTTTGAGGATTTCAAAAGCTTTGAACAACTTTACAAGAGTAGTGGCTATAGCGCTGAAGGATTTGTGGAGCATGCTAAGGGAGCGAACATTCGTGAGTGTAATCTTACTGCTCGTTTTTGTCGCCTCTTTCGCATCGCTTCTTACCTTTGGTCTCCTTGTTCTCTATAATCCTACATACCTCAACATACTCTTCGAAAACGAGTTGAAAGTTGGGGTGGTTAGAGATGCCCCTACATTGCAATCCTTTTTCGATGGCAGGCATTACTCCTCGATAGAAGATGCATTATACGACTTCTATTCGGGAAAGATCGATGTTGTGCTCTGGTTGCCCAAGGAGAATCTCACAAGTGGGGCAAACTATGTTAAGTTTTTCTTGCCAAAGGACGAGGTAAAGTCCGTTCAGGCCTCGATCGTTATAAAGAAAAAACTGCTCGAATATCAGGACTACCTGAGGAAAATCAGAAAGATGCTGGTTGGTGGAGATCTCAAAACTTATACCGCGAATTATGAAAGACTGGAAATCCCTGAGAGAGTTTCTATGGTCTTCAAGTTCATTTACGTTGTCCTGATACCATTGATGATGATTACTACAGCTGTCATCGCTTCTGGCCTTTTTATAGATCTCATAACTGAAGAAAGGGAAACTGGAACGATAGATTTGCTGATAGCAGCGTGCAAGAAGGAAGAAATAATATCGGGGAAGATTCTCGCCTCCATTTTGCTCCCGGTTATACTCATTCCTATTTGCTCTTCCTTTTGATTATGAATGGTGTTGAAATCCACAACTTCTTCGCCGTTCTCTCCATTTCTTACTCCTTCTCATTTTTCATGATCTCAATTTCAGCACTGATTGTGACTTTCTTCAAAGACAGAGAGAGATAACAGCTCGTTTTTTCGCTTATGACCGTAAGCTTAATGCTGATCCTTTTTGCCCATCCATTCATGCCCTCTCCTTTAATCACAAGGTTATCAGCCAGCTCAGAATTTGGAGCTGAGCTTACGCCGTTGTATTTCGTTGTCAGTCTTACACTTCTTTACCTTTCAAAAAAGTTGTGAAAATTTAGGTTCGGAGATTTCGGAGATTTTAGGCAAAATATAACGAAATTGAAAATGCGAGTTAATCTGGATATTTTAGATATTAATTTTTGACGTTAATTCTTGCAACCTATCATGCTTTTGAGTATCACTGGGTGAATTAAATTTTCGGATTACCTAAAATTTTAAATGAAAAAATTAATAGGGTGTTGCCCAGCTTTCGTCGTCCTTGTATACTTTTTCATCGATTCTCATTTCTCCCTCTACTAAGGGTTTTGGATCGGTTACGGCTTCTATCCTGAAAAGAGAGGAATTATACCAGTTGAAATCGATTTTAGTACCGAGCTTTTTAACTATTGGGAGCTTATTTTGAAATCTGAAGAAATTCTTTTCCTCTTCTGGATAAACGTTGAAATGTCTTCGGATATCTGTGATTGTGAAACCCATTTCTAAGATCAGCTTCTGGATCTCATACCATTTTCTTCTGGAAGCCTCGAGGGTTGTAATCCCAAAGTAACCTGAGCAACCTTCACCTTTGAGGGTTGAAACCCCTCTGGAAAGAAAGAGTGTTAGGCCGGGGATCGTTTCAACCGGATCGGTTACGAAAGTATCAAATTTCTTTCTCAAGGAGTCAGGAAATGCCTGCTGAACGTCGTATTTCAGAGCCTCAACAGCCAGACCCTCTTTATCAGCCACTTTGTTTATGAAATCGATCAGCCTTTCATCAATATCGACAACAAAAATTTTTGAGGGTAGACCTGTGAGCGAAGCAGCGATACTAAGTAAATCATCATCTCCAACCACGAAGATTTTCGAGCCTGCCAAATCACCGCGGTCGTAGATGAACTCGACCCTTCTGATAACTCCGTTCATGCTAATGAAACCCTGGTCAAATTCTTCAATCGCCTCGGGTCTCTGGGCTGCGATCTCTTTGTACCTCTCAAGAATTGTGGAGAATTCTTTGGTTATATTTATCCCGGTTCCTTCGCAATTTTGACAGTAAATGTCGCCAAAATATTTTGCTCCTAGCTCTTCAGCTTCTTTCTTTCCCTTGTCTGTTAGCTCAACTTTGCCATCGCTTATTTTTATCAAATCTTCTCTCTCCAATGTCTTAAGCAGATCGAATATCTCGGGAAGGCTTGAATCTTGAAGGTAGAGCAGTTCATAGACCGATCTAGGTTTAAAGAGATTTTGGAGTATCTGTTTCTTTATCCTTTCCATCATTGGTGTCATTTCCGTCATCGCTACCCTCTGTTTTATCTACCCTCTGTCGAGAACATAGTGGCGATAGGATTTTGGTTTGAACCTTTCAATAAAGAGCTTAAAGGCCCTCTCGGCCTTTGAAGTGTCGCCACACGTAAAAATGTCGAGATTAACAAGCCCGTATTCAGGCCATGTATGTATAGAAACGTGGGATTCAGCTATTAAAACAATCCCGGTTACACCATGTGGATTAAACTGCTTGTAAACTGAACCTACCCTCGTAAGCTCAGCTCTATCCACCACCTCCTCGATTATGGCCCTTACAGTATCTTCTCTGGAGATAAGGTCTGCTGGAACTCCATAAAATTCTGCAATTATGTGCTTCCCCACTATCATTGTCATCACCCACCATCTTTTTCACCACCTTTCTAATTTTTTGATCAATCATCATGGAAGAAATTCTGATGCAAATGTATCTAGTCCATTGATTTTTAAATTTTTCGTCATTTTTGCAATAAACCGAGAATTAATCAGGATAATTCAATCCTAGATCTGATATCTTGATGATTAAAGCTTTTATTATTGTTGTTTTTTGAATAGAAAACCCAATAAGCTTTCTTGCAAACATAAAAAATAGCTATTGTATAAAAAGAGAGCAAGATTTTTTAAAATATTTAAAATTAACCTAAATCACTGACCAAATTTATTAGTTAAAATATTTGCAGCCCTTAAGAAGGATTCATTTAGAAAGGAGAATTAAAAAATCAAAATTATTTAAATACTGAAGTCTTGAGGTTAAAAAGTCGGGGTGATAGTTTGGAACCAGAAAATTATTTTGGGCATCCTGTGTATACTTTAGAGAACTGTACTTCATGCAAGGCATGTCAAAGGGCATGTAAGCCCGGAGCAATATCAATCGAGGTGGATTCAAAGCCTGATGGCAGAAAGATGCTGAAGAGCTACGAACTTGATTTTGGGAAGTGTAATTTCTGTGGGAAGTGTGCGGAAAAATGCCCGAGTGACGTAATAATAATGGTCGAGGATTTCGAGGGCATGTCTAAAAGGGTGGGCAAAGAGTTATTTGATATTTCGAAGTTCATGGAACTGAAAAAAGAACTCAGGCTCAGAGAATACAAGCGTGCTGGGTTTGTAAAGCCCGAAAACTGCATTGGATGTGAACTTTGCGTTCTCACATGTCCGGTGAAGGCTATTACAGCAAATCGAGTGAACTCAAGGGTAGAAATAACGATAGATCCTGAAACTTGTGGGGGCTGTGGAGAGTGCATAAGAAACTGTCCTGCTTATGCCTTAGGGTTTGTTGAGGAAAGCATGACTGAAGTGAGATTTTTGAGTATTGTTGAATTACCCAAGAAACCTATTGATGTAAAGTACTTCGGAAATCTAAAAGAGAAGGTCATAGATTCTGGACTCTGTAGTCATTGCGCTACCTGCACAACGATTTGTCCTGTTTATGATATTACGGCTGGAGATAAGCCAATAGAGTTTCCGAATTGGGAGGAGGAGTGCATAGACTGTGGAAGCTGCATAAGAGTTTGTCCAAGATGGGATTACAAGCCTTTGAGCGGTGTTGACGATTACATAGAAATTTTTGCTGCGAAATCGAAAAGATACAAAGGCCAGGATGGGGCGATGGTTACGGAAATCATAGCTTCTGCCCTTGAAATGGAACTAATCGATGCATCGCTCTTTGTTGATCGAACTGAAGACTGGCAGACAAAGGTTGTTACTATAAGGAAACCAAAACAGCTTGAGAAGGGTACTGCCAGCGGCACGAAGTACAGCTTCGCAGATGTTATGCCGGGGATGAGGAGAGCGGTTTTCAGAGCCAAGAAGGGGTTGGGATTCATAGGCACACCATGTATGGTATCGGGGTTGCGAAAAATCCAGGAAGAAGTGGCAAGTTTTAGAGAGAAGGTGAATTTGGCTATAGCCCTCTTCTGCACCGAGAACTTCTATTACCATCAACTCAAAGAGTTTCTAGCAAAGAAAGGTGTTGATTTAAAACATGCCGTTAAAACGGACATCACCAAGGGCAAGTTCATTGTTTCACTTGAAAATGGAGAAGAGGTGAAGTTTTCGGTAAAAGAGCTTGAGGAGATTGTACCTTCTGGATGCAAGCACTGCATAGATTTTACTGGAGTTGAAAGTGACATCAGCGTTGGGAGTGTTGGTAGTGAGGATGGATATTCAACGATCATTGTTAGAAGCGAGGTAGGAAAAAAGATCATCGATTTTATTAGAGAGAAGGATTACGCAGAGTTTTCGGAGGCAGATGTCTCTGTTGTGGAGAAATTGGCTAACTATAAAATAAAGAAAAACAAGAAGAATCTTGAAAACCTCTAATTTATTTACGGATTTTTTATCGGCTCTTTTTGTTTTGGCCTTGGTTTTTACTGGTTTTATATAGTTCCTAATTGCGGTACCTTTTCTCCCACTCTTCTCTCATTATAATGTCTTTTCCGCTTTTTAGATGATCTGTGGCAAGAATTCCGTTCAGGTGATCGATTTCATGTTGGAGAAGTTCTGAAAGATCATCTTCGAATTCTTCCACAATTTTTCTTCCATTTTCATCCATGTACTCAACTTTTATTTTCTTGTGTCTCTTTATTTGGACAAAGAAAGCAACATCAAAGCTATAACAGCTGTCCCAGACTTCAATCATTTCTTTGCTCTTCTCAACAATTGTAGGGTTTATCAAGGTCATGGTTCTTGAGTTCTTGGAGTTTCTGGCGTTAATGAATATAACCTTCTTCAAATAACCTATCTGTGGTGCAGCGAGAGCCCTTCCGATTCCCTTTTTCCTTTGCAGGTAGATAAGGGTATCTTTTAAATCTTCAATAATTGTTTCAAGTTCTTTACCGAATGCAGCATCCGATGATTTCTCTCTAAGCAAAGGATTGCCTAAAAGTATCACTTCTCTTACTGTCATTATTAAAACTCTGCAGAAGTTTTAAAAAGGCTTTTGAGTTTCTCGGTTATTTTTTTAACATTCTAACTCAAATCAAATTTCAACCTCTCTTAGGAAAACTTTTTCAGTCTGCTATCCTACTGACTCCATGGAAAATGTGAAAGTCCTTGTGGAAGCTCTACCATACATAAGAGACTTCCATGGTTCGACGATGGTTATCAAGTTCGGCGGTCATGCGATGGTCAACGAGGAAATCATGGAGAAAACGATAAAGGATATCCTTCTTCTTTACTTCGTCGGCATTAAACCGATCGTCATTCATGGAGGGGGGCCCGAGATCTCCGAGAAGATGGAGAAATTTGGCTTAAAGCCGAAGTTTGTTGATGGTCTTAGAGTCACAGATAGGGAAACGCTTGAAGTTGTTGAGATGGTTTTGGATGGGAAGATAAATTCGAAGATAGTTTCAACCTTCATAAAGAACGGCGGGAAGGCTGTCGGCATCTCTGCCAAGGATGGTCTACTTGTTGTTGCTAAGAAGAAAACGATAAAGAAAAAAGTGGGAGATGAGGAGGTAGAGCTTGACCTCGGATTTGTTGGGGAATCGGAGATGGTAAATCCGGACATACTGAAAATTCTTGTTGATAATAAGTTCATACCTGTCATATCTCCAATAGCCGCGGATAAGGAAGGGAATGTGTTCAATCTCAACGCCGACATAGTGGCTGGACATATAGCAGGGGCTGTTAAAGCGAAAAAGCTCATCATGCTTACTGATGTTCCTGGAGTCCTGAGAGAGCAAAATGATCCCTCCTCGCTGATCTCAAAGATCAGTTACTCAAAGCTTGAGAGAATGCTGGAAGAAGGGAAGGTTAAGGGTGGTATGATCCCGAAGGTTGAATCCGTTCTAATTGCATTGAAAGAGGGGGTTGAGAAGGCTCACATCATCGATGGCTCAAAGGAACACTCAATTCTTATTGAGCTATTCACAAAAGAGGGCATAGGCACGATGGTCACAAGGGATGTGGGATGAGGTGGGATGTTGGAATCTTCGAAGTCCTTAAATTTTAGATTTAAACTCGGTATGCAGCCCGATATCTCCCACACCTTAAGTCAAGCCTTTGAATTTGCAGCTCAGAATGAATTTCAACATATCGAACTTTTAATGGACCATCCCCATTTCTATCACGAGAATCTTAGCCATGTTGAGGTTTTGGAGTTAAAAGGGAGCTATGATCTTGATGTTTTACTTCATGCCTCAGCTACCGCAACGAATTTTATCTCAATAAGCTCTGAGATTAGAAAAGCAAGCTACAGGGAGCTCGAAAAAACGATTTTTTTTGCAAATAGGTGTGAAGCGGAGCTTATTACTTTTCACCTCGGATGGAATCTGGGGTTCATAACGTCAAGGGGGTTCGTTTTCAAGCCCGAGTGGTATTCGGAGCATAACTATAAAGTGATAAAAGAGGAGTTAGGAAAATTTTTGGAGGAGACCGAATCTGAAGATAATCCAATGCTCTGCCTCGAGAACACGATTGATATGGATGAGAGGACTAAGAAGGCTATAGAGGAGTTAATTCAGGAAACTGATCTTCGCCTCACCTTCGATGCAGGCCATTGGAACGTTAAATCCAGCCACGACATCTTCCTGAAATATTTTGACAGGGTTGAGAACATCCATCTCCACGACAACAAAGGAGAGCACGATGTACATCTTCCATTAGGGAAGGGTAACCTTGACCTCAGCATAATTCCTTTTGGGGGATATGGTGGGTTTGTTACCTTGGAACTAAGGGATGAAGGGGCGATAATTGAATCGAAGAAGTATTTGGGGGAGTATTTGAAAAAATTGTGACAACTAATGGAAAGCAAAACTTAGAATAAAATATGAAGGATCCAATACATCCATTGCTCAGAAAATGGTTGAAAGAAGCTGAGAAAGAAGGAACAGCAAAGTTTCACTCATCAGAATGGGTCGAGATATTCAGACTTTTAGGAGAGAATGAATCACCACTGAAATACAATAATTCCTGTTATTCTTTCTCTATTGTACTGGATTGGCAACCATCGATCACTGCTTAGTTGCTTCTGAGTTTGATCTCTAATAAATCTGATCACATTACAACTGACTTTCAGAAACCTTTCAGAAACCATAATACCAAAATTTAAATTTACTCTGGTTTAATTCAGTTCTGCAGATGGGAGAGATTATAATGAAAATATAATGAAAAAATCATTTGAATTTGAACGTAAATATGGTAAAATATGTGGAGGCTGATAGATTGGAGAACATGGATTTGAACCCTGTTAACACAAACGTGAAGGAGCTTGAATTTGAAGGACACCTTATCGATTCCATGATCTTCCCGAAAGTTTTAGACACAATTCTCGATCATGATGGTGAGTTTGAGATCGTAGAGTTCAGAGTTGGAAAGAAAAAGACCGATTACAGCTATGCCAGAATAATCGTAATAGGAAAGAATCCTGAGCATCTAAGCGAAATTCTCCATGAGCTTCATAAGCTCGGTGCGAAGATTCCTGAGGCTGAAGAGGTTGAGCTAAAGCCAGCTCCAGCCGACAAAGTACTTCCCGAAGATTTCTATGTGACAACAAACCATCCAACCTTTGTCAACTATAACGGAGAATGGCTCAGGGTTGAGAACATCGGAATGGATAGGCTTATTGTGATAAGGAATGGAAAGGCGGAATGCATAGCGATAGATGAAGTTAAAAAGGGAGATCTGGTGGTTGTTGGTGAGAAAGGAGTCAGAATAGTACCACCCGAGAGACCAAGGAGATACACCCACTTCCAGTTCATGGGGGGAACTGTGAGCAGCGAAAGGCCGACGGACGAGCTGGTTGAGGTTATTGCAAGGGAAATTGTGGAGCTTAAAAGGAATGGTGGAAAAATAGCGGTTGTTGCTGGGCCTGCCATAGATCATACCGGAGCAAGGAATGCTCTTGCAGCAATGATCAGAGAGGGATACATCGATCTTCTGCTTTCGGGAAATGCTTTAGCCGTTCATGATCTCGAACTCTCAATTTATGGCACCTCCTTGGGGATGGATGTTGAGACTGGTAAACCCGTGCCGGGTGGCAACAGACACCACTTGCGAACGATCAGCAAGATAATCGCTGCTGGGGGGATAGAAAAGGCAATCGAAGCGGGGATTGTGAGAGATGGAATAATGTACGAATGCATTAAAAAAGGGATACCGTTCGTTCTTGCTGGGTCGATAAGAGACGATGGACCACTGCCGGAGGTCATAACAGATGTTATGGAAGCGAAGAAAGCGATGAAGGATGCATTGAAGGATATAGATATGGTGATAATGCTTTCAACAATGCTCCATAGCATCGCAGTAGGGAATCTGTTGCCTTCAACAGTCAAAACGATATGCGTTGATATTAATCCTGCGACGGTTACTAAGCTTGTTGATCGTGGAACAGCCCAGGCAATAGGCATAGTTACCGATGTTGGTCTCTTCATCCCCCACCTCTACAGGAAGCTAAAGGAGGTGGAAGGTGCAAAATAAAAAATCAAAAGAAAAGCTCAGCTACTCCAAAGCTGGAGTCGACATCTACGAGGAGGAAAAGGCCATAAAATCCCTTGCATCTCAAATAAAATTCAAAAGGGAGGGTTTAGGGAAGGTTATCCTCTCGGGTCATTATGCAGGAGTTGTAGACTTTGGCGAGGTTGGAATAGCGATAACCACCGATGGAGTCGGCTCGAAAATTCTTGTTGCTGAAAAGCTGGGAAAGTTCGATACCGTAGGCATAGATTGCGTCGCGATGAATGTCAACGATCTCATAGCTATTGGAGCAGAACCGATAGCCTTCGTAGATTACATTGCGATTGAGAGACCAAATCCAGATATTATGGCTCAGATAGCTGTTGGGTTGGAGGAAGGATGCAGAATGGCCAACGTTTCCTTGGTTGGAGGAGAGACAGCAACCCTGCCCGAGATAGTCAAAGGATTCGATCTGGCTGGGACGGCGATAGGTTGGGTTAAGAAGAACAGTATAATTACTGGCGAAAAGATAACTCCAGGAGATGTAATTGTTGGGTTTCCAAGCAGTGGGATCCACAGCAACGGTTTAACCCTTGCGAGAAAAGCAGTTGAAGTTGCTGGCTACAGCTACTTCGACGATGTTGGTGGGTATTTCGGTGGAAAAACTATAGGTGAAGAACTCTTAACTCCCACAAGAATTTACTCGGAAGTTGTAGGCCTGTGGGAGGAGTACGACATTCATGGGATGGCCCATATAACCGGGAGCGGTTTGCTCAAGCTGAAAAGGTTGAAAGACATGAGGTATGTGATCGACAAACCCCTCAAACCCCAGAAAATTTTCAGATTCATTCAGGAGCTCGGGAGTGTGGAAGAGGATGAGATGTATCGCACATTCAACATGGGGATGGGCTTCGTGATTATAATGGATAAGGCAGAGGCAAGAAAACTTTTGAAGGAAAACGATGAATTGAAGGTTGTTGGGAGAGTTGAGGAAGGAGAAGGGATTTTTGTAAAAGATCTAAAAATAGACTGAGAATGTGTATCGAGCAGAAAAAATTCTGGTCAGGAATCGGTATTCCTTTCAGTTTCTAGTGCCTTCAGTTTATCCATAAGCTCTTTGAATTCCTCGTCAGATAGATCCTTTAGCATCTTCGCCCTTCCGAGTGAGATTGTTTTTGCCAATGTTTTTCTTAGAATCGGATTTTTAAGTGGAGTAAACCCATAACTTGCAAGTATCTCTATGGCTTTGGGGTATTTCTCTATAAGCCTCCCCACGTTTGTGTTCTCATTTATCTCGAATTCCTCTTCTGAGGTTAATTGAAGCGTTTTTTCTGTTTTCCATAGTCTGAGTATCTTGTAATCGTCCAACTCTCTGATCTCGTACTTGGATGTTACCTGTTCAAGGTGTAAAATAATCTTTTCAGGATCAACATCAACGATAAAATCGATGAAATCATCTTTTTCTATCTCGTTTAAACTGAGGATGATTTTTTCGATTATTTCTGTGTAACTCATTCCTCTTAAATCTACCAATCCAGCCATAATTCTTAACTTTCTCAACACGTATATTACCTTTTTTCGAAAAATTTTAGGGAAAGTTAATTTAAAGGTAGATCTAAAAGGATTTAAAAGAAAATAGATACAATAGATACAATTGAAAAGAGACGTTAACTCAAAACTGACTGGAAGTGATTTTATGGCAGAATTGGATAAAAAGGATAAAGGAGATAAAGTGGGTAATAAAGTGGATAAAAAAGAGATCTTGAAAAGCCTATTGAGGCAGATTCATGAAGGTAAGGATGTTAATGAACTTAAAGAACAATTTAAAGATGTATTAAAGAATATTTCCCCTTTGGAAATCCCATTAATAGAACAGGAACTTGTGAAAGAAGGCATATCCACAAGAGAAATCGCAAAGATGTGTGACATACATGTTGAACTTTTTAGAGAGAGTGTGAAAGGTGCTTTTGATGTTGAAGAGTTGCCTCAAGGTCATCCACTTCATACCCTTTTCTTAGAAAATGATGAGATAATTAAGGATGCAGAGATTCTTAACCTCCTTGCAAGTACTCTTATAGCAAATGAAGAAAAACGACCTATTCTTGGGAATATGTCAGATTTGGTTAAAGAATTAGCCAAAATCGGGCACACACATTACAATAGGGAAGAGATGCTCATATTCCCATATTTGGAGAGAAGAGGAATTACCGCTATACCTAACGTTCTTTGGTTTAAACACGATGAGATCAGAGTAAGTATAAGGAAACTGAGCAACTACCTTTCTCAAGATAGGGGAGAGAGTTGGGAGGAATACTTAAATAAGATAGTAGAGGAAGTCAAATCTCTTTCTGCAGCTCTCATTGACATGGTGTTTAGAGAAAACAACATATTCTATCCAACGTTGAAAGCTTTGCTATCCGAGGGGGAGTGGAAGGCGATTAAAGAGCAGGAAAACCTTATCGGCTATTACAAGGTTGAACCTCCAGAATGGGAGTCGGAGGCTAAGCCTTTACAACCTTATGAAATAGACACAGCCATAAGCCCTGAACAACTGCTGAGTCTCCCTGAGGAAGTTCAGACGGTTCTAAAAGGCCAGATACTTAAGGGAGATGAATATGTTGTTAAAAAAGAAAGCGATCTAGAGATCGATACGGGATTTCTTTCAAGAGACGAGATAAATGCTATCTTCAAAACTTTCCCCTTCGATATAACATTTATCGACAAAGAGGACAGGGTTAGGTTTTTCTCAGGGGGCCATAGGATATTTGCAAGAACACCCTCCGTCATAGGAAGGCCTGTGCAGCTATGTCATCCGCCTAGAAGTGTGCACATAGTGAACAAGATATTGGAGGCTTTCAAAAGTGGTGAAAAAGACGTTGCAGAATTTTGGATTCAGATGGGAGAGAGGATGATTCATATAAGATATTTTGCCGTGAGAGATGGATGTGGAGAGTATCTGGGAACGTTGGAGGTTGTGCAGGATATTACAGATATAAAGAGACTGGAAGGTGAAAAACGACTTTTAGGCTGGAAAAGCTAGTGGTTGATGAAAAGGGGATTAAAGGATGAAAAGATAGCGTAAAACTTAAATTATGCACAATTTTTTTAAATCCACTGAAAGATTTACCATCCACAAACCAAGTTGTAAGCCCGGGTGGTGTAGTCCGGCCTAACATGGGGGCCTGTCGAGGTGTAAGTTAAACGCAGACAGCCCTCGCCTCGGGTTCAAATCCCGGCCCGGGCGTTTCTTATTCTGATCCATACCTCGATCATATCGATGTTTTCCTTAAACTACTAGTCTATGCGCTTGCAGAACTCATGGTATGGGATGAGCTGGGTTTCAGGCTTCTGGTAGTTTTTTATAATTTCCATTCTTCTTGTCGCTGGTGCTGAGTCCTGCATATATAGCAGCTTTTTTAGTTAGGTAAGAGATACTATGTTCGGTAAAGAGGAGATTAGATTCTCTCCAAGAGTTCTTGCAGCAATTATAAAGTCTATTTTGGAGTATCTTGGATCTTCTGAGTATGAATTCAACAAGGTTTGCGTTTTTTGGTATTTGTAGCTGTTTTGATAGTCAATCTGACCAAATTTCTTCAGTCTTTCAAATAATTTTCGAGGTTACACTCACAACGTTTCTATCTTTAGTCTCAGTTTTAGCTTCTTTTTGGGTGGAATCATGCTATCGTATAAATGTACAAATGTACAAATGTACACTATGTGCAAGCACCGTATGCATCCTACTTTAGAAAATGGAAAGCTAATTGGATAAAAAGAACGCTCATTAGTAGAGTTCATTTAAGTTAGAGTATTGTTCAAAAAGTACCGTGCAAAGACTTTTTTGACCAATTATGTGAAAGAGGCTTACAATCCTTGACACATCTATATACATCACTTCTTTACAGAATCCAAAAAATTTAAAAGCAAGGACACTTTAAATTGATTGCAATTTAACATAATTTATAGTGAAGAATGGTGATAAGATGAAGGTTGACCTAGTGTACTGGCTTGACAGATTTGGTGGGAGAACAGATAGGCTGGAGATTGAA
>MTMO01000058.1 GCA_002011235.1 Archaeoglobus sp. JdFR-27 | reverse complement strand
GATTAATACCTTCGACAAAATTAGACTTTCGAGACATAATGTACAGTACGGTGGTTTACTTGTGAGCAGAGAAGAAGCGGAATTTGTTGTCGGGTTTGCGGGAGAATTCCTGAGAGTAGCTGGAGAAGAACTCGGAATCGTTTAGCTTGTAGGAATTACCTTCTCTTTTAAGAATACCAAGATCATTATGAAGTATATAACTTCCGAAATGAATACGTAGGAAAAAGAAGGTGTGTATTCCGATAGAATCCTGCTAAGATATTCGTTAAATGTTCTTTTGCGGAAATTCAAAACCTATAAAGGCCAGAAGAATGTTTCTGGTTCGTTCCATAACTCATCCTCAAGTAAGTGGAGGAAGGATGCGAAGGCCAAGGATTTTCTGTACAGGTCAATCAGGATGAGGATGAACAGCAGAGCGCGTCCAAAACTCTGCCGTTGTTTAATGGTGACAATATCATCCCTGCGGGGTCATCTATTATCTATTATGTCTGGAAGCAATGATCCGAACATCAGCCTGTAATCCATCTTAACTTTGAGCCTTTCGACTAAGCAGGCAATTCCAGGTGAAGTGAGTGAAGTAAGTGAAGTGAAAGAAAATTGAGGTGTTAATACTTTTCAGGAATTGATGTAGTAGCGATCAGGTGGTGGTTATGAAAGCTGTTATACTGGCAGGGGGTTATGCTACAAGGCTGTGGCCAATTACAAAGACTAAAGCCAAACCCCTGTTACCGATTGGTAGAAAGAAGATTATAGATACAATTTATGAGAAAATAATTAGATTTAACATTCCAATCATTGTCTCAACAAACAAAAGATTTGAAGATGATTTCAAGGACTGGGCTAAGGACAAGAAGGTTGAACTCGTCATTGAGAATACAACAAGAGAAGAAGAGAAACTGGAGGCTGTGAGAGCCTTAGCGGAGACAGCAAAAAATGTGAAGGAAGATATACTCGTAATTGCTGGAGACAACCTCTTTTCTTTTCAGCTTGATGACTTCTTGAAATATTATGAGAGTAGAAAATCTCCTGTTACAGCCCTGTATGATGTTGGTGATTATGAACTGGCTAAGAGGTATGGTGTTGTAGAGATAGATAGAGAAAGAATTCTTAGATTCTATGAGAAGCCAGAAAAGCCTCCATCCATACTGGTGGGAATAGGAATTTACGCCTTTCCTTATGAGACTGTAAAAATGCTGGCTGAGTATGTTGAAGATAATGAGAGACACGATAATTTAGGAGACTTTTTGAGCTGGCTATGCAGCAATATGAAAGTTTACGGTTTTCCCTTTAGCGATAGATGGTATGATGTCGGAAACCCGGATTCATACATTGAAGCTCTCAAATTCTACATGGAACATCACATAGGCGATGCAAAAATTGATGGGCCCGTGAAGATAATAGAGCCGGTTGTGGTTAAGGATGGAGCAGTTATAAAGGGAAGATCGATTATCGGCCCCTTTGCTTATATAGGCAGAGATTGTGTAATCGAAAATTCTGATGTTAGCGATTCGGTGATCTTTGACAGAGTAATTCTGAAAAAGGCCAAAGTGTGGAAAAGTGTGATTGATGAAGATTGCGAAATCTGGAATTTAGAGTTGAGCAACTCGATTATAGGTGGACATGCAAAGATTCAGAGAGGATAATAAATTTTTTATAAACTTATTTAGTTAATGTAACGAGGGGTTTTATGAAGAATGATTCAGATTTGGTTGAGGTGAGTGTTGTTATCCCCTCCCTTAACGAGGAGAGGAGTATAGGTGTTTGCATAGAAAAGGTAAATAGAGTTTTTAAAGAGCATAGCATTAATGGTGAGATTATTGTTGCCGACAATTCAACTGATAAAACCCCTGAAATCGCCAAATCTTTGGGTGCCAGGGTTGTGGCTCCAGATAAAAGAGGGTATGGTTATGCTTACTTGTACGCTTTCAATTACGCCAAGGGAAAGTATATTGTTATGGGAGATGCTGACAATACATACGACTTCCTCGAGATTCCGAAGTTGCTTGAGCCCCTTAGGAAGGGCGAGGCCGACATTGTGATGGGAAGTAGGTTTAAGGGTGAGATAAAGAAGGGAGCAATGCCATGGCATCACAAGTACATAGGGAATCCCGTACTGACATGGTTTCTAAACTTCTTCTTTAAAGCCGGTGTTAGTGATGCCCACTCAGGTTTCAGGGCCTTTACAAGAGAAGCTTTGCAGAAGATGAGGTTGAGATCCCATGGCATGGAGTTCGCATCGGAGATGATAATTGAAGCTGTAAGGAAGGGATTGAGGATAAAGGAGGTTCCGATTGTTTATCATCCAAGAGATGGGGAATCAAAGTTGAGCTCCTTCAGCGACGGATGGAAACATTTAAAGTTCATGCTGCTATATACACCAAAACATCTTTTCATTCTTCCAGGGCTGGTTCTTTTCTTAGCTGGCGTATTTCTTGTTTCACTTATAAGTGCTGGACTGGCACATTTTGGCTCGATACGGCTTGGCATGCACTCTATGATCGCCTCAAGCCTTTTAGCTATAGTGGGATACCAGTTATTATTTCTGGGTTTGGCCGGGAAAGTTCACTCTGCAAAAATAGATATTATGCAGGGTGATGGGGTTGTTGAATTTATGGCCAAAAGACTATCTCTTGAAAGAGGTGCAACTATCGGGCTTCTGGTCTTCTTAATTGGGTTTGTGTACACAGTATATCATATATGGGCATGGGTGAATAGTGGATTTAAGAGTTTGCCGATGTTTAACCAAAGCATATTGGCATTTACATTGCTTGTAATCGGATTGCAAACAATATTTTATTCGTTTTTCCTTAGTATGCTTAGCGAAAGAGTATGATATTTTAGACGCGAGGTGACAATCACGGATTCTTTTAATTCACATCTTTCTGATTTATGCTTTGAGAAAAAAGCTGGAGGTTTATTATTTGGCTCTCGTTCCTTTCATACTCCTTCCGATCTGGATAAGTTTCTTGGAGCTGTAGGATTCCTTCATTCTCTTGTTACAATCATATCACTTTGTCTTATTTTGATTGTGATTGAGCGGAGTGCAGGAAAACTAACAGGTTTTTGGGAGTGTAAGTACTCTATAACTACATCCTTTTACATCTTCAGCAATATCTATTTTCTCAATGTGTTGGATGGTGACCTATGACACTTCTGTACCCATTTGTGAAAGGCTGGTGTTGGACTGACTTCCTAGCAACTCTTGAGTTAGGTCAAAGTTTTTGTTTGACATTCATGTCAGAAACTTGTTGCCAAGATCTCGTCTGGGACATCCCCATATTATCTTATGGATACTCTTATGATATTTTTCAGGTCTGGCGTGCGTGCGTCTATGGTTTTATTTGTGTTGATTATAGGTATTGGTATAGCCAATAACTATTTTAAACAATAATCAATAGGATTAGTCGTAAACACACTCAGGTAAATAAGATCCATAGAAATTTGGTGTGGATAATTATGAAAATAGCTTTTGTCTATGACGCTGTCTATCCCTGGGTAAAAGGTGGTGCGGAGAAGAGGGTTTATGAAATAGGTAGGAGATTGGCCGATAGGGGACATGAGGTTCACTGGTATGGGGTAAGATGGTGGTTTAACGACAACAGTGATAAACCAATCGAGCATGATGGCATAATCTTGCATGGTGTTTGTGAGCCAATGCAACTTTACGTTGATGGAAGAAGGTCTATAAAAGAGGCTATTTATTTTGCCAATAAACTTTTGCCAAAGCTTGTTAAAGAGAGGTTTGATATTATAGATTGTCAGGAATTTCCCTATTTTCCGTGTTTTACAGCTAAAGTTCATTCTTTGCTGAGAAGATCCAAGCTTATTATAACTTGGCATGAAATATGGGGTAAATATTGGTTTGAATATCTTGGTACGAAGGGTTTTTTTGGATGTATTGTGGAAAGACTAACTGCAAAATTGACAGATAAAAATATTGCAGTTTCTGAGAGGACTAAGAAAGATTTGGAGAAGTTAGGTGTAAGGGATATTAAAGTAATCTCTAATGGGATAGATTTTAGAAAAATAGATAATGTTAAACCTCTAAAGGAGGAATCAGATGTCATATTTGCTGGGAGGCTGATCAAGGAGAAGAACTTAGATGTTCTAATAAAGGCAATTGCATTAATAAAGAAAGAAATTCCTGACACTAAATGTGTAATCATAGGAGACGGTCCAGAAAAGGAAAGACTGAAAAGGTTAACAAAAGAGCTAAAAGTTGAGAATAACATAAAGCTTGTTGGATTTCTTGAAAAATATGAGGACGTCATAGCCTATATGAAATCATCCAAAGTGTTTGTTTTACCTTCAACGAGGGAGGGATTTGGAATTGTTGCATTAGAAGCGAATGCGTGCGGTCTGCCAGTTGTTACGGTAAATAATAGAAGAAATGCGACATGTGATTTCATAACGAATGAGAATGGATTTATATGTGAGCCTTTAGATAGGGATATTGCAGAAAATATATTAGTCGGATTTGAAATGAGGAAAAGTATGAGGAAAAAGTGTGTAAGGAATGCAATGAAATACGATTGGAATAATAAAATAATTTATATAGTGGAATCATTTTACAGGAATTTAGTATAGGAATCATCACTCATTTATTTGGATACCTAAAGAGTTTGTTCTTGAAGAGGATCTTGTCCCTTCTGTCATCTATTAAATAGCAAATGTTACTGTTAAGAGTAAGGTTAAGATGGGGAACTTGATTATAGGGAAGAGATTAGAAAGGTTATTAAGTAATTTGTAAGGGAGAGAAAAGTATGAGGAGTGTGGTATTGATAACATTGGACAGCGTCAGAGCTGATCACTGTAGTTTTATGGGCTATCGCAGGAAAACTACTCCAACAATAGATAGAATGGCAAGAAAGGGGCTATATTTTGAGAATGCCATAGCAGCAGGTATTGGAACTCCAACATCCATGATGGGTGCTTTTACTGGAGAATTTGCTCCACTTATTGATGAAATGTCTCCAGAGATTTGGAGAATCGAGTTTGCAAAGAGAAAAACATTAGGTCAAGTTCTATCAGGATTTGGATATTCAACAGGAGCATTTGTTCCAAATGTTTTTGCATCAAGATATTTCGGATTTAATAAAGGATTTCAATTCTTTCATGACTTTCTAAAAGATAAAGGTAAAATTTATGAAAAAATTTTTAAGCTCGTGCTAAGAAATAGTAAAATAGCGTTTGCTATTAGAAGTTCAGTAAGCTATTTACTAAGGAGAGAAGCATTCACACCTTGGGAAAAGTACTACGACAAAATAATCAGATGGATCGAAAAAGTAAAAGAACCTTTCTTTCTATGGGTTTTGCTAATGGATACCCATTATCCGTATTTAGCACCAAGAAAGTTTAGAAAATGGGGTAGTTTTTGGGACATGTATTATTACAACTGGAAACTCCAACATGTTAATTTTGAAGATAGATTATGTGAAAAAGAGAAACAAAGACTAATCAACGTCTATGACGATTCACTAAGATACACTGATGAATTTATCAGAAGGTTTTTAAAAGATTTAGAAAGTTACGATCCAGTTTATATTATTCATTCCGACCACGGTGAGGGATTCGGAGAACATGGATATTACATGCATGGTTTTGTGAGAAATAAAGCTGTTTGCCTTTATGAGGAACTGATTCACATACCTCTTGTAATTTATAACGCTGATATTGGAGGAAAAATAAGTACGCCTGTCTCCCTTTCTGGTTTATCTCCGACGATCTTAGAGATAATTGGCAAAACTAGCGAGTTCCCTTCAGAAAGTTTTTTAAGTAACAATAGTGCATGGGTTATTGTGAGAACTATTGAAAGTGGAAGAGCAAAAATTGCTGTTAGGATGAAAAACTGGAAGTATATATTAGGACAAAAAGATGTAGATGAGTTGTATAATCTAAGAAAAGATCCAAAAGAGCGAGAAAATTTGATCCATGAACACCCAAGACTTGCTGACGAGATGAGAAAGATTGCTAAAAGTCATATAAAGCGTGAGATTGGAGCTAGTAAGATGGGGGGCAAAAGTTAACTCGCTAAAAATTGTGTGAGAATATGAAAATTGCATATTTTATCACACACTTTCCCCATAAGGATCGACTTATTGATCATGAGTTGCCAAAAACTTATCTTATTGGAGGTGGGGAAAGAGTAGCCTACAATTTAGTAAAAGAGCTATCAAAAAGAGGGCATGAAATATACGTCTTTACGACTTCTCCGTCTTATAAAGATTTTGTAGAGAAAGATGGTAGTGTGAGAATATTTAAGTATGGTAAAAATCTCAAAATAGGGTCTACTAATATTTCATTTAAACTTCTTTTAGAACCTATGAAATATGATGTAGATATTGTCCACATACATAATACTACAGCCCCCGGTGTTATTGCAGGAATGATTTATGCCAAAAAGAAAAGAAAGCCCATAGTGGTTACACACCATGGAGCTGAAAAATTCAGTAATTTTGGAAGTGTTATTAGAAGGATTAGCGTGTTTTTGTATGTCAATTTTCTAGTAGACAAGATCTTTTCTTACGCTGATGCAATTATATGTCCTTCAGCATATTTCATAAATGATTCAAGGTATTTAAAAAAGTATAAAGAAAAGATCAAAATAGTACCAAATGGCATAAATTTAGATGCATTTAATATTCCCATCTCAAAGGAGGAATGTAGAAAAAAATTGAAACTTCCCAGCGAGACAGACATTATCTTATTTTTAGGCGCTCTTATACCTAAAAAAGCCCCAGATATTCTACTAAGAGCCATGAGCAAAATTGTGAAAAAGCGTTCAGATGTGATCCTAATTTTAGCTGGTTCAGGCATAATGAGAGAAAACCTTGAAAAGTTGTCTGAAAAAATGGGGATTAAAAATAATATAAAGTTTGTTGGTTTCGTAGAGGAGTATCTAAAACCTCTCTATTACAAAGCAGCAGATATTTTCGTGTTACCTTCAACGATGAGCACAGAGGTCTTTCCAATTGTTCTTTTAGAAGCTTCTGCTTCAGGTTTACCAATGATTGTAAGCGATTTGAATACGTTCAGATGTATTATTGAGGAGAGATATAATGGGCTCTTCGCCAAAAGGAAAAATGAGGAAAATCTTGCAGATGTTATAATATATCTACTAGAGAACAAAGACATACAAAAAGAAATGGGGAAAAACGCAAAAAAAAAGGTTAGGGATTATTCATGGGAGAAAATCGCCGAGAAAACTGAGAAAGTTTATACTGACTTGATATGAGGGTCCTTCATATAACTCCCACCTATTTCAGTTCCCAAATTGGTGGGGGCGAAAGGTATCCACTAGAACTTGCAAAAGCACTCAGTAAATACATTGATGTGGAACTCATAACATTTGGAAATAGTAGCAACAAACACTCGTACGAAACTTTAGAAATTAATGAATGTGTGGCATTCACAGCTCTTTCTCCTCTATTCACATCACATAATCCCCTCCCGTTATCTATATCGTTTTTGCGAAGGATAGGAGAAGCGGATATAGTGCATATACACCAATTTAGTACTACTATTTCGACTATCGCAATTTTGTATTCCCGACGCAAAGGCAAGCCTGTATGTCTTACTGACCATGCGGGTGGTTTTAGGTTTCTATCTCTTTCTCCATTAGTTGCTAAGTTTATTAACCTATATTTACCTGTTTCCAGATTTTCACAAAAAATGCTTAAAAAGTACAACGGAAGAAATTATAGCGTAATATACGGTGGGGTGGATACTACTAAATTTCGTCCAATCGTTATAGAGAAGGAAAATAACAAAATTTTATATGTTGGCAAGATTACCCCTCGAAAGGGAATAGACGTTCTGATTAAAGCCATTCAAGAATTAAATGCGAGATTGTATATTTGTGGTGCATTCAAAGATACTTCGCTTGAAAAGAAATATTTCAGGCTGCTAAAGATGCTTGATAAAAATAATAAAGTTATTTTTAAGTTTAATGTTAGTGATCAAGAGCTAGTTAGGGAATACAATAGCGCATTGATCACGGTTTTACCTTCAGTCTACATTGATTGTTATCAAAGAAAATACACTATGCCCGAACTGCTAGGGTTGGTATTATTAGAGTCTATGGCATGCGGAACTCCAGTAATCTGTTCTGATGCTGGTGGGATACCAGAAATTGTTGAAAATGAAAAAACAGGATTTATTGTACCACCTGGCGATATAAGAAGTTTAAGGGAAAAAATTACATACTTCATCGAGAATATAGATGAATCGAAAAGAATGGGAAGAAATGCAAGAGAAATTGTGCTTAAAAAGTATACGTGGGATGTGGTTGCAAAGAGGTGTCTATATGCCTACAAAAGACTTATTTAAAGTGATAGGTGAATTTTGTAGACGAAATAAAATAATAAAATGTCACGCATTAATACTCTCCCGTTTAATTGAGTTCCCAATTGTACTCTCTTTATTATCCCCCCAAAAAGGAGAAAAAATTTGTGATGTTGCTTGTGGGAGTGGGGAATTAAGTTTTAGAGTCGCAAAAAGAGGTCCTGAGGTCTATGGAGTGGATATTTCCATATCTCAGATAAAAAAATGCAAAATATTCAGTAATGACAAAAAATACAAATGCGAATTTGTTGTTGGGGATGCAGAACATTTACCTTACCGCTCTGAAGTATTTGATAAAGCCGTATCTATTTGTTCTTTGGAACACTTTCAAGATGGTTTAAAAGCATTAAAAGAAATGCACAGAATATTAAAACCCGGAGGCATTTTGGTGTTAACTGTTGATAGTTTTTCATATCCTAAAATTAATAAAAAAATAATAAACATACATAGAAAGAGATCCTCAGTAGTAAAATATTATAATTATGAAAGTATAAAGCTAGATTTGGAAAAAGTAGGCTTTGAAGTTTTTTTTGGCAAATATCTCATAAACTCATCTGTGTCAAGCTTCTTCTTTGATAAGATGTTGGTCGAGTTTAAGGTGCCAATTCCATTACTTGTGATAATATCATATATAGTATTTCCTATATGTGTAATATGTGACAAACTTTTTGGCGTTAAGAATGGGGGATATGAGTTAGTCATAAAAGCGAGAAAAAGGAGCGTGAAATATCTTGAGTAAAGTATATTCTGGAAAAGGTGTAGGAGTTGTCATAGCTACTCCTGGTAAACGATTATCTGACTCAGGACATGTGAATACCTTGATGTTACTCAATATTCTTAAAAACTTCCATCATAATATTTACTTATTTACAGAGGAGGACTTCTGTGTGGAGTTAGATGATAATATCCAAGTTCTTAAAGTTAGAAAACCCTATAAAAACTCCCCCTTCCTTAAAAGGGTTATGGGGCATATATATTATGAACTAAAAATGGCTATCCTTATCAAAAAGTTCTCTAAGGAGATAGATATTTATTATTTCACTGAACTTTTATTGCCCATCTTCATGACATGGATACTTAGAAAGAAGAATATTTTCATATTGGGCGGCTCGGGCTTTAAAGGATATCTGATAAATAATCCTTTTATGGGAAAGATTTTTGCATGGATCGCAAAATTTAGACGATACGTAATGTATTCGCTAGTAGATAACATTATTGTATATTCTAGTAGACAGCTAAAATTCGAAGGGATTGAAAAATTTAAAAATAAAGCTGTTGTATGGCATTATGTTTATTTAGATCTAAATGTTTTTCGCAAAAGTGGAGATCTTAAAGAAAGGGGGGAGGTAATAGGTTATGTTGGGTCTATCAGTAAAATAAAGGGAGTGATGAAACTTATTGAGGCTATTCCTATGATACTATCGGCAAGAAGTACTATAAGATTCTTATTTGTCGGAGATGGTCCTGATTTGGGCTGTATAAGGAGTAGAGTGATGGAACTAGGTTGCTCTGAGTATATAGAATTTACTGGTTGGATACCTAATAGAAACATTCCACAGCAACTAAATAGAATGAAACTGCTTGTTTGTCCCTCAGAAACTGAGGGGATACCTAAAACAATCTTAGAAGCGATGGCCTGTGGCACACCAGTTCTTGCAACACCAGTTGGAGGCATACCTGATATAATAAAGGATGGTGAGACGGGTTTTATTATGGAGGACAATTCACCGGAGTGCATTGCAGAAAATATTATAGAGATATTAGAATATCCCGAGTTGGAGAGAATTGTAAAAAATGCAAGAGAACTGATTGAAAAAGAGTATACATATAAGGCTAAAATAGCAGGATATAGATATTTATTGGATAAAGTAATTAAATATAAAAATAGAAATAGGGGGGTTGATAATGAACTATACAAAAAGATTAATACTAAGAAGGATTAAAACTTACATAAATGTCTCAACATTGCGTTATCTATTGAGACACCCTAGATCTCTGAAGGATTCATTCTCCATAATAAGCTCTCACACTCTAATTGTAACTGAAGCAGCAAGATGTTTTACTATATCTCCACAAATGATTCATAAATTTCTCACTGAACTCTATAACAGTCATCCTAATTTAAAAGAGATTATAGGAAAAGTATCTAGCACTGAGGGGAGATTGAAGGTGATAGGGCTGGAGTGGGTTTATCTCGCAGTTAGAGCTTTAAAACCCTCTATTGTTTT
Source organism: Archaeoglobus sp. JdFR-27 (assembly GCA_002011235.1). GTDB lineage: Archaea > Halobacteriota > Archaeoglobi > Archaeoglobales > Archaeoglobaceae > Archaeoglobus_A. Next base: position 18,524 of record MTMO01000058.1, on the reverse strand, counting down.
AGAGACAGGAGTTTCTGCAGGGTGTTCAAGTGCAGTTATCTTGTTAGCTCTGGATAGAAACAAGAATGGACATCTTCATTCGATTGATATAACAGATTTCTTATCCAATAGAAAGGAGGTCGGTTGGGTCATTCCACAGAATTTACGTGTGCGATGGTCACTCCATATAGGCAAGTCAACTGAGGTCATGCAAACTTTGCTACCTAAATTGGGTCAAATAGATATTTTCTTCCACGATAGCGATCATTCTTACTCTAACATGATAAGCGAATTTATGATGGCGTATCCATATATAAGACCAGGAGGTTTATTATTGGCAGATGATATTAATAGAAATCGAGCATTTTCTGATTTTTGTGCTTTAGTGGGTGTAGATAGAGCAAGCAAAAACAAATATTTCGGTGTGTTACGCAAACCAAAATATGAAAGAGACATTTATGAATAAAAAGATCTTTCTTTTGCATAATATGGTAAGCCCCTACAGACTTCCCTTATTCGAAAAATTATCAGAAAAATTCGATTTAGATGTTAAATTTTGTAAAAGCATGACAAAAGATAGATTATGGAGTATAAAACTAGAAGATTATTCTTTTAAGAATGAGATTCTTAAAAGTGTATCTATTGGCCCTCTTGTAATAAATTACTCGTTACCATTTAAGCTGTTATCTAACAAATATGAAGTTTATATAGTCGGTGGAGGTGTAGAGACAATTTTTTCGGGATTTATTGTTTTTTTAATCGCAAAATTATTTGAAAAGCCTTTTATTTTATGGAGTGGTGAAATTAATGGTTATGAATGTGAGAGCAGCATATTTAGGAAAGTTATGAGAAGGTGCTACCATATTTTTAAAAAGAAACTACTTTACCCCTTAGCAGACTCTTTTATAGCTTATGGTGTTAAGGCAAAGGAGTTTTTAATTAAAGATGGAGTCCCGCATTATAAAATATTTGTTGGAACCCAAGTTATATCTGAGGACATGGTTGATAAAATGTGGTTTTCAAAATCAGAGACAGAATTTAAGGATAAAAAGATTATCTTATATCTTGGCTACTTCTACAAGAGAAAAGGCATAAAATACTTAATCAAAGCCTTCAAGAAAATACACTTTAAAGATGCAGTATTGGTAATAGCAGGTTCAGGGGAAGAGGAAAATAATTTGAAATCACTAGCTAGAGGTATTAAAAATATCTATTTTGTAGGTTATGTTGAGGGAGAGAAGAAATTTAAGTATTATTCGATAGCTGATATATTTGTGCATCCAACTCTTCATGATCCCTGGGCCAATACTGTTAATGAAGCCATGTATTTTGGATTGCCGATAATAGCTACTAATAAAGACGGATGCTCAAGGGAATTAATTAATGGGAATGGATTTGTAGTTGAGGCAGGTGATGAAGATGAGCTAAAGTGTGCTATTGAAAAACTATTAAATGATGATGAATTACGAAGAAGAATGGGAATTAGGTCGAAAGAAATTATAAAAAAGTATAACCTTGATTATGCAGTAGGTGCCTTCTTAAATGCTATTCGCTTAGCGTTAGAAGCAAAAAGCAAAATGAAGAAGTAGTGATAAAATGAAGATAGCCCTGATAATACATCGTTATCCTCCATTTATCGGTGGTGCTGAAGTATTTGCTCAGGAGGTTGCCGAATATTTAACAAAAAGGGGATGGGCAGTGGATATAATAACTTTGTGTCCAAACAAGAGTCTCAACAAGCTTGAGGTTATTAATGGTGTTATAGTTCATAGAATAGTAACAGGTAGGATTAGATATCTATCTTTTATTATAGCACACTTCCGTTTACTACTGTATACGCTTAAACTAGATAATGTGAGGAATTATGATTTGATCCATGTCGTGGGAGATGGGCTTCTGTCTGTCCTAGCTGCTATTATCAGGAAGTTGAAAAAGAAGCCCATTATAATTACTATTCAAGGAGGAAGTTTAGGGGCGGGTTTTAAGAATGGTTTTCTCAGTAAAATATTGAAATGGTTACAACGATGGAGTTTCAAAAATACAGATTTGATTCATGTAATAAGTCGAAAATTGCGACAGCAAGTAAAAGAAATTGGTGCTCATAATATAATCATAATTCCCAACGGAGTTGATACAAGTATTTTTAAACCAATAAATAAAATAATATTACGAAAAAAACATGGCTTTTCGCAGGATGAAAAAGTTATTATCAGCATAGCTAGGCTTATACCAAGAAAAGGGATTGATTATTTAATCAAAGCGACTGCACTGGTATCAGAATATATGCCTGATGTGCGTTTGATTATTATTGGAGACGGAGTACAACGAGCTGAATTGGAGAAGCTTATCCAACAGCTAAAACTTGACGATAAAGTACAAATACTAGGTTTCATACCACATAACAAAATTCCTATATATCTTAATATGGCTGACATTTTTGTAATACCTTCATTGTACGAACCATTAGGTATAGTTACTATAGAAGCAATGGCGTGTGGCGTTCCAGTAATAGGTAGTAGCGTTGATGGAATTCTGGATGTGATTGAAGACGGTAAAAACGGTATTCTGGTACCACCGGGGGATATCAAGCAGCTTTCTGATGCAATAATAAGATTACTTCGGGAAGAGAATCTAAGAAATGAATTTGCTCAAGAAGGGTTGAAAACCGTAAGACAAAAGTTCCTCTGGGAAACTGTGTTAATGAGAATAGAAGAGTTATATAGAAATTGTATCATCAAAAAAACAGAGTAATATGACAAGAGCGATGAACGTAACAGTCGTAACTACTATCTTTCCCCCAGATATAGGGGGTCCTGCTATTTATGTTTCTGAAATTCTAGATAGGCTTAGTAAAAAAGGCCATCATGTCAAAGTTGTCACATCCTCAAAAGTAGCCCAACCAAAACCCAATATTTACGTATTGCCTAAAATGCGTATAATGAAATTGAAGTTTATTGGATTTTTTATCACATGTTTCGTTCTTTTCCTCTTAGTTTTACGAGTATCTAAAGATAGTGATGTGATCTACATTCAAAACCCCACACTTCTTGGTCTTATCTCCCTTTTAGTTGGGAAAGTTCTCAAAAAACCAGTTGTACTTAAGTTTGTAGGAGATAAACCATGGGAAGCAGCCTTTAATAGCGGAAAAACAAAAAAGTTCTTGGAAGGTTTTCTGCAATCTTTGGAGGGTGGCGCATATATAAAGTTTCTATTTTGGCTACAAAAATTTGTGTTGAAAAGAGTGGGGAAAGTTGTAGTCCCCTCCCTATTTTTGAAAGAAATACTGGTAAATTATTATCATATCAATCCAGAAAAAATAAAGGTGATTTATAATTCAACAAAATCACTTAATTATCAAAATTTATCTTCTAAAAATTATTCTCTACCTGACGAGCCAGTAATAATCACTGTTGGTAGATTGGTTAAACATAAGAAAATAGATGAAATAATAAGAGCTGTGAAGGATTGTGCCAGAGAATACTCGAATATTAGGCTGCTGATAGTGGGGGATGGGCCAGAGGAGGAAAATCTTAAAAAACTCTCTTGCGAATTAGGGATTGAAGAGAACGTGAAATTTTATGGAGGTGTGAGACATTCAAAGGTACTTGAGTTAATTCGAAGTGCAAGTATCTTTGTTTTAAATTCTCTTTATGAAGGTTTGCCTCATGTGGTGATTGAAGCAATGGCTTGCCGCACTCCCGTGATCGCGACAAATATCAAAGGGACAAATGAAGTGGTAAAAGATGGTAAAACGGGTTTACTGGTATCTCCAAATAATAGTGAGGAACTTAAAGAAAAAATAATTAAACTTCTTAGAGATAGAGGGCTAAGGAAGAAGCTGGTGGAGAATGCTTATAAAAGTGTGGAAAATAAATTCACTTGGGAGGGAAACTTGAGTGTATTGGAAAATGAATTAAGGGATGTAGTATGAATGTGTTGGGAATTGGCGGGGATTCAACACTGGCGATGGACAAGAACAGAGTAACAGGCGATAGTCAAGACAGGCATATAGAGTATGGTAAGTATTTATCAAATCTTTTTATCATAGTGCCATCTCCTAAGAGGATGAAATCAAAAGTCAGAAAATTATCGGAAAATGTAACGGTTTATCCCACTCCATCACAAGGTTTTCGCTTTATATGGGATAGTTACAGAATAGGTAGAAAAATTTGTAGAGAAAACAAGATAGATGTAATTACTACTCAGAGCCCATTATTGACAGGTTTAGTTGGATATTTGTTAAAAAGAAAATTCGGCATACCTTTAAATGTTCAGCTTCATGGAGATTATTTAAACAACGAGTTTTGGTTAGAAGAGTCAAAATTAAATTATTTCCTTAATATGTTAGGTAATTTTATTATCAAAAAAGCAGATAGTATAAGAGTTGTTAGTAATAGGATAAAAGAAAAACTTGTCAAGCAATTAAATATTCCATATAACGACATATTTGTATTACCAATATTTACCAATATCAGCCGATTTACAGAAAATTTACCAAAAATTAATCTACGGGAAAAATATTCTGGATTTAAATATATCGTTCTTTTTATAGGGGCACTTTCAAAAACAAAAAATGTCGATGTTTTGTTAAAAGCTGCAGCAGAGATAGTTAAGAAACATCCAGAAACACTATTCCTTATAGTAGGTGTAGGAGAAGAAAAGAAGAGACTAACGAATTTAACAATACAATTGGGATTGGAACAAAATGTCAAATTTGAAGGCGCGGTTCCATATGAATACATTCCAAGTTACTATCATTCATGCGACCTTCTTGTTCTTCCCTCCAAACATGAAGGATGGGGGCGAGTAATAATTGAAGCATTAGCCTGCGGAAGGCCTGTAGTACTATCAGATACTTGTGGAAGTGTTGAATTTGTTGCTAATGCAAAATGCGGTCTCTCTTTTCCACCTAATAGACCAGACATCTTAGCGGAGAAAATAGTTTATCTTCTTCAAAATTCAGAGGTTAGAGCCGAAATGGGGAATAGAGGGAGAACTTATGTTAAGGAGACAATGGATATAAAGAAGAATGCATACAAGTATCGAGATCTATATGAGAAGACTATAGAGTTATCTAAGAGGAAACAAACATGAAAGTTTTAATGATAACACCTATAGTAGATGAGAACCATAGCATTCTCGGTTTTATTCCTACTTGGGTAAAGAAATTAGCGGAAAAAGTAGACAAGCTCTATGTCATTACGACAAAGTATAATATAAAGACACTATTACCTGAAAATGTCATAGTTTATAGCATAGATAAAGAACTAAAGAGGATAAGAAAAGTAAACAGATTGATGCATTTTGTGAGTAAGCAGATATACTTCAATTACGTAATACTTAAAACAATTCTTAAAGTTGACGTTGTATTCACCCATATGTATGTTAATTCCACAATCATTGTGGCCCCATACGCTAAGCTTTTTAGAAAGCCTATTGTCGCTTGGTATACGCACGGTCACGTAAGCCGAAGACTTAAAATAGCACATTTTTTAGCTGATAAAATGGTTACTGCTTCTAAAGAAAGTTTAAGAATAAAAAGCGATAAAATTGTAATCATAGGGCACGGGATAGACACTGACAGATTTAAACCAGCAGGGAATCCGAGAAAAAGAAGAGAGAAAAAGATAATCCTCTCAGTAGGAAGGATTTCGCCGATCAAGAATTATGAAACACTTATTAAAGCTGCAAATATCTTGGTAAATGAGGAGGGGAGGAAGAATTTGGAATTTATCGTTGTAGGCGCGGTGCCAATGGTATCTCAAGAAGAGTATTACAAAAAATTGAAGAGGATGATCAGGGAACTCAAATTAGAGGATTACGTGAAGTTTGTTGGAGCAGTGCCGCACACAGAGGTTGTTAAATATTATCAACAATGTGATATACACGTAAATATGTGCCCGACAGGTGGTGTAGATAAAGCAGTATTGGAGGCTATGGCATGCGGAAAGCCCGTGTTAGTGTGTAATGAGACATTTAGAGAATTATTGAAACCCTATGAAGACCTGTGCCTATTTAGATATAGGGATTTCAAAGACATGGCAGAAAAGTTAAAGAATATTGTAGATAGTGAGTATCTTTGGAGTAAAATGGGAATACATAATCGAGAAGTCATAAATAGTCACAGTGTAACTCATTTGATGGATTCACTTATTGGCACTCTTAAAAAGGTTGCAAAATGTAAGTAATTCTCAAATGCCATACAGAAAGCTATAAAGTAGACCAGTGGCAGAAGAGAGACTATCTCTAAAAGTCAAGTTAAAGTTAAATTATTGACGGAAAGGCATTATGCCCCTTTACTATGGAAAGTGGCAAAGAAAAAAATAAGAACTAAACTTATAACAAAAAGAAAAGATAACTATCTATGTCATGTTGGATATTTTTGGTAACAAGGGAGCTTTAGGTGTTTTTTATGAAAATATGCTACTTTGGAGCCTATAGCAAAAAAGACCCACGCAACTCAATAATAATTAAAGGTTTAAGAAAAAATGGTGTGGATGTGGTTGAAGGTCATGAGGATCCATCTCAATCTCTTTTTAAAAAGAATCTTAAGCTTGTTAAAAAGCATTTCAAATTAGACTACGATGCAATGATTGTAGGATTTCCAGGACATACTGATATTCCATTAGCAAGACTATTGACAAAACTAAGCAGAAAACCATTGATATTCGATGCTTTTCTCTCACTTTATGACTCCTATGTTTTCGATAGGAAGAAAGTGAAAGAAGATTCATTGAAAGTCAAATATTATTTCTATGTTGATAAATTTACTTGTATGGTGTCCGATGTTATTTTGTTGGATACAAACGAGCATATAAATTATTTTCATGAAGAATTTAGTATTAATAAAGAAAAATTCAAAAGAATTTTTATTGGTGCAGATGACGAAATATTTTATCCAAGAAAAGTTGAGAGAAATGAAGAGATATTTACAGTAGAGTTTCATGGTACTTTCATCCCTTTGCAAGGCATACAATACATAATTAAGGCTGCAAAAATTTTAGAAAATTATAAAGATATTAAATTCGAACTCATAGGTTCTGGACAAACATATAATGAGGTTGTAAATCTTTCTCGACAGCTAAATACCAGAAATATCTCCTTTAAGGGTTGCGTAGATTATAAAGAAATACCTTACTATATCGCTAAAGCAGATGTTGGCTTAGGTATATTTGGAGACACAGCCAAAGCGAAAAGAGTGATACCCAATAAGGTATACGAGGTATTGGCTATGAGGAAACCTTTGATAACAGGGGACTCTCCGGCAGCAAGGGAAGTATTGATAAATAAAGAAAATTGTATACTATGTGAAATGGCAAACCCCAAAGAAATAGCAAATTCTATATTATTGCTAAAAGAAGATGAAAGTTTAAAAAAGAAGATATCTAAAAAGGGATATGAACTATTTAAAGAGAAATTTTCAACGAGAGTTATTGGAAAAGAAGTGAAAAAAATTTTAAAAAGAATAATATTACAATAAAATCTATACACACATACGGGCAGAGAAAGAAAAAGAGAGTGGTTTAGAAATGGAAAAATTTAAACCTTCGTACATTGGATCTAGAAATGATATTTTAAAGTTGATTCCCCATGGAATTAGGAGAGTTCTTGATGTTGGTTGCAGCACTGGAACACTTGGAGAAAGCATAAAGAGGAGAATTGGTGCCGAAGTTGTGGGAATTGAATTGGATGAAGAGATGGCCAAGATTGCTAAGTTAAAATTGGATAGAGTAATAGTAGAAGATGTCGAGGTGATTGAGTTAAAAAACTACTATCCTTTTAAATATTTTGACTGCATAGTTTTTGCAGATGTATTAGAACACTTGAAAGATCCGTGGAAAGTGTTAAAAGAAACCACAAAGTTTTTATCCGATGATGGCATCGTGGTTGCAAGTATACCCAATGTAAGGCATTGGGATACAATTTTTAATCTTGTTTTTAAGGGATATTGGCCATATCGAGAACGAGGAATCCACGATAAGACACATCTAAGATTTTTTACTCTTAAAAATATTAAAGAATTATTCCAGAGTTCAAATCTACAGATCATTAGAATTGAAAGGAAATATCGAATAATAGAAGGGCCACACAAACTAGGTATTATTAATGTTCTCTCTAAATATTTTGCTTTACTTTTTTTAAAAGAATTTCTTACCTTCCAATACTTGGTGGTGGCTAAGAAATGAGGGGGCAAGTTTCATGGTATAGAAGAACCAAAGAAATTATTCGTGAAGAGGGATGGATAAGATTTATAGAAAAAGTGAAAAAATACATTTCTATTCCCATACGAATAAATTTCGATAAATTTATGACTAAAGTTTTTGCTCCTTTTTACATTAGCTTATTTCACAAAGTATACTATTATTCAAAAGTTTGGAAGAAAACCTATTGGCTTGGCATCCCTGTGCAGAAATGTCCACTTGATTTATGGATTTATCAAGAGATAATTTGGGAAACTAAGCCAGATTTTGTGATAGAAACTGGAACCGCATGGGGGGGATCAGCTTTGTTCTTCGCATCAATTTTTGACATAATCGGTAGTGGAAAAATTATAACTATAGATATAAAAAAATATAATAATACACTTTCTCATCCAAGAATAATACAAATTGTAGGTGATTCAACTTCATATGAAGTCGTGAGAAAAGTTGAAAATATTGTAAATGGCGGAAGGGCAATGGTTGTACTGGATTCGGACCACAGAAAGGAGCATGTTCTAAAAGAGCTAAAATTATATAGTAAATTTGTTGCGAAAGGATGTTATTTAGTAGTCGAAGATACTAACTTAAATGGGTATCCGATTCGTCCAGACTTTGGTCCAGGACCTATGGAAGCCGTTCAGGAATTTTTGCGTGAAAATAATAAATTTATCATTGACCGAGAAAGAGAGAAATTCTTTATAACTTTTTCTCCAAAGGGTTTTTTAAGGAGGGTTTGAAATGAAAATTCTAGTAACTGGCGGGGCAGGATTTATTGGATCGCATCTAGTTGACAAATTGACCGAAGAAGGGCATGAAGTAAGAGTATTTGATAATTTAGAACCGCAAGTTCATGGTGTTGAGCAGAAAATTCCTGAATACTTAAATAAGAACGCTGAGTTTGTCAGAGGAAATGTTTATAACAAAGAAGAAGTTAAAAAAGCTTTAGAGGATATTGAAGTCATCTTTCATCAAGCAGCAGCTGTTGGTGTAGGGCAATCAATGTATCAAATTGAAAAATATGTAAAAGTAAACACCATAGCTACAGCCCAATTATTGGACATATTAGTAAATGATGAGCATGATGTTAAGAAATTAATAGTTGCATCGTCCATGTCTGTATATGGTGAAGGGGCATACGAATGCGATAATTGTGGTGTAGTATACCCAAAGTTAAGGTCAATTAAACAATTGAGAAGAAGAGATTGGGAAATGAGATGCCCTAATTGTAGACAAATAGTAAAACCACTCCCGACTAAAGAAGATAAGCCAACACATCCAACTTCTATTTATGCTATAACAAAAAGAGACCAAGAAGAGATGTGTATAACTATCGGAAGAGCATACGGGATTCCTACCGTAGCATTAAGATACTTTAATGTATATGGCACAAGACAATCTTTATCAAATCCATATACTGGTGTCGTTGCAATATTTTTATCAAGGATACTAAATGGTAATCCACTCATAATCTTCGAAGATGGAAACCAAAGCAGAGACTTTGTCCATGTAAGTGATGTTGTACAAGCTAATATTCTGGCAATGGAGACTAGCAAAGCTGATTATGAGATTTTCAATATTGGCACTGGAAGAAGGCTTAGTATTTTAAATGTAGCAAATATTCTTATCCAGAGGTTAAACCCAAATCTGAGACTAGAAGTAACTGGAAAATTTAGAGAAGGTGATATCAGACACTGCTATGCAGATATTTCAAAAGCACAGAAAAAATTAGGATATACACCAAAGATAAGATTTGAAGACGGAATTTCTGAGTTAATAGAATGGGTCAAAGCATGTAGAGCAGTAGATTTATTTGAGCAAGCCATAAAAGAATTGAAAAGCAAGGGATTGATGAAATGAAAATGGTATATATTCATAATATGAGAGTCCCTTCCGAGCAAGCACATTCTTTGCAAGTAATGAAGATGTGTGAAGCTTTTGCAAAGAAAGGGGTGGAAATTGAGTTAGCCATACCTTATAGAAAACAAAGTCCAAAGATTATGGGGGTATTAAAAACAATGGATGTATGGAAGTATTATGGAATAATAGAAAATATTCTTAGAATAAAAAAGCTTCCTGCTGTTGATTTACTATGGTTCAGACGTGCTACAAAGGTAGGAAGAGGGGAGGGGTATGTGTCAGAGAAGTTCATGTATATTAGGTTTATGATATTAGCCGTGACATTTGCAATTTCATCTACTTTGTACTCCCTTTTCAAAAAAGTGGATGTGTATTACACGAGAGACCGCTTTTTTGTCTCTCTTTTTGGCCCTCTAAAGTTTTTGCATAAAAAGAAAATTTACTATGAGGCTCATAAATTTGAACCTATCGTAAGCCGAATGGTGAAAAGGAGGTGGGTTGATGGGCTGATAGTTATAACTAATGAGCTAAAGAAACATTTCGTAGAGGATGGAATACCGGAAGAGAAAATCTTGGTGGTACCGGACGGCGTAGATCTGAGGATGTTTGATAAGCATATCTCAAAAGAGGAGGTAAGGAAGGAACTGGGAATACTTCTAAATAGGAAAGTAATCTGCTACATAGGTCATCTATATGGCTGGAAGGGGCCCCATATCCTTGCATTAAGTATGAAAAATCTTTCTGACAACTGTATTTCTTATTTCGTCGGCGGAACGAATGAGGATATTGCTAAATTCCGAAAGTTTGTTGAAAACAATGAAATCTCAAATATTGTTATTGTGGGGTATGTGCCTCCTACGACAGTTCCAAAATATTTAGCTGCTTCAGATGTTGTAGTTCTGCCAAATATAAAGAAAGGACTCTCCGAATATACATCTCCCTTGAAACTGTTTGAATATATGGCATCAAGGAGACCAATAGTAGCATCGGATTTACCAGTAATAAGAGAAGTCTTAAATGAAGAAAACGCTGTGCTTGTGAAACCTGGCAATTCAGAAGCTTTAGCCGAAGGAATAAGGAAAGTTTTGGAAAATGAAGTATTTGCGAGAAGAATAACAGAAAAAGCTTATGAAGATGTGCAGGAATATAGTTGGGATAAAAGAGCAGAGAGGATATTGGAATTCATAGGCGAGATTCATACAATGAGTCAACTGGATGAACAATGAAAAGCGAAGTAGAAGTAGAGATCGAAGAAACGATTATAAAATGGACAAATTTCATGAGATGGCGTTCTGATTGTGAAGAGTAGAATAAAGAAATTCTAGAGAAGTGAAAAGATGGATCCATCGTTTTGGATATAAACTCAGAAACAAGATTTTTGTGGAGGTGTGAAATGAAGGTAGTGTTTATAACCCATTCACTTTCACCCACAGATGGATGGGGGAGATACTCGCTCGAACTCACTAATGCCTTAAAAAAGCATATAGAGGCAAAGGTGGTCATGGCAGCAAGCCAAAAAAAGCTTAAAGATATAGAATGCCACCCTATTCTACCGAAACCCTTAAACCTTAATTTCCCTAAAGTAATAGTAGAAAGCTTTAAAATCAGGCCATACCTAAAGGATTGTGATATCATTCACTGTTTGATAGAGCCGTATGCTCCTGTGGTAGCTTTTGCCAAAAGAAGTTTAAAAAAGCCTCTCGTAATCACTGCTCACGGGACTTATGCTGTTAAACCTTTAACACGTTTATCAGATATTATGCTCCTAAAATTTGCCTATAAAAATGCCAGCCAAATTTTGTGTATTAGTAAATTTACCGAAAGAGAAATCTTAAAAAGAATTTCGCTTAAGAATACCTGTGTTATTCCAAATGGAGTTCATTATGAAAAATTCCAAATATTTGACAATATAACAAAAGATGGCTTAAATAAGGTCATTTTAAGTGTTGGGCATATTAAACCAAGAAAAGGGTATGACGTCTCCATAAGGGCTTTTGCAGAGGTTAAAAAGGTTTTTCCCAATGTCAGGTATTATATTGTTGGTTCCACCAGTGGGACATATTATGAATTTTTGCGTAATTTAGCAAAGGAATTAGATGTTTCGAGAGAAGTATGTTTTCTGGGTAAAGTTCCAGATGAAGAATTAATCAAACTTTATCACCTAGCAGATATTTTTGTATTAACTCCTAAAAATGTAGGTAATAAGTTTGAAGGGTTTGGTCTGGTTTATTTGGAAGCTAACGCCTGTGGCAAACCGGTAGTAGGAACTTATGGATGCGGTGCCGAAGATGCTATCATTAATGGATACAATGGTTTATTAGTGCCCCAAAACGACCCACAAAAAACGGCAGAAGCGATCGATTACCTCTTATGTAATCCCGAAGTTGCAAAAAAGATGGGTGAAAATGGCAGAAAAAGAGCCAAGGAATTGACATGGGATAATATCGCTAATAGGATAATTCAAGTATACGAGGAAAATCTAAAAAAGAGAAATCAGGAATGAGAGCGATGAGAACCTTATATACTAAAGCTAGAAGAAAAATAAAAGAATTGAAGGATCCTTGGTTTTGGCAAGATAGATTTATTAAAAAAATATTAGTTCCAATACTTTTTAGAAATAATTATGGAACGTATATACTTAAGGAACAATGGGATCATTTAATAATACTAGATGCTTGTAGATATGATGCTTTTGAAGAAATTTTTAAAGAAATGAAAATTGGAGGGAGGCTAGAATATATAATTTCAAGAGGTTCAAACACAAAGTCTTTTCTATCCGAAAATTTCGGAAATGAGAGATTCGAGGATATTATCTATATAGCCGGAAACCCTCATGTAAGTCGTTCTTTAAAAGGAAAATTCTATAAGACAGTTCCTGTATGGAAAACCGGATGGGATGAGGCATTAGGTACTGTTCCCCCTTCTGCAGTATATGAGAGCACTCTCAAAGAAATTCAAAAGCATCCAGATAAAAGGTTTATCATTCATTTTGTGCAGCCTCATTATCCATATATCACTCTCAATATTAATCTTGAGATTGGGAAGAACTCTTTGATTTTATCTCCAAATGTGGTGAAAAAGTTTTCACAAAAAGAATTTGAAAGTAAAAATACATTTGTATTCAATCCTTTTAAATACTTTTATCGAGAATTCAGCCCATACGTTAGGATGGGTAGGGAAGCTCTTTTACAAGCTCACAAGGAAAATCTTAGATGGGTTATGCCTTACGTTAAGGAGCTTATGGAGATTTTGCAGGGAAAGGTTGTTGTGACATCAGATCATGGAGATGCTTTTGGTGAAAGAATTCACCCGTTAATACCTATTCAAGTCTATTTCCATCCAGTAAACATCAGAATCCCCGTTTTGGTTAAGGTTCCTTGGCTTGTTGTGGAAGGAAAAGGAAGGATAAATAAAGGAAAAATAGAGGAAAAACGTATAAGGTTAAAAATAGAAAGACTAAAACAAAGTGGCAAAATTTGATAAAAGAGCACCCCATGTGAAGGGGAGGACTAAATCCATTTGGCTAATCTCATCGAGTAGATTACCCCAAATAGATTTGCTATTAAACGGGCCAGAACCGCCCCCAAAAGTCCATAAATTGGTGTTAAAATGATGAAAAGCATTATCATAATAGCAGGATGGAATATTCTAATTTTATATAATTTTCCTATTTCTCTCTGTGAAGGAAATAAGGCTTTGTTAAATATTGATATTGGTATCCCTAAGATTAAAGCAACAAGCAAAAGCTGAGCATATAGAACAGAATCTACATATTTTTGCGAATATAAAAAAGTGAGAATATAAGGACATATCGCAATTGCGGATCCACATACAACAACAGTAAGAAGTACCAAATGAAGAAATTTTTTCTTCACTGCTAAGTAGGCTTCCTTTTCTTCCATTTTAGATAATTTTGGAAGACTTAAGCCTACTATGGGGGCCATTAAAGATCTAACAAATGTTGAAAATGACTTTGCAATGGAATAGACTGCCAATTCAGGAAAACTAAGTAGTGTACCTATAATGATTTTATCACCCCAAGCAGTTATCATGCCTAGAATATTTTGCACTGTTAGATGTTTTCCAAAAGAGATAGTTTCTTTATCATTGCTCTGGTTTGTCATACTCTTTAACGTCAGTTTGAAGAAATAACACCTAAGCAAAGAAAAAGAAAATAGATTTGCAATGAGTATTAACATCAAATTTCTTGAGAAGTAAATTACAAGTATTGTTATAAGTGTAGAAATGATTTGAACAATGACTTGATATTCGGCAACTTTTTCAAATTGCTTTTTCCCAGAAAGGAATGCACTGTAAGTTTGAAAATTTCGGAGAAATGGAAAAAATAGTGAAGAAATCATTAAGCACTTACCTAATAGGATAGAACCAGTCAGAAAATAGTATACTCCGACTCCAAGTATAGCTATACTACCAAAAAAGCTCCATTTAAATTTCTCTTTTGTCCCCTTAATTAAAACTTTATCATGCCCCTTGGCAACTGCTTGTGTGATGGCAGTGTTCATACCAGGTAAAGTGAAAATAGTCAAGATTCCTAAAATTGACATTATGTAACTATATTGCCCGTAAATCTCCTTTGAAAGGAATCTTGCAAAAGCAATTGATGATAAAAGACTCAAGCTTGTTGATGCAACTTGAGCGAAAATAAGGTAAGAAGCGTTATATACATAATACCTTAAGTCGAGATGGATAATTCTCTCTATTTTTTGCAAAATCTTATCAATAAAATGCTTGTTCATTCTATTCCCACCTAATCATTGAGTTCATGAATTTATATAGTATATCTCATTTTCTCTATTCGTATACACTTTTTGAAGCCAAAAAGTGTTTAGAATCTTGAAAATTGTTTCGTTATCAAGCCGGACATCAACGTGTTTACCTTCTCCACTATAATATCTGAAAGTGGGATTGTGTGGTGTGAAATGTAACCAAGCACAGGTTTTCAGCCCTCTCAAATCATTATAGAACAAATTTATTCTGTTACATACGGAGGTCTCTATGCCATGTATATATCTAATCAGAGTTCCAATGGGTGACACAATAGGACGGTCAGTTGGTGAGATCCACTTTGCAGCCTGTACTTCAGGAGTTGTATCCCAACTTGATAATGGAACAGGAGATGAGGAAGAAAGGGGATTTAGTGGTATAATGTCAATTGTAAGCACATTTAATAATACAAAACTGATCAATAAAGATACAAACACCTTCTTTAACGTTGAAGATTTTAGGTTGTTAATAATATGTGCTACAACGATTAATACGAAAGGATAGGAGAAAAGGTAAACTCGGTACCCCGGCATTGGTAGTATCCCTAAACCTGGCTTTAAACCTACTGGCGCACTAATAATCAGCCAGATAAAAAAGGTGACCCCTGCCCAAGAAGATAGCCAAAAGTCAGCCTGCCAACTCTTGCAATCTCGCCGCTTTAGAAGTTCATATACCATTAGTACAATAAAAAGGAAAATATAAACTTGATTGCTCCTTAGGATGACCTTCTCCTTTAGTAAGGGTGGGCGAGGTGGCAAAGAGACAAACTGCCCAAGAGGTATTGTAGGCGCGTATACCTCCTCAACTATACTTTTTATGAGCCCTGTAAATAGTGGCTTCCCTACGTATATCCAGTAAGCAAAGCAGGTGATAAAAGCAAATATAACAAAGACAAGAGGCATGTCAAAAAGGAATCCTTGTAGATTTTGTTTCTTCGACTTTAAAAAATTCGAGAACGTAAATGACAGAAACGTGATAACTAGAAGAAGAACAAAAAAACCATTCGTTGTATAGTGTGTCATAACGATAGAGATAGTGAATAAAATTGCTAGGAGAGAGAAAAACAAAGGCTGGGAAACTTTTTTCGACCTCTTAACCAAAACGAAAAGGTATGCAAAAACGAAGACACTTGCCATAATTTCAGGTCTAAATTGTGAATTTATCTTCCAAAGAAGATGAAATGGAGCAAAGGTAAGACATGCCAAAAGAGCTGATTGATCATTGTAAAGTTCTTTAGCTAATAAATAAATAAAAAGTAATTCCAAAAATTGATAAAAGATGGGAGAAAATACCGCTATATTATATAAGTTAATCCCACTAGTATCTGAAATTGCTATGCTAATTAGCTGGAGACAAGGCCATAGATCAAAATCATATTTAGATGTAGTTAGAATATTATTAGTAGTTTTGATGTGATTTGCGGAAATTAGCATCCTATAAGCATCGCCACTAAGAACTAACAAATTGAGTCGTAGCATGATTTGAATAAGGTTAAAAAACAGAATTATCAAAGCGATTTCAATGAAGATAATTAGTTTTATAGAGCTATTTAATTTAGTTCTATAAATTTGGTAAATTACTGGAACTATTATTCCTAGAATGGCTAACCAAAAAGGAATAAAATTCAAACAAGTGCTATGTAGGAAATTATGCATGAAGAGTAAAAGGAAAGTATAGGAAGTAAAAAATACAATGATACTTAATAATTTCTTTTGATAATTAGTAAATCTAAGTCTATTTAAGGTTTGTTTATTAATTTTAATTTTTATACTAGTTACTTCATATATTTTCTTAAAATTATTTTCTACCATCGAATAACCCCAAGGACAACCCATATTTCTTTTTAATAGAAGAATTGCTTTAAAAATCTTCTTATTTCCTTGGATTGTTTTAAATTTACTTAATTATCTCATCTATGCTTCTATTGATTTTTATACTTGTTCTAGATTGAAAAATTATATAGAAATTTATTATTTATTTATGATGAGAATAAAATTTCTTGTTACAAAGTAAAGACTCAATGAGTCGGTATATTCTAATTTCCAACTCATTCAGCCAAACTTCGAATTCAAGCCATTTTTTATGTATTCAACTTTACGGTGCTCTGGAATGATTTTATAAATCCCTTTTAAGTGTGTATTGAAAAATTTGGACTCTACAACCTTTAAACCCCACTTCATCAATTATTCTCAAAAATTCTTTTTCTTTAACAAAAGATTTATAAAATTTTTCTAAACCAAACGGAGCAAAAATATTAGATACTAGCGTATTTATTTTTTCCTGAAACCTTTATTTCTAATAAAATGCCCAGCATCGTAGTTGATTGGAGAATAGCCATCCTCTTTTAAACATTCTTTTGCTGAGCGAAGATATTTTTTCTTCTATAAACATATTCTAAAACACTGAATGAGACAACTACATCGAATTTATCTTTTAGTATCTTAAAAACATCGTATGCATAGGTATTTATGATAGAATAATCCAAACCCTTGAGATTCTCTCTTGCTTGAAGACATGATTGTTTATCAGGATCAACCCCAACATAACGAACATCAAGATATAACCTTAATAAATTAACAAAAATTAGCAGCTGTTCCGCAACCTAAGTCGAGAATTTTAAATTCTTTTGCACCTCTTTCCAAAATAAGTTTTTCTATCCAATTCATGCAATACAATTTTGCAGAATTCCCCAGTGTTAATATACTATCTTTTTTTATTAGTGTCTCCGCCTCTATATCTAATGTCCTTTAAAAGTCCGGACAGTCATCAATTTACTGCTACTTTATTTGATATCACTTCTCATAAACTCTTATGTAAGAGCCCCCCTATTTCAGCACCTTTTCTGTCGAATATCCTCCGTACATCCACTAATACTGGTTTCTCATTCATGATCTTTTTTATATCCTCAAGTGTCATCCTTTTGAATTCTTCATGTGCAACCGTAATTATAATACAATCTACTTTCACGTTCAAACCATTCAACGCTTTTACACCAAGGTCTTCTATCTCTTCTTTACTGAGCAAGGGATCATAACCGTAGACATCGACACTGAACTCTTCCAGTTCTTTTATCATTTCCTTCACAGGGCTTTCTCTTGTATCAGGCACGTTTTCCTTATATGTTAAGCCCATTATCAAGACTTTAGAACCTTTAATCACTTTCCCAACCTCGTTTAATCCTTTGATTGCTATTTCAGCTACGTATTTTGGCATGTAGTCATTAATAGCTCTCCCAACCAAGATTATTTGAGGGTGATAGCCAAGCTCTCTTGCTTTATACACGAGATAATATGGGTCAACTGGAATACAATGACCACCAACCAAACCAGGTTCATACCTGTGGAAGTTCCACTTTGTCGCCGCAGCATCTAAAACAGCTTTAGTATCTAACCCCATTTTGTGAAATATTATTGCAAGTTCATTCATTAATGCAATATTCAAATCTCTCTGTATGTTCTCTATAACTTTAGCAGCCTCAGCAGTTCTTATATCATTGGCTTTATATACAGTCGTTATCAGCCCGTAAAGTTCTGCCAAAATTTCTGTAGTTTCTTCATCCATTCCAGCTACAATTTTTGTTATTTTATCTATTGTATGTTCTTCGTCACCAGGGTTAACTCTTTCAGGAGAATAACCTATCTTAAAATCCACACCACATTTCATTCCTGATGTTTCTTCCAGTATTGGCTTAACGATCTCTTC
>MTMO01000027.1 GCA_002011235.1 Archaeoglobus sp. JdFR-27 | reverse complement strand
GGGCAAAAGTATGGAGAAAAGGAGGCAGAAGTGGCCTCACAGATAATAATAAAATACCTAAAGGCTGTAAAAAAGGGTAAAATGTCTAAAGAGGAGGCAGCAAAACTGTGCTTTAACGAACTGATTAACTGTCCACAAACGCCAAAAATTGCAGAGGAGTTAGAAAATGTGTTGAAGGCAATTGAGAGATTTAAGAACAGAAAAAGAGAGTTAGTCATTAGCAAAGGAAGATGATAGGTAAATCAAAGTTACTCCTGTTAATGATTGTCTTTATTTCCATCGGTTCTCTTTACCTATTTTTACATTATGAAAACAGATTTCAACTAATCCAGCTCACTTCAACCGATGAAAACGAATTCTTCTGCTCTTGGAGCCCTTATGGGAGTAAAATACTTTACAACTCAAACAACACGCTTTGGATGCTTGATTTCAAGACCAAAGATAAAGTCAAACTTACAAGCAAACTCGCCGGATGCGGAAGGTTCAGCCCGGACGGCAGGAAAATTGCGTTTGAGGCTGGTAAAAATTTGGAAAAAGAGAAGTACACCTCCGGAAGACTCTGGGAACTCAATCTTAACATCTGCGTTATGAATTTAGAAGACAGGAAAACCAGATGCCTGACATCGAAAGGGTTCAACTACTACCCAAAATGGAGTCCTGATGGTAAGAAAATAGCCTTTTTGAGGATTGAGAAATCCGGCAGACATTTGTGGGTGGTGAATGCTGATGGAGGCAATCAAACTCCACTAACCCATGATATGGGAAATGTAGAGTGCTGGAGCTATGACTGGAGTCCTGATGGAAAGAGAATCGTTTTCTCGGCCAACGTTTCAGGTGAGAGGGGTATATGGATTATGAACGCGGATGGAAGTGGTAAGGAGAGAATCGCATCCGGCACATCTCCGAAATGGGTCTCCGAAAATGCTGTTTTCTATCTGGGCAACAACAGCTATTTGCATCGAATAACCCTTGACGGGAGAGCTGGGTTGGTTGTGAAGGATGCCATAGTTTGCTATTCCACATACGATAATGCAATCGTCTACAAAAATCTGAAGGGCATATCCATATCATACGACGGAAAAAAGAAAGAATTGACGGCGAAATTCCAGGATTTATGCCCTGCTTTCAGTTCAGATGGAAAAATAGCATTTACATCGGAAAGAACAGGGAATGCGGATATCTGGCTGATCGTGTGGAAGAAGAGACCTATACTCGAGTCATGGTTTTCTGGGTTCGTATCTATTCAGAGGTAAAAGTAAAAACTAGCGAAAAGGAATTAAAAAACCAATGCGAGCTTAAGGAGGGGTGTATATCTTAAAAGTTCCAGATGCATAAAGCAATTGCCTGATGGAAACAATAAACACGGATATTGAGATCACAACGAACTTCGATTGCAATATAATCTGATGGTGTGAGATGAATGGATGCTGTCTCAGCATCATTCCCACAATTTCATTTTCAATTCAGCTAATCGCTTCAGCCTTCTGCATAGCCGTTTTATCTGAAAAAGAGAGTTAAGGGTGCAATTTTTGTCGCAAGGATTTATAATCCGGCTGGTTGTATTTGCTTTAGCTCCAATATTATCCCTAAACCTGAGCCTCTTGTTCAGCCCACAAATGTCAGGTTACGTAAACACAATAGCTAAAGCTATTTTTACTATCTTTTTCGTTTATGGAATACTTTTATTAAGTCATATGTGGATAGGTGTCTGCTATAACTATTGTGAAACAGACACTATAAGAAAACCCAATGGAAGGAGTTAAACGAGCACGTAGCCTATTTCAACGGATACAGCTGGCGATACCTGCCTGCTTACGTAACTCATGGCTCTGTTGCTTACATTACCTGGATTGGAGATAATCCATACAGAGTTGGTGGCCAGACGTATACGGGAGTCAACCTAGATTATTCATCGAGCGATGGGGTCAAGTGGAAGTATACTGGCTCAACAATTCGAAACGAGGTTACTCTGTGGAGCGGAAGTGGAAGCGTAAGCGATTCAGTTTCCAAACCATACCAGTAAGCTAGTAGAATTTCAAAATTTACTGTTATTTTTCTCTTTTCTTTAGTACTAAGAATAACAGTAAATATGTGGTTAAAGCACCAATAGAGAATACAGCAAAGTTTGAGAACAAAAACAGACCCAATACTGTATTCGCGCTTTCACCAACTACAGTAAAGGATTCTGGCAGATATATTCTTTCAACTTCCATTTTGAGGAAGATTCCACCAACTAAGGAAGTAACCAATCCTGCAATCAAAATAAAAGCAGCAACCTTCGGGGACAGTCCTTTGATCGTTTGAGTTATCAGCCTACTCAAAAATGTTTCAAATTCCTGCCTCTGCGTTGAGAGGAAGACTATCCCTTCCTTCTCGTAAGCGTACATCTTTACTTCTTTCATTCTCTTTCCAAACCTCTTTTGGGCAACTCCGACTATACCGAGATCCCTCAGCCTGTTGATGTGGTACTGCACCGTTGACATTGGGAGGTCAAGCTTTTCAGATAAGTCGGAGATGGAGGTTGGATTCCTGTATAGCTCCTTTAAAATCTTCCTAGCAACGTCGTTGCTTATCTCCGAAGCAAGCTGCTTGGCCTTCTCAGAGTGCAAGCTTTCGATGTGGATTACATCTGAGATTTTTGAGATCCTTGAGATTTCGATGGCTTCCACAAAGAGATTCTGCAATTTTAGATTAAAATTTTTCCATTACTTCAATCCAGATTGAAGTAATTTTTTGAAAAGGTTGATGAGAAAGTGTTGAAGGAGATTGAAAAGATTTGCTGGGAACTCGATATTCCTCCGGATGCTGTTGTGATCAAAAAGCAACCAAAGCCAGTTGCAAGCTAAAGCTAAAAACAAAAGTTGAAAATTATAAAATCTAACCAAAACACAAAAATAAAAAGATATTACTCAGTTTTCAGAGCATGAAACACAGGTTCACTGTGTTTGTGGTAATAACCTTTATGTTACTTCTTTTCTCCGGATGCTCCCAGCTACAAAGCCATCATTTTCAAAAATCTCCTCACTCTGAGAATTCAGGAGTCAAACCGACTACCGAAATAGAATTTCCGGGTTCAAAAACAAAGATAAGCTTACCAAAGGCTAATGAATCGCTTCCTCCTCCACCTTATATCCCTTACAACATCATTCCCGAGCCAGAGGCGACGAATGTCCCACTCGATACTGTTATCTCCGTGAGCTTTAGAAATATATCTCCATTAGAAATATATCTCCATTAAAAGATTTTTACCTTCAAAAAATTTTAATAAATACCAATAAACGATATTCAGATGATCGAGATCAGAGAGCTCCACAAAACATACGGAAATAAAATTGCTTTAAACAACTTAAGCATTACAGTAAATGATGAGGTCTACGGTCTTCTCGGCCCTAACGGAAGCGGAAAGACGACACTGATGAAGATTCTCGTTGGAATTCTAAAACCGACGAAGGGTAAAGCTCTGGTTGAAGGTGTTGACGTATCAAAAAATCCATTGAAAGCAAAGGAGATCATTGGCTATGTTCCTGAAACTCCTATCCTTTACGAGAGCCTCACACCTAACGAGTTATTTGATTTTGTGGGTAAAATAAGAAACATTCCCAAGAGGGAACTTGAAGAAAAAGTTAATAGCTACATCAAAGCGTTTGGAATCGAATCCTACATCGAGCAGTTCATTGGAACGCTGAGCCTTGGTACTCAGCAGAAGGTCTCCATAATATCTGCACTCCTACACAACCCAAGTGTTCTGATACTTGATGAGGCCATGAATGGTTTGGATGTCAAAACCGCCAGAATCTTCAGAGAGCTGTTATTTGAGTTTAAAAAAGAGGGAAAAAGCATAATTTTCTCAACCCACGTTCTGCCACTAGCAGAGATTATTTGTGATAGAGTCGGTGTTATCTATCAGGGAAAGCTGATAGCCGAGGGCAGTGTTGAGGAGTTAAAGGAGAGGGCTCATGAGAGAAATCTAGAAGATGTATTTTTAAAGCTGACAGAGAGTAAAGAGGAGATTTATGAGATAATACACGCTTTAAAACCCTAAAGCTTTGAGGTTTTGAGGTTTAATTCAAAGGGATAATATGTTTGAGATCGTTAGAATTCTCTACAAAGAACTGCATTACCAGATGCTCAAAAGAGATCCAAGACTTAGCGAAGAAAAGATGCTTAAAGCGTTAAAGAGAATTAGCGTAAAGAGAAATGTAGCAAAGATCTCGTTCTTTTACCTCTTCTTTGGCAGTTTTCTTGCATCAGGGATTATTTTTACAGATGAAAAAATTGTAATTTCCTCCTTGGCAGTTACGATTGCAACTTTATCTTTTGTTTTTGCTTTATATGTCACAATTGTTAATTCTTCTCATTCTCTCTCTATAGGCCTTTTTGAACCTCTAAAGATTTTGCCGGTAAGGATTGGGACAATCTATTTAAGCGAACTGCTGATACTCGACATCATTCCTACTTTCGCGATAACAATTCCGAGTGTCGTTGTCATAACGGTAAAATACCCCTTGTCGGGAGTACTGCTATTTCTGTGGATTTTGGTTGGCATGTTCATCGGACACACTATTGGCTTGCTAATTTTATCCATTTTTGGGCTCAGAATTAGCTACAGAAAGACAAAAGGACAGCTTTTGAGAAATCTAATTAAGATTTTCGGTTTGATCGTAATCATGAGTACATTCTACGGTTTGAATTACTTCCAGAGATACCTGATGCAGTACAGTGAGAGATTTGCAGATGTTTTTGAAAGATATGCCATAGCTTATCCCTTCTCTGTATCCTCAATATTCGAGCCCGACAGGAGCTCGATTCTTTTGGTAGCCTATGCTTTTGTGTTTTTACCTCTTTATCGTTTCTCCATAAACAGAGTTTGGAAAGGAATGCTTGAACCTAAAATGATCATTGAAAGTAGGCCGGAAAGCTTTACTTCAGATTTTGGTGGGCCGATCTTAGCTTTAGCGATCAAAGATCTGAGGCTAGTCTTCAGGAAAACCTCTATGATTGCTGGTTTGCTTATTCCCTTGTATTTCATCCTGCCCCAGATATTCATGGTTGTCAGAGATGGTAACTTCCCCAAAGAGCTTGTTATCAGCATGATAGCAATTATCTCATTTTTCTCAACCATAAATGCAGACATATTGCTGAGAGTTGAGGGAAAAGAAATAGACTTTCTGAGGATTTTGCCCGTTAAAAAAACCCAGTTCATCTTAGGCAAGGCAATTTCAATGTCTGTACTGCCGATAGTTTTCTCTAATATACTCGTTTGTTTGGGATTTTACTTTGACAGAATTGCTTTAATATTTTTACCTCATGCCTTTTTGATGCCATTTGATGTTTCTTTGCTCACGATGATCTATCTATTCCACTATAAGGAAGAGGAAATTGGGATTCCAGAAAAAGATTTACCAAGAACGATTTTTCTTTTCATCATGAATGGAATTTTGGTTGGGGCTATTATTGTTCCTGCATTTTTAATTCCCTCCCCAAATGGATTTGTCATTAGTCTTGCTGCTGCTGTAATCGCATTCGTGGTGATGATGAGCAAAGTAAAATAGGTGTAAGTTAGGCGAGTTACAGTTCAAGTTTTTCAATTTTAACGAGGCTGTAAGCTACCACGAAACGCCAGGAAATAATAAGTCGAAAATTTTATATATATTTGTTAGATTTATCTGATATGCAGAGACATTCAGTTATGCTCACCGTACTTCTGATTTTAACGATTATAGCGATAACTATACCATTTACCTCACCAGAGGCCCTTCAAAAGGAGGAGGAGGGTTACGTAAGTCTCAAAAACGTGGAATATTCGATTCAGAGCATAAACGACTCTCATGTTGTTTTGAACTTCACACTAACCCTTGAAAAAACCGGAAGTTTGAAAAATTTCACAATACTTGCAAAGGTATTCGATTCACAAACAGGCATACTCCTTGAAAAAAGAAAGATAGGTTTTGATGACACAAAAAAAGGTTTAAACGAGATAAACTCACCTCTAGCCTTCGAAAAAGATCGAAGTTACAGGGTGAGATTTGAAGGATACAGGGATAAAGCAACCTATTTCATAAAGGAGTTTTACATCTCAGGGCTAAGCTCCTTGATTCCAGAGGAAAGAAAGCTTCTTTTAGAGATAAAAGACACCGACTTTCTTATTGAGGGAGAACATCTAGGAAAAGTGAAAATTAGAATGAGATTTTACGTTTACTCTATGGAGAACTATTCAGACGTTCTTTTCCATATCAAAACGATCCAGCTCGAATCAAATCTGCTTGCAAATGAGAGCTGGGAAAAGGCAGAGATTGAGGCTGGCAAAACCCTCTTGCTTGAAACGGAAATGGATATCCCTGCGAGTTACAACTACCTTGTGAAAGTTGAAGCCTGGAGGAACGAGATGCTCCTGAAGAAGTGGGAGTTTCCTCTAAAACTATCCCCAACTGAAATAATTCCCGAGAAGGTGAAGGAGAAGGAAATAAAGTTAAACGTCTCCGAATTCGTGAGAGAGTATCCCGAGAAGTATCCGTCGGAGGTTCCAACTCCAAAGCCAGTGACTCAAGCTCCAGGATTCGGAGCTTTGGCAGGCATTCTTGCAATTCTGGTTGTTTTAACTCTTTTAACTCGAAAAAAGAGGTGATAGGATGGAAGAAACAAAATCCAAGGAAGGAATAAAGAAATACGACATCACAGAGCTGCTGAAAATGGGATTGATGGTTCTTCTTTTCTTAATGCTGGTCATGGGAATCTGGGGGCTATACTCATCGCTCAACCAGATCATATCCATCTGGTTCAACTACAAATATGCAGCCATTTACAGGGTTATTCTGAACATCGGAGTGGTTGTCGTCGTTTTTTACTTCCTCATGAGGTTAATAGAAGGGTACAAGAAAGGGAAAACCTGAGGTTGTGGTTGTTTTACCTTAGAATTGGAATTTAGGTTCAAGTGATGAGGCACTTCACAATCTTCCATGCTAAGGAAAGAAATAACCAAACTTCTGTTAGTGTTAGACTCATCGGGTTAGGAATTAATATACTCCTTATATTGCTGCTTTTAAACATCGTATCAGCATTCGAAGTTAAGCCAGCCAACATAAGCGATGAGGAACTCCAGAAAATTATAGCTAACGATCCGCCTGATGAGAAGAAGATCTCCTTCTGGGATTTACCATTATGGATAAAACTCCACCATATAGCTTCGCTGCTCATCGGCTTCGTTGTCTTGGTAAAGCTCTTGCCTTTCGTAATCGCTAGGATTAGAATCGCACTGGAAAACAGAAAGCGATTGAAGATCCTAGATTTCATAAGGAATAATCCGGGACTATCGATTGCTCAGCTTCAAGATGCTACCGGAATTGACAGAAACACGCTGAAATACCACCTAAACATCCTTGAGAGAGAAAACCTGATCACAAGTGTGAAAGTTGGAAACAAAAGGCTGCTGTTTGCCGGTGAACCTCTGGATATGGCTTCTCTGGTTGTAAAGAGTTCAGAGAAGAAGAGCCAGATAATGGATTTTTTGTCTGAGACCGATGGAATAAGGCTAAAAGAGGTTTCTGAGAGGATGAAGATCAGCTCTAAACTCCTGTACTACCATGTAAAAGAGCTGGAAAAACTCGGTCTGGTTAGCGTGCGGGAGGGAAGAATCTACCTGAACAGAAAGGCATCTAATTCTCAATCATAGATCATAACCAACCTGTAAAATCTATCACCCACTTTGAATACGCTTGTGTTACCCCTAACGAGCAAGTCGATGAATTCATCGGTAGTTTTATCATCTTTTGGAATTTTGATCGTTCTATTCGTTTCAATTGCTGCCTTAACGTAGCGATATTCGTTCAGCTCTGTGATGTTGATTTCTATGTATTTCTCTGGAAGAGTCACTCTTTCAACTTTAATCGATCTCCCAACTCCGAAGAGAACATAATTCAGGTAAGATACCATGATCGGACTTAACAACAGCACGATTGCCAAGATGATGTGCCAGTGTCTCATTCTGGTAAGAGGTAAACCAATCGAAGATAAGCTTTTTTATCTCATCTATCAATACTTTTCTTGATTTTTCCACCAATATCTGGTTAAAATTGTATTAAATTATGAGGTTTTTTAATATTTCAAAATGAATGGTCAGAAGACTTAAATGTCATTAAAGTTTTTAAATAAAATCTAACAAAAACAAAAGGAATTAAAACTCCTCAGGAGGATCGGATTCGTGAAAAGGGCCAAGATCGTATTGACTTTATTCCTCACATTCCTCACCGTATCACTCTCCGGATGCTCAGTAAATGACTCAACTTCTTCAAAAAGTACCCCTTCCCCAACAACACCTACTCCAACTCCCTTGCCTCTCCCAACCCCAACACCCGTTCCAGGAATAGCTCCAACCCCTTTAATCCTTCCTGCAAGTGTTGAGACCGACAAATCAAGTTATCTTCCGGGCGAGAAAGTCAGAATAAGTGTAACTTTGGAGAATCCTCTTTCTGAGGAGGTCACGATATATTCCTTTCCTCCGGAAGTTATAATAGAAGGAATGCTAGCTCGTCAACCCATCAAGGTATTTCCTTCCGGTTCAGAAGAAGTAAAGCTCAAACCGGGGCAGAAAATCTCTTTCAACCTTGTCTGGGATCAGAAAAGCGATGGAAAACAGGTGTTACCGGGGAGATATGAGATCAGGCTAACCCCTATTAGAGTTGAAAACTGCAATACGTGCTTTTACTCCGCATTCAAAGAAATCCTGATAACCTACTCTCAAGGAGCTTTGAACAAAACACTGGAGCTAAACCTTTCAGAAGGTAAGATCGTTTTGCAGAAGATAGTGTTCACCTCGCAAGACACAAAATTCTACCTTCAGACGAATGTCCCGGTTGTATTTCCTGAAGTTCCCGGGAATATACCTCCGCCGCTCCCAACTCCTCCAGATGTTCTCGTAGCATATTCAGCAGAATTAAGAGTGGATGGGAAGGAATATCCCATCAAGCCTTGGGCTTACAAACCAGATGGTAAATGGACAGTAATTTTCATAGCAAATCCGGTACCAAACGATGCAAGAAAACTTAATCTTCTCGTGAACGACGTTGAGTTTAAATTTAGCCTAAAGAATTAAGAATAAAGGGGTGGGGAACTTGATAGAGGTAGAGAATCTAACAAAGATGTATGGGGATTTTAAGGCTTTGGATGGTCTAAGCTTAAAAGTTGAGGAGAACGATGTCTTCGGATACCTAGGCCCGAATGGGGCCGGCAAAACAACAACCATAAACCTGATGATCGGAATGCTCCAGCCAACCTCTGGAAGCATAAGAATCGCTGACATAGATGTTGAAAAAAATCCACTTGAGGTAAAGAAAATCTGTGGTTATCTACCTGAGAACGTAGGATTTTACGATCATATGACGGCAAAACAGAATTTGCTTTATTTTTCGGAGTTTTATGGCTTTTCTAAGCAGGAAACAGTTAGAATCATCGATGATCTGTTTGAGCTTGTAGGAATTGCTGATGCT
This sequence comes from Archaeoglobus sp. JdFR-27, assembly GCA_002011235.1. Lineage (GTDB taxonomy): Archaea > Halobacteriota > Archaeoglobi > Archaeoglobales > Archaeoglobaceae > Archaeoglobus_A. Next base: position 21,570 of record MTMO01000027.1, on the reverse strand, counting down.
GCCAACAAGAAGGTTGGAGAGTTTAGTAGGGGTATGAAACAGAGATTGGGCTTAGCTCAAGCTCTGCTCAACGACCCAAAGGTGATATTTCTTGACGAGCCAACTTCAGGCCTAGATCCCCAAGGTGCCGCAGATTTCAGAGAGATAATCAGAGATCTTAAAAAAGAGGGGAAAACTATCTTTTTCTCCTCCCACATTCTATCAGAAGTTAAGGAGGTTTGCGAGACTGTAGGTATAATCAATAAAGGCAAGCTCGTAGCTAAGGGAAAAATTGAGGAATTCAATCAGAACGTTACCATAGTTGTAGAGACCGAGCCAAGCATCGATGCTTCAATTCTCGAACCTTTCGGAAATGTCAAAGTTAAGGATTCCCAAATCATCGTTGAAGCTGAGAAAGATTGTAGAATTGAGATTTCAAAAACTTTGGTTCAAAAGGGCTATATCATTAAAGAACTCCATCTGATGGAGCCGAGCCTTGAGGAGATCTATCTGAGAATAGTCCAGGAGGAGGAATAATATGGGTTTGCTTATCGTTGCTAGAAAAGAGTTTGCAGATCAGATTACGAGCAAGAGATTCATCGCAGTGCTCGCTATAATGCTCATCTTTTCAGCTATTTCATTCTATCAGGGTGCCGATGAATTCATAAGACAGTACAGGATGTTTGAGAGCGGAAGCGTTTCAGGAAACATACCAAAACCATCGATAATCCAGATTTTTGGCTTTTTCGGCTCTGCAGGTATTCTGACGTTCGGAGGAATTTTAGGGCTGCTTATGGGATTTGATCTTATAACAAGGGAAAAAGAAACAGGATCTTTAAAAACCCTACTTTCCCATCCAGTTTTCAGAGATCAGATAATAAACGGTAAAGCTCTAGGAGCCTTTGCAGCTCTATGCTTAGTTGTTGCTTTAACGCTCGTCATCGCTTTAGGCATCCTAACAATGAAGGGCTTCGCTCCTTCCTCTGATGATTTAATCGCAATACTTAAGTTCGGATTGATTACCCTCGCTTACCTTTTCACTTTCTTTTCCATAGCTTTGTTCGCATCAACGATTGCTAAAAATTCGAGTACCTCGCTTTTGGTAGCTTTTGGTATTTTCCTTGTACTTACGATAGCCATGCCAATGCTTGGTGGCCTAGTTGCCCAGGCTATAGTTGGCAGTCCACCGAATATTGCTCCTCCTCCACCTCCGCCATCGCCCCAGCCCCAAGCTAACGAGCATAAACCTATAGAAATAGAAAAAAGCCCTGAATGGGAGGAGTACCAGCGAAAAATGAATGAGTACTGGGATAAGAGACGAGCCATCCAAGAATTCTTCTACGTTCTATCACCGAGCACTAACTACATGACCCTCGTTTCCTCACTTTCCGAACGCACTTTCATGCCATTTCAGACCAAAGATATAACAAAGAACCTCGTTGGTTTCGTAATTCTGCCAGTAGTCTTTTTTGCTATAAGCTATATAAAATTCCTCAGGATGGAGATAACATGAATGTTAGAATGAAGTTTTTCCTAGTTGTCATTTCAACTCTTGCCGCAGCTCTCTTAGTTGGCTCCGTAGAAAGCGATATTAAAGGAGTGAATGCCGTTCCAGGAGAGACAGTTTCGTTTAATCTTGTGGTTACAAACGATAAAAGCTATGAAAGGAACATCCAACTTACCTACACTGCCCCAGAAGGATTTAATGGAAAATTCATTTACGATGGAAAGGAGATCGAGATGTTAACGCTGAAGGCAAATGAGTCAAAGACAGTTCAATTCCAGCTTGAGACACCCCCAAATGTCAAGGAAAAGGAATATTACGTCTGGGTAAATGCTGCGGGAAGCATAGCGCTTAAGATAAATGTCAAGATGCCGGAAAATCCGCTGGAGATTACGCCATCGATAACCGGTGTGGCGATCGAGGCTGGAGACACCGTCACACTCCCGATTCAAATCACGAACAAGCTCAACGCCGAATACAAGGTTGATCTATCATGCAAGGTTCCGGAAAACTGGAGTTATAAGTTTACCGAGAATGGTGTTGAAGTTTATAGGATCGTTCTCAAGCCGAATGAGGGCAGAATTCTTAACTTGGAGGTTGAATCCGACAGCAGTTCCGATGTTAGGGAGTACAAAGTCATACCCTACTTCAACAAGCAGCATGCAGAATTGAGCGTCAAGATAACGAAAACACATAAGGGGGAGAACGGGAAGATAAAGATCAAAGTCGTAAGCAAGGAAGGTGAAGCTATTGGATCGGCTTTGGTGAGCGTGATTCACATCTCATCTTGGGAATATGGAAGCATGGCTTCAGAAGCGGATTTCTACACATCTGCAGATGGTTTGGTGACAGCTGAAGTCTCGCCAGGAACGTACACGGTAACGATATCAAAGGAAGGTTTCTATGAGAAGGAAATCAAAGATGTTGAGGTGAGGGCGGGAAAAACAAAAGATCTCGGAACTGTAATTCTCGACAAAAAGCCCTACTACGCCAAACTCAGCGTCGAAAATCCAAGAATAAGCTTTGTCATCGGAGCTGGAAATCCCATTTTCAGATTCAGAATAGAGAACAGGGGTTTTGCGGATGACATCTATAAGCTCAATGTGGCAGGTCTGCCGGGAAACTTCTATTCAAAGTTCAAGGAGTCCTTGCAATCCACTGAGGGGATGTCAGAGGTTTTTGTGAAGAGTGACGAGATGAAAGAGGTGTATCTAGAGATTTTAATCCCACCTAACGCCGAAATCGGAACATACAACCTGACACTGTCTGTTGATGGTCATTATTCGGCGAAAAAGAATTTGACTCTCATCCTCAAAGGAGAATACAAGATATTCTTTGAGGCGATTCAAGGTTATCTCGTCACAGGCGAGGCAGGAGAGACGGCTGAATTCACGGCAATTTTGAGGAACATCGGTGGTGTAACTTTAACCAACCTAAATCTGAGTGTTAGCGCACCATCGCACTGGAGTGTAAGTGTTAACCCTTCTATTCTTCCCGCACTCGAGGCTGGAGACGGCGTTGCTGTAAAAGTCATTGCCCATATCCCTCCAGATGCCTTGCCAAGTGAGTATAAACTAAGGCTGAGCATAAAAAGCGACCAGTTAAACAAAGAAGAGGAATTCAGAGTGATCGTAAAAGAGAAGAGCTACGCTGGCATTATTGGCGGAGTGATAATCGTTGGGGCGATAATAGGTTTGTTTGTAATATTCAGAAAATTCGGGAGGAGATAAAACATTCAATTCAGATATTTGATTAGTTATACTCCAAATACACCAAAGATGCTCAAAAAAGAGATTTAAGGGGTTAACAGAGATTTAAAAGTTAACAGAAAGTATTCATGCCTCCTTAGTGACAATTCAAGTCTAAATCTTTGATGCAATTAGCTCAGCAACCTTTCTCCCGCTCAGCAACATACCTCCAAAAATCGGTCCCATCCTTGGTAGGCCATAGACCGCTGCAACGGTCATTCCAGCTACGAACAGCCCTGGATAGACTTCAGAAGTGTTCTCAATTACTCCTTTTTCTCCAACTTCAGCATGCATGTACTTCTCTCCTCTAAGCTCAAGCTTCCCAGTCTTTCTTGAGACCATATTGCAGATGGAAGCGTCATGGCCTGTTGCATCAACAACAGCTTTTGCTGCGACGGTTATCGGATCGATATGGAGGTTGCTCATCTCAACAGGAGTGTAGTTAATGACTAAACCTGTAATTCTATTATTTCGTATCATAATGTCTTCCACATTAATTAAATTGAAGACCCTGGCTTTTTTGGATGCTTTGTGTATTAGCCCACCAGCAAGCTCAATTGCATCTGCAACAAAGTGCTTGTCGCAAATTACTCATAGATAACATTCGAACCCATCCAGAATTTCCAAAGCCTCTTTTTGAACCACGATCTTGTTGAACATCATTCCCCTCGCAACTAACCTTATGTGTCCACCAACGATTGCAACATCAAAGGATTATTCTCCCAAGCCTAGCCATGTCGTTGCTATTTATAACGCCATCAAGCGTCTTTATCAGCTCTAAAGCATCTTCTATCTCTTCAAGCATCCTTTCTTTCTCATCCGGCAGCTTTCCATGCACTCCCATGAAAAAAGCTCTGTTTCTGTGGAACAGATAGTTCGAAACATGATCACAGGTGAAATACGTATTAGTGTTAATGTTTTTAACGAGGATTTTAAGCTCTTCAAGTTGTTCTTCCGGAGTTAACAAGGTTATCTCCTTCCCCACCATCTTCTCTATAGGTGTGCCTGGAACCACCGTTAGGGTTCTTACCCTAACAAAATCTGGCTTGGCTTTATTTATAACCTCAGCACTATTTTTCGCATGCCTCTCCATTCTCTCTCTTCCCCCAAGACCGAGAATGTAGTAAAATGAGACTTCAAAAAACTCTCCACCTTTCCTTCCTGCCTCAATCAGGTCTTCAGAAGTTGCACCCTTGTTTACCATCTCAAGAACTTCGTCATCTCCGCTTTCCATACCTATATGCAATCTGTTGAGTCCAGCATCTTTTAGAGCTTCCAGCTTCTCCCTCTTCATTTTCGCAATTGTTCTGGCCCTTGCATAGGCTGTTACTCTTTCAATCCATGGATTCTTCTCTCTGAGATACCTCACTATCTCAACGATGTCTTTATGAACAAGAGGATTTGAATCTCCGAGAAATGCAGTTCTTGCAGCTGGAAAAAACTCTCTAAGATGATCGACCTCCCTAAATATCTCCTCTTTTTTCCTTTGTTGAAATTTCAGATCTTTGTACATCGAACAGAAGGTGCATCTATTCCAAGTACAACCTTTTACCACTCTCAACAGGGCACTCCCAGCCTCGCTTGGTGGTCTGTATGGGGGGTAATCGTAATTCAGTTCCATGAAACCAATTATAGTTTGAGTGGAAAAACTTATCGTTAAAGCCTTGATGTTTAATAATTTATAAGTTCTCACTTCTTGTAGAAAACCTTAAATACAATTTAGGTTTCCCTAAAAAAGTGGAAAAGAGAAAACGAAAGATCGTGCTAGTTGGAAGTCCAAACGTTGGAAAGAGCCTTATTTTTCATAATCTTACTGGAAAATACGCTACCGTCTCAAATTATCCTGGAACCACAGTTGATATTACTATAGGAGACATAAAAGGCACGAATTGCATACTCATAGACACTCCGGGGATGTACTCCTTTATCGCAATTACAGAGGAGGAAAAAGTTGCGAGAAGAATTCTTTTTGATGGACCCGATTTAGTTATCCATGTTGCTGATGCAAAAAACCTTGAAAGGATGCTCCCCTTTACTCTCCAGCTGATAGAAGCGGGATTTAACACAGTTCTCGTCCTTAATGCGATGGATGAAGCGGAAAGGCTTGGGATCGAAATCGATGCAGAAGAATTGGAGAAAAGGTTAGGCATCCCAGTAATAAAAACAATTGCCACTCAAAAGAAGGGGATTGACGAATTAAAGAAAATAATAAAGAATGGATTTGAAAAACATGAAAAAGAGCTTATAAAACTGAATTCTGCGATTGGGAGGATGTTAAAAAATGTTTCGAGACTGATTGAAGGAGAATATCCAATCAGCAAAAAGATGATTTCAATCCTGGCACTTGCAGGAGACTCTGAAACGTTAAAAATGCTCAAGAAAGAGAGAAATTTTGAAGAAATCAGTGAAATCGCAGGAAAAACACTAAAAAGCTACGAAATTTTCAGGCAAATCCAGGAATCAGCAAATAACATTATTGATGGGGTAGTAAGGCAAAAGGAGATCGAGAAAGGCAGTTTAAGAGATAAAATCTCTGCACTTTCAATAAACCCTTACTTCTCATTTCCGATGGCTCTGTTCAGCCTTTTCATGATTTACCTTTTCGCTGGAATTTTAGGCGCTCAGATTCTTGTAGATATAATTGAAAGCGGATATGAAGACTACATAAACGTTCCTCTGAACGCCTTTTTAACAGAGAATGTCGAAAATTACTGGATCAGAGAACTTATCGGAGGAGAATACGGAGTGATTACCCTCGGAATAAGGTATGCAATTGCAATAATTTTCCCGATTGTAACAACTTTTTTCATTGCATTTTCGATTTTAGAGGATTCTGGATACCTACCAAGGCTTGCAGCCCTGCTGGATGTGGCCTTCAAAAAGATTGGTTTGAGTGGAAGAGCTGTAATTCCACTTCTTCTAGGCCTAGGATGTGGAACAATGGCAACAATTGTTACAAGAACCCTTGAAACAAGAAAGGAGAAAGTTATCACGACTCTCCTACTTGCAGTCGGTATTCCCTGCAGTGCTCAGCTTGGAGTAATGATGGGTTTAGCCCCGGACTTTTTCGCCCTCTTAATCTGGATATCCATAATCTCGATTGTAATGCTTGTAGTAGGCAAAGTTGCCTCCAAAACGGTCAAAGGTGAGGATTCTCTATTTTTCATTGAGCTTCCCCCCTTAAGAGTTCCCAATATAAGCAATGTGGTTTTCAAAACCGTCACTAGACTTGAATGGTACTTCAAAGAAGTCATGCCAATTTTTGTTTTAGTAAGTGTTGTCATATGGATTGGGAGAATTACAACCATGTTCGACTTGGTCGTAGGAGCTCTGGCCTTTCCATCAAAACTAATTGGTTTGCCAGAAGAGGGCGGATTAATTCTCCTATACGGATTTTTCCGGAGGGATTACGGTGCTGCAGGTCTCTTCGATCTTACAAGCAAGGGTCTGCTGAGCTACTCCCAAACAATCGTAGCGATGGTCACCCTTACGCTGTTCGTCCCATGTGTGGCACAATTTGGAGTGATGTGCAAAGAAAGAGGATTAAAGACAGGATTAGGGATATTTTTAATAGCCATAAGCATAGCTTTCAGTGTAGGCTATCTCACAAATCTCCTGCTAAATTTCATCCTGTGAGTTTAAGGAAGTGATTGAATGAAAGAGGAAGCGGAAAACCTTTTAAAGGAACTTTGGCTTTCAGTCCACGAGGGTCTAAAGGAAAGAGGAGATATTAATGATTCTTTGAGAGAATACCTACTGGATGAGGGCCTTATAAAGTTTGTAAATGATAAAATCTCACTTACAGAAGAGGGGGAAAGAAGAGCAAGAAAGATTATAAGACTCCACAGACTTGCCGAAAGACTATTAAACGATGTTCTTGGAATGGGAGAGAGCAAAATAGAGGAATCTGCTTGCAAATTTGAGCACATAATAAGCGATGAGGTTGAAGAGGCTATATGCACCCTTCTCGGACATCCAACCGTTTGCCCCCATGGCTTTCCTATTCCTCCAGGCAACTGCTGCATAAAAGGTGAAAGAGAAGTTGAAAGGTTAATCTTTCGACTCAGCGAGTTATCACCGGGAGATGAGGGGGTTATCAAGTACGTCGTTGGAGGGAAGGATCTTTCAAACAAAGTCGTTTCTTTTGGTTTGTTACCTGGAGAGAAGTTGAAGATTATAAGGGTATTTCCAACTTTTATAATCCAGATGGGAAACACTCAGTTTGCCCTTGATAGGGATCTTGCAAGCGCAATTTTTGTGTTAAAACATGAAAACAACGGAGAGAAAAAAGAAGAAGAGAAACATGGATTTTTCAGAAAAAGAAGGAGAAAAGGATGGGAGTAAGTTTTGTTTTCTAAAGTTCCTTCAACCTTTTGTCCACATCCATAGTGTTTCTTAAAATCTCCTCCATCTCCTTTTTCAGACGTTCTATCTCTTTTTCAGCCCCTTTTTTTATCACAGCTCCATACTGGGTCGGTTCGATTATTCCAGATTGCTCAAGGACTCGGAGAGAGTATCTTACCCTATGTTTGGGCATATTTAGGAGTTCTGATAACTTGAATATACCTATCGGCTGATTCTTCCATACATGATGGAGTACGAGTAGGTGTCTGAGAGCAATTTCGGACTCTTGTCTTAGCTTCCTTAATACCATGCTAAACAATATATATCTTACTTATTTAAACTTTCTATTCTTAATACATATCTAGTAAATTTTTAGTTGGTTAAGTTGTTTAATTTCAAAAGTTATAACTCAACTATCCGACTTCAGTCCTGTCAAACAGGATCGTTGAAATTATAATAACAAAGATGCTGAAAATTCCAATCGCTAAAAAATCAATAAACGGATTAAACTCTGAATAATGAATTAGGCTCCATCTCATACCGTCAACACCATAGGTTAAAGGGTTAAAATAAGTAAAGAACCTTATAAATTCTGGAAATTCCTTAACGGGAAACAATGCTCCCGAAAGGAAGAAGATGGGAAAGACAAAGAAGTTTATAACGAGCTGAAAACCATGTATGTCCTCCATAAGAGTTGAGATCGCTACACCCAAACCCGTAAATGATATTGCAATCAAAACCATAAAAACGAAGGAATACACCATTCCAATTGGGTCCGGTCTAAAACCAATAATGTAGCTTACAGCAAGCATCAAGAATCCCTGGATAATTGCAGTCGTAGCCCCTCCAAGAGTTCTTCCCAAAGCGATTGTTGTTCTACTGATCGGCGAAACCATTATCTCCCTGAGGAACCCGAATTGTCTGTCCCAGACAATCGACACGCCAGAAAAAGTGCTGGTAAAAAGAACAACCATTGAAACTACCCCAGGAGCAAGGAAATCGATGTAAGAAATATCCCCTGGAAGAGACGGGATCTGCGCCCTTCTGAAACCCATTCCCAAGAATGCTAAAAAGAAGAGTGGCATCCCGAGGGAGCCTATTATCCTACTTCTAGCCCTTACATACCTTTTTAGATCTCTCAGCCAGAGGATGTACACGCCATATGCTTCCACCATTTTATTCCCTCCGTAATCCTAAGCTCTCAACCCTACTTTTATCCTTACTTTCTCATTCTTTTAATTCTCATCATTGGGTGCATTGCTGCCGATTCTTCCCTTATTTTCCTGCCTGTGAGAAGGACAAAAACATCTTCAAGACTGGATTTTTTAAGACTCACCGAGTGAATTTCGATCCTATGTTTTTGAGCAAGAGAGAAAAGCCTTGGAATTAGTTTTTCTCCATCACTTGCGCTTATCATGAGTCCATCGGCAGTTTTCACAACTTTGAGGTTTTGAGACTTCAACAAGTTCTCGAAAACGCTACCATTCTCCACGACAACCTCTATAGAATCTTTGCCAATTCCTTCCCTTAGCCTTTCAACCGTATCAAGAGCAATTATTCTCCCGAGATCGATAATAGCAACTCTGTCGCAGAGATTTTCTGCCTCTTCAATGTAGTGGGTTGTTAAAATTATAGTAACATCTTCATCTCTCCTAAGTTTTTCTATATACTCCCAGATGTTTCTCCGTGTCTGGACATCGAGGCCTAAAGTAGGCTCATCGAGGAAAAGAACTTTGGGAAAGTGCATAAAGCCCCTGGCAATTTCCAGTCTCCTCTGCATACCCCCGCTGAATTTTTTCACGAGGATGTCGGCCTTATCGCTCAACCCGACAAGCTCAAGAACCTCACTGATTCTTTCTCTCCTTTTCTTTCCATCCATACCATATATTCTCCCGTGAAAATCTAGGTTTTCTCTTGCAGTTAGCTCAACATCAAGCGTTGGTTCCTGAAAAACTATCCCTATACTTTTTCGAACATTCTGCGGCTCCTTTACCACATCGTATCCTGCCACCAAGGCTTTTCCAGAGGTTGGTTTGAGAAGGGTGGAGAGCATTTTTATAAGGGTCGTTTTTCCAGCTCCGTTAGGGCCAAGAATACCGAATATCTCTCCCCGCTCCACCTCAAATGAGACTTCCTTTACGGCTGCAAAATCTCCGAAAAACTTGGTGAGATTTTCAACCTTTATTATCTCAGAGCTATCTTCCACAAAAAGCATGAGACCACTCTTAATAAAATATTTTTGAAGCTAAAAACTGATTCATTGGATCTCATCATCATTTATTGGATAAATTTTTATTGATATTATCTTATATGACCACATGAACAGGATATCAAAATCTAAACTCCTCCTTATCTTAATAATTCCATTAATCATCTCTGGATGTTCTATACTCTCAAATGAAAAAAAGAACGCAGATAAGAATCCAGATTTGGAAAGAAACGTTAGTGTAATTGACAGTGAGAGAAAGATAGAAAACGAAGAAAACGAAGGAGCAGAAAAAATTGATGAAAAAGCAAAAGAAGTAAACGAGAGCGAGAAAGAGAAAGAGAGAGAGGTGGTGCTTCAAGTTTCAAAGATGGCGATCCATCCAGTTTATGCTGAACTCAATAAGAGTACGGGAAGATGGGATGTTGTATTCAAGCTTGAATTTCTTACGAACATTAGAGGTGAGAAAGGAAGATGGCAGCTCTTCCTTTATAACTCAGAAAAATTGGTTGATAAAAAGAATATTGACACCACAGAAGCGGATGCAGGAATCCAAGGTTTTAAAGTTAATTACGCAGTAAAGCAGGTAAAAGAGGGAGAAAAATACAGAATAAAAGCGATAAAAGAATTTAGATTTCTCCAGCCAGGAGGAAGTACAGCGGCAAGTTACAAGATTCAAAAGGAAATAGATGTGAATTTCAACTCGGAAGTGAAGCTCATTAGTTCTACAGTTTCGTGCAACAAAATTTTATATAAGATAAACTACACAGGGCTGATTCCGGCAAAATTGAGTATTGAGGTAAAATTCCCTAAAAAGAGCTTCTTCAAAACCTTTCGTGTTGTAGGTGGAAAGAGGTATGATGTCGATTTTGACAGCAATCTCAATCGAAATATATTTGAGGTAAAAAATGGAGAATCTGAAATCGATTTTAACTTAGAAAAATTCCTCAGGATTGCTTCAACCCCTGAAACTAATGCTGAAGTTTCATTAAAATCTGAAAAAATCCTTTCGGCAACCAAATTTGAGAAGCCCAATGTAACCGTCAAAGCGGGAACAGGGAAGATAATGATTGAAAACGGAAATGGAAGCTTACCAATTTACATTGATTCAATCGTACTTGTAGATGCGAACGCAAAAACGATTCCCGTGGGCATGCTGTTATGCGACAGAATTGAGATTGAAAGTGGATATCATGGCAGGCTTCTTGTTATAGGTGGACCAAATCTTTTCTGGAGCGATGATAAGGAGAGATATCTGACCAAAAAACCCGAATACATCCTTTTTGATGGGGAGATCTAAAATTTGAGTTCCAAATAAGAATCGCTATCTGTGCAATTCACTCTCAGAGGCTTCCATTAGAGCGAGGAAGATGTTAGCTTTCAGAGTTCTTTCGAAATAAGCGACATCAGGCTCTAGGACTGCAAATTTCTTGGGAACTGGGATGAAAAGGGGATCATCACAGCAGTAGCAAAACTTTTCCGTGTGATCGACGATCAAATTCACCTTTTCAGGATCTTCTTTACTCACTACAACGTAAACGTTCTTTGAACTGTTTTCCTTCGTCAGCTTCATTATTTCAGCAATTGAGTACTTTTTTGTGAGATTTATTATGATTTCATTTGCTATTTTTATGATCGGTTCCGGAGCAACGACAAGTTCATAGCTTTTCTCTTCAACCTCAGTCATTCACCCATAGTACGCCCAAAACAATAAAAAATTTCTGATTGTTGTGTAAATTTGATGGCATCAACTCGACATTAAAACTTAAGAGCTTAAGCGTTATAACTAATTCAATTTTCCTCCCCATCCTTTACCTTTACCAGCCTCAACTTTCCGAATCCCTCGTAAATCTTAACTGAGATCCCCTGTGCCTTAAATATGTTCTCAAAAAATATCTTAAGGAATTTCTGAGAAGTGTGGGTTGAGAGAATGAGAGTATAACAACCCTCTGCATCAATTTTAACTCTGAACCAATTTCCAACTTCCATGTATCTCAAAATATCATATACATCCGTGAGACCTTTCATCTTATACTGGATTCCGTGTTCATAACCTATTTTTTCCATCATCTTCCAGAACTCATCCGAGGCTTTTTTGTTAAGTTCATCCAGCATTGCAGTCCAGTGTTCTATATCAACGATACAGTGCTCGCCGTCAGATAAAAAGTCAGTGTAAATCTTTGTTATGTCAGGGGTTACCCTAGTCGCTGCATTTTCAAGCTCGAAATACGTGTTTATGGCTCTTCTTACAATTTCAGAAATTGTTGTATTATTTTTCCTAACCAAAATATTAAGCATTTCTTCGGATTTTCTGTCAAGAGCAACCGAAATTCGGGTGAATTTCTTGGCCATGGATTGGTTCAAAAATTATTTAGTTAATAAACTTTATGCATCTTGCCTATTATTTTCCACTCTTTATTAATTTTCATAGGAAATGGTTATTTAGTTCATAATAAAACATTTCAAAAAGCCAAATGCATACCAGTATCTAAAAGAGGGGTATTATGAAAAAGGTTACTGTCGAAGAGTTGCTTGAGAAAGCAAAACTGCCCGAGAAGGTTTCAAGCTCATGGCACAGGCATTACAAAGGCAAAATTGAGGTTTTGCCCAAATGTGCGATAAGGAATCTTGGAGATTTCAGCGTTTGGTATACTCCTGGAGTTGCAAAACCTTGCATGGAGATTGCCGAAGATCCCGATAAGGTTTACGACTACACGAACAAGTGGAATACAGTTGCTATAGCAACGGATGGCACTCGCGTTTTAGGTTTAGGAGATATAGGACCAAAAGCAGCATTGCCAGTTATGGAAGGAAAGGCTTTGCTTTTCAAGTATCTTGGTGGCGTTGATGCTTTTCCAGTGGTTATAGATGAGAAGGATCCAGATAAATTCATTGAGATAGTCAAAGCGATCTCCCCATCCTTTGGAGGGATAAATTTGGAGGATATAGCGAAGCCTAAATGCTTTTACATTCTCGAAAAACTCAGAAAAGAACTCGATATCCCTGTATGGCATGACGACCAGCAGGGAACTGCAACAGCTACACTTGCAGGAACGCTTGGAGCTTTAGAGGTTGTTGGAAAGAAGCTTTCCGATGTGAAGATAGCTGTGATAGGTGTTGGAGCTGCAAACGTTGCTGGAGTAAGGCTTCTTATTAAGGCTGGAGCCGATCCAAAGAAGATCTTTATAGTGGATAGCAAAGGTCTGCTTCATCCAGGCAGGAAAGATTTAGAGGCTCAGAAGGATGAAGATCCCTACAAGTGGAGGTATTGTCTGGAGACCAATGGTGAGCAAAGAGAGGGCGGTATGGCTGAAGCCATAAAAGGGACAGATGTATTGATAGCGGCAAGCAAGCCCGGGCCAGGAGTCATCAAAAAGGAGTGGATAGCGAGCATGAACGATGATGCGATAGTTTTCCTCGAAGCGAATCCAATTCCGGAGATGTGGCCCTGGGAGGCAAAGGAGGCAGGAGCGAGAATAGTTGGAACTGGAAGAAGCGATTTTCCGAATCAAGTCAACAATTCACTCGTATTCCCAGCCGTCTTCAGAGGGGTTTTTGAGGTTAGAGCAAAAACGATAACGGATGAGATGGCTATCGAAGCAGCAAAAGCTCTAGTTAGGTTTGCTGAAAAGAAGGGTTTGCATGAAGAATATGTCATTCCACATATGGATGAGGCAGATGTGTTTCCCGAGGTTGCGTTAGCAGTCGCTAAAAAAGCGATAGAGCAAGGATTGGCAAGGCTCAAGCTTTCGGAGGATGAAATTTATGAGCATGCAAAGCAGATGATCATGGCCTCAGAGAGAAAGATAAGGTTGTTGATGGAGAAGAGCTTTATAAGTGAGCCCCCTAATGGGATAGAGCTTTCTGCAGATTTCGTTCTTGAATAAGTTGATAGATGTCAACCAAGATTGGAATATTTGAATGGTTAAATGGGAAAAAGAAAAACATCAAAACAACAAAATGCAAGCTATGGAAAAGGTGAAAACCATGAAAGGCATGAAAGGCATGGAGAATATGAACTCAAAAGGCATGAAAGGCATGAAAAACATGAAAAGCATGAAGATAGCCTTGTTGGGAGGGACTGGCCATCTCGGCATTGGTTTAGCTGTCAGATTTGCAATCCTTGGCCATGATGTCATAATCGGCTCGAGGAAGCTTGAGAAAGCAGAAATGAAAGCTGAAGAGTACAACAACATTTTAAAGAGGTTGGGTGAGAAAGCAAGGGTTAGGGGGCTTGCAAATGAGGATGCTGCAAGGGAAGCGAATGTATCCGTTTTCACAATTCCCTGGGAGCATGCCTTTTCAACCGCAGAATTTCTGAAGGATACTTTAAAAGATAAGATAGTTGTGTCTCCCTTGGTTCCAATGGAGAGGAGAGGGAAGATCTTCTACTATACTCATCTTCCCGAAGGTTCTGCTGCAGAAAAGCTCGCTTCAATTTTGGATAGCAAGGTTGTTTCGGCCTATCAAACTATTCCGGCGGAGAAGTTTGCAAGGTTCGATGAGGGATTTGAGTGGGATGTTGCCGTTTGCGGTGATGATGAGGGGGCGAAGAAGGTAGTTATCGATTTAACGAACCAGATCGATGGCCTGAGAGCTTTTGATGCTGGTCCTTTAGCTGTATCATCGATGATTGAAAGCATAACTCCTCTTCTGATAAACATAATGGTCAGGAACAAGCTGAAGGATTTGGGTGTGAGGTTTGTTTAGAGTTGAGGAAAGGGGGTTAATTTTATTTTTTTAAAATTCAATTTTTTCTTTTTTTCTCTCTATTGTGCGATCACAATCCAAAAACCTCTTTGTACCCCTTCTTGAATTCTTCCCAAACCACTATCACAACTCCACAACCAGCAATTAACTTGCCGGAATTAGATAAAAAGATGGAAAAACTGTAATTAAAGAAGGAAAGTAACCAACCCGAGATCATTAGAAAAAGGGAGATGAGGAATAATTTTCTGATCATTCTTTTATAGGGATCGTTAAGTCTGTCCGCCATTCTGAGCAGAACAAAGGTTGCCAGTCCATAAATTATGAGTCCAAATACCAAATTTACTATAATTTCTGCTGTAAACATCTTTTTTCAAATAATATCATAGAAATATAAAAGCGTTTCCTGTCAAGGATAATGCAGCCACTTATAATCCCGTAAGAATAACAAGCCAGGCATTTTCTCCAGCTTTTGGAAATTTAAGGAGAACATAAACACTATTCAGCTTTTTCCCCATCAGCTTTACCTTTATCTCTTTGTCTGTAAACTTTAAAAGCTCATATTCTCCTTTATCCCAGATTAAAACTCTTCCAGCACCGTAGTAACCTTCAGGGATTTCACCTTCGAATACCATGTAATCAAGGCTGTGATCCTCAACCTGAATTGCCAGTCTCTTCTCCCCCTTTTTTAACGGCATCCCCTTTGGCACAGCCCAGCTTTTCGCAACCCCTTCCATTTCAAGCCTTAAATCGTAATGGTGGCGGGATGCAAAGTGCTCGTGAATCACAAATTTCATAAAGATGAGTTTGGTTTAAAACCTAAAATTTTTTACCGAAACCTCACAAAACAGAGAAAGGATAAAAATCGTAGGAAGTTAAACCTTAGATACCCAGATAGACTCTTTTTATCTCATCAGAATCCTTTATCTCATCTATCGTTCCTCCAAGAATCATCCTACCTTCATTAAGGACATAGGCATAATCAGATATTTCCAGAGAGGCGAATACGTTCTGCTCAACCAAAAGAATTGTTAGACCCTCATCTTTAAGTCTAGAAATTGTATCGAAAACCTCCATAACGAGCTTTGGTGCCAAGCCCTGACTTGGTTCATCCATCAAAACGATTTCAGGATTCGTCATTAGAGATCTTGCTATCGCAAGCATTTGTTGCTCCCCACCACTCAGCGTGCCTGCTAGCTGCTCTGATCTTTCCTTTAAGATGGGGAAAAGGGAGTAAACAAGCTCGAGTGTTTCATTCAACCTCTCCATTGCCCTGTCTGTATAAGCTCCAAGTATTAGGTTCTCCGTGACGCTCATGCTTGGAAAGAGATGTCTTCCCTCAAGGACAATTGTTAAACCGCTCTCCACCTTTTTATGGGGAGGATAATAGGTTACATCCATGCCATTAAGAAGTATCTTTCCACCCCATGGCTTTACAAGTCCAAATATCGTATTAAGGAGGGTTGATTTTCCAGCCCCATTCGGTCCGAGCACCGTTGTTATGGTGCCTCTCTTAACTTCCAAATTGGTACCCCAGAGCACTTGCATCGTGCCATAGCCCGATTCGAGGCTTTCAACCTTCAGCATCTTCAACCACCTTCTTGCCGAGGTAAATTTCAATAACCTTTGGATGGTTCAAAACCTCCATCGTCGGCCCCTCAAGTAGTTTCTCCCCTTGATGCATGACTATAACCCTCTCAGCAAATTTTGTAATCGCATGCATAAGATGTTCAACCATTGATACAATCGATATGTCCTCTTCCTCTTTTACCCTTTTAAGGAGTTCGATGAGCTTGTCTATATCTGAGGGATTCATCCCTGCCATAACTTCATCAAGAAGTAAGAGCTTAGGTTTCATCGCAAGCGCTCTCGCAACTTCCATTAGCCTTTTCTCAAGAGGTGTCAGCTTTGCAGCCTCCACATCCCTCTTATCGTAAATCCCAACCATCCTTAGGTATTCATCTGCGATTTCAAGAGCCTCGTCTACCGATGCCTTAGCATAGCCAAACATAGCTCCAACTGCAACGTTCTCCCTTGTTGTTGCCCCGCCAAAGGGTCTCGGAATCTGAAACGTTCTCGCCATCCCAAGAGGGGCCCTAGCATGGGTGGGGAGATTAGTGATATCCTTTCCATCAAAGTAAATCCTGCCTTCATCCGGAGCATAAACACCATTTATGAGATTGTAAAGCGTTGTCTTTCCGCTTCCGTTTGGCCCGACTATTCCGATGGCTTCACCTTTCTCAACTGTAAAACTCACCTTGTTGACGGCAACAAGCCCGCCGAACTTTTTTGTCACATTATCCAGTCTAAGGAGTTCCATACAATCACCTCAATCACCTCAGGTACTTCCTCGCATTTCCTCTAGCTTTCCTTTTGAGAGCACCAACAACTCCCTCTGGGAATGCTATGACTATAACAACTAACAAGGGGGCCAAGATAATAAGCTGGAAACCCGGTAGGGTTATCGAAAGATAGTACTTGAGGATTCCATAGATAAGCCCACCAACAACCGGTCCCATCAGAGTGCCAGCTCCGCCAAGCATAACAATCACTATTGCTTCAACGGTATAGGTGATCAGAAAAACATCGGAAGGAAATACGTAGGTCATTTTTAGCGTCCAAGCAGAAGCGCCGATAAGTCCAGCAAATGATGCACTAGCTATAAACGCCATTACCTTGTATTTTGTTACGTTTATCCCCATCACTTTTGCAGCGTCTTCATCCTCCCTTACAGCCATCAAAGCATAACCCATTTTTCTATTCATTATCAATACCGTTACGATTGCTGCAAGAATTGCAATTATGAAGACTAGGATGTCAGAAACGAAGGTTGAGATGAAGTTGGCCGTCTCTCTTCCAAAGATGTTTCTCATCGCTCCCGAGATTATTATCCCTTCCGAGCCCCCCCATATTCTTGCACCTTCTACGAAATACCTAAAACCCTCATTCACACCAATTGTAGCGATGGCAAAATAAGCTCCCCTAAGCCTCAAAGCTACTGCACCAACCGCAAGGGATAAAATTGAGGCCATTACGATTGCAAGAACTAAGCCAATAAGAATTATCCCAAAACCAAGATTTGCCCCTCCCAGACTTTCCACTGCTATGGCCATTCCATAGGCTCCTAAAGCGAGAAAAGCAACATAACCGAAATCAACGTACCCTGTAAGCCCTAGAAATATGTTAAACGCTTGTCCAAGAGTTATATAGAACATTATGAACGCCACTGGCTGCCACATTCCAGGAACCAAGATCCCTATTGCAAATAAAACCACATAAATTAAGAGCACTGGTATCAGCGAAGCGTATTTATCAAAGAAGCTCACTTGCTTTCACCCCCAAGTAAGCCGGTGGGCTTTATCAAGAGGATTACGAGTAAGAGGGAGAAGGCAACAAATCTCGTGAGGCTGAAGGGTTCAACTCCAGGTATCGTTCCAAGCAAGGTGTATGAGCCGTTTTCTATCAGCCCAAATATGAAGCCGGCGTAAAAGGCACCCCATGGCGAAGCTAACCCTCCCAAAACAGCTATAACGAAGGCCTTAAGTGTGTACTCGTGTCCCATGTATGGGTTGATTCCTACTGGAACAAAAAGGGTTACAAGAACTCCGCTTGCAACAGTTAGTCCAATACCAATTGCAAAACTGAGGGCATAAATCCTGCCTACATTGATTCCGCAGGCAGCGGCTCCTTCACTATCTTCAACAACTGCTCTTACTGCTGCTCCAAGTTTCGTCTTCTGGAACCACATGTAGAGTAGATAAGCTATCACTATGCTTGAGATAAAAGCGAGAATTTTTGAGTAGGGTATCAGAGTAATACTTAGGTCTATACTCCCGATATCCCAGCTATAGCCTCTGTGATCTGGGCCCCAAATAAACTTCGCTACCTCCTCCAGAAATATCCCTATCGCAAAAGTGGCAAGCAATGTCGAGAGCTCAGGGGCATTTATCAGCCTTTTTATGACTGCAAAGAAAACAACGAATCCCAAAGCAAGCCCTAAAACAAGGGCAACAGATATCGAAATTACCGGAGCGATACCGAAAAGGGTGAACATCCAGAATGCTGTGAAGGCTCCAAGCATTATAAAAGGTCCATGTCCAACATTGACTATCCGTAATACGCCAAAAATGAGGCTCAAACCCATTGTTGAGAGACCATACACTGAGCCAAGGATAGCTCCATAAACCAAGTTTCCCGCTAGTTGCTCAAAAAATGGCATCATTTCACCTTATTATTTGTTATTTTATTAAAAAAATAAAAAATTACTTTTTAGCAAGCTTTCCGGCCGCCTTCTCGTCCCAAGTCGGGATTGGGTAGTAAGGCTCAGCATTTGCAGCAGAAGGTGGCCATATTATTTTCTTCTCTCCTCCCTGCCACTGGAATATCACCATCTTGTGTCCAATCTGCTTTCCTGTTGCTGGATCGATCTTCCATTCTCCGAAGAAGGTCATGAAACGTAGATCATTCATGGTATTCCTTATTTTGTCCGTATCAAGGCTGTTTGCTTCTTCAATTGCTTTAGCATAAGCAAGAATGGCTGCAGCCGCCTCAGCAGCATGATAACTCGGCATCGTATCTTTTCCGGCGAACTCGTGGAAGAGGTTGAGGAACTCGTCCTGAGATGGGCCAAAGTAGTCGATTCCTGATTTCTTCGCAGCTTCAGGGCCGTAAGTGACTCCCACTTCCCACTGTCCTGGTGCACAGATACCTTCCGCTTTTGTTCCGAGGGCCTCATAGAATTTTGGTAAGGCGGGTGCAACAAGAATTGATATTGCCTTTGCATCCAGCTTCAAATCAGCCATCTGGCTCGCGAGAAGTTGTCCATCAGCAAAATGTCCTCCACCGATGATTATGTCCGGACTTGCCGCCTTTACTTCTGAAAGCAGAGGTGTAAGATCTGTTGGGTTCTTTGGATAGGTTTTTTCCAGTACAATTTCGAAACCCAGTTCTTCAGCATGTTTTCTTGCTCCTGCAAAGACGGCCTTTGAGAATTCACTGTCCTCATACACCATTGCCACCTTCTTTGCTGAAGGATCAACTGCCTTCACCATGTCCAGAAACGGAGCCATGTACTCACTTGCAGGACTTAGAGTTTGCACGACGTATGCGTAACCCTGCTCGAAGATTCTATCGCTCGCACCACCATGGCTCATGTAGAGGACTTTGTGTTTATCAGCTATTGGAGCGCCAGCCAGCGTGAGACCCGAGCTGTAGGGGGCTAAAAGAAACATCGCATTGTCAGAGGTTATTAATCTTTCAACGAGACTCTGAACGGCCTCTTTCTTTGACTCGTCATCGTAATACTTGAATTCAAGTTTAACTTTCTTACCACCTACATTAACTCCTCCATGTACGTCATTTACCCATTTAATAGCAGCCTGAATACCCCATAGAGACATTTGCCCTTCCTTTGAGTACTTTCCTGTCAGGCTAAGAGTGCCACCAATCAATATCTTATCCGGTATTTTCTCTTCTGGGGTGGCAGCAGGAGTTGGGGTGGGTGTAGCCTTTGGCTGTTCCTGCTGAGCACATCCTAGAAAAGCCAAACCGACAATCAGGGCCAGTAGCAATCCAAATTTTGCAATTCTCATCCCTAAACCTCCAAATAGGTCTATTTAATCATTAATATTCACAGATAAAAAACTTTCGGTTTTGGAGCATCCATATTCTTTCATCAAATTAAGAAAGTATCCAAGTTTTTTATTAGTTAGATATATTTTAAATAATGATTTTTCTTTATTTCAGTGATCTTTAAAAATGAGAGGCTTGAATAAAGATTTAATAAAAAAATTAAAATTCGTTGACTTAATTTCCACAAAAATCTTCTAAAAAAATTGAAAAATATTTATCTCTCAGTTATATCTTGAAGTTCAATTACTTCACATCAAGGTCTACACACACTATAAACCAAAATTATCCAAGTTCACAAACCTTTTTGAATTCTTTTATCTCTATTAGTGCTTCATTAATTCTCAGTTCTGGTCTGAAACCAAGCTCATAAAGCGGAGCCAATTGATTGATTCCTGCTTGAAAAATGATCATCGCTCTTTTACCCGTTGGAATGCCAAAAATGTTATCCATAGGAGGAGATATGGCTATGGTTTTCCCTATACCCCTCGCCTCAGCGAGCAAAACTTCATTTCTTACTTCTTCCAAAGCATAGGGGCTGAAACTCCTTATTGCAGTTACAACGAAGCCCTCACCCTTTCTTATTACATCATATACCGATGTGTAGCCACCTCTGATGAACAACAGTCCGGGACTTATAGTTGTCCCGCTGTAATTTATGAGTTCAACGAGCCCATAAGGTCTGGCTTTTACATACTTCAGCAACCCAGCATACTCAACCGAGAAGATTACTCCGATGTTCAGCATTATGATGTCATAAATCGTGCTTGAAATGGTGCCTATACCCACTTTCCCCTTCCCGATTTCAACCGTGTCAACAATCTCTCCCTCATCGAAAACAACAGCGAGATTGGAGGTAGAAATTTCCGAATTTAAAACGGGTTCCAGTATCTTCAAAGCTTCATCAACTTTATCCTTCTCAATTATTGCTATGCTCGTAGGAACCGTTCCTTCCATCGTGTAAAGGTTAAAGGTTGAGCGAAGAAGGTTATATTCAAGAGTCTCGGAGAATTCTCCGAGCCTTTCAAAAACAGTTCTGCTGTTCAAAATCTCTTTTCCTTTATCGGTTAAAACCCATGTTGAATTACCCTTTTCCAAAATTCCCTCATTCGCCAGTTTTTCAAGCCTGTTTCTCAGAGTTCTTTCACTAAAATTAAGTCCTCTCTCTTTCAAAGCTTTTTCTACCTCATTCACTTTCAAACCAGTCCTTGATTCAGAAATTGTTCTTAAAATTTCTAGATAAAACGTGTCATGGTATTCTTTCATCAAACCACCTTCAACTCTAATTTAAGCCTCAACAATTTCACTAAAGCTCAATGCCCTAATACTCCCCAATATTCCCTAATACTTCCTAATACTTCCTCTCCACCGGCTCCCACTTCGTTATCTTTATGGGAATGTAATCGAACCTTGGCCCGTCTGGAGTGTGGTAAGCCAAGGTGTGCTTCAACCAG
>MTMO01000021.1 GCA_002011235.1 Archaeoglobus sp. JdFR-27 | reverse complement strand
AAAGCTTACAGGCAGATTGGGAAGAATATAGAGGAATTTGCAATCCTCGTGGATCAAATAAGAAATCCTCTAAGCATTATCTCTGGAACTGCCGAACTTAATGTTAAGGATGAGAAAATTAAGAAGATTTTACTCGAGGGTGTTGAAAGAATAAATAGGGTGGTTGGAAGGTTGGATGAAGGATGGCTTGAATCGGAGGAGGTGAGAAAATTCCTAAAAAAGTATTTAACTTAGTTTTTATTAGAGAGGGGAAAAGTTATGAAAATCCTTTTAGTTGAGGATGACCCCGATATAAGGGTTATTTACAAGAAGATGCTTTCAAACTATGATGTGGAGGCAATAGCAGATGGTGGAAAGGTTATTAGACTCTACAAAGCTGAGCTGCTGTGCTGAATAAGTGGCTGAGTGAAATAGGGCGACTTTATAGATTTTGGAACGGTGGTAATGGTATGTGGACAGATATATTTTTAACATCCTTTCAAGGGTAGGTGTATGAGAATTGTCCACATTTCAGACGTACATTTCGGCTACGAACTTCGCAGAGATATGGTTAAAAAGGCGGTGAAGCAGATAAACGAGCTCGAGCCGGATTTGGTAATTCTCACAGGAGACATTGGGCTTTGGGGAATACACCAAGAGTTCAGGGATGCTTACGAAACGCTGTCAGACTTAAAGGCAGATTTGATGGCAATACCTGGCAACCACGATGCAAGGAATGATGGACTTAAGTACTTCAAACTCTACTTTGGAAAGCTCAGAAAGGCCCTGAAGCTCGATGACTACATAATAGTAGGTGTTGATAGCTCCATGCCTGACTCAGACGATGGTCATATAGGTTCAGAACAGAGAGAGTGGATGGCAGAGAAATTCAGGAAGGGTTGTGTTAATATGCTCGCTTTGCATCACCACATCGTCCCGATACCCCATACTGGAAGGAATATGAATGTCCTCGTGGATGCTGCCGAGGTAATTGAGACTCTCATGACCCACTGCCATGGAGGCATAGTTCTTGCTGGCCACAGGCATGTTCCCTACTCAACCAAGTTGCTGAGAACACACATAATCCATGCTGGCACGTTGAGCTCCTATAAGGTTCTGATGCCAGATAACAACTACAACATCCTCGAACTAGAGAGCGAATCCATAACCCTGAAGCTGAGGTTCATCGACCTCGGAGAGGTGGAAATCGGCAGATTTAGGATCAAGCATGAGCCTCCTGAATCCACTGGTATATATCACAGATTATCAGGAACGAGAAAGGTTTTGTTCGTGTCCCGCAGCAATGCATGCAGAACAAAAATAGCGGAGGCTATTTTCAACGAAATCTCCCCTGGAAATATGCATGCCGTGAGTGCCGGTACTGAGCCAGCCAAAACAATTGATGCTACTGCAGTTAAAATTCTGGATGAGCTTAGCATAGGAGTAAGCAAACCAAGGAAGCTCAGCCAGGAGATGCTGGAGGATGCTGATTACGTTGTTTCTTTTGATGAGGAAATTAAAGCTGATGAATACTGGGATATAAGAAGTCCAGAAAATGCTGAGGATTGTAGAAAGACAGCAAAGAAGATTGAAGGGCTGGCGAGAGAACTGGTTAGAAAAATCCTAGTTTAAATTCAGGTTTTAATCTATTACCTACATCAAAGTAATCTCATGTTCATCAATCCTTCAACTCTCTGAGAAAAGCCCGATAAGATTCTCAAGTTCATCAAAATTCAAGTCCATATGTGGTTTAACTTGATTATGTCAACGAACTCCTCAATAGAGTCAAACAGATGGAGCTTCTACTCCAGACAATAAAACCTCTCGATCTTCTCATTAATCTGAGGATTAGTTACTCTCGCTATGATGTATTGTCCCTCCATTCTCAGCAGGAAACTTCTTGAAACTGTGTCTATCTTTATCTCTGCTCTTAGCTGGAACGAATTGAGTTCCGTAATCAACCAGATTTCTCTCATCACAGCAGCTATCTCCTTTGCTGGTATTTCTTTCCAGTTGTTTGATATATCTGATCTTCTTGTCCATTAGCTTTCTAACAAGAGTTGGAAGACGGGTATTGAGATAATTTTGGGATAAGGCAAACTATAGGTTGCTTGGATAAATTTAAATATCCTCGATATTCATTGCTTGGAGATACCTTTAAATAACGTTCAGGTAGAGTGCTCTTTCACAAGATCAAGGCTTTAGGATTAGCCTTAAATTGTTAAGATAATGGGATGTGATCTGAAATGGGAAGAATTAGGAAGCTCCAGGCAAAGAAGACAAATCCAAATCTTGTTGGTTTAATTGACAGGCTCCTTGAGATCAGCGTCAAAAATGAGGCCAAAATCTGGAGAGATGTAGCAGAGATGCTCTCAAAGTCGAGAAGAAATCAGGCAGAGGTTAACGTCTCCAAACTAGAGAAATACTTAAAGGATGGAGAGGTAGCCGTTGTTCCAGGGAAGGTGCTTGGAACGGGGAAGGTTGAGAGACCTCTGAAAGTGGCTGCTTTTGGTTTTTCTGAGATGGCAAGGAAAAAGATCGAAACTGCAGGAGGAAAGTGCATGGACATCTTGCAACTTGCAAATGAGAATCCGAAAGGAAGTGGGTTAAGGATAATCAGATAATTAGAATTTAAGGTAAAAGTAAAATTGGGTAAAATAGGTGGTAGGATGGTAGTTAACGTTAAACGCATTATCGATGGTTTGGGTGATTTTACTATAATCGACGCGAAAGGACATGTGCTTGGAAGGCTCAGCAGTATCATTGCCAAAAGGTTGCTCGATGGGGAGAAAATCGTCGTAATCAACGCTGAAAAAGCTTTGATTACTGGAGAGAAATCGATGGTTTTCGAGAGATACAAGGAGAAATACGAGAGGGGTAGTAAGGAAAAAGGCCCCTACTACCCAAGACATCCAGAAAGAATATTCAAACGAACGGTAAGAGGTATGTTACCCTGGAAGAGTAGGAGGGGGAGGCTTGCATATAGAAATCTCAAGGTTTTCATCGGAGTGCCTGAAGAACTTGGAGGAAGGGAAGTAGAAGTCGTTGAACAAGCGTTGTTAGAGAAAGTATCTAAAACCGAGAAGTACGTGACGGTAGGTGAGGTGAGCAAATACCTCGGGTATAGACTTGAGGTGGAGGCCTAAAGTGGAGCTGAGGTGGAGACATGAAGATCGTTCTGACAAGTGGAAAAAGGAAGAATGCAATCGCAAGGGCAACGATCAGGCCGGGAAAGGGGAGAGTGAGGTTTAATAAAATACCGGTTGAACTTCTCAATCCAGAAATGGTAAGAAAAATCGTGATGGAACCGCTGATAATAGCGAAAGAGCTTGCAAACAAGGTTGACATAGATGTGGACACCAGAGGGGGAGGCTTTATGGGTCAGGCAGAGGCAGCAAGGACGGCAATAGCAAGAGCACTCGTGGAATGGAGTGGAGATGAGGAGCTCAGGAAGGTCTATCTTGAATACGACAGGACACTGCTCGTCAATGACATAAGGAGAAAGGAGCCAAAGAAGCAGATGGGCAGAGGAGCGAGAAAGAGGAGGCAGACCTCTTACAGGTAATCTAATTTTGGGTGGATCTATGTTTCCGGTGAGATGTTTTACCTGCGGCAAGGTGATTGGACACCTTTGGGAAGAATACCAGAGCAAGCTGGAAGAAGGAAAAACTCCAAAGGAAGCTCTCGATGAACTCGGGATTGAGAGATATTGCTGTAGAAGGATGTTTCTCACGTACAAGTCTGTGATTAAGGAAATATCGAAATTTAAGGGGGCCGTGGGGTAGCCTGGTTATCCTGCGGCGTTCGGGACGCCGTTACCCGAGTTCAAATCTCGGCGGCCCCATCAGCATAAGGGGTGATTGGTACGGCATCTAAATCAAAAAAAGTGACATTTCCGTTTGAACATACGAGATTTGAGAAGGCAAGGATTATTGGTGCTCGAGCACTTCAAATTGCCATGGGAGCTCCCATTCTAATCAACACTGATAAGAGTGATCCTCTTGATATTGCAAAGGAAGAATATGAGAAAGGAGCCATTCCTATAACGGTAAAAAGGAAGTCTGAAAACTTTATCTGGCTAGAGAAAAATGAATTGTTTTAATTTAAGGGTGATATCGTGTTGATTGAGGATTTAGTATATAGAGTCGTCTTTGATAGCAGGGGAAATAAGACTGTTGAATGTGAGGTTCGTGCCGCTGAGTTTACGGCTTCAGCGATCGCTCCAGCAGGAGCATCTACTGGGACAGAGGAGGCCATCGTTAAGGATGTCTCATTCATCGAGGAAGTTCAGGATAAGGTCTCAAAGGCTCTTGTAGGTATGAGCGTTTTCGATCAAATAGACATCGATAAAACTTTAAAGGAGATTGACGGAACACGGAATTTCTCAGAAATCGGTGGAAATTTTGCTATAACGGCAAGTTTAGCAATTGCCAAGCTTGCAAGTCAAATTCTGGGAATTCCACTCTACATGTATCTCGGAGGGGCTTTTGCCTTGGAGTTACCCTATCCTCTTGGAAATGTGATTGGAGGGGGAGCGCATGCCAAAGGCTCAACAAGCATTCAGGAGTTTCTTGTGATTCCAGCAGGGGCCAAGAATTTCCTCGAGGCACAGACGGCAAATGCTCTTACCCACAAGAAGATAAGGGAGGAATTCGATAAAAGGGGAATTTTTGCTGCAAAGGGTGATGAAGGAGCATGGGCAGCTCAAATAACAGATGAGGAGGCTTTTGAGATCATTAAAGCTGCTATCGAAAAGGTTGAAAGCGAAACTGGTATAAAAATGAGGATGGGGATCGATGTTGCCGCTACGGAGCTTTGGGATGGTGAAAAGTACATCTATCACAATAAAAAGCTTACAACGGACGAGCAGATCGCCTACATGGCCGAGCTCGCAGATAGGTATAATCTGCTTTTTATTGAAGATCCCCTGTATGAAAACGACTTCGACGGGTTTGCTGAGCTTACCAAAGCTGTAAGCTGCATGGTTTGCGGAGACGACATCTTTGTCACAAATATTGATAGAATCAAAAAGGGAATTGAGCTCGGTTCTGCAAACACTGTCCTAATAAAGCCGAACCAGATCGGCACGCTTACGGATACCTTCAGAGCGGTAAAGCTCTCGAAGGATAATGGATACGAGATAGTTGTTTCGCACAGGAGTGGTGAAACTGAGGATGAAACCATAGCCCATCTGGCTGTTGCGTTCAACGCAACATTAATAAAGACGGGCGTTGTGGGAGGCGAGAGAATAGCCAAGCTCAATGAGCTTATAAGAATTGAGAGCGAGATGGAACACGCTTCAATGGTTAAGATAAAAAGGCTTTAAGGGTGATTACGATGATAAAAGAGAAGGAAGTAAGAGAGGATGAAACGTACGAATATCTCATTCCTACGGATGAGTATTTAGCTGCGGGGGTTCACATCGGTACGCAGATTAAGAGCGGTGATATGAGGAGGTTCATCTACAAAGTAAGGCCTGATGGACTCTATGTTCTCGACATAAGGCAGCTCGATGAAAGGTTAAAGGCAGCAGGAAGATTTTTGGCTAAATTCGAACCGTCAAGGATTCTTGTAGTTTCTGCGAGGCAGTACGGCCAGAAACCCGCAAAGATGTTCGCGAAGATTGTAGGGGCAGAAGCGATTACAGGCAGATTCATTCCAGGAACGCTGACAAATCCTGTGCTTTCAGAGTACAGAGAGCCAGATGTTGTGGTGGTGACGGATCCGGCCATTGACACTCAAGCTGTGAAGGAAGCGACTGATGTCGGCATTCCTGTTGTAGCATTATGCGATTCCAACAATCAGGCTGAAAATGTCGATCTTGTGATTCCAACTAACAACAAAGGAAGGAAGGCTTTAGCCTTGGTTTACTGGATTCTCACCAGGGAAGTGCTCAGAAACAGAGGAATAAGAGAATTTCCATATAAAGTCGATGACTTTGAGGCTGAATTGTAGTTATAGTTAATTTCAAAATTTTTAATTTCATTTTTCTAAAATTTTATATTACAAATTTTTAGATTCTATTTAGGGGGATTGGATGATCTCGAGTGAATCTTCAGAATGTCTAATCTTTACTCCCATTGAAACTGAAAATCTCGTTTTAAGAAACAGAATAGTTAAATCAGCTACTGCTGAAGCTATGGCAACGGCTGAAGGGTTTGTTACTGAAAAACTGATTGAATTCTACAGAAAACTTGCAGAAGGTGGAGCTGGAACCATTATTACTGGATTCATGTTTATCAGCGAAAAGGGAAGGGCCATGAAGAACATGACGGGGATAAGCAGCGATGAACATTTGAAGGGCCTTAAAGAACTTGTTAGGGAAGTCAAAAAAGCAAGTAAAGAGAAATGGGATGATGGAATTAATTTTATTGCCCAACTCGTTCATGCAGGAAGGCAGAACTATCCTTTTCCCGATCCGGTTGCTCCATCAGCAGTATTGGAAGCAACTACAAATGTGATGCCGAGAGAGCTAACAAAGGAGGAAATTTACCAGATAATAGATGATTTCGCTGAAGCGGCAATAAGGGCTGAGAAGGCAGGTTTCGATGCCGTACAACTTCATGCAGCTCACGGGTATTTGCTGAGTCAGTTTATCTCTCCATACACGAATCGAAGAAAAGATGAATTCGGTCAGGAGAGAGCCAAGATATTGCTTGACATCGTCGAGAAGGTCAGGGAAAGAAGCAAAATTCCCGTTTTGATAAAGATGAACGCAATGGATTTCATTCCTGGAGGAC
The DNA here is from genome assembly GCA_002011235.1 of Archaeoglobus sp. JdFR-27. Classification (GTDB taxonomy): domain Archaea; phylum Halobacteriota; class Archaeoglobi; order Archaeoglobales; family Archaeoglobaceae; genus Archaeoglobus_A. The sequence continues at coordinate 24,681 of MTMO01000021.1, read as the reverse complement.
TTGAGGTTGAAGAAGCGGTAAGAATTGCAAGGCTTTTAGAAGACACGGGCTATGAGGCGATTGAGGTGAGTGGAGGTATGTGGGAATCTAGGCTTTACATGAAATACAATGTCGTTTGTCAGAATGTTGAGAAAAGCGGTGAAGCCTATTTCAAAGAGTATGCAAAGAAAATTAGGGAAAGTGTTGACATCCCTGTAATTCTTGTTGGAGGTATAAGAAGTTTGGAGGTTGCCGAAAAGTTGTTGAACGATTACTGTGATCTGGTTTCAATGGCAAGACCTCTCATAAGAGACCCGTATCTCCCATCCAAGTGGAGAGAAATTGGAGTTAGTGACTGTAAATCGTGCAACAAATGCCTTAGAAATATTTCTAAAGGTTCTTTGGCATGTTTTCAAGATTAAAACTCCGGTAACAGAGATTGGGTAACCGAAAGAATTTTTTCTTTAAAATAGGAGAAAGCCTTAAAAATTCTCCCCTAAACTTTGCTTTATGGATGTTATAATTCCGGCATCTCAAGGAATTCTGGCTTACCCGATTTCAAGAAAAACTGGGATTCAGCTTGGGTATGCGGAGCTGGAAAAGCTTCCAGATGGGGAAAAGTACGTAAGGATTCCAGAAAACGTTGATGGAAAACAAGTTTATATCGTCAACTCATTTGCTCATATTCCCGATGAGCTGATTATAGAAACTCTTTTTCTTATAGATACATTCAAAGAACTTGGAGCGAAAAAGGTCATCGGGATATTCCCTTACTTTCCATATTCGAGGCTTATGAGGAGATTTATTCGAGGAGAAGCTGCAAAGCTTAAATCGGTTGCAAAACTTTTCAAGGTTGCTGGGCTAGATAAGATGTATGTTGTTGACTTCCATCAGCGGGATTTTGATGAGATATTTGATTTTGAAGTTGTTGACATAACTGCCATGCATTTGCTGGCTGGATACGCTAAGAAGAATTTTCAACTGGAATCGCCTTTCGTTGTTGGCGCGGATGAGGTTGCTGAATACTGGGCTGAAATAGTTGCAAGGGAGCTCAATTCTGAATATGCGTTGATGAGGAAAATAAGAATAGATGCAGAAAACGTCGTTGTTGATTCTGTGCCTAAAGAAGTGGTCAATAAGGATGTAGTAATTGTTGACGATATAATTTCAACAGGTGGAACGGTTGTTCAGGCTATAAAGGCTTTGAAGGCTGCTGGAGCGAGAAGAATTTATGCAGCATGCACCCATCCTGCACTTTCAAACGAAGCTTTAAAAATGATATACCATGCTGGAATTGATGGAATAGTTGGAACGGATACGGTTTTGAGTCCTATAAGCTATGTAAGCGTTGCCGATTTAATTTCAGAGTCAATTCTGAGTTCCTGAATACTCATCAATTATTAATTTGTATTTGTTGTATTTATTATTTTTGCTGTTTATAATTTGATTCAATACTCAAATTTTCTAATTTCAGAAACGGTGAATACAGTTATGATTCCAGAAAATATTATCAGAGTTCCAAAAACATAAAATGGAGCTGAAAAACCAACGAAACCTCCTAAAATTCCTGCTATTATCGGACCTGCAGCGAGTCCGAGGGTTAGCGAAGAATTCGTTACGCTCATCCCAATACCTAAACTTTTCTCGCTTTTATCGGCAATTAATGCGGTTGCTGGAGAATAAACAAATGCTACAAGAACTCCTTGGACACTCCTTAGTAAGAAGATCTGCTTGAAGTTTTTGCAAAGGGGAATCAAAATTGTTGAAATTCCTATTAGGACGGTTCCGATTACAAAAACCTTTTTTCTTCCTATTCTGTCGCTCAGTTTTCCGACGGGAGTGTTGAAAAGAGTTCGAGTGAAAATATAAGATGAATAGGTTATGCCAAAGCTCAAAGGCGTTAGACCCATGTACTCGATGAATCCCTCCTCCAATGGGACTATCGATGCTAAAGCTGAGACAATAAAAAACAAAGCGAGGGATATGTAGAAGATCTCTCTGGAAATCTCAATTTTCTCTCTTCTTTCCCAAGCTTCCACCTCTGGGACAAGTTTGAAAACTAAAAAAGCGCTTAGGAGAGTTAAGACCGCTCCTGAGACGAATACCTCATTAAATCCATAGTTTTCTAGCATCAAACCTGCGAGGATTGGAGATAGTGCAAATCCAACATCTGTCAGGGTGTAAAATATCCCAAAGCTCTCTCCTCTCTCTCGCTTCTTAGATAAAGAGGCAATTACCACAACTCCCGAGGTTATCACGAGAGCCTCTGTTATCCCGAGAGCTATTCGAACTGTGAAGAGTGAATAAAGATCTCTAACGGTTACATAGGCTAAGATAACCAGTGATGTGAGCAGTAACCCGAGAACAAGCAAAAATTTTGGCTTACCTTTTTTGTCGATCCACAATCCAAAAAATGGTTGGACTATGGTTGCAACTATCCCCCAGATTGCGATTACCAGACCAGAAAGAAAGGCGTTTGGGAGAGATGAAGGATTTATTTTGCTAATAAAAAGGGGTAAAGCAAAGTAAACCGCTCCACCACCCAGTGAGTCTGATAACCTTGAGAATGAGACGGCAAATATCTGTTTTTTGGAATTTAGGTAGTGCTTAATCTGAAACAACATTCAAAGCTAGGTTCAGAAAGAGGTTAAAAAACCATCTGGTTTTGTATATTTTTAGCTTTTTACTTAACCTTCTCGAGGATAATTGCAGGACATATTTTTTTAACACCCGGGAGTTTGCCAATCTTCTCTGAGATTATTCGGGTAAGTTCATCTCCATTTTTTGCCCAGATTTCAGTCATGATCATGTGATCGCCGGTTGTAATGTAAACGCTTTTGGTGAAATCCTCGTCCTTGAGTTTTTTCGCCACCTCTAGAAACTTCTCAGGTTCGGTATCGATTCCCGTTAGCGATACGATGTTGTATCCAAGTTTTGAGTTGTCCACTTCTACAGTGTACTTTTTTATTACACCCTTGCTTTCTAGGTTCTTTACTCTCTTCCTAACTGCAGCTTCCGTTATGTTTAACATCTTTGCCATATTTGTGTAAGAGATTCTGGCATCTTCCCTGAGCATCTGAATGATTCGGGTATCTTTTTCATCAACTGACTTCATTGGTATGATTTATTACATTTAAGTATATAAAATTAACCTCTAAGTAATAATACTATAGAAATTTTAAATACTTTCGAACTTTTTGATTATCTAGGAAAAACTCCTTTAGGAAATTTCTATGAAGTGATGAATCTGGAATAAAAACGAATTTTTAGAAATACTTTTGTGAGAACCAGGCATATTTGAGGTATTTGATTTACGCTGAAGAACTCAGACTGGGTTTAAAAGAACAGCTAAGATATTTTTGCGAATGCTGGTGGGAATGACAGTATAATACAGTATAATTACGGCCTCAGTAAATATCTTCTTCAACTATTTTTTTAACAAGGGAGCAAGCTTCATCTATCTGTTCGAGTTCTGTAAATCCAACAACGATTGCATGAGCGTAGTTAAGGGCGAAGGGAAATCCCTTGTATGGGTTGATCCTTCCTCCAGCCAGGGTTTTCATTCCAAAGATGATTTTGTTATTTTTTCTTGCATATTCGATCGCCATGAGTGTAGAATCGAAAGAAGGAGACATGTATAAGCCTAATGGGTTTATTGGTACCATGTAAGCAGTTATTCCTTCGATTTTTTCAATAGCTGGTATTGTCTCTCCAGGATTGTGTGTTGCAATGCCTGCTGTATAGCCTAGTTCTTGACAAGCCTCTGAAAAGTTCTTAATTTCTGTCTCATCCAATCTGTCGGTAACAGATGCATGGAGGAAAACAACAACGGGATCGAATCTTGCTATGAGCTCGAGATCTCTCTCGTCCTCAACGGTTGCAATTGTGGTTATACTTCTAAGCTCAGATGCAATCTCCATCGCCTCGATAATCGGTGGATGAGGTGTTAGGTGAACACAGGGGTAGCATCTCATGGAAAAATAAACGAAAAATTGGGACATCAGGGTTGGGTTTTGATAGAATTTATTGTAATACTCCTCGGCCTTGCTACCAAACTGGCCTGCCCCGAGAAAAGGTGAGATACCATGAATGAGTATTGGAAGCTCCTTTCCATTAATTTTGATAAGTGGGATCATCCTTATGAGTTTAACTTGAGCGAATATAATTTTTTGGGAATTTTACAGAGGTTAGTTTTTTATCGCTCCCGAGTCTCGATTTTACAAAAGAAACTTTTAAAAGAAAAAAGATTATTAACTCTGCCATAAAACTGCAATATTGTAAAATTAGATAAGGTGTAAAACTTTTGGGCCGGGGTGGCAGAGAGGCACTGCGCAGGCCTTGAGGCCATGCAGGAAAGCCTGTGTCCCTTCTGGGACGCGTGGGTTCAAGTCCCACCCCCGGCGTAGATTTGAGAAAGTTATTGCTGTATCTTTTTGATTTTACAGAGCAAAGCCCTTAGCTGGTACGTACCAATAACTGGATCATAAGGTGGTTTGTTGTTTGTCAAAATGTTTGCGTTACTTTCCCAAACACCACGCTCTGGACTTGGCTTTTCTGGGAACCACCAGCCATGTTCAACATGGATAACTTTCGGATGGATAATAGTGGTTAATTTGGCTTTTTGTTTTATTTTTCCTCGTAGTGTTTCAATCCATACCCAATCCCCATCTTTTATTTCATGCTTTTCTGCCGTCTCAGGATGAATCTCTACAAGCGGTTCTGGATGAATTTTGCGTAATTTTGGATTTTGTCGCCCCTCAGAGTGGAAGTAGTTAATCAGTCTACCACCAGTAATTAGAATATAAGGAAACTCTTTAGCAATTTCTGGGGTGCTATACGGGGACTCTGGTGGCTCCTCATAGTATGGCAAAGGATCATATCCCAATTTCTCTAAAATTGTTGAGTACAATTCGATTTTTCTAGAGGGAGTCTTAAAACCTTTTTCCTCAAACTTTCCATATTCGATGTCTGCAGAGTAGTATCCTCTTTTCTTTAGCTCATCAAAGGTTAAATTTAAAGGTTCAAGTTGATAGTTAATAATCTCCTCAAGGGATTCATTCCCAACATCAAGTTTTAGTCTTCTTGCAAGCTCAATGAGTATCCATTCATCTTGTTTCGCTTCTCCAATCTCTACAATTTTCTGTTGAGCTAAAACAACATTTTCTGCCATATAAGGTAGACCAACAATCTGATCAACCTCTAGCCATGTTGCAGCGGGGAGGACTATATCTGCAAGCTCAGCCGTGGGAGTCATGTAGATATCCGAAACCACCAAGAAGTCTACATTCATTAAAGCCTCGTAAACTTCTTTTGCGTTAGCATAGCTAACGAGTGGATTGCTACCAAAGACTAAAAAAGCTTTGACTGGGTATGGTTTACCAGTTCTCATCGCCTCAAATAGTGTAGGAGCATGTGCTGCAGAAAAGATACCAGTAGAACCGCTTAAAAGTTTGTATTTACCCGCTCCAAATTGTTTTTCTAGCATCTCTTTCGACAATCTTTTTCTAAACGTAGGAACGTTTCTAATTACATGCATTCCGAATATGTTCCCACCAGGTATATCGATGTTCCCAGTTATAGCTGGAAGCATCACAACAGCGCGTAAGGTTTGGAGGGCATTTGGAGTGTGCTCAAGTGCAACCCCCCATTCAACACAAGCGGGTTTAGTTTCTGCATATAGGTAGGCCGCATCCCTGATCTTTTCTGAAGGTATCCAAGTAATTTCCTCAGTCCATTCTGGCGTATATTTTTCGACTCTCTCTTTTAGTTTCTCAAATCCTACTGTCCACTTTTCGACGAACTCTTTATCATACAGCTCTTCATTAATTATACAGTTTATAAGGCTCAATGCAAGAGCATCATCTGTCCCAGGTCTAATCTGAAGCCATAGGTTAGCTTTTTTAGCCATAACTGTCTGACGAGGATCAACAATGATAAGTTTTGGGTTCGTTTTCAAACATCTTCTCACCATTGCAGAAATTTCACCATCTGGGCCAGTAATTAGGGGGTTGTGTCCCCATACAAGCAAACACTTGGGTTGTCTTTCCCCGTAGTAATCACAGATAAGGTAGTCGCCATACGTAAGGATGCAAGCCATTACTCGTGGAAAGAAACACTGAGCAAGACCGGGTTCACACCAATTTGGAGTCCCAAAAGCAAAGGCAAAGCGAAGAACATAAGAAAAGTGATGTCTTCCAGTACCCTGTCCGATAGCAACAGCGTGTGGACCAAACTCATTTTTAATTTCTTCTAGTTTTTTTGCGATAGTGTCTAATGCCTCATCCCATGAAATTCGTTTCCATTTTCCTTTTCCTCTTTTTCCGACTCTTTTCATTGGATATTTTAGTCTTTGTGGATTATATGCATGTTCGATAGATGCTAGTCCTTTGACGCATAGGCTGCCTCGATTAAGAGGTGACCTGGGATCCCCCTCAATTTTTATTATTTTACCATCTTTTACATGTACAAGAACTCCACACCCTCCATGACACATTCTACAGGCACTTTTGTATGTTTTGCACTCCGACATCATCTCACCACTAATCGGATGTTGTAAGAATGTATGATGGACCTACAAATATTTTTCGAAAAAAAAATCCGGAAATAGTAATATATAGACAACAATATTCATTAAAAAGTTTTTTTGGAAAAATTTATATATGTTTAATTGAGAATTCCGAACATAGTTCAATAAGGTGGTAAAGATGTCAAAAGAGGACAAATTTAGTAAAAAATTTTGGAAGGTTAGCCCATATAACTTTGAAAATGAAATTATAAAGAATCTTAAACTGCCAGAAAAAGTTGTAATACATGATTGTACTCTTCGTGAGGGAGAGCAACATCCCCGAGTGACTTTTAGGAAAGAGGAAAAGATAGAAATCGCCAAATTACTTGATGAGTTTGGAGTTCAGAGGATTGAAGCAGGAATGCCAGTGGTCTCAAATGAAGATAAGGAGGCTATTAAAGAGATAGTTAAATTGGGGTTAAATGCAAAAATTTATGCTTTTTGTAGGTGTTCAGTCAAGGATGTAAACGCTGCATTAGACTGCGATGTCGAGGGCGTTGTGACCGAAATACCATCTAATCCTGAAATGGTAGAAAAAGTTTATGGATGGAGCTATGAAAAAGCCGTGAATCTTTCAGCAGAAGCAACCCGGTATGCTCATGATCATGGACTTGACGTTGCTTTTTTCACTATAGACAGTACTAGAGCTAACTTTGATAGCTTTGTGGGATTGATAAAAACAGTAGAGGAGAACGGACATATGGATAGCTTAGGTCTTGTAGATACTTTTGGCGTTTGCCACCCGTTGGGAATAAAATATTTTGTTCGAAAAGTTGAGGATAAAATTCAAAAACCTCTTGAAATCCATGCTCACAACGACTATGGTTTAGCAGTAGCAAACAGCATTGCTGCATTAGAAGAGGGCGTGTCTGTAATCCATGCAACTGTAAATGGTCTTGGTGAAAGGGTTGGAAACGCACCTTTAGAAGAAATTGCTATGGTTTTACGTGTTCTTTATGATATTGAAACAGAATTTAACTATAAGGCTCTGTACAGACTCTCAGAAACGGTTAAGAAGTTTAGTAATGTTTCATCTGATGATTACCGCCCCATTGTAGGTAAGCAGATATTCTGGACTGAATCAGGAATTGTTGCTGATTGGTATCTCAAAGCAAAAGAACATGATTTAAGGCTTGTGTATCCCTTCTTACCCGAATTTATTGGAAGAGAGGAACCTAGATTAGTCGTAGGTAAAATGAGCGGAAAAGCCAATATTAAATACATGTGTCAACAGATGGGATTGGAGTTGCCTGATGAGGAAATCGAATCACTCTTGGAGGTAGTGAAGGAGAGAGCTGTAGAAAAAAAAGATTTGCTCAGTGATGGAGAATTTAGTGAATTGGTAAGCAAAATAGGGAGGTAATTTATAATCCTGTACTCTCAATCCATAAATATAATGAATAGAATTTACACTTTCTCTCTTTTCAACTCGAATAGAACATTAGCAGCTCCACCGTGAGTTTTTCCTGGATCGGGACATGTTAAATAAATTGTGTCTTTGGACATCCAGAAATCTTCAGGCAGTTCTTTAGTCATTGCGGGTATAAATGGGAACAAAGATGATAGGGCATATATGCATAGTTTTTCTCCTCTTATTATAGTAAATGTTTGCCCATCTTCCTGAACGAGATACTCATCTCCTTTCTTTAGAACGTGGCAGTTTCCCTCGATCTCTTTTACTTTTATTCTTATCCTGTACATACTCACTTCTCTATTCCGGCTAATTTTCTTATTCTTCTACCAACAATTTCGATCTGATGTGAACTAATCTGTTCCATCAGTACTTTCATAGATGGGAAATTTGACTGAATTTCAATTAACCAATCTTTTGCAAATTTCCCTGACTGAACCTCTTTCACGACTCTCCGCATTTTGTTTTTGACATGTTCGTCTATAATCTCTGAGTATTTTATTAGTCCACCATATTTTGCCGTATCTGAGACAGCATTTAGCATTCCTGTAAAACCGCTTTGGTATATCAGATCCATAATTAATTTCGCCTCGTTTAATACTTCAAAATAAGCCTCATTTTCGTCGTAACCTGATTCCACAAGAACCTCAAACCCTGTCTTTATAAGACCGATTAATCCACCAACTAAGACACATTGTTCTCCGATTATATCACTTTCTGCCTCTTTTTTGAAGGTTGTCTCCAAAACCCCGATTCTTGTAAGACCTATGGCCTTAGCCATGGCTAAGGCCATATCTTTTGATGAACCAGAGAAATCTTGATATACTGCGATCAGTCCAGGAACACCTGAGCCTTTTTTGTATTGTTCTCTCAACATTGGACCGGGAGCCTTAGGAGCTACAAGAAGAACATCGACGTAATCTGGCGGGATAATTTGGTTGAAATGTACATTAAAAGCATGCGAGAAACTAAGAACCTGATTATTTTTGAGATAGGGTTGTATTCTGTTTTTATAAACGACAGGCATGATGGTGTCTGTTATTAATAGGTGGACTATATCTGAAACTTTAACTGCTTCCTCTATTTCATATACTCTAAAATTATCTCTCTCAGCGTTATCCCATGATTTTCCATCTTTTCTTAACCCTATTATCACATCTAACCCGGAATCTCTCATATTAAGTGCTTGAGCTCTTCCCTGTGAACCATAACCTATTACACCAACCGTTTTTGATTTCAAAATATCTATCTTTGCATCATTGTCATAATAGATCCTACCCATACTTGATCCCCCACGCTCTCTTTAATATAGTTATATTAATTTTTTGGTTTATCACAAAAAATCCGAACAATTTTCTAAGAATAATGGTTTTTTAAAATTAGTTTCGTGAAAACTGACAATAACTGGAATTTCTATAAGTGATCAGAAATATTTCAACTACTAGTCTCTTACAGTTTGAGTACAGGTCCTCTTCAAAAAGTCTTAGCAGTTCTCAATTCTTGATATCCTTCTTTTCATGCTTTTTTCTACAACCATCTTTTTCGGTTATGGCCTTAAATAGTTCTCTACTGCGTTATGTGGGGTATATTCTCCACTGTGTTAGATTTCAATATACTAGATCGGCTGTTTCTTCTAAAGCTTTTGGCCATAATGTTCGCTTTATGGGTTATTAGGTGGAGGTTCGTGAAGATTATCCATTTTATGCGATTGCGGATTATTTCTTTACATCTGAATAATATTTCCTTATCTCCATGAAATAAAACATAAATTCCTTTAAAAATCAATATTTCTGGACAATATTAACTATAATGTTTGTATTACCAAACATTTTTCGAAAATGTTATATACTTCTTATTCTGTTTGATTTATAATTAGGGAAAGGGTATGTAAAATACTGCGAAAAAAGGGTGAGTAAGGATGGATACAAAAAAAATTTGCGCAATCTTGGTGTTTGTAGCAATATCTGCACTCGTAATGGGTTGCACACAGCAAGAAACCAAACCAACTCCCACACAAACTCCCACATCTACACCAATTTCAACACCGACTACTGGTAAGATTGAGAAAGAGTACACATTTCACTTGGCTTTTGTAATACCAAACAGCTCCAACCAAGGGATATATGCTGCAAAATTTGCAGAATTGGTAAAGAAAAAGTCTGGAGGGAAAATACACATTGTGGTACATCCAGCAGGAGAGTTAGGAGGCTCTGAAACTGCTTATATTGAAGCTATGCAAGCTGGTACCTTAGATATGGCAACAATAGCAACAGCTCCTGTATCGCAATTTAGTGACGCCTTGGTGGTTTTCGATATTCCATTTCTATTCGCTAAACAAGAAGACGTGATAGCTTATAGAGATAGTAATCTAGCAAAACAAAAATTCAAAGAACTTGAACAAGCTGGTCTGAAAGTCCTTTCCGTTCATACTTTTGCTCCGAGAGGTCTATTCACAAGAGTTCCCGTAAATAACCCAGAAGATATAAATGGATTAAAACTTAGGACTATGAAAACCAAGCCACATGTCGACGGCTTTGAAGCATTAGGAGCAGTAGTCTCAACTCTTCCATTTGGAGAGGTTTATACCGCCCTCCAAACCGGGGCAGTCGACGGAAACAATGATGATGCTAGAAATTATATCGCAGTAAAATTTTACGAAGTAGCGCCATATTGGTACAATATCAGATTCAACTATAATCCACTTGTACATTTGATGAGTAAGAAACTGTTTGACAGTCTACCACCAGAAGTACAGAAAATTCTTTTGGAATCTGCAAAAGAAGCAGCAGATTGGGAGATTGAGTATTACAACAAATTAATTGAAAAAACGATCAAGGAAGATTTCCCCAAACATAACGTAAAATACACTGAGTGTAGTGATAAGGATTGGAGAACCCTTCAAAAAACCGTTCTTTTAAAGATTCTACCAGAGTACAAGGATAAGATTGGTATAGAGTCGCTAAAATGGATTGCTGATAGAGACTCGAATGTTAAGGAGATTTTAAAAACTCTTGGGTATATCTAAACAGGAGTGATCGTATACGACAATTAAAAGCATAAATCACAAGCTTGGGAGATTGGAAGAGGGAGTATTGCTTGTATGCATTCCTCTTTTAATCTCCCTAATTTTTATTGAAGTAATATTTAGATATTTGATTAAAATTACATTGGGATGGTACTCTGAAATGACAACAATATTATATATGTGGTTAATATTTATTGGTGTCGCTTACACTTACAGAGTAAACAGACATCTGAGCCTAGTATTATTTGTTGAGAGAATAAAAAATATTAAAATTAAGAATTTTATATTCTTTATCTCAGAAGTTTTTGTGTTGGTCTCATCTTTATACATTCTTTATTTTGGTTTTATAATTGTCTCTGAGCAGTTTAGCAGAGGGTTTAAGACTATGTATTTCGGTATTCCCATGTATGTTGTCTCTTTTGTGATTCCTATCTCTGGAGTTTTAATATTAATAACCTCAGGTTCCAAAATAGTTTATTTGTTAAAAATGAAAAGTAATGGTGAGAGATAATGGATGCGATCTCCATTTTACTGGTATTGGCATTACTTTTTGTAATTTTACTGGTTTTAGGGTTACCAGTAGCTTTCGCATTGTTCCTCTCATCCTTATTAGCAGCTCTTTTTTCAGGAATAGGTCCACTAATAATTGTACAACAGTTTATTGTTCCTTTCACTAACGAGTCTCTACTTGCAATATTTACATTTGTGGCCTTAGGGGTTTTTATGGATAAAATTGGTGTGGCTAAAGATTTAATCGATTTTTTTGATGACTTAGTTGGCCACTTTCATGGTGGGTTAGGCGTAACGTCTGTCATCACGAGTACGTTCTATGGTACACTTACCGGATCTGTTACTAGTACAGTAGCTGGAATTGGTGCTATAACAATTCCTGAAATGAGAAAAAAAGGATATTCTAGCAGTTTTTCAACTGGGATAATAGCTACTGCAGGAATTCTGGGATCTCTCATACCACCCAGTATAGTAGGTATAATCTATGGAGTTACAACAAACATATCTATCATAGGTGTTTTTATGGCTACGGTTGGCCCAGCGATCATCTACACCATTTTGCTTAGTTTTATGATAATACTCATTTCTAGGAGGAGGGGATACAGGGGAAGAGAGAAAAGAGTCAACTTATCTGCTATCTCTAAGCATTTTTTAAGAGTTTTTCCAGCCCTGATGATCCCGCTGAGTGTTTTAGGGAGCATTTATCTTGGAATCTCATCACCAACTGAGGCAGGTGTTGTTGGTACGGTGGCTGTATTGGTATTGGGGCTCACATATTATAAAAGTATAGATCTTTCCACACTAAGGTCTGCAATACTTGAAACTAGTATTGTAACATCTATCGTGATGTTCTTAATTGCTAGTTCATACACTTTAAGCTATATTTTAACATTTACAGGTATCCTTAAGCAATTCACCGGATTTCTTTTATCTGTTTCTCCAAATATTATAATAATGCTTTTATTAATAAATATGCTCCTTTTATTTTTGGGTTGTATAATGGATGCAACCCCCATAATTATACTTCTTGCACCAACAATAAGCATAACCTTAGCACAATTAGGAATGCATCCATTACATATAGCAGCAATATTTCTGTTCAATGTGTTAGTCGGCTTAATCACCCCACCTGTTGGTACTGCTTTGTTTACGGCATGTGCTATAAGTGGTGATAGGGTAGAGAAGGTAGCAAAAGATATGCTTCCTCTTTTTATTTGCGCTTTATTGACATTGCTCCTTACAACATATATACCAAAGATATCTCTTTATATCCCACAAGTTCTTGGTCTGATATAATCATATAATTATATTTTAAATTTATGTGTCCATTTAATTGTATCGACAACAAAAGAAACATGCATGGTGTTAATGCCTGTTTTCACGCCTTTCAAAGATTTGATTTTTTTATTTATAAAGCGTCCCAATTCTTTCGGATCTCTAGCAATAACATTAAACACAATGTCATGATCACCTGTAGTCGTGAAAACTATCTGGGTTTCTTCGTACTCGCCAATTTTTCTTGCCACCTCATCCATGAAATTTGGATCTACCGATATACCTACCCACGAAATGCAATTATATCCTAATTTTCCGGGATCTAAAATTGCGGCAAAGGTTTTAATGTAACCAGCCTCGGTTAATTGCTTTACTTTTGAATGGACAGTACTTTTTGAAATACCAACTTTTTTAGCAATATCGTCATAAGTTATTCTGGAATCCTCTTGTATTAGTCTTAAAATTTGTATGTCAACCTCAGAAAGCGAATTTTTGCTCTTGGTCTCTCTCTTGCTCCTCCTCATTATTGACAGAAGAAGGGCAGGATATATTAATTTTTTGACCAAGGGGTTTGAGAAGTTAGTTATTATGGAAGAATCTTCTCACCAATACACCATTCTCTATTTAGAAGATTTTTGAGTCCTTCTTTAATTTTATAAGGTAGAACAAAGTTAGAAGGTATAGTATCTCGAGAAATGAATGTATCTACAATCGATTAGTACTTGCCGAACTTAATTAAGAAATTTTGTTTAATTCTCGAACATTTTTAATCAATTTGGATATTCAAAAAATAAAAATCGGTAAAATGAGCTTTTTAATGAACTTTTTTCGAAAAATTTATATATTTAAGCGCTCAAGGGTTAGATAAGGTGATAAAATTGAGTTTGGAAACAATTATCCAAACGATTTTTACACGAAGAAGTATAAGAAAGTTTAAAGACGCAGAAGTTCCTAATGACCTTCTAGAAAAGGTTTTAGAGGCTGGGAGGTGGGCCCCCTCTGGAGAAAACGCTCAACCTTGGAGATTTATTATTGTAAAAGAAAAAAGAAAAAGAGAAATTTTAGGAAAAATAGCAGCAAATGGGAGTGGACGAAGGTTCAAAGCAGAATACATATCTGGGAAAATGGAAAGAAGGCTGTCAAAGTTCAAAAGTGAAGAAACGAAAAAAAGAGTCTATCGAAGGTTAATCTCTGGAGAGGTTTCTGCATTTTTAAAAGATGCACCTGTGCTGATAGTTGTAATCAGCAGGCGAGATGTATGGGATGCTCCTTATGATTGCTCTGCAGCCACAATGAATATCCTGTTAGCGGCCCATTCACTTGGATTGGGTGCCTGTTGGGTGGTCGCACCAACAGCAGACGTCAGGGACGAACTCAAAGTAAAAGAACTCTTGAGAATACCAGATGAGTATACGGTCTATAATGTCGTTGCATTGGGATACCCCGATGAGCAACCGAAACCGCGGCCGAGGCTCCCCCTTAATGAAATCGTTTTTTACGAAGAATTTGGAAGGGGGTGGAAAACTTATGAGTAATGGTGCAGATTTAATTAGCTACTTTAATTCACTATTTGAAGGGTTAAAAAAGGAGTTCTATTCTCAGCGTGGTGAGGGTACAAGATTTAGAACTTTGCTAATTGGAGTGGATCATTTTGCTAAGAAACTTGAGAGTATTGAAGAAGAAGATGAGGATAAATTTTTCACCAAACTAAGCGAGAAAATTAAAAAAATAGGAATTGTGGGAAATGTAAACATAACCATAGGTCCCCTTCAAACATTTGAATATTTTCCGATAAAAGGCAGTTTAATAAATGCAAATGTTAAAAACTGTATACATTATTCTGTTGATAAAAAACTAGTTGATGAAAAAGTTCCGCCAGTAGTTTTTTGCCCAATTGCAAACATTATCATGTATTTTGCTATGACTCGATTTGAAGGTCCTAAAGTAGAATCTGAGCTAGTTTCAGTCGATATATCTGAAAGGGGATGCACCATAGAAATTGCTGTCATCAGTGAGAATGGGGGAGAGGGATAAAAATGGTCAGATTATACGAGTATCAAGGAAAGGAAATTTTGAAAAAAGAAGGAATACCTGTTCCAAGTGGTGGTGTAGCATCAAGCCCTGAGGAAGTAAAAATGCTTGCAGAAAAATTAGGTAAACCAGTAGTTATTAAATCACAAATCTTGGCCACAGGACGCTTTAAGGCTGGTGGGATAAAGTTTGCAAACAGCCCCCAAGAAGCAAGATCTTTAGCAAATGAGTTACTTGACAGCGAAATAAAGGGCTTTAAAGTAGAGAAAGTACGAGTTGAAGAGCAAATAGATATTGTGAAAGAGTTCTACTGCAGCGTAATTATTGTGTCATCCTATAAGATCAAAGCACCGGTTTTGATGTTTTGTACTGAGGGTGGAGTAGATGTGGAAGAAGTTGCAACATCTCATCCCGAGAAGGTAATGTCTATGTCAATTGATGTACTCGAAGGCATTAAAAAAGAAAACGTTCAAGGCGCATTGTCTAAAATTGATTTAGATTCACAACTTGTAGAACCAATTTCTGACGTTTTGTTTAGATTGTACAATGTGGCCAGAAAATATGATGCTTTAACAGTCGAAATAAATCCTCTTGTGCTAACAAGGGATGGTAAGATCCTTGCTGTAGATTGTAGATTTATAATTGACGACTCGTCAACGACTCGTCATCCTGAATTAGAATTTGAAGTTCCGCGCGACACCTCCAAGCCACTTACAGAGCTAGACAAAATAGCATGGAAAATAGAGGAAAACGACTATAGGGGTGTAGCATACTTCATGCAGTTAGCTTCGATAGATGAAATTAAAAAAGGTGGATATGTGGGTTTTCACGGGATGGGTGGAGGTGGAGCAATGCTGGGTGCCGATGCATTAACCAGACATGGAATGAAAATAGCCAATTACGCCGATAGCAGTGGAAATCCACCCGCCAGTAAAGTATATCGTCTTGCAAAAGTTATACTCTCTCTGCCCGGAATAGAAGCGTATGTTGCATGTAGTCCAAATATAGCCAGTCAAGAAATGTGGCATACTGCTCGCGGTCTTGTAAAAGCATTCAGAGAAGACTTAAAGGATAAACTTGGTTTTCCAGTAGTGGTGTTGTGGGCTGGAAACAAAGAACATGAAGCAACTCAAATCTTAACTGAATGGTGCAAAGACTTGCCTATTAAACTTGAAGTTTATGGGCGTGATTACATTTACGAGCTTGATTTTATAGCCCGGAGGGTCAGAAGCCTTATCGATGAGTATAGAAAGATAAGAGGTGAAGGGTGATGAAAAATGAGTGAAATAAGGTTCAAGACGAGAACAGGTGAAGTAATAATAGATGTAAGTAAATGTAAATCTTGCACAACGTATGCCTGCGTCAAAGCCTGTAGCTTATACGGTCGTAGCCTTTACAGTATTCGTAATGGTAGAATCACATTGGTTGATCCAGAAAATGCAGAACGATTATGCATTGAGGATCTAGCCTGCGAACAAGACTGTCAAATGTATGGTAATGGAGCGATTGTGATAAACCTTCCATTTCCGGAACTTGAAGAATATAGGCTTAAAATCCGGCAAAACTAGGGGAGGATACAAGATGGCAATAATATTGGATGAGAACACACGTGTGTTGATTCAGGGTATAACAGGACGTGAAGGACAGGCTAGATCAAGATTCATGCTTGAATATGGAACAAAAGTAGTCGCTGGAGTAACACCCGGTCGTGGTGGAACAGAAGTTTGGCATATACCCGTCTACAATACAGTCAAAGAGGCTATTGAAAATCGTGGACCGATTGACCTTACCGTCACATTTGTACCAGGTCCACTTGTAAAGGATGCTGTATTTGAAGCTCTTAATGCTGGGATTGAGAAAGTAGTAATGCCTGTAGAGCGTGTCCCGGTTTACGATGCTCTTGAAATTATTGCATATGCTAGGAGAAAGGGAGCAACAATTATCGGTCCTGGGTCTTTAGGCTTAATCAGTCCGGAAAAAGCAGTAGCAGGATGGATAGGTGGTACAGAAGAGCTTGCAAAAGAAGTTTTTAGAGCTGGCCCAGTAGGGGTGTTGTCTCGCAGTGGGGGTCAGACTACTACAGTTTGTTGGGCGATTACACGGGAAGGTTTAGGTGTTAGTACAGCCATCCATGTCGGTTCAGAACCAGTAGTGGGTATCACTTTTGCAGAAGCTCTACCACTATTTGAAAAAGATAACGAAACACAAGCGGTGGTCTTATTTGGTGAAATTGGTGGAACTGCTGAGGAAGATTCTACAGAATTAATCAAATCAGGTAAATTCACCAAACCACTTGTAGCATATATTGCAGGTGCGTCCGCTCAATCTGGAATTAGATACTCTCATGCAAGTGCTATCATAGAGGGTGGGAAAGGAGATGCCCAGAGTAAAATAAAGGCTCTTTCAGGGGTAGGGGTACAGGTGGTGTCTTCTCCCAAAGACCTAGCACCAACTGTTAAAAGGATACTCAAGAGGTGATTAATGTGAAAGTATTGAGGAGTATATTATTTGTCCCTGGAAATAACATGAGAATGATTACGAAAGCCTGTACACTACCAGCAGATGCCATAACTTTGGATTTAGAAGACGCCGTACCTTTCTCTGAAAAAGAGACAGCTCGTATATTTATAAAAGATTCTATAAAGATGGTGAAAGATAGTGGTACAACAGTCATTGTAAGGGTAAATGGTTGGTCAACAGGATTGATCGAGGAAGATTTGAAGTTTGTAATACGCGAGGGATTAGACTGTATAATGCTTCCAAAGGCAGAATCTAAAAACGATGTAACTCAATTAGATTTACTCCTATCTAAATTAGAAAAAGAAAGGAATTTAGAATCCAATAGCGTGGGTATAATACCGACTATCGAGACTGCTAAGGGTGTCATGAATGCATGGGAAATAGCAACAGCAAGTCGGAGGAATATTGGGATAACCTTTGGCGCAGTTGATTTTACACGTGATTTGGGTGTTTCTCCTTCAAAAGAGGGAATCGAAATTTTATACCCTAGAGCACATATAGGTATAGTTGCAAGAGCTGCTAAGATCCCGGCAATCGATACAGTTTTTACGGATTTAATAGATCGCAAGGGGTTAGAAGAAGATTGTAAACTAGCCAAACAACTTGGCTACAGTGGTAAAAACGTAATACATCCCACTCAAATAGAACTAGTCAATAAGATTTTTGCTCCGACTCAAGAAGAGGTTGAATGGGCTAAAAAAGTTGTTCCAGCTTTTGAAGAAGCAAGTAAAAAAGGTTTAGGAGCAATTTCTGTTGATGGACGGATGGTAGATCTGCCAGTTTACGAGCAAGCAAAGAACGTCTTGGCTTTAGTAAAAGCTATTAAGGAGATCGAGAGCAAGAAGAGTGATATAAAGTTTGTTAACATCTATAGATATTATTCAAAGCATTAAACCTTAGTTTTAAAAATGGAGAGTGAATTGGGGGATTATCATGATAACTGCAGAGCTTATTGAAGAGGTCGCAACTAAACTTTTTAGAAATGCTGCAACGACACTGCCTGAAGATGTTATTGAAAAAATCAAGGAATCTCATAAAAATGAGATGAGTCCTATTGCAAAAGCACACTTAGAAGCTATAATTAAAAGTGTTGAAATTGCAAAAAAAAGAGGTAAACCGCTCTGCCAAGACACAGGAATTCCCTACTTTTTTGTTAAGATGGGCCTTAGTGTTAGAATACAAGGCGATTTAGAGAAAGCAATATCAAATGCGGTAATGAAAGTAACAAAAGAGTTACCACTCAGAGAAAATGTCATTCATCCACTTACTAAAGCAAATACTGGCACTAACACAGGATGGGGAGTTCCACATATACATTATGAGGTAGACCCTAGTTCAGATTTTATAGAAATAACGGCTATTCCTAAGGGATTCGGATCTGAAGCAAAATCGAGTTTAGTGTGGATAACTACTAGCCACGATATACCTGAGGCCATAACAAGGTGTGTGTTGGATCAAGTGGTTGCTGCTGGTGGAGATCCATGTCCACCAACAATAATTGGTGTAGGTGTTGGCGGATTTGCTGATACAGCTCTAAATCTAGCAAAAAAAGCTCTATTCCGAAATCCAATAGGATCTCACCATCCAGATCCACTAGTTGCAGAGTTAGAAGATCGGATATTTAAAGCCGTGAACTCTACAGGCATCGGCCCAATGGGTACAGGAGGAGAAACTACTGTGCTAGCAGTCCATGTCGAAATTAGTGGCTCACACACAGCTGTTGTACCGGTTGGGATAACATTTCAGTGTTGGGCTGCAAGATACTCTAAAGCAGTAATATACAACAATGGAGAAGTTAGATACTTGACACATTCAGAGCTAGGTGAGAAGTAGGAGGTGCAAATATGTCTAAGGAAGTATATATTCAGACTCCTGTTAGTTTTGAGGATGTATCTTCACTCGAAATTGGGGATATCGTATATATTACAGGTAGAGTTTACACAATGCGGGATATGGGACACGAAAGAGCACTAAAAATGTTAAAAAACAAAGAAAAATTACCATTTGATTTAAAAAATGGTATCCTATGGCATTGTGGACCAATAATCAGGCAAAAAGACGATAAATGGGAAGTCGTTGTTGCCGGCTCTACCTCTAGCTCTCGATTTACACAACTTACGGCTGAACTTGTAAAATTGACAGGATTACGCTGTGTTGTTGGCAAAGGTAACATGGGTGCTGAAATGGTAAACGCAGGAAAAAGGTATGGGGCAGTATATCTAATCAGCACTGGAGGCGCAGCATCACTATATGCAAACTCTGTAGAAGAGGTTGAAGAAGTTCATTGGCTTGACTTAGGAATGCCCGAAGCTATTTGGGTCATGAGAGTAAATGAGCTTGGTCCGCTAATAGTAGGAATAGACACTCAAGGAAATTCGCTTACGAATAAAACGATGGCCGAAGTCACCACTAAACTAAATCAAATTGCTAGAAAATCTGGAGTAGATCTATCAAAAACTTATGTGTGGTGGCCCAAGCAAAAGACTATCGGTAGTGAGAAATTTTACTGATGCAAAATCCTCTTTAATTTTTTAGAAAAATGATTTTTTTATTTCCTAATATTTTGAAAATTAATCTAGTTTATTTGAATTTAACTGGAAAAAAGTCGATTTATTGGAAAAATCAAAAATCTTATATACCATAATGGAAATATAACGAACAATGTTCGGAGGTGGTGAAATGGATGAATTCACTTTTGATGAAAAAATTCGGGAATATAAAGTTGGGAGAACCCTAACAGTTAGAAGGGTAGAGGAGTTAAATTCAAAGGATTACTTTTACAAGGTGTTGAAAGAAAACCCTAACATTCGTAAAATTTACCCTGGCATTGAAAATAATCTGCTTGAAGGTGCAATCGACCATCATATTCATTCATATCCTGATTTTGTTTATAGGACCCAAGATATGTTTGAGATTGCATTAGACGCGGCAAAAGCGAAAATGAGAGCAGTATGTTTTAAAGATCATTATAACCTGACCGCTAACTGCGCTTACTTGGTTCAAAGATATATTGATGAGTTAGTCGATAAAGAAGAACTTGATCATAGAATCGAAGTTTATGGGGGAATTGGTCTCAATTTTAGTATTGACCCTGAAATAGTCAAAAAAGCGGTAGAATACCCAAATATGAAAATGGTTTGGTTTCCTACATTCAATTCTGCAGGATATCTTAGAGGGGCAGGAAAAAGCGGAGGATTGCCATTAATTGATTCCAATGATAACGTTCTTCCTGAAGTTGAACAAATAATGGAAATTGCTGCTAAAAACAAAATTGGAATCGGTTTCGGCCATACTGACTTTAAAGAGCTTAGACCTTTAGCCGAAAAGGCAGAGGAAATAGGTGTAAGAGCAGTATTAGATCATCCTCTTCTTGAGCTTAATAAGCTGACACTCGATGAAATAAGGGAGCTTTCAACATTTAAGACAACCTATGTAGGGGTTTACTGCCAGCCGATGATTCCAAGTCTTTATCAGCCTGTTGCTGATCCTTCTGAGACAATAAAAGTAATTGAAGAGATTGGATCTGATAAATGTATTATCGCCAGTGATTTTGGCCAGGTATTGCATATCGATACAATAGATGGAATTAGGATTTTTATCAGAGCTTTGTTAGGCTTTGGTATTTCGGAGAAAGAAATAGAGACCATGATTAAATATAACCCTGCTAAATTACTCTACCTAATATGAGAATTCAATTATATTTTGTGTGATAAAATGAAAGAGCTTAGTGGGGGAAAAGAATCAGTTACTATCGAAGAAGCGGTGAATATGATAAAAGATGGGGATCACATTGCACTTAGTGGATTTGCTATTACAAGAAATGCAATTTCAATTACACATGAAATCATAAGGCAAAGAAAAAGAAATCTTACGGTTTCTCAGTCTGTTGGTAGCATGGAATTAGATTTGTTAGTTGGTGCCGGGTGCGTGAAGGAGATAAATTATGGGGGCGGCTCTCTTGACCGATATGGTCAGTTGAATTGGGTAAATAAAAGCATCGAAGATGGCACAATAAATGCTCATGAATATAGTTACCTCTCGATGATATTCAGATTTCTAGCTGGAGCGATGGGTTTATCATTTATGCCCATCAAATCACTGATCGGTTCAGATATTCTCAGAAAACTTGAGAGCAAAGGTGAGGCTAAGGAGTTTAGTTGTCCCTTTTCTGGAGAGAAATACATTTTAGTTAAAGCATTAAAACCTGATATAGCAATAATACATGCGCAAAAAGCAGATTCTAATGGTAATGTTTTCCTTATGGGACCTAAATTTGAGGTTCAAGAATTGGCAAGAGCAAGTGAAAAGATAATTGTGGTTGTAGAAGAGATATCATCTGATACCTTAAATCACGAATTTGTGACGATTCCTGGATATTTAGTAGATTTATTGGTGCACCAACCCTTTGGTGCATATCCAACTAATCTTTATGGTTATTACTATCAAGATCCTGAACATATAAAACTGTATGTAGAGTCTTCTAAAGATCCCGAAAAGTTTGAAAAATATTTAAATGAATACATTTTAAGCTCAGATAATTTTTTTGAGTTTCTAAGAAAATCAACTACTCTTAAAAGGCTAGCGTATTTAGAGTCACTTGCAAAAAGATTACTTTAACCTTTATTTGAGGTGAGACGGTGGTAAAATATAGTACTGAGGAATTAATGGTTGTAACCGGAGCAAGAAAAATAAGGGATGGAAATAATGTTATGGTAGGGATTGGATTGCCTATGGCTTCTGCTATACTGGCAAAAAAAACACATGCGCCCAATGCAAACATATTCTTGGAGCTTGGAGTACTAAATCCAAATTCTTCAGATTTTGGAGTTGGACTTGCAGACATTAAAGCTTGGCAAGGTGCAGAACTGTTGACAAGTGCATTAGATGTGTTAGGGATGTTACTACATTCAGGAAAAATTGACGTAGGGTTTTTGGGAGCCTTGGAAGTTGACGAGTTGGGAAACATCAACACGACTCAAGTCGAACTTGAAAGGGGGAAAATTAAACATTTTACTGGGAGTGGAGGTGGAAATGATATTGCGTCTTTAGCAAAGAGAATTGTGGTAGTAATGAGACATCAAAAAAGAAAGTTGAGGAAAAAGGTATCGTATATCACTTCACCAGGGTATATCGACGGTAAAGAACGACAAGAAGCAGGATTAAGAGGTGGAGATATAGAAATAGTTACAGATATGGCAGTATTTAAATTTAACAAAAAAATAAAAAAAATGACGATCTCTAGCATCCATTCTGGAGTAAATTTAGACGATGTAGTTGAGAATACTGGTTTTCAGTTTGTTATTCCACCTAAAGTGGATATTACCCCTGAACCCACTGAGTCTGAACTAAAAATCCTACGTGATGAAATTCCTCGAGAAATATATACAAAATAATTCAAAAATCATAAGAGAGGATTTTTATGGAATTGCATGATATTGTGATTGTTGGGGGAGGATTGGCAGGCTTAAGGGCTGCAATCGAGGCAGCTGAATCAAATAAGAATGTTTCAATTGCTATTGTCTCTAAAGTTTATCCAATTAGATCTCATTCTGTGTGTGCGGAAGGTGGGACTGCAGCTGCACTTAGAGAAAACGATTCTCCAGAACTTCATGCATGGGACACTGTAAAAGGTGCAGATTTTTTAGCCGATCAAGACGCGGTTGAATTATTCTGTAAATTAGCTCCAAAAGAGATTTTAAGACTTGATAACTGGGGGTGTCCTTGGAACAGAACTGAAGATGGAAAAATCGCCCAGAGACCATTTGGAGGGCATAGCGTACCTAGAACAGTATTTGCAGCAGATAGGGTAGGTCTACATGAGACTCACACACTATACGAACGCACATTGATGTATGAAAACATAACATATTATAACGAATATTTTACCACGAATCTAGTTGTGGAAGATGATTGTGTAAAGGGTTTGACTGCTATTGATCTTAGAACAGGAGAGTTGGTTCTATTCAATGCGAAAGCAATTATCTTGGCTACCGGCGGTGCAGGCAGAATATATGATTTTACTACTGTATCTCATATTGTAACCGGGGATGGAATTGCGATAGCTTATAGAAATGGAGTTCCTTTGAAGGACATGGAGTTCTTCCAATTTTTCCCCGTAGGTTTAATTCCTTCAGGCATTGGTATCACAGAAGCGGCCAGGGGTGAAGGTGGTTATTTGCGCAATAGATTTGGAGAAAGATTCATGAAAAAATATGCTCCCCAAATGATGGAACTTGCTCCACGAGACATTGTTACAAGAGCAGTAGCAACCGAGATACGTGAAGGACGGGGATTTAAGGGACCTTACGGGGATTATGTGGTTTTAGATTTAACACATCTTGGAGAAGAGAAAATAAACGAGAGGTTACCTCTAATAAGGGAGATGTGCATCAAGTTTGCAAATGTAGACCCCGTAGAAGCTCCTGTTCCAATAAGGCCTATTGCTCATTATACGATGGGTGGGATAGACACGAATATGTGGTGTGAAACCAAAATCAATGGATTATTCGCAGTAGGCGAATGTGCGTGTATCAGCATTCATGGAGCGAACAGGCTTGGCTCGAACTCAACTACGGAATGCTTAGTATTTGGAGCTATTGCAGGGAAAAGAGCCGTCACCTTCTGTGAGAACAAACAATTTAAAAGAATACCCTCTAAAGTTTATGAAAATGAAGAAAAAAGACTTTTTGATGAGTTACTTGGAAAAGAAGGTGATGAGAGTGTTGGGCAAATAAAAAAAGAAATGCAGACGACAATGGATGGAAAAGTGGGAGTTTTTAGGAATGAGAAAGATCTATTGAATGCTCTGAAAAAAATAAAAGAACTGAAAATGAGATTCAACCAAATTCAGATTGTGGATAAAGGGAGGCAGTTCAACACAGATATGATAAGTGCCATAGAACTTAGTTTTATGCTTGATTTAGCCGAAGTTATTACTATGGGAGCACTAAAAAGAACAGAAAGCAGAGGAGGACACTTTAGAGAAGATTATCCAGAACGAGATGATAAAAACTGGCTTAGACATTCTCTTGCCTATTATTCCACAGATGGACCTACTTTCAGCTATAAACCAGTTACGATTACGAAATGGCAGCCAGTAGAAAGAAAGTATTGAGGGATTAAGATGACCTCAATAAAAGGAACCTTTAGAGTTAAAAGGTTTGACGGTAAAAGAAAGTGGTATCAAGAGTATGAAATAGACTTTAGACAGAGTATGACCGTTCTTGATGGCTTGTGTTATATTAAAGACTTTATAGATCCATCCCTTTCTTTCAGAGCCTCCTGCAGAATGGGAATATGTGGTAGCTGTGCGATGAAGATAAATGATAAACCCAGACTTGCATGTGAAACTCAGATTCTCCATTT
>MTMO01000067.1 GCA_002011235.1 Archaeoglobus sp. JdFR-27 | reverse complement strand
TTTGGACCCGACCTACTGGATTATCGCGTGATAAAGGTTAGTGACAATACATATCAGGTGCATGTAAAGCGCTGTTTTGCCAACGAAAACATCGTGCGTGCGGGCATCGCTGAACATTATGAATGTGGCATCTTTGCACGCGTCACCGGCTGGCTCAAAGCCTTAGGTCTGGAATATGAAATGACTCCATCCTTAGGAAGATGCCTGAAGGTCGAAGGACGAGAGTGCATTTACACTTTCAGCTTCAAAGCAGAATATTGATGCAGCTGAAGCCTATATGAGTTTTTCTCATTTCACTTCTTAAAAACGAGATAATCTTCGTAGATAGAGTTTGTTTCACTTAATTTTTTCATTCAACACTTTTAATTTCAGCAACATAACTTTGATTCAACTTTACTTTTAAAAAATAGATTATAAAAACAGATTATATGATCTTTTTGATTTTGCTTTTAAAGTCAATTCGCATTAATCGCATTAAATAGCAATAAATCGAATTATCAAATTAAAGTTAGAGGAGAAAGCTAAGGATCTAAAAGTTCAAGAATTCTCGGATTATCAGATTGCAGAGCGATTAAGCGAAATATCAGGCTCAAAAATAACCCAATCGACAGTCTGGCGTTATTTCAACAGAAGCAAAGATCTGGTTGTAAATCGAATTAAACAACGTGTGAGATATTTAGATAATAATCTATTCTACATACTGCTTTGACCAAACCAAATGGATGCTCTGGCCGGGAATTGAACCCGGGTCGGGGAGTCCGCAGCCCCCCAGGATATCCTCTACCCCACCAGAGCGGTCGGAATAAATCCTCCCATACTATACTTCCAGGACATTCTTGAGCTTAAAGTTTTTCATGTACGGTAGGGTTATCAAACACCAGTACCTTGATGAGAATAGAAGGATTAAAAAGAGTTCGTGACATGGCATTCTATTGGGTATTATGGTTTCTGTAAAATTTGAATCTTTGAATCGAGTTCACTTCTGGTATCTGATAAGAGGTTCTGGCAGATTATACATGAATATGAAAGGATAATTATCGCGGATGATGGGGAGGGGGGCTGATAAACTGAACTAACAACTTAAAAACCGGTGGCGGGCTACTACTCAACGTGATGTTGTGTCAAATCTTACTTCTCTGAAGTCCAATAACCTTTAGACTTTAGACCTCCCTCCAAATAAGAAATTTTGTAAGTGGTGGTGCCGCCCATCTAAAACTCAATCCTAGAACCACCCCTATAAACCATAAAAGAATACCCGCATAGAAATTATGAAGAATTATGATTCCACCAAACCAGCTAAACGATCCAGTAGGTCCCCATATCCAGAATACCCTATAGAATGTTGCCATCTGTTCTTCATAATACAGAAACGCCAAACCGAAAAGTAAAATGAAAGCCAAAGAAGCGATTACCCAAATTAGAAAGTAAGGTACGATTATCTGATCTATCAACAACAGTATGATGTGATTCAGTACTTCGTAAGAATTCGGTATACTCAGGCTCATACCTAAACCGATGGAAAATGCGGTGATTGCTATCCATAGTACTTCCGATTTACTCACATATTTGATTATGATTGATAGTTATAAATGTTTTTAACGGCATCCACTCATCTATTTCTTCCCAATTCATCAGCAGAAATGCTCTCTAAATTTCGAATTAACAAGAAATTGCCCTATTTCCCTTTAAATTCTGGCTCTCTTTTTTCAAGAAAAGCTTTCAACCCTTCTCTCGCATCCTCTGTTGAAAAAAGAAGAGCTGCAAGGCCTACCTCGTATCTAAGCCCTTCCTCGAGGGTCATTGATCTGGTTGCATTTATCGCCTTTTTCGCGAGCTTTATTGCGAGAGGTGGTTTTTTTGAGATTTTTTCAGCAATTTCAAGCACTCTATCCATAAGCCTTCGATGGTCCACAACCTCTTCCACAAGCCCGATTTTCAAAGCTTCCTTGGCATCGATTAGCTCCCCAGTGAAGATGAGCTTCTTCGCCATCCCAACTCCAACAAGCCTTGGAAGCTTCTGTGTTCCACCAGCTCCAGGCATAATTCCAAGATTTAGCTCTGGAAGTCCGAATTTTGCTTTATCACTTGCTATCCTAATATCACAGCTCATTGCAAGCTCACATCCTGCTCCCAGGGCGTAGCCGTTTATAGCGGCTATCACAGGTATCTCAAGATTTTCTATTTTATGGTTGAGCCAAGTTGTCCATTTGGAAATCCGGAGATAGTCAAAAGATGTTCTCTTTGATAGCTCGTTTATGTCTGCTCCTGCAGCGAAAGCCTTTCCTTTCCCTGTAAAAATGAGACACCTTGCTTTCTCCTCAATCTCATCTATAGCGGCTGAGATCTCCTTTCTCGTTTCCAGATTTAGAGCATTGAGTTTTTCAGGTCTGTTGAAGATTATGATTACAACATCTTTTTTTGGATACTCAATTATTATTTTCTTCATTTTCTCCATTCTACCACCTTTATCAGACTTATAGAGAACTCAAATTAAACTATCTAAAAATTAAATTTTCCCAATCAACCTCTTCGCTATTACAAGCTTCTGAATCTCCTTTGTACCCTCATAAAGCTCCATCAGCTTCGCATCCCTATAAAACCTCTCCACCGGATATTCACCTATGTATCCGTAGCCACCATGCATCTGTACAGCCCAATCAGACACATAGACAGCCGTCTCTCCGGCAAACCACTTCGCCATAGAAGAAAGCTCTGGCTTGGTTTCGCCAATGCTACACTGCCACGCTGCTTGATATGCAAGAAGCCTCGCTGCTTGAATTCTTGTTGCAAGTTCAGCGATTTTAAACTGAGTATGTTGGAAGGCAGCTATGGGTTTTCCGAACTGCTTTCTTTCCTTTACATATTTCATAGCGATATCGAAAGCTCCCTGAGCTATGCCCACAGCCTGAGCAGCAACTCTCGGCCTAGTATGGTTGAAGAACTCCATGAGGTAGTAAAAGCCCTTTCCAGCTTCGCCAAGTATGTTTTCATTCGGAACTCTAACATCCTTCAATGAGATCTCTGCCGTGTCGCTTGCTCTCAGACCGAGCTTGTTTCTAATTTTAGTTGCCTTAAAACCCTTCATTTTACTCTCAACTATAGCAAAAGTAAGTCCGTGATGTCTCTTTTCCTCTTCGTAAGTCCTTCCCAAAACAAGGGCGAAATCGCAAATGCTCCCATTGGTTATGAGGGTTTTAGTTCCATTTATCACCCACTCATCACCCTCTTTAATGATCTTGGTTTTTACGTTGGCAACATCACTTCCTGCTTCCGGCTCAGTCGTGGCCATCGCAGAAATTGCATGTCTTTCCGTGATCCATTTCAAATACCTCCCCTTCTGATCGTTATTTCCGAACAAAATCAAAAGCTCGGTTCCAAAGGTAGAACTCAGGCATGCATTCCCTATACCGGGACTTACTCTGTAAAACTCTTCAGTCACCAAAGCTTCTTCAAGCAAGGTCAAACCTATTCCTCCGTACTCTTCAGGAATTTTTATCGTTGAAAAACCGAGATCCCTCGCTTTTTTAACAATCTCAAAAGGATACTTCTCCTCCCTATCGCACTCTTCCATCAATTCTGGAGTGAATTCTTTTTCGGCAAACTCTCTTGCAGCTCTCTTTATATCCAGCTGCTCATGCGTTAATCTGAAATCCATCCTATCACCTTAGCGTTCGCGCTTATAGTTCAATACAAACTCCAGAATCTCCCCTTCTTCAATTTCTTTTTCTCAAGAAAGTCTTTTCCCCTCTCTTTGAATTCCTCCGAGTTCCAAACAAAGGCTGTTAAGTCTCTTGCGATCTGCCAGTTCAGCATTGCAAGGTTTGTCCAGTAGTTGAGGCATGATTTCATAACCCTAAACGCTTGAGAGCTTGATCTCTCAACCACCTCTAAAGCAAGCTTTTTCGCCTCTTCTTCAACTTCTCCATCCTCAACGACCCTGTTGATCAACCCCCAATTACACGCCTCTTCAGCACTCAAAAGTCTTGCTGTGAAAGCTAGCTCTCTAGCTCTTTTCTCTCCTACCAGCAGGGGAAGCATCTGTAAGCCGCCACCCATGGCTGTGGAGCCTACAATAATCTCGAGCTGCCCAAACCTTGCAGATTTTCCAGCCACAGCAAGATCGCACATCATAACAAGCTCGTTTCCTCCGGCAACGCAATCACCTTTAATTGCCGCAACGACAAGCTTTCCCGTCTCTCTCAGCGTACTTAACGTTGACCAGTAGGTTTCAAGCCACCTGATTCCTTCTTCAGTATTCGTCTCGAGGAGTTCTTTCAGATTTGCCCCAGCCAATGTAGCCATTGATATCACAATCGCTGAAACGCTCTCATCTACATCTGCTTGCAAGACGGTTTTTTTCAGCTCATTCAGAGTTTTTATGCTTAAAAGACTTATTTTGTCCGCGAATCTTATCAACCGGATTTCCCCATCTCTTTCGATTTCGATCATGATTGATTGTGGATTCTATAATTTAAAAAATTACGGTAAAGTGGAACCCTTAACGAGGAAGTTATTTAATGACTTTATGATCAATATCGAGTAAAGAAGAAAAGGAGGTTTCTCCGTGTCTGGAGATTTACATAAAGAAACATCAGAAATAGAGGAAATAAAGAAAAAGCTTGATGAAGAGGGAGATACAAAAGAGGTAAGGAAAGCATTCTGGAGGATCGTTGGAAGAGTAAAAAGAGGAGAATTTCAAACCAATGAAATTAATGAAACTAACGAGAAAATCATTGAAGAAGTAACCGAAATCCGAGAAAGACTGTTTAAGAAGAGAGTGATACTTTCAACCACGATAGGAGCTATTTTGTTCCCTACAGGTTTTGCGATCTCGATGATTATCTTTATCTGGATTAACCAACACACACATACCCTTTCAGCGTCTCTTCCATTGTACCTCCTACTTTTTCTTTCTGAGTTGCCTGTAATATATTTTGGATTCTTAACAGGTCGATTGCTTGGTGGGGTTTTTTCTGGTATAAAATTTGATGGTTTCTTTCGCTACTCACCGTTAGAGTTCGGTGTAAAGGTGAATTACAAAAGCTACCTGAGAGCTACTGCTTGGAGACGGGTAACACTTTATGGAACCACAATCTTCTTCCAAGCAATAGTTATGCTACTTTTGGTGCTGATTGTTTACGAATATCATGTGGATGCTATCCTTATACCGATAGCATTTCTATTTCTATGGACAATCGGTTCAACTATAATCCACAAGAAGGCAAAAACAGGAGAGTTGCACAGATTTTTGAGGGAGCTTAAAATCGCCTTAGAACTGAGAAAACAGAGGGCATGAAAAGCACCTGATGTCGGCTGATGTCCTGATTTTTTAAATCGCGTGAATTGCAGAAAATTTCTAACTATCTCTAACCTTCCCCCTTATTTTAATTATTTCTATATATCTATATATCTATTCTTTTTCAGAGAACTCAGGGATCTTTCCTTCTTTTTCAAGCTTTATCAGGTGACTTTCAAGTATGAGCAGGTTTGTCAGGAAATTCCATTTGTCTCCAAAGAGGGTTTTTGATAGCTTTTCCCTGCTATTAACTCCTTTCTCAACTTCTTCGAGTATTCTTCTTTCCCTCTGTTCTAGAATCTCCTTTTCCTTTTCAATTCTACTGGGAGTGGTTGGATCGCCGTGAGATGGCATAATCTTTTCTGCTTTAAGCTTTTCAAGCCTTTTTAAGGATTCAGTATAAGCTTCAATCCCTCCCGAGGCTGGTGAATACCAAGCCATAAACTTTCCAAGCAGGTCTCCGGAGAAGACCAGATTCTCATCTGGAATGTAAAAAGAGGTATGGCCGGGAGAGTGTCCAGGAGTCAACACAGGCTGAATGCTATAATCTCCAAAGTTAATTTTTTCCGGAAATGGTAAAGCATTTACCTCATAAATCGGGCATAGCTTCCCAAAGTACTTCAGAAGATCAAATTTTACATACCTAACATACCTACTCTTGATAAATGGGATGTTGAAAGATTCAGAAAGCAATTCAGGATTTCTTGCATATTTCACTTCAATCTCATGGGCTAAAAAGCTTTCAGCTTTAAGAAATCTTGCTGCCCCCATGTGATCCGGATGGGCATGAGTTAACAGAACAACCGAGCTATGCGAATTCTTCTTTTCCAGAACCTTTTCTATAAGTTTTGCCCTCTCACTAAATCCACAGCCCGGGTCAATTATTACAGATTTATTGCCCGAACTTAAGATATACGTATTCGAGGATGCTGGCCACTTCGCACTTTTGGATTTTAAAATGAGTAGGCCATCGATACCAGAATGGATAATTTCCGCATCCATGTTTGCATCCATATCTGAGGAACCAATTACCTGAAGAAATAATTTTGCAATTTCGGTTGGTTGAGGGTTTTGACATGCTTACATCAAATTACATCTATGAACTTTAGAGAAATACTTGAGTAATGCGACTAACTTAGATACAAAAGGTGGAGGTTATAAAATCAGACCCAAGGGGCAGCAATGACCGAAAGTTATTGCCTAACAAAGCTGATAGGAGCAACCTCTATAAAATTTAAAATTTTAGGAAATTACATGATTGGGTTGAAGATTTTAGGAGATATTTTCTTATACTCTCATGATATTTTCAAATTATGCGGATTCTTGCAATAAAAAACGCAAAAAATGAGAAACTTGAATACATCGAGGATATTTTTGAGTCTCGAAATTTAGAATTTGACTATCTTATGGCAAAAAAGCTTGACAAAGATGACATCGAAGATTTGCTGAGGAATTATACACACATAGTAATTCTCGGAGGGCCACAAGGTGTTTACGAAGCAGACAAGTATCCATATCTGAGAACGGAAATGGAATTGATACAAGCTGCTACTAGCCTAAAAAAGCCAATTCTTGGAATATGTTTGGGTGCTCAGCTCATAGCGGCATCCTTTGGTGCACAAGTTTATCCTTTTGAGAAGGAGGTTGGCTGGTATGAGGTTAAGAACCTAGGCTTTGAATCAATGCCAAAGAAGCTGATTGTCTTCCAGTGGCATCAGGACACCTTCGATCTGCCTGAGAGGGCGAAACTCCTCTTTACGAGTAAAATTGTCAAGAATCAGGGTTTTGTTATCGAGAGTACTCTTGCCCTTCAGTTTCATCTTGAGGTTAAAAAGGAGACCGTGAGAAACTGGTTACGAAATGAAAAGAGTCTAGATGATAAGGAAAAGGAAAAAATCGTTGAGGAAACGGACAAATACATAAAGGAGTTGAACAGGAATACGGAAACAATAGTTCAGAAGTTCTTGAATGCTGAATTTTAATTGGAATTAGGTCCTGTTAAACTATGAAACTAATAAAAAGGTAATCAACTAAATGCCACCTCTACACACTCCTTCATACCCCCAAACCTTACATCAACTTTTCTTAACTTTGGTAAATAAGTCAAAGCTTTTCCTGAGTTTACCATAACACATTCATAGTTTTCCGTCGCTGGCGAGACAACCATGCAGGTATCGCTGAACACCTTTATATTATGCTCTTCAAGCTTTCTCACCAAATCCGGCCTTTTCTCAACCAGTTTTCTAGAAGTGAATACCCAAAAATCTTTTTTAACCTTTCCTTTATCTTCGATCAACTTCAATAGATATTCAAGTTCTTTTTCTGAAAAATGGGGACAGCCCAAAGCTATGAGGTCAGGGTTACATTGACCCTCTACCCCAATTTCAGCCTTATCAATTTCAAGTTTTTCGAGTCCATTAATCGAAAATCCATCCCATTCTGGGGTCTGATTTTCAACATGGAATAGGGCTGTGTTTCCTTTTGCAGCCAGGGAGGCCCCTAGAAGCTTTAGCCAATCTTCAGGCAATTTTTTCCTGAATCTGAAATATGGAACCTCACTTGTTATCTTTTCCCCAATTTTATACCCTAAAAGTGATAGCATGGCTTCGTTCTCTATCTCAGCCTTCACATCCACCAAAATCGATGGTTTTCTATTTTCGTCTAAGTGTAGACCATAATTTGGTGTTTTTCCGATTATGCCAGCTGCAAGTGCACTGATTCCGCTTTCTCTGTTGGTTCTTGCCCCAAGGATTGAATTCGCATATACAACAGCATTCGATTCGGCCCAAGCAATGTGATCGCCCAACGAAGGCGGGTCGAAATAATAGGGTGTGCACGTAAGCGACAGCTCAGCTCCAAGTTTGAGCAATGCATTAACGATCCTCATCTGCTTTCTGTAAAATCCTTCATCGATTCCCATCTCCTTCCATCTCTTAAGATCCAATCCTGCAGGGTTTATCATAGCTCTAACAACAAATCTCCCGCTCAAACCTTCGAACCATTCCAATCCAGCATCTCCTATATTCTGATATGAAATTCCAGAAATCTGAACGGAGTTTACCCCGATAAGTTTATCAGCATCGAATATCTCGCCAAGGGCAACAAGAATCTCCATTGACTTGCGTATGGTTGGATTCTCCGAACAAAGAAGTTTTTCTTCTTCTTTTGTGAGGTGCATGAATATAAAATGGGCTTTTAAAATATAATTTTTCTCTGACTTCTGGTTTTATACATTACCCCATACATTACCCATTATTTTGATGCTGGATATTAGCAATCACAATCATGTCATAATCAGAAATTACCTCATGAGAGCTTCTCATAAGGAGAAAAAATAAATCAGGCTATTTCTAAATTCCCTACGTGAAAATCGAGATGGATCTAGATGAGTTCTCAGTTGTCATGAGAAATACTGATGCATGGGAAAGATTGATGAAGGTGAAGTTTGTCGAAGCTGAGATTGGGGATAAAGTAATTGTCAAAGCCATAAGGGTAGCAACACCTTCCTTCTTTGTTTTGCTCCCAGATGAAAAGCTGATGGTAGAAATAATTAAGGATGGAATGAGGCTGGGTTATGTGGATATCGAGGAGCTCATTGAACTCGACGGAGAACTTTTGACCAAACTAAGACGCAAGATCTTGGCCGAGAACTGTGAGATTGGTGAGGGCAGATTTTTCCCGAAATCTGAAGAATGTGTTGAACTTTTTAAAGAATTGATGAAATCTGCAAGATGAGCATTGAAACTCACCAAACTTTGATACATGTTGCCTTAGCTTTGGTTAGAAAAGAATTAGCTCAGAATACCCTTTCAAAATCGTGTTTCTTACCAATATAAGCCGTTGCATCAACTCCCCATTTCGTAGTTGTGCCATCCTCATTTGCAGATGGATCAAGACTGCTTCCTCTCGCCCCTTTTATCAAGACAAGATCTCTATCAGCCTGAAACCTGGTGGCAATAGCAAACTCCACATCTTCGTGGTTGTAAACATCGATGTCTTCATCAACAACAATCACATGCTTAAGACTGGGATGGGCTGAGAATGCTGCAAGGATGGCATTTTTTCCATCTCCTTCAGTATTTTTCTCGATCTGAACAATGGCATGGAAGTAGTGTTTGCTTCCAGGAGTAAGCACAACGTTCTTAACCTTGCAGACGTTCGAAACCGCTTTGTAGATAGCCGGCTCATACGGAATTCCCATTAAAACCTGATGTTCATAACCCCCAGGAAGAATCGAGTAGAAGATCGGATCTTCTCTAGCATAAATGGCATCAACCTCAACAACCGGTTCATCTCTTACCTTATCGTAGGTAGCAGTAATATCAACAAAAGGCCCCTCTTTTGCTTTTTCAGGTGTAATTCTTGCAGAAATTACTATCTCTGCCATAGGTGTAAGTAGACCATTAACTTTGTAGAGTTTTAATCCATTCATAAGTGATGCTGCATAACCAAATTCCTTTCCTTTAGGCACTCTTGTGCTTGCAGCCAGAAGAAAGAGTGGATGGGTTCCAATGGCTATTAAAATAGGAAGATCTTCCCTTCTTTCAGCAGCATCTTTCCAAAGTAGATACGTATGTCTCGGTGGAACGAGTCTTACAGCCATTCTTCTCGAATCCAGAATCATCAGCCTATGAATACATGCGTTGTAGTTGTCAGAATCATCCTTCGCGATTACAACCCCTGCTGTTATATACCTTCCACCATCTTTCGGAAAGTATTGCGGAATTGGCAAATCGCTAAGTTCCCAATTCATTTTTTTGAATGGATTTTCATCAGAAAATTCCAGTTTACCTGTATACGATATTCCAGAAAGGAATTCTGCCAGATTTTCTTTATGAATTCCGAGATAATCGCATAACATTTCTCTCGTTGCAATAAAGTTAGAAGCAACCTTCTTTCCCTCTACGCTAACGATAAATGGTTTGTCATTCAAATCATTTTTAAAGACAAATTCCGTGAGATCATCGTGTTCTAGATTATCTTCAAAATATTGAACCTTATCGCCAAGAGTTCGAATAGCACTCCTCAAATCCATGGAATAGAGTTCGCATGCTAGTATTTCAATTTTCTGGATTTATTTTATAGATCAATTTGCTGAATCAATCTACCGGATCAATTTTCTGGAGATCTGGAAAAAGTTATTTAACCTCCAACAATCTCCGGCCTATGGTTAAATACCTCATGCTTATACCCGACGGAATGGCAGACAGGGAAATCGATTCCCTTGGGAAGAAGACCCCTTTAGAGGTTGCAGATACCCCAAACATGGATTTTCTTGCCAGAGAAGGTTCAACTGGAATGGCAAAAACGATTCCAGAGGGGTATGAACCTGGAAGCGACATAGCAAATCTTACAATCCTTGGCTTAGACGTGAAGAAATATTACACAGGCAGAGGGCCTTTAGAGGCGTTGGCAAGGGGTATAAAAGGAGAATACGTTTTCCGATGCAATCTCGTTTATGTAAAAAATGGAATCATGATGGATTATAGTGGGAGAAGGATAGATGACTCCGAAGCTAAAGAAATTATTAATTACCTTAACAAGATGAAAGAAATTGATTTTATCAGATTCTACCCAGGCAGGAGCTACAGAAATCTTTTGGTTATCAACAGAAGGTTTGAAGACAACGCAATTACAACACCCCCTCACGATATTCAGGGGAGAGGGATTGAAGAGTTCCTGCCGAAAGGTGGAGAACTTGCATCACTCCTAAGATCGCTCATAGATTGGTCTGCAAACATTTTAAAAGATCTTAAATCAAAAACAAACCTTATATGGCCATGGGGGGGCGGGAAAATACCTTTGTTTCCAAGTTTTATGGAGATGTATGGCGAGAAAGGTGTCATGATTTCAGAGGTTGACCTTCTCCAGGGAATCGGAAAGGGGCTAAAGATGGATGTGGTCGAGGTTGAGGGAATGACAGGTTACATCGATACCAACTACAAAGGTTTGGTGAAAGCTACACTAAAAGGTTTAAGAAATGCGGGTTTTGTTCTCCTCCATACCGAAGGGATTGATGAGGTAAGCCATGAAGGTGATGTCGATAAGAAGGTTGAGGCGATAAGCATCTATGATGAAAAGATCGTAGGCTATTTACTTGATCGATTGGATCTTGAAGAAACAAGAATACTACTCCTCCCAGACCACTCTACGCCGATAGAGATAAGAACCCATTCAACTGAGGAGGTTCCTTTCCTGATCTATGGTAGGAAAAAAGATGACGTTTCGAAATTTTCAGAGAAAAACTGTAGAAATGGGAAGTTTGGGCGGGTTGATGGTTTGGAGTTGATGAAGCTGTTTCTGTATTATCGTGGAGTGGGCTAGTCTAGAGGATAGGATAAGGATAGGATAAGGATAGGATGGTGCTTTTAAAATTTTAAAAAGCGACCAGATGTTAGATTTCATGCCCTGATGGTATACTTGCAATATATTCCTAAAACCCACGTAATCACACCTCTAATATTCAATTTCCTCGATATTTTCCAGAATTTCCGAGACATCGATTGTAAGGTCAATCTCTTCAGGCTTGACAGCAGTAGCAGGCTTTTTTGGCACTGCTCTACACGGTTCTGAAGGCAAAATCGAGAGTCCATATGTATCAGCTTCCCTGGCTATTCTGACGATTTCCACTTTGTCCAATCCTATGAGAGGCCTTAAAACCGGGATTTTCACAGCTCTATCTTCGACAAAAAGATTAGGAATTGTCTGGCTTGCTACCTGGCCCAAGCTATCGCCAGTTACTATCGCTTTTGCTGCAATCTCGTTACTGAGCTGTTCAGCTGTCTTCAACATAATTACCTTGCAGTAAACACATGTAAGCTTGGGCTTGGGGCAAACTTCATGAACCAGTTCGACAACCTTTAAATGAGGTACCAAGAAAAGCCTCGGTTTGTTTTCAAAATTATTTTTCCAATACGAGCTTTCACCTAGCTTTTTAACGATCCTTTTCACTTTATCCGTTGAATTTTGAACAAAATGAAGAAAATCGACTTTCATACCTTTTTTGATCATGAGGTAAGCAGCAACGGGCGAATCGATCCCTCCAGACAGTAGTGAAAGAAGTTCCATAAAATCAATTGACCGAAGGATTAAAAAATCTAGCATTCGCTAAGAGACTTTGGAAGAGTCAATCAGCGAATCTGTAAATGAATCCGGCAAAATTCTTGCCTAATCTTACCTCATACACTTCATGATTTGCCCAGTTAAGATAGATTTATATAGTGGGAGAAAATAACAACTGGCACTAAAATTTAAACTATAATTAAAAATAATTTAGGTGGGAGTTTGAACAACGGAAAGATCTACCACTTGAGCAGAGAAAACTGGAAAAAGATTGTAAGTTCAGGAATAGTATTGGTAGATTTCTATGCCGATTGGTGCCCTCCATGTGTAAAACTTGAACCCGTACTCGAAAACATAGCTAGAGAGTATCAGGGCAAAGTAAAGGTATGCAAATTTAATGTGGATGAGAATGAAGATGTCGCGAACGAATACTACATCCAGATCCTTCCCACCATTTTTCTCTTCAAAGACGGAGAGGTAATAGGAGGTATTGAGGGGGTGGCAAACAAAGAATCAATAAGAAAGATAATCGATAGCATTCTATCCTCCTGATTATCCTCCTGATTATCCTCCTGATTATCCTCCTGATTATCCTCCTAAGCTGATTCGTATTTCAAGACGTCTTTTATGTCTGAAACAGACTAGATATATCATGAAAATACCTTTCAAGGATGTAAAAGTCGAGGTAATTTGTATAGAGAACAGATACTAGCAAACAGTATTACAAATCGTGGCAATTACATCGTGGCAGAAGTCCAAAAATAGAGCAGAGATGGGAAGCTTGCACAAAATTCAATTATCTTGAGATTAGTTTTAAAAAAAGATTTTTTCTTTTAATAACCTTTTCAGTAACCTCTTTTCTTGTTTTTCCAGAAGAGAGTACCGAAACAACAGGATCATCTTTATTATAAATCGATCCTTTCAGAGGGACATCTGCATAGAAAGGATTTCCAGCCACATCTTTCTTGATTTCCACTTTCTTATCCGAGAAATAAATGGCTCTGATGGCAATTCTTCTAAATTTCACTTTTTCTATTTTGTCTTTTATATTTTTATCTTCAAAAGTTTTTACATGGAGGCTAAAAAGATTTAAATCGGTGCTCCACTCCATGGAATCCAGAGAACCTTGGAATCTGGGATTTATCTCAAGAATATAGGGCTCTTTAGACGAATTTTCTATAATAAAATCAACAC
This sequence comes from Archaeoglobus sp. JdFR-27, assembly GCA_002011235.1. Classification (GTDB taxonomy): domain Archaea; phylum Halobacteriota; class Archaeoglobi; order Archaeoglobales; family Archaeoglobaceae; genus Archaeoglobus_A. The sequence goes on along the minus strand of MTMO01000067.1, from coordinate 18,773 downwards.
CAACCGAGCCTTTTAGATCGAAAAGACTACATACCTCCATTGCCAGGTTTACAAGTTTTTTTCTTGTTTCATCCTCTACAAGAAATGGAGTTATGTTTCCAGTGTACCTGAAACCATGGGCATTCATTTCGCTCCAGCCAGCCAGAATCTCGTTCAAAGTTATAACCTCGATTTCCTTACCTACTATCAACGATGCAGAACATGGTATGCCCTCGATCAGCCGTTGAATTAAATAGCCTTCTTTCTTTTCCTTTGAGTCTGAGTTTCCGAGAACTTTTATCTCTTCCCCCCCACCCCCTCTTATTGGTTTAAGAATACATTTTCCTTCCTTTTTTTCAAGAATCTCTGGAAAGGGGAGTCCTGCCCTTTCAAGTGTTTTGTAGAACTTCAGCTTGTTGAGAACTTTCTCTATTGCCCTTGGATCACATCCTAGAATCTCTCCCTTAACTTCAAGATCTTCGTAGCCAGATGATAAAACAACTTTTGCATTAAGCTTTTCACTCAAATCTTCTACCTTCTTTTTGACCCAAGAACGGCTGTCATCTTTTATCGGGTAAACTTCTTCTGAAAAAAGAATCAGATCGGAATCTACGAATTTTGTAAGGGCATAAACTTTGTAGCCAGCCTTAAATGCTGACTGTACGACATTCCTAACATTGTTTCCAACTACAAGGACTCTTTCTTTCATGATGAATGCATCTAAGTTATTCTTTACTTCCCTTTAATTTTCTTAGTTTTTTAAGCTCTTTAAGTTCTTTAAGACTTCTTCGAACGATGTCTTCTCCCGCACTCCTATACAGTTCTTTCGCTTTCCCCTCACCAAACAAGTCACTTATTCCCTTGACGATAACAGCGGGAATACCATCTCCACCCTCACCCATTAAAAGATTTGCCATCCCAGCGATCTCATCTACAACAGCCTCAACTGTAACTTCAAGGGGATTTCCGTAAAGATCTTCCTCTCCTATCCAATCTTTTAATGGAATTAGGCCGCTTACTCCAATCGCTACACCAAGGACTCCTTTCCTAAAGCACCTACCATTAGTATCTGTTATAATAATCGCTACCTTTTTCCCCGATAATTCTTCTATTCTTCTTCTTATTCTGTCGGCACTCTCGTCTGGATTTAAAGGTGGGAGAATTATGTAACCACTTTCGATGTTGCTTGCATCAATGCCAGCATTTACGCATACATTTCCAAAATTCGCCTTCACCAACAGAAAGGGCTCTTCAATAAGAAGTTCCTGGGATTCTTCAAGCACTGCCTGAACAAATTCAGGAGGTTTTCCAATTTTTGATGCAATTTCTAAAGCCTCGGATGAGGGTGTGTAATGATTGAGCTTTTTAACCCTCCCCTCAGCCTTTGAGACAATGGTCGAGCATATTACAATCACATCGCTATCTTCAACAAGAGTTGATGCCTTCTCCAAAATCATTTTGGCAATATCATCGCCCTCTTTTATTAGTGGTAATCCTTCAATTGGAACAAATTCTACTCGCATACGTTTCCTTAAACTATCAAATTATCCCCTATTCCCTAACAACCCTGCTCAGGAAGCCAAAGATGTAATCGAGGAGTTCATCCTTTGATGGGGCTCTTTGTCCAGCACCCTGGGCAAGATTTGGCTTTCCTCCACCACTGCCTTTGATGTGTTTCCCAATCTCTCTAATGAGCTCTCTTGCGTCCACATACTCTCTTCCGCTGAAGGTTATCACCTTAACTCTGTCCTTCGTGGTTATCAAACAGCCTACGGCACCGCTGTCGGCAAGGGCGAATCCGAGCTTAACGAGTTCCTGGTGATCAGCGTCATCATAGATCTCTGCAACAACAGGTATGGAGTCGTACTCTTCAGCATTTTCAAGCAACAACTTCGCCTTTAAAGATGAAACCTCGGACATCAGCCTTTCAATTTCTTTCCTCTGCTCTTTCCACTCTTCGAAGAATCGCTTTACGGTTTTGGGTAACATCGAGGGTTCAACCCTGAGTATTTTCCCAGCCTCCCTCAGAGACTCCTCCTCCTTTGCCATATATTCCAAAGCAGCTTCTCCAGCAGCATATTCGAGTCTTACAACTCCATCCTGGATTGATTCTGTTCTTATGATCTTTATCGGCCCTATTTCTCCTGTACTTTCACAATGGGTGCCGCCACACGCTTGAACGTCGTCTCCAACTCTCACAACTCTGATCTCCCTACCCGGAGGGACTCCACCCTGATATAGAACAAAGCCATACTTCTTCTCAGCCTCAATCCTGTCCATAACTTCCCAAGTCACAGGCTTGTTTGCCATAACCTCTATATTAGCTATTCTTTCGATTTCCCGAATCTCTTCTTCGCTTGGCCTTTTGTAATGGGTTATGTCGAGTCTTGCCTTGTCCCACTCCTTTCTTGCTCCCGCCTGCCATACCTGCTCCCCAAGCACCTTCTTCGCCGCATACAACACGAGGTGGGTTGCAGAGTGATGCCTCATATGCCTGAACCTTCTTTCAGCGTCGATGTAGCCTCTGACCTTCATTCCCGGCTTCAGGTTTTCTCCTCCATTCACCTTGTGCAAAACTATTCCATTTGACTCGAGAACATCTGTAACCTCAGCCCTCACTCCATTCGATATCATATAGCCAGTATCGTTGTCCTGACCTCCACTTTCAGGATAAAAGGCGGTTCTGTCCAGAATAACATACCCATTCTCAACTCCTAAAACCTTTCCTTCGAATTCAAGCAGCTTCGAGTTGTAGTATAGTTTTTCCGTTGCAGGATAGCCTGTGACTTCTAATTCTTCTTTCTCTTTTCTTTCTGCCTTAGAATGCCTGTTCGCAAGTTCAGCGTAGAACTCCTCCGGCATCTCAACTTCAACACCTTTTTGGTTGGCTATTTTCAGCACGAGCTCTGCCGGAATGCCGTGGGAATCATAAAAGTCGATCAGATCATCTTTTTCAATTTTCTTTTTCTTCGAGATCGTTCTTTCAACCAAACCTATTCCTTTCTTTATCGTCGCGGAATATCGAGACTCCTCAAGCTCAAGCACTTCCTGAATCTTTTCAAGGGGAATAACAAATTCAAAATTACTCAGAATCTTCCTGTGAAGCTCGACAAGATCGAAAAGCTTTAATTCAAGTTCAAGCTCTTCAGCTAACCTTAAACTCCTCCTTATCATCAATCTACCCAAATAACCGGCTCCAGCATTAGATGGTACTAACCCATCCCCAAGCATGAAAAGAATCGCCCTCGTATGGTCTGCCAAAGCGTATACCTTCTCCAGCGGATTAACTATGCTTTCAAGCCTTTCAATTTCAATTCCGAGCTTTTTGGCAACATTCTTTCTCAGCTCAGCTAAAGCTTCACCTCTTAGCGACCCCATAACTCCCGCAATTTTTGAGCTCTCTCCGATGATCCTCGCAACTTCTTCATTGTCGGTGTAATGCCTGACATTACTATAGCCTACTATACTCTCTAAAACTTCCGGAAAAATTGCATCGTAAACCGTTGGCGTGCCTTTGCTTGCCCAGGTAAATCTCTCAAGCCCGTAACCCGTATCCACGATGTAATTTGGCATCTTTCTGTATCTCTCACCCTTTATCTCTATATCTCCATCGGGATGCAGCTCGAGATTCATGAAAACAAGGGTGGCTACTTCTAGCCCACCAACGATGCCCTCTAAGCAAGGACCAGCATTTCCTCCTCCTGCCCATGGTTCCTCTTTGTAAACTATTTCTTCCTTCTTAACACCGAGCTCCTCAAGGAGTTCGGTGCAATATTCAACGGTTTCACTCTTCCAGTAAATCTCCCTCTCAGGATTGTTGAACGCATGGTGCGCCATCATCTCAAAAAGCGTGAGATGTCTGCCGGTTCTGCCTACTGAATCCAGATCGTCCATCCTTATACAAGGCTGGGATATCGTGAGCGGGTTGGCTGGAGGTGGCACAACACCTGACGTAACAAAGGGTTGAAAGTCAGCTATCGAGGCGATTGTGAGATAGATGTCATCCCTCCATCTCGCAAGAACGGGATATCTATCTATCCTTTCATGATCTCTCTTCTCGAAAAAGGAGAGGTAGTATTCTCTCATCTCGGCAAGATCGAACTCCTTACGAAAAGCGGGGTTGCCAATGAAGGTGTAACTCCCACATGGAGGATCACCGCATACCTCTCTGCTCTCATCTGCCGTCCAGAAGTACTTATCACAGTTCGGACATTTTTTCCTGATGTAACCGTTCTCAGGAAGATAATTAATGTCAAGATACTCGCTATCGAGGCTCATCGAGATTTGAGATGAGTTGTAAGCATATAATACTTTTGTTGAGTCTCGTTGGGGTTTACAATTTCTCAGTGCCCCACTAATGAAAAACGAATTTCATTACATCTGATCCAGAATTTTGGCAGAAAATAATCGATAGTTCCTGTTTAAATTTAATATTTAAATTTAATAATTCTAAAGTCCTTTTAATTCTAATCAATACTTTAAATATCTTAAATCACCAAAAATCCGTTTCACTGCATTATCTGATCGAACTCAACGAAATCTGGAGAGAGTTCCTCTTCTTGCCCAGCTTCATCCAGTACCTTTTCGTCAATGTAGATCGGACACGCCATTCTTACAGCCATCGCAATGCTATCGCTCGGCCTTGCATCTAATTCTATTTCATGATCGTTTTGCTTGAGGATTATTCTTGCATAGAATGTGTTGTCAATGAGATCATCGATCACTATCCTGTTTATTGTCGTCCTGAGTTTCTTAAGAATCTCAGCCATCAAATCGTGGGTCATAGGCCTGGACATCATCTTATTCTTCAAAACAGAATGAATGGACATAGCTTCAGAAATTCCTATATAAATTGGCAAAAACCTACCGTCTTCTGCTCTGAGCACAACTACCGGCGACAAACCCATCACACTCGGAGCGGCAAACACACCATACACTTCAGCTACCTTTTCCATTATTGAATTAAGGGAAGTTAAATATTAATAGTTTTTCGTGGGAAGTTTTGATTGTATTTTCCCAAAAAATAGCTTACATTCGAACAAAACTGCTATGTGGAAAAGCTAACGAACAAGGACATAGTGAGAATAACCAAACAATGACTTAAAGGAAAAATCTGATAAATATCTAAATTCCTCGTTACAAGGTAAAGAATCTATTATACTATTATAGAAATCCAAGAAAACCGCCAAAATGCCATCAGAAAACGAGAAAGAAAATCAGACCAGTAGATAAAAAAGTAGAGATAAAGCTAATCATAAATAAGCAATTTTTGCTGGGAAAGAAGTTTAGCATATTTTAACAAGGATTAAACGTCCTCAAACGAATGATGAGCTGAGTGAGTTCTTTGGCGAGGTTAAGAGAATGCTAAGTTGTAAGATGGTATAACAAGATCAAACCTCATAGAAGCGTGGGCTGGAATTGGCTGTAAGTCTTCCGGTTTAAGGAGGTTTTTTGGTTGAGCAGATACAATAAAACAGGAGGTCAGAAGAAAAGTTTAAATATGTTTGAAAAAACATGATTATTCATGTTAAAATATATATTTATCTTGGTTCTGATCCTCCTACTTATACCCGTTTCTTCATCGGAGTATGCAGGTAGTAACACATGCAAAACCTGTCATAAAGATATCTGGAATGATTTTATGAAAACAGGACATCCATACAAACTCCGTCCAGTCGATGAGGCAAGAGAGGGAAATGAGGAGTTTGGTATCAGAAAAGTCACGGAGCTTCCCAAGGGGTACACCTGGGACGACATATCATACGTTATCGGTGGAATCTGGTGGAAAACTAGATTCGTGAACAAAACCGGCTACATCATAACTGGGGATGCAGTGCAGTACAACATTGAAACTGGGGAATGGGTGCCATACAATCCTGGAAAGGTTAAACCATACAACTGTGGTGATTGTCACACAACTGGTTACAAAAAAGAAGGACATCAGACTGGTCTTCCGGGAATTGTCGGCACGTGGGCTTTCCCTGGTATTGAATGTGAAGCATGTCACGGTCCCTCATCTGAGCATGCTGCAGATCCATCCAATGTAAGCGCAGTTATTGACACCGGCAGTGAACTCTGCGGTAAATGTCATGTAAGAGGAGACCCAAACAAGATACCAGCAAGTGGAGGATTTATCAAGCATCACGAACAATATCCTGAGTTTTGGGCATCTCCTCACAAGAAATTTAACTGTGTCGTCTGTCATGACCCACATAAAAGCGTTAGAAATCCGATGGTCGATGATGCAATAAGAACTAAATGCGAATATTGCCATGAAGATGCTGCCAAGGAGTATGCTGGAAGTAATCTTGCTAAAGCTGGTGTTAAATGTATTGACTGTCACATGCCATTTGCAACAAAATCGGCTGTTAAAAAGGGTGAATTTCAGGGTGATGTGAGAACTCATCTATTCGAGATAAACACCAACCCAAATGCACCCATGTTTACCGAAGATGGTAAATATGTGGTAGGGGATTATGTAACTCTCGATTTTGCCTGTTTGTACTGTCATACTGATAAAAACAAAGAGTGGGCTGCAACTTATGCTATTAAAGCCCACGGATTTAAAACCGAAGCCCCACCAACTCCGCTAGCTTCACCAACAGCTTCACCAACTATTTTACCAACCACTGAAGAAAAGAAGACTCCAGGTTTTGAAGCTGTACTAGCCATTATAAGTGTTCTGTCAGTACTGTATGTTGTGAGAAGATACAGGTGATGTTTTAACAAGCTAGACTTTAAAAATGTAAAAGATTTATTTTATGTCAACAAAGAATGACTGAGAAGCAGAAACTATCCAAAAATCCAAGTATTTTACAGCCCTAATATTTATCTCTATCCTTCTCAATCACCCTTGAAATATGGGATTATTTCCTCTCCATATATTCTCAGCGTCTCCTTGGGGTTAGGACCTACATTAATCAGAATGAAATGATTTACACCTGCTTTGGCGAACTCTTCTATTCTCTCAATGCATTCATCTCTGGTCCCCATGATTGAAAATTCATCGGTCAAATTCACAGGAACCTTTGGAATTAGGTCGTAAAGCTTGTTCTCCATCTCTTCGCCTGGAATGAGCTCTTTGAAGTAGAATTCATCACCTATCTCCTCGATTTCAACCTTATAACCTCCTTCCTTGAGCTTTTTCAGACCTCCCAACAGCATAACAGCAGGAAACATCCTTACGAAGTTGAGATCTTCCTTTTTATCCGCTATAGCAGTGTAGATCTGCAAAGTTTTATCGATTTCTTCAATGTTTCTTCCTGCTTCTTTTGCTCCTTCTTTAACATCTTCCAAGTTTTTCGCATAGGTTTTAGGGCTCTCCCCTATAGGAATCCATCCTTCAGCAATCATTCCAGTAATAAATCTCGTCCTTTTACCGTTTGCACCTATATAAAATGGAATTTTTCGATTTGGCTTTATCTGGAGATAAGCGTTGTTCAGACTGTAAAATTCACCTTCATAGCTCACTCTTTCACCACTCCAGAGAAGTCTGCAAACCTCAATGAACTCCACCATCTTCTTTACCGGTTTTCTCCTCCATTCTATGCCGAAAGGATCAAGGTTCATCGCTTCTCCAGCCCCTATTCCTACAGATAATCCTCCTTTAGACAGATGATCGATCGTCGCAGCCATCTGAGCAAAAACAGCTGGGTGTCTTCTATGTGGGCATGTAACTCCAGTTCCAAGCCTTAAAGGGGTTTTTACAGCCAAAGCAGAGATAACACTCCACACATCCGGACAGTAGCCCTTTGGATACATTAGCAAGTGATCTGGCAACCAGATCGAATCAATAGGATAGTTCTGCATCCTTTCAACCAGTTTGAATAGCCTTTCTATTGGTTCTGGAGCAGGATATGGTAAAAGCATGCTGAATTTCAAATCCTCTCCCATTTTACCACCAAATAAAAGGACTTTTATCAAATATTTAAAATTTAGTGATTCCTGACTTCTTGGAAGTGACTTCTTAGAAGCTTCGGAATAAAACTTCGCTCCAGTGGGAAACTTGCCCAACTAACCTAAATAACTAACCAAACAAACAATCCATGTTTTTGCACAATGAAAAGTATTTTTAAAAACTCTATTAAACGTCGATCATGAGATGCTTTATAATCGCCATAGTTGATGGAGTTAACCATAAATCTTACAAAAGATTGATGAAATCGGGTAAATTACCTTTTATTGAGGAAATCTCAAAAAATGGAATTGTTGTTGATAAGTGTTGTACTGTTTTTCCATCAGCAACAATTTGTGGACATGCATCGATAAACACCGCCGTACATCCGGGCTATCACGGCTTGGTTGGACAGGCGTGGGGGAGTACATAGGCTACGATTTTGAGCTTACAATGCCAGACAACTGGATAGATGCTTCAACAAACTTGAGTGATAAACATTTAATTGCAAAAACTTGGTTTGAAGTTGTTAAAGATTACAACATCAAGTCGTTTAGCGTTGATTTGGTTAGAAAAGGAGCAGACATAAAGTTCAGCTTCATTAAGCCTGGGTTAGACAGAGATTTAACTGGCTTAGCAAAAAAATTGATGTTTTTGAGGAGATTTGCAGGATACAAAAATGTTAAAGGTAAAAATCCGATTAAAAAGCTTATCTTGAAGCTAATTCCATTTCACGCATTTCAGAATGAGGTTGCTGTGATGAATACGTTAAAAGGCATTAAAGCTGGTTGTAGGTTTGGCGTTACGTGGTTTATGGAAACGGATGCAGCTTCACACATTTTTGGGCCCGATAGTTTTGAGGGTGAAGTTGGAAAACCCATACTCTACGATTCATTTGAAGATGCGTTGAAGGACATTGATGAGGAGCTTGAGAAGATGTACAATGGTGTAGTAAGGATTACCGGTAAAGAGCCAGCTTTGTTGGTAATATCTGACCATGGACAGAGTGGTTTAAGGAAGGGCAAGAGCTACCACGTTGATTTGGTTGAGGAGTTTGAGAGGAATGGATTACATGCGTTTTCAAAAATCGATTTGCACGAATTTGGTGAGCATGGCCAAGTTGTTGTAGCTGTTAGCGGTCCAAGAATGGCACATGTTTATGCTTTGTCAGAGAAAGAGAAGGTGTTTGAAATTCTAAAGAACTTGGATTGTATCGAGTTGATCGTGTTCAAAGATGGCAATGAGGTTCTTGTCCACCATAAAGGTGAGACAATTAATGTGAAAAACATTGGTGAGTACTTGTCAAACGAGGAATATCCATTTGCAAGGGAGAGAATTTCTGGATTGATGGAGAGCGAGAGATGTGGTGATTTTGTTGTTACAGCAAAGAAGGGCTATGAATTTCAGAGGGGTGAGAATAAAGGGGCACATGGCGGATTAAATTTTGAAGATTCGGTAAGTTTTGCCGTAGCTCATATCCCCGGGCAAAGAGAAAAAGAAATTGATTTTGCATTAAGCGTTGATGTTGTGCGTTTGGCGTTTGAGAGTGTTTATGGCAAATAAAAAAACAGTATCTAGAGGTCTTGCTCTTAATTCCTAAATCTTAAATTCTCAATTCAATTAATCCGGGTAGTCAGTTAAAATAGGTTGACGCCATTTAAAGCCCAATACCATTTAAAGCTCAATTATTTCCCCGGTTCTTTCGTACGTCTTTAAACCTACTGGTAGTCTTTTGCTGAAAGTTTCCGAGGTTAAAACGTCAAGAAACTCCTTAATTTTTTCCATGTCAAATCTTTCCTTTGGTATCAGAAAATCGTACTCCTCTCCCTTTAATGGAATAAAGTCCAAGCCATATCTCTCTGCTACAGTTCTTATACCTACTCCAGCATCAGCCTTCCCCATAAGAACCGCTACCGCCACAGAGGTGTGGGATTTGGCTTCTATATTGTAGCCCTTTATACCCTGAGTTAAAGATTTGAAGCTCTGACCAATTTCTTCAGCAACTTCTTTAAGATACATGTCAAAGAGGATCCTTGTTCCAGAGCCCCTGTTTCTGTTAACAATTGTTGCTCCCCTCTCAACGATGTCTTTTATGCTCTCAATCTTTAGCGGATTTCCCTTCGCCACGATGATTCCCTGCTCCCTCAAATACCCCTTCACAAGGATAGCATTTCTGACTCCATACCTTTTTAAATAGGGAACATTGTACTCTCCACTCTCATCCAGCAGGTGGATCCCTGCTATATCAGCCTCGCCTCTTTTTACAGCAGAGATTCCTCCAGAAGACCCTACATTTATTATCTTGAATCTTAGCTCCGGGTTTTTATCTCTCATCAGTCTGAAGATAACATCTATCCCGATGCAGTGACTACCGATTACCATTAAATCTGCAGGCTTTATTTCTTCGCTAAAAAGCTGAACTGTAACTTTTTCCCCTTCTTCAGCTATCACCTTATTCGAATCTATTTGAATGAGACCATCCGTTTCAGCAAGCGACGTTATCGCTCCAGAGTAATGTCCGGCAACCGGATAGGCTGAAAAACCTTCCTTGCCTTTCACAAGATTCACCGGCAAGAATTCTGCTCTTCCGGGTGAGGAGAAAACCTTAGTTGACAACCTTGCTTCGATCTCTAGACTTTTCTCTCTCCCCAGACCAGAGAGTTTTCTTATAAAGGGACTCACAAAGATCTTGTAGACCATCAAAGCAGACGTTGGATTTCCTGGGAGTCCAAAAACCGGCTTTCCTTCCAGCGAAGCTATTATCGTTGGCTTTCCAGGGCGAACTGATATGCCGTGAGCAAGAACTCCCTGTTCCCATTCATCAAGTATTCTATATATCATGTCTCCCGCCCCTGCAGAAGTTCCACCGGAGCAGATGATTATGTCGAAGTCCAAAGCCTTCTTTATCATCTCCCTTATTTCCTCAGCGTTATCCCCTGCGATCCCAAGGAATACTGCTTCTCCTCCATCTTCTCTTATCGAGTTGATAAGGGTGTAGGAATTTACATCGTAGATTTTACCGCTCTCAAGCTTTTCACCAGGCTTAACAAGTTCATTGCCTGTCGAAAAGACAGCTATCCTTGGCCTTTTGTAGACTTCAACCTCAGGTATTCCCACAGCGCTCAGCACACCTATTTCTCTCGGCGAGAGAATCGTTCCCTCCCTCACTATCATCTCTCCTGCCATGATATCGGCTCCAGCAAACATGATGTTCTCTCCTGGTGCAACGGCTTTGTAAATGCTAACCCACCCGTTATCCTCGGAAGTGTACTCCTCCATCACAACGGCATTTGCCCCCTTTGGAATTGGAGCTCCAGTTGCTACCTCAATTGCTTCACCCTTCTCAACCTCCAATGCTGAAAAATCACCAGCACCAATCCGTCCCTTGATCCTCAGCTTTACAGGCGAGTCTTCATCAGCCTCAAACGTATCTTCAGCCACCACAGCATAGCCATCCATCGTGGAGCGGTCAAAAGGCGGTACATCGATCTCAGCCTCATAATCTTTAGCAACAACTCTGGCTAAAGCATTCTCAAGACTTACCTTCTCGGTTTCGCGTTTTATCTGAAAACTTTCAACAATGGAAATAGCCTCTTCAACAGAAATCAGATCTCTAAACACTTTTTTACGCTTTCCCATCTTTTCACCCGAAAAAGTAATTGATCAGCCTTATCTCCACTTCTTCTCCTTCTTCTATTCCCTCTTTTTCCTCGGAAACCTCTATTATCCCGTGGGCTTTTGAGAGTGAAGATAGGATTCCTGAACCGGATGTTCTCAGGGGGTAAGCAAAGAGTCTATCCCCTTTCTTTTCCAGAATGGCCCTGGTAAAGGTCCTTACTCCTGCAGTTGAAGGAATCCTCATTCCGGCAACGGCCTTTAGAATGCTTCCTGGAGGGTAGAATTCTTTAAAATCTAACCCATACATCCTGAAAACGATCTTTGGAAAAAGAAGATTGAAAGCGATATATGACGCTACTGGGAAGCCAGGCAAGAGCAAAACCGGCTTTCCCCGAATCGAGGTTATACCAGTGGGCATCCCCGGTTTTATCGCAATTCCATGGATAAATAGATCCCCAACTTCCCTGAATTCGTTGATAATCTCTGGCAGAAGATCCTTTGTTCCAACTGAGGTTGCTCCACTAAAAATAAGAATGTCTGTTTTCTTCAGAGCAGAGATTAAGATATTTCTAAGAGTTTCCAGGTCATCTTTGACGATCCCAAAATCGATAGGCTTGGCATTATACTGCCTCACCAAGTTCATTAACATATATCTATTTGTGTCAACAATCTTTCCCTCTTGAAGATCTTTCTTGGCTTCAACCGTATTAACCTCAACTGCATCAACTAACTCGTTTCCTGTGGAAACAACACCAACAATCGGTTTTCTGAAAACTTTAATCCTAAGATTGCCAGATGCGGCAAGCAAAGCGATATGATGGGGTTGGATTATCTCTCCTTTTTTTATCACGACTTCTCCTTCCCTCAAGTCCTCACCGATCCTTGATACGTTCTTCCATGGCGGTAGAGATGAGTAAACTTCGATGTAATCTCCCTCGATTTTTGAAGTATGCTCGATCATAACAACTGCATCCGCGTTCTTCGGCATCGGAGCGCCTGTGGATATTCTCACTGCCTCTCCTTCTTGTACCTCTATCAAACCTCCTTCACCAATTTCAACCTCTCCAACAACCCTGAAAATCACGGGATTGTTCATGCTTGCCCCAAAGGTTTCTTCAGCCTTCAACGCATAACCATCAACTGCAGAACGATTGAAAGGAGGTATGTTTCTCTTCGATACGACGTCTTCAGCACAAACTCGATTAAGGCTTTCACGAAAATCTATTTCCTCAACTTCTAGCAGATTGATCTTAAATTCTTCCAATTTCTGCATAACCTCCTCAACCTTATGCCTGCTCAAGAATCCTCTCTGCCTGACATCCTCAAATCCAGATTGCATTGAAAAAACCGTGGCTATAAGGCATAAATTGTTATCGCTCTTTGGATAGAAAGCGAAAACTCAGGATCGGAGGGTTCGAATTAGAAACGCAATTGATAGGGAAAATATGGTGACAGCATACGTGAAAGGAGAGGGGATCTTAGTGAAGTCCAAAACTTCGAATCTATCCTTCCAATCCTCATAAAACTGATTTCTCAGAAGCTCGCAGGCTTTTTTGTTCTTTATCACAATCCCAACTTCTCTATTCAACTTAAACCCGTATTCATTAAAATTTGCAGAGGTGATCAGACACTTGTCATCTGAATAGATCATCTTCCCATGCAGAGATTCGAAACCCTTTAAAGCTATCAGCTTCGCTTTCAGATCATATCCTTTTCTCTGTGATAGTTCATTCAAAAAACTTATTAGCTCCTCATTCCTTTCCTTTGAATAGCTCGAATCAAGAAGTATTCTCACCTTCGAACCATTTTTGCACGCATTTTCTATTAGATTCAAGAGCTTATCCGTCCCAAACCAAGTGAGATCCATGTATGGTACTTCTATCAACAGTTCCTCCTTTGAGGATGAAATAAAACCGAAGATGGGGTTAGAATCTGGGAGAACAAACACTTCAACTTCTCCTTCAAATTCAATTTCCTTTCCCGATATTCCTGATTTCTTAAAACCCTTCAAATCTGATATTTTACCGGGAGAGGAGTTATATCTGCTGTCTGAGTGAATCACATCAAGCAACCCTTTTGCGATCTTTTCACTCTCAAACTCCACCATATAACCCCTATTGGAGGTCTTCCAGTTTTCAGTTGTTATTATCACTTTTCTTCCATCTATGATCGCGAACTTGTAATGGAAGTTCTTGTAGGAGTTGGAATCAAGGAAGTGAACTTCAACATCCTCAGCTTTCAGATCTTTAAGAATCTCGATCTCCTCAAGTGGAATCCCCCCTACGGGAGAGGAATCAAGGAATATATCAATTTTTATTCCCTTTTTTGCAAGTTCTCTGAGATTTAAATCTTCTAACAGTGTATAAGAAACGAGCACTAGGTTTTTCTCTGCATTTATTTCAATTTCATTTGGGAACACGATAATCTTCCCCGAAACTTTATCTGAAATGGGCTCAAAACTCGTCCAGTCCGCATATCTAAAATCCCAGCTTCCGTCATCTCTGAAGTAAACGACTTCTCTATCCCGAAAAGATGTGAGTCCAGATCCACTTTTTCCGTACGCCAGCTCATCTTCCAAAGTTCCACTACATAAAAGGAATATTTCCTCTCCTTGATTGGAGAGGGCAAATCTTCTATCAATTTTCTGTGCTTCTATGTCTGGGTAAAATCCGAATCTCTTGTAGAATTCTGTTGCGTTTTTCGCAACCACCAGAATTTCATTTTTGGTGTTAAGGGGGATCTTACCTTCACCGTCTGATAAAATAGCGTTATCACAGGTAACCTTGACCTTCACATATTCATAATTTCCACAATTGGGACATGCTTCCAGAATTTCGGCGGAAACGGATGGAACACACGATACGACACTCAATACAGCAAATAATACAAAGAAGTAAAAAATTAGGGCCAGCAGTAATTCTCGCTTTGGCATCTAGATCTTAGACATATTTTCTATTTCTCATTCGATTCTCTCATTCGATTCCAGTTCTTTCCTCAACTCACCAATTGTGGAAACCCTTTCGGCAACAACATTATGCTGATGGATACTCTCTTCATTCTCCTGTCTGAAGGTAACCAGAACGTCGTCAGGAGCATCTTTAAATCTTTCAACCACGTTTTTAGCCATTATTCTAACACTGTCCTCGACGAATCTCGGATTTCTATGGGCCATCTCAACAACAAGAAGCTCATCCCCTCTTTTCAGAATTTCGTAAACATCGTAGCTCATCGCGCTCTTTGCTATCTCTATAAGCTCATCCAAAGATGGAGCAAACTCATCCCTTATTTCAATCTTAACCCTCGCCTTTCCCCTCTGATTGTGGGTTGAGACCGGCACTATATCGAAGACTTTAGAGATAGCTTCCCCGCTAAATCCTGCTTTCTCAAGCTCGGTTGCTGCCTTGGATTTTACAAGCTCCTGGGCGCAAGGACAGGCTGTTATCCCGGTAACCTCCACCCCGATCATCACCCTTTTCCTTCCATCCTTCCATCTCAAAGCATCGCAGAATATTTTCACAACTTCTTGAGTTTTCTGAGAGGTTGCAGGGGTTCTCTTCCTCATTATCAGCTCCGAGACCATCTTAACCTCTGCCTTCGTAGCATACTCATGTCTTTCAAGGACGGTTTCTGCCATCTTCACAGTTAGCTCTTCAACAGTTTTAACCGGTTTGGCTGTCAAACTTTCAATAACCTCATCAACCGCCTCAAAGTTCCTGCTGAGATTGACTCCCTTGCGAGTGGAGGGAAGGTCGACAAAAACATCGAAACTCGATATCAGAATTATCGGCCTTTTTCCCTTCCTTTCAACTTGAACCAGTTTTTTTACTCCAGTTGCCCCTACCCTACTCAATCCAATCGGAACTTCAGGCTGGAGTAGCTGTACATCAGGAAGCATCCCTTTTGAATTGACTGTTTTGGTATAAAAGGGTAGCTGTTTTGTGCAGATTTAGAAAAAAATTATTTACCTTTTTAGGTTAAAGATTAACGATATTTCTCGGTTTGCCCTCTAAAAATGCTTTTATGTTCTCAATTGTCACATCGAGTCTTCTTTCAAGGGCTTCTTTAGTATAGTAGCCGACATGTGGAGTTAAAATTGTATTTCCAACCTTCAGTATTCTATGACCTTCAGGAAGTGGGGGCTCAACATCGAATACATCGAGGCATGCAAATATCCTACCTCTCTCAAGCTCTTTTACCAAAGCTTCGATGTCGATAATTGCTCCTCTCGCAGCATTCACGATTATCGCCCCATCTTTCAAGAAAGCAAGTTCCCTCTCGCCGATCATACCTTTGGTTTCCTTATTCAATGGTACGTGTATGCTTACAATATCACTTCTCTTTAAAAGTTCCTGCAAGGGAACATATCTGATCCCTTTCTTTATTAATTCCTCTTTTTCAGTTCTTGAGTAAGCCAGAACCTCCATTCCAAAGGCCAAGGCAAGTTCACAAACCCTCTGACCTATCTTGCCAGTTCCTATCACACCCATTGTTTTTCCAAAGAGCTCATTTCCTATCAGCCCTTCGTTACCTTTCAACGTCCTTACTGCCTTATCACACTCAACAAGCCTTCGCAAAGCGGCGATAATCATCCCAAAAACAAGTTCAGCAACAGAATGTGTTGAATACTCAGGCACATTTGAGACAACTATCCCTTTCTCCTTGCATTTTTCAATGTCGACATGGTCGTATCCAGTGAAGGATACAGCCACCATTTTCAAGTCATCCAGCTTTTCAAGGGTCTCAGCGGTAAGAGGAGTGTTTACCAAAACGACTATTTCTGCCCCTTTGCACCGCTCAAAAACTTCTTGCTGGGAGACGGGCTTGGAATCGAAAAGCTCCACATCACAATTTAGCGCTTGAAACTTCTTCATCACGAAATCCTTTGGAAGTTGAAGCGGTTCTATAATGGCTACCTTCATGATCCTCTAATATCCACCTAGCTTTAAATTTGTTATTATTTTGTGACTACGATTAACGTAATTGAGAATGATTTGAGCAACCTAAATTCGGAAACTATTTTTAAGGTATTCTATCTTCTCTGAATATGCCTCCATGTGGAGTTAAAGGGAAGGTTCACTGTTTTGATTCGGAAATATTCGGTGAAAGAGGATCGATTTCCTTCTATATCGTTAAGACTGAAAAACCATCGATCGTTGAGACAGGTCCAGCTACTATTGCAGATAGAATTTTAAAAAGTCTCAAAGACCTTGAAATCGATAGAGGTGATGTCAAATACATTTTCATAACCCACATCCACCTCGATCATAGTGGAGGGGTTGGAAAACTAACTAAATTCCTCCCAAATGCAAAGGTTGTATGTCACCCCAAAGCAACTAAACACCTCATCAACCCTGCAAAGCTCTGGGAAGCATCTAAAAGCGCTCTTGGCGGAGTTGCAGAGGGTTACGGTGAGCCTGAGCCGGTTGATGAGGGGCTGATTGTACCAGCAAGCAACCTACAAAAATTCGATCTCGGAAACGATACCATGCTTTCCGTTCTAACTCCCGGCCATGCTCCCCATCACGTATCTTTTTTCCTTGAAAAAGACAAAATACTATTCCCCGGAGATTCCGCCGGCGTCTACGGTTTCGGAAAGGTTGTGCCTACAACTCCTCCACCATTCAGACTTGAGGATGCAATTCATTCCCTTGACAGGATGACAGAGCTCAAACCCGAATTTATCGCATACACACACTTCGGATTTGCTGAAAATCATGATCTCTTAGAAAAACTAAGGAGTAAACTTATAAAATGGTCTGAGATCGCTTTAGCAGTTGTAGAAAAAGGTGGTGAAACCTCGGAATTACATTCTGAGCTTATGAAAGCTGATGAGGATTATCAAGATCTCTATGAGGTAACCAAGGATTCGGTGATTATCTCGGGCTTTCACCAGCTAACCCTTGCTGGATTGATCGATTATGCAAGAGCCAAACTTCAAAATAAGATCTGAAGAAAAAAGCAAAATCTAATAATCTAAGTAATGATCTAAGTTATTTCTTATGAAATTTCCTGTTTCAGCATCTTCTGTCTCTCTTTCGCCGTATAGCCAGTGAGTTCTTCAAGAAATCTATTATACATCCTGAGGGTTTCGGCAGCTGTAGTTGGATCAACTTTAGGGTTAGTTTTCGATTCAACACAGAGCAATTTGCCATCAAACCATAACCTCAGCTCCTCAATAGCCCCATACCGTACAACATAGACATCTCCATCCTTCTCAAAATCTCCGAAATGAAGGTTTATCTGCTCCTCAAGCCTTTCTTTTGTGGGTTTAAAGCCCCTCTTGAATTTGTACTTCCTCATCGAACCACCCAATAAGCAGGAAATCCTTTTCCTATATTTCAGTTTCTTTTTAATTCACTCATAATCCACTCATAATTCACCCATCATTCCAAAACTTCCATTCATTTACCCAGAAAAACATTAATTAACTTAATAGCCACTATATCAATCATGGTAAAAACCGAGATTATCGTCCAAGAATTGAGCGTGAAGGAGCCGGTAATGTTAACGAGCTTTCCTGGAATTGGGCTCGTAGGAACGATCGCAACAGCCCATTTCGTAACCGAACTTGATCTCGAGTATAAAGGTGTTATAAGTTCAGAAGTATTGCCACCTATAGCCACACTCATAGATGGGGTAATAGCCCCTCCAATAAGGATTTACGAGTCCCAAGATCACAACGCAATCCTTATTCACTCAGATATCCCAATTGGGATTGAAATCTCCGGATTATTAAGCCAAGAAATAGTCCAATGGGCCAAATCAATAAATGCAAGTAAATTATACTCTCTTGCCGGAGTTGCTACCTTTGAGGGAAAGCACAGGGTATTTGGGGCTGCAACAAACAAGGAATTGCTTGAAGAGATAAAAGATTATGTTGAGATTTTCAAAACCGGCACAATTTCCGGACTTGCAGGATCCATCTTAAACGAAT
This sequence comes from Archaeoglobus sp. JdFR-27, assembly GCA_002011235.1. Lineage (GTDB taxonomy): Archaea > Halobacteriota > Archaeoglobi > Archaeoglobales > Archaeoglobaceae > Archaeoglobus_A. Next base: position 348 of record MTMO01000067.1, on the reverse strand, counting down.
GTGTTTATAGAGGATTTCCAGGCTTAGCTCTCTTGGGAGAAACTTCAGGTTTCAATCCAGACCCAAGAGCCTCGGCCCAGATAATAGAGGTTTTGAATAGCCTCTTAGGATGGGAAATAAGTGTTGAGAGGCTCATCAAGGAGGCAGAGTTCATAGAAACCCAGATGCAAAAGCTTGCAGAGCAAACAAGGATGCATGAAGAAAAAGTCCCCAGAAAAGAAGAATTCCCGATGTATGGGTGATGGATATGAGATGTTTGGTTTTTACAGGTATATCAAGGGCAATTATTGAGGACATACTCAGAAGGATGATCAGAACCCTAGAACTAAGAAGTGCCCATAATGTTGC
>MTMO01000054.1 GCA_002011235.1 Archaeoglobus sp. JdFR-27 | reverse complement strand
CTCACCAAAGCCTCCTCTTCTTCCTTGTTTTTTGGTTTCCAAGGTTCATCTATCGCTATGAATCCATCCAATTCTGTAGCGTACTTCTCAATCCATTCTGGGTAGGAGTTTGTGAATTCAGGTTCATCACAGTATTGCAACGGAATAAGATCTTTTGACTTAACTTTTACAATCTGCTTATCTATAATCGAAAAATCCTCTGGAGAAATAAAATTAAACTTGTAGTAATCCATCGATTTGGCACCCCTATCTACCCTTCTTTCTCTCATCTGTAAGTTTTGCTCTGACCTCTATGACCGGTTCTATCTCCATGGCCTCTTCAGCCCAGGTCAATCCTTGCCTTATATGTGGTGCAGACCAGGTAACCCTGTAGGCCAACACCTCCTTGATTTTCTCTCTAATCGGTGAACCAGCGATATTGGGGATATCTTCCCAAAGTATCTTGTGATACGTGAAGTACTTTGCAATAAAGTGTGTCATTCTTGAAGTTGGAATGTAGGCGACGAGGAGTGAGAGTAGCGTTGTGTGAATTACTGCAATTGGTGAAAGAATTGGGGGGGCTGAAAAAGTTATCAGCGAGGCCATAAACATTTTCGCGGTTGTGAAATTTGCATCAACTCTCCATGAAAGAATACCACTGACTGTCACTGCGAGAATGAATATCAGGTTGAAGTAGTCTGCCAGAGTGCTGTACGTTCTCAAGCTTTTGTCAAATAGCCTTTTGAATAGCAGGCTGATACTGCCAAAAGCTAGGAGAACTATTCCCAGACCTCCAATTATGGATATCAATCTGTCCAAGCTCACAGATATCGAGGCTATAAAAAGCAGTGCAAACCACAAAAGTATTAAGTAGATGCCCATGTGGAATGGGAATGTCAGGTACCATAGCCGCCTTTTGTATTCGAAGACCTTCTTGAGGAAGAGCATTTCTAGCAGCATCTCCTTCAGCTCTCCAACAAGACTCGTCTCCCTTGGCTTTTTCCACCATTCAGACTCCTCGTAATAGCTACCTCCGTGTTCGGCTTTGAACTTTTCATGTGGAACTGGATAAAGTTCCCATCTCAGGTGCAGGGGCATAGTTGAATACTTGATGATTTTTGCTAAAATCAAGATAACAAAAATTCCGACCGAAATATAAACCAATATTTGCAACCACAACATCTCCAGCGCACCTCTCTTAGCATTTTAATGTTATGTACTCAGTTTGTAATCTATATAACATTTTCTAAATATCTTAATTAACAGTGTTTATTTCAATTAACAGAGTTAAATATTGATTTTTAATTATTACATAATCAAAAGTTAACTTATTTTTAATTTTTTGACACTGCCAAATAGTTGGCGCCAAATAACAAAAAAGGAAAACACAAATGCAACCGCCACTGACTCAATTGACAGAAGAAATAAGGATACAAAAAAGTCTTTCGTCGTAATAAAAAATGTAAATGACTCTCTCTTTAGGGAGAAGAAAGTGTTGCAGAGGTTTTGGCTAAGATATGATCCGAGGACTCTCTATAAATAATTAGGATTATAAAGGTTTCTCACTTTCACCATAAGCAGATTCCCAGACTAATTCTATTACATCCAGAACTTGAATCTTCTCATCTAACTTCTCGGTTTTTACACCGTCTTCCAGCATTATCATACAGAATGGGCATGCAACAGCCAGAATTTCAGCGTTCGTCGATGCAGCCTCCCTCGCTCTGATATTGTTCGGTCTATCTTCGCCTGGATACTCTCTAACGAGGTTTCCCCCTCCGGCTCCACAGCAAAAACTCCTTTCCCTGTTCCTTGGCATCTCAACGAGCTCAATTCCCGGGATCGATTTAAGGATCTCTCTTGGCAAATCGTACATCTCGTTGTACCTCCCGAGATAGCACGGATCATGGAATGTGACTCTCTTATTAATCGGATTTTTAAGTTCGAGTTTTCCAGATTTAATTGCATCCAAGATAACCTCCAGGATGAATTTCACATCAAAGCCCTCGTATTCGTTTTTGAACGTGTTGAAGCAGTGTGGAGATGTTGCGATAATTTTTTCCACGCCGTATTTCTCAAAGGTCTGGATGGTCTCATCTCTAAGAATCTGGAATAGTCCTTCCTCTCCAACCCTCCTGACATCGTTTCCACAGCAGCCTTCCTCTCTACCAAGAATAGCATAGTTAACTCCGATATCTGCGAAGATCTTAGCTATTTTTTGGGTAATAGGTTTGTTTCTGTTATCAAAGCTGTGGGCACAGCCAACATACCAGAGCCATTCAAATTCCGCTTCCTTCGCTACTGGGATCTCAAACTCAATCCCCTTCTTCCACTGATCTCTCTTGAACTTAGCCTCACCCCATGGGTTCTTCTGCTTTTGTATGTTCGTCAGGAAGTCTCTTATGTCAGGTGGAGCTTCTGCACTCTCTATTATTCCCCTTCTCATCTCTCCAAGGATTTCCATTTGTTCTATGTAGACTGGACACATCTCCATGCACGCTCTGCATGTAGTGCATGCCCACACACCTTCCATGTCCATAACCGTGTCGAGAAGGAGTATATCCTCTGGATTTTTGGTTTGGCCTTCTTGATCCTCTTGACCTTCTTGACTTCCTTGAGTTTCTTGGTTTTCAACTCCTTCAGGCCTCTCATTTTCTCCTTTTAAGACTTTTTCAAGCCTTCTTATGTTCTGCATTAGGAACATCGGATTGAGCGTTGCACCTGAATTCGTTGCCGGGCAGAGATCTTGACATCTCCCGCATCGCATGCATGCCAGGCTTGCAAGCAAATCTCTTCTCGTGAGATCGGCCGGGGTTATTGCACCCATGTAGCCTTCGCTTGGTGGCTCCCTCATGATTCCTGGCAACCTCTCGCTTTTTGTGAATATGTTTATTGGTGCTATGAAAATGTGCAGAAGCTTTGTGTATGGGATCAGGGCTATAAAAACGAGGATGAAGATTGTATGGAGAAACCAGAGAATGTAGGGGAGAGAAGTTGTATTAAAATCGCTGAACCTCACGAACTCTTTTAGTATTATTCCAAAGATCGCTGCAAGAATGAAGATGATGAGAACCGGATCATCATCCCATGCGAATTCGTACTTTCTGGTAAATCTACTCGGTTTGATCAGATATCTGTTAATCGCTGCAATACCAAGTCCGACTATTATCATCACTCCAGCGACAGTCATCGATGACTTTAAGAACGGGTAAGCTATCCTAAAAAGATCCGGGAAAGCGAACGAGATGGTGAAAATCAGGATGTTGAGGAGGATAACAATTACACCCCAAAGGAACAGGAAATGGGAAACTCCCATCTTTGATTCCCTTAAATACAACCTTACCAGAATCAGACCATCTCTCACCACAAACCAGAATCTTCTCCAAGGATCTTTGGTTCTCGGCTCACCATGTATTCCTATGTTGATGAACTTCCATTTCTGCCAGATGCCGTATGAAAAAACTCCTAAGGAAATCAAAAGCATGATGAAGTATATGATCTCAAACATCACTCAACACCTCCGACGACATCCGCTTCCTTATGAATCTCATTAACGTTCTGATGGCATAGCTGACAGTTGGATTCATGAACCTCAACGAGATTACTTTGATGACACGTCTTGCAAATCAAACCGTTTGACGTTGGGACGACAACATCTGGATCGGCTCCATGGCAGAAGGGAGTTAGAGGCTCGTTTTGATGACATGTTTTGCAATCTATGGAATGAATCGGATGGACATCGTTTCCATGACATTTCTTGCAGTAACTGTAACCCTCGAGGTGTTTCGGATACTTATAGGCATTAGTATGACATTCCTCACAGGAAAGATTGAAATCAAGGGTGCTAACTTCGTTTTCAGCATTTATTGTGCTTGAGATCACGAAAATCAACAGAATAAAAATGATCATCGGAATTATCTTCCTCATTTCTCTCCCTCCAGAAACTTGCTTTCGAATTTCTGGTGAATGGTTTTGGCATCGCCATGGCATTCAACGCATGTGTGCTCTGGCATGTGGACCCTCAGGAGGCTGGTTTCATGGCATTTGGAGCATTTTATAAAGTCTTTATAGGAATAGCCCTCACTCCAGTTTCCTCTGGGATGCTTTTCTATCTTGTGGCAGGTCAGGCAGTACTTTAACCCGTTAACGTGGGATTTGTACTTGTAAGCCTGAGTGTGACACTGGCAATCTTTTATCTCTTCAAATTCAATTAAACCTTCTTTAACCTCTTTAACCACTTTAACTTCATTAACTTCACCTTTCTCTTGAACACACCCTATAATGCTCAAGGTTATAAACAAAGTCAGAAGGATGATTATTCGGTTATCCATAGGATGACCCTCCATTCAGTCAAACATGCCCTCCTTATATTAACATTTCGGATTTTCTCCATTTTCAAAGTTATTTCACCCCGTTTATTGGAATTTTTAGGGGATATTTTCGATTTTGCGAATATTTATGGATATTCAGAATTCTAGTCCTACTCGTGTGGGTTGTGGCAGACAACACACAGGATGCCAGAGTGGTGTGTTTCGTTTACAACTTCTATGACATTCCTTCCTTCGATATCTAAGTGACATCTAAGGCAAGCATCCCTGCTTCTGTTTATCTCAATCGTGTCTTTGGATCTCTTTATCGTGTGCTCAATGCCTGGCCCATGACACGCTTCGCAGTTGACTGTGGAGTGATTTTTCATGCCAATGTAGAGTTTGTAATGACATTCTTTGCAAATTCCTGTATCGGAAAACTTCGGCTCCTTTGAAAGCTCGATATCAACCCACTTGGATTGACTCTCTTTTGTAACGATGGGTGAAAACCCGAAGACGTATGCGAAAAGCAATAGGTAAATCGCTGCTGCGAATATCAGCCCGAACACTATAACCTTCCCCCTCATCTAATCACTCCACCACGTATGAGTCAAGACCTATATAGAGCACCCTTGGAAACGTCCCTTCCTCTGGCTTGAGCACACTTACTCTGTTCTCCCTTACAAGCCTGCTTACCTCGCCGTTCTCATCATTTATGTCTCCAAATACTCTCGCAGCAGTTGGACAAGCAAGGACACATGCGGGCTGCAAACCCCTCTTTATTCTGTGATAGCAGAAGGTGCACTTGTCCGTGACCTTCTCTTCAGGATGAAGGAAAGTAGCCCCGTATGGACATGCGACTATGCAGTATTTACATCCGATGCAAGTCTCTTTGTCAACAAGTACAACACCATCCTTCGTGTAGAACCTTGCGAAGACGGGACATACAGTAACACATGGTGCATTCGCGCAATGATTGCATAGTTTTGGCACGTAAAAGGTTTTATATCTTTTAGAAGTTTTGATCAAATTATCTAGGAATGGATTCTTAGAAGTATTCATTACAAGCTTTCTAATCTCGGACTCTGAAACGGGTATCTTTTCACTAACTGAATACCCTTCTATCCATGTTCTGGAAATTGGGAGATCCATTGGAATGTCGTTTTCAATCTTGCATGCTGTAACACATTTACCACATCCGATACATTTGTTAACATCAACAACCATAACATAGCTTTTTTCAGTATCTTCAGAGTTTTCTAGAGCCTTTGTAAGTGCTGCAAAGGGTAACAATCCCGCGATTAGCTTGAGAAAGTTTCTTCTTTTCATTCTTCCACCTCCATTGGGAGAAGCTTGTAGCCGATGTAATAAAGGAGAATCGACAAAGCGATGAAACCGGCTGTAGCCATAACCTCAAAGGGATGGAAAACGAGGGATGGAAAAGTAATCCCGGAGATAAGCTTAATCGCAAGCCCACCCATGACGAGATCTATTCTGAGGAAAAATATTCCGATTATCGTTAGTAGGGAAGCTAAAAAAACACCTTCGACCTTTCTTCCGGTTCGTGGGATCGCTAGAAGAGCCAGGGGAATCAGAAGTCCGATGAAAACCTCCATTACCCAAAAATTAAACGCAAAATCACCCGTAAGGTATACTTCTACTGCTTCCCTAGAGAGAAATGTGGAATTTGGATATGCTTTTATAATAAATTTCCATACGGTGAAAAATATTGTTACAACGATAGAAAATCCCAGAATCACTCTTAGCATTTGAATTGCCTCGTATCTCTTTTCTTCAATCCTCATACCTCTAATGCGATCTGTAAGGTATGCACCGATAACGGTTAGTGCCGCTCCGGAAACAATTGCTGAGAGAATGAAATATATCGGCAAAAGGGGACCATGCCAGAAGGGAAGGTAGTTCACCGCGAAAAGGGCGCCAAGATTGCTATGTGCAACTATAGCTGTGAATACAGTTACGAAGCCTATTACTCTGGCGAAATCCTTCGTTTCAGTTGCTTTCGGGATCGTAAGAATTCTTGCGATCCAACCCTTTAACCCTTTGCTTTCCTTTTGCCTGAGAAAGTCGTCATAGAAATAGAACCACATCTCAATGACTAGGAAAACAACGTATAGAACATAGAACATAATCATCCAAAACATAACACTTTTAGGATTGACATGCCCAATCATTGCGTAGTAGCCTCGGGTTACCTGTTCTATTTCTAAGCCGATTGTTAGTAGGCCGACGAGTATTGTAACTAGAGCCATCAACAAGCCCTCTTTAACAATCGGTTCAAGTTTTGAGAAGCCAAAGACCTCACCCAAAGAGGCTACAATGCATAGGCCAGTGGTTGAGACAACGAAGAACACGTATACTGCTACGAGCAACCTCCAGGGAATACTAATAGAAGACTCGAAAGGTTCGATAGGTGTAATTGGTTTTGCGTGCATTTGGTAGATTCCTAAAGCACCTATCAATATTATTAAGATCAATATCACACTTGAGGCAAGCTCTATTTTCTTCAAATTATCACCCTTAAAGTTTTTGAACCACAAGTTCTCTTAACCCTTTTCTGCTTTTTAAAGAATACTTGCAACTCTTACAACTGTATCAATCTGAACCCGCTTTTTTGTTTTCAGTTTCCTTGTTTTTTAAGTTTTTCTTTTTAGATCCAGTGTTTTGCATTAATGGTGGAAGTTTAACAAATTGTCGTTTAAAACCTTTTTTAAACCGAGAGCGATTACAAATTTCGGTGGGCTGAATGGACCTCGAAGGATTTGCAAGGAGAATGATTTCTCGAATGGATGAAAGAGAAGTGAAGAGATTGCTTGCAGAGAGGATTATTGAGATCAAAGGGTGGGACTATCAGAGGGCTGAAAGGTGGGCAGAGGCTGTTATTCTGGAAGTTAAAAATGCAACGTCAAAATCCCATCCGGTTCTGGATTACCACTCATCGGGAATTAGCATGGGAGAGTTCGGTGTTGGTTCTAGAGGTAGGGGGGATTTTTACGTTCACAGGAAAATTGCAGAAGTAATAGGGGAGAGCAATGCTGTTCTATCTACAAAGGATCTCGATGATGCTGGCGTTGTGAAGTATAAAAACTTCTATATCTCCGTTGCAATCGATGGCATTCATTCGAGGCTTAGCGAGTATCCATTCGTTGCTGGCTTTCACGTTACGAGGGCTGCGATGAGGGATGTTTATGTTATGGGGGCAAAGCCAGTAGCAGTCTTCTCTGATATCCATGTTGCCGATGATGGGGATGTGGCGAAGATCTTCGATCACATAGCCGGGATAACGGCTGTTTGTGACCTTATCGGAGTCCCTTTAGTCAGCGGGAGCACGCTGAGAATCGGAGGGGATATGGTAATTGGTGAAAGAATGACAGGTGGTGTTGGCTGTGTTGGCGTGTCTGAGCAGATAACCCCAAGGAAGAACGCAAAGGAGGGAGACGTGATACTCCTTACAGAGGGTGCCGGAGGTGGAACGATCGTTACAACCGCAATCTTCTACGGAATACACGAACTTATCGATGAAACCCTTAACATCGATTTCCTTCTTTCATGTGAGGCTCTTTTCTCTGAAAATATCGTTGGGAGGATTCATTCTATGAGCGACGTGACAAATGGTGGGATAAGGGGTGACGCCGAAGAGATCTCATCCGTGTCCGGTAAGGCTTTAGTCTTCGACTATGAGGAAACGAGGAGAGCTGTGAACCCTAAGATTCTTAAAATGCTGGAAGAGCTTGAGATCGATTTCATGGGAGTTTCGATAGACTCTCTGATGGTCATAGCCCCACCTGATATTTCTAAAGCGGTTAAAAAAGCGATAAGGAAGGTTGGCGTAAAAGTAGTTGAGGCCGGCTGGGTTGAAGAAGGAGAGGGAGCTTACTTCATCAAGGATGGTAAGAAAGAACTCCTCAAACCGAGATTTAGAGAGTCTGCCTACACACCTCTCAAGAAGGTTGTTGGAGAGACAACACCACCTGATTTTGAAGAGATGAGAGAAAAAGTGGATCTTGCAGCGAAGGCTGCAATTGAAAAGAAATTGAGGGTTATTGAGAGGATAAAGAACAGGGATAAATAAACAGAGTAAAGATTTAAGGTAAATCCCACTGGGTACTCGGATCTCCTTTTATATATTTTTCTACTAGTCTTTTCTCGATGTCAACCTCAAAAAGATTGGAGAGGCTGATTACCATGAACAAGACATCGCTTAATTCCTCCCTTATACCATCTCTTTCCCCTTTTCTGACCGCCTCAGCAACCTCTCCGACCTCCTCCATAAGAACGGCAAGAAGGAAGAGCGGCCCTGAGTTTCTGTCGGTTTCCAGGTATTTCTCCCTTATTTTTAGTCTTATCTCCTCTAACTCCATAAAATAGGTAATCAGGATAATTTTAAATATCTTGCTGGTTTAAAATCGGTTGTAATGAGTCAAGTTAACGTTGAATCTGAGTCTGATTCGGAAGCAAGTTCCGAAGAAGAAGCGATCGATAACGGGGAGTTCGAGTATCTGCTGATTGGCTGTGGAAGCTTTGGATTTAACGTGCTAAAAGAGCTCGCTAAGGAAGGTAAAAAGGTTTTAGCAGTCGACTCTTCTACTGAAAAAATTGAAGTTTTAAAAGATCAAGATTTTAACGCGATTTTGGGTGATATCTCAGATAAGGATTTCCTCCTCTCCTTTGATTATAACAAGATCTCTGTTGTATTCCTTCTCCTTCCAAGCTTTGACATTAACAGGAAAGCAATCAAGCTAATTAGATCCGTCTCCAGATCGGTTTTCATCATTGCTAGGGCGTCTGGTACCAAAGAAAAGGAAGAACTTGAATCACTTGGAGCTGATGCGGTAATAACTCCCTCTTCTGCTATGACGAAGATGGTAATCGAAACTCTCAACAGGATCGAAACCCTTCGAAGGATTAGAAAGTTCAAAGAAGTTCTGAGTAGCATGAAGGATGGCAAACTTGCCATTTTCACCCATGATAACCCTGATCCAGATGCCCTTTCTTCAGCAATGGCTCTTAAAGAGATTGCGAAGAACATGGGGATTGAGGCCGACATCGTTTATTACGGGGAGATATCCCATCAGGAGAATAAGGCGATGGTTAACCTGCTCAACATCGAGATAGTTAAGGCAAATGAGATCGATTTAAAGGAATACAAGAAGTTTGCCCTTGTAGACTCTTCAGCCAAAGGTGTGAATAATTCTATCCCTGAAGATATCCGGCTGAACATTGTGATAGATCACCATCCGGCAGAAAATGTTGAGGCTGAATTTGTAGATATAAGAGACAACGTTGGCTCCACGGCCACGATAATGACCAACTATATGATTGAACTGAATATGGTTCCAAGCAGAACTCTCGCCACAGCCCTTTTCTTTGGAATAAAGAGTGAAACTGATGAATTCAAAAGAAATGCAAGAACTCAGGACTTTTCTGCAGCTGCCATCCTTTACCCATACGTCGATCATGACCTGATCGAAAAGATGGAGGGTCCAGCACTATCATATGAAACCCTAGATGTCCTTGGGACTGCAATAAAGAACAGGGAAGTTTATCCACCTGTGCTCATATCCTTCGCAGGCTTTATTAATGAGAAGGATGCAATAACACAGGCTGCTGATTATCTTTTGAAGCTTGAGGGGATCTCTACAGTTCTAGTTTTTGGTGTCGTTAAGGATATTGTACATCTTTCAGCCAGAAACAACGATGTAAGGCTTAATATAGGTGAGATCCTGAGAAGGGCTTTCGGTGATGTTGGAAGTGCGGGTGGCCATGCTCATGCGGCCGGTGGGCAGATTCCACTGGGTATCTTTGGAGAGATCTCCGAGAAGGAAGTTTTGAGCAAGCTTATCAGAGAGGCTGTTAGAAAACGTTTCCTGAATGCACTGGGGATTGAAGGGGTAGCAGAATAGTTTGAGTGAGAATTTCTTTCCGTATATTTTACCAAAATTCAATCGACAAAAATCCATATAAACAAGCTTTCACAACTTTATTTCTCAGATGAGTCAGAATGGTATCGTTCAGGGAAAGGAATATAAGGATTCAGAAATTGAAAATCTCCTTCATCCCATTGTGAGGGAGTGGTTTAAAGGAAAGTTCACCTCATTTACTCCTCCCCAGAAATATGCGATTTATGAGGCGTTCAATGGAAATAACATCCTTATATCATCTCCAACTGGTAGCGGAAAGACCCTTGCAGCCTTCCTTGCTACTATCAACATGCTTATAGAACTTGCATCGAAAAACGAGCTTGAAGATAGAGTTTACACGCTATACGTTTCTCCTCTTAAAGCTTTGAACAACGATATCCGGAAGAATCTACAAGAACCGCTAGCAGAGATATATGAACTGGCTGAGAGAAAAGGAATTGAACTTCAACCCATAAGAATTGGAGTCAGAACGGGAGATACTGAGCAGAAAGAAAGGCAAATGCAGACAAGAAAGCCACCACATATCTTCATAACAACTCCCGAAACCCTCTCCATAATCCTTGTAAGTCCCAAACTCTCCCGATCGCTAACGAAGATCAGATTCCTTATCGTTGATGAGATTCATGCAGTTGCGGAGAACAAACGGGGTACGCATCTCTCACTATCAATTGAAAGACTTCAGCGAATTCAAGAAGGAAAAATGGTGAGAATAGGCCTATCAGCAACGATACATCCGCTAAAAGAGGTTGCGAAGTTTCTTGTTGGATACGAGAATGGAAAAGAGAGGGATTGCATAATAGCTGATGTCAGCTTCTCAAAACCCATCGATATTAAAGTTATTTCACCGGTTGAAGACTTTTTCAGGGAGAGTTCTGAAAGCATAAGTGAAAAGCTATATGAAACGCTCGTAGATCTGATCAGATCCTCAAAAACAACCCTGATATTTACGAACACAAGAAGTGCGACAGAAAGAGTTGTCTATAACCTCAGAAAAAGATTGGGAAAGGATTTTCCTATCAAAGCCCATCATTCCTCTCTTGCGAGAAATGTTAGGCTTGAGGTTGAGGACGAGCTTAAGAATGGAGAGCTGAGGTGTGTTGTTTCATCGACAAGCCTGGAGTTGGGAATTGACATAGGCTATATAGACTTAGTTGTCTTGCTTGGCTCACCCAAGAGCATTAATCGGGCTTTGCAGAGGATAGGAAGAAGTGGACACAAGCTCCATGAGGTCTCTGTTGGGAGGGTTGTGGTTGTAGACCAGGATGACCTCGTTGAGTGCACGGTTTTAACGAATGAGGCATTGAACAGAAGGCTTGATAAGATAAAAATTCCACAGAAACCCCTCGATGTTCTCTGCCAACATATTGTTGGAATGGCGATAGAGAAAAAGTGGACGGTCGATAAGGCTTTAAAGCTGATCCGGAGCAGCTATCCGTACAGAAATCTTACTAAAGAAGAGTTCCTTTCTGTGCTCAGATATCTAGCCGGACACTCAGATTTTGAGAAAAAAAGGGTTTATGGTAAAATTTGGTTTGATGAAGAAGAAGGAACTTTCGGGAGAAGGGGAAAGTTACTCAGGCCGATTTACTATCTTAACGTTGGAACGATTCCGGATGAGGTTGCGATTAAAGTTATAACAACGGAGGGAAAGAGGGTAGGCAAGATTGAGGAGGAGTTCGCTGAGAGGCTTGTTAGAGGAGACATTTTCGTTTTGGCAGGAAGGACATTCAAGTTCATCCGTTCGAGGGGTATGAACATAATAGTCGAGGAGGTCGAAGGGGAGAAGCCTACAGTTCCGAGTTGGTTTTCCGAGCAACTTCCTCTGAGCTACGATCTAGCTCTTAGAATTCAGCAGTTCAGAGGAGAGATGGAGCAGATCCTGAATTCTGAGCTTTTGGAGTTTGAGGATGCTGTATGGTGGTTGAAAAAGAACTATAATCTTGAAAGGAGTTCTGCCGAGGCTATAGTGAGGTATTTCAGAGAGCAGAACCTCTTCAGCTACATTCCTACTGATAAGAGATTTCTGATCGAGAATTTCCAAGATGATGGAAGCGAATGCTATGTTTTCCACTCCTTGATTGGTAGGAGGGCGAACAGCGCAATATCGAGGGTTGTTGGCTTTCGTGCGGGAATGATGAAGAACTGCAGCGTTAAAATCGCTGTAAACGATAACGGTTTCCTTCTCAAGCTTCCTTACAGAAAGAAACTTACAAAAGAGGAAATTTTGGACCTCCTTAGGCCCGAGAACTTCGTTGAACACCTTATTAGAGCGTTGGACAGGACCGAAATACTTAGAAGGAGGTTCAGGCATGTTGCTGTGAGGTCTCTGATGGTTCTGAGAAATTATCTGGGGAGGGAGAAGAGCGTTTGGAGACAGCAGCTTAACGCAGACTCCTTGCTCAGACTCATCAAGAAAAATTTTGGAAACGACTTCCCCGTTTTGAAGGAAACGTACAGGGAGATAATGGAAGATTCTATGGATCTCGATAATGCAATGGATTTTCTCAGAAGACTCGAGAACATGGAAATAAAGATAGCGAGAATTCCATATCCAAGCCCCTTTGCTTTGAACATATTCGTGCTTGGAGAGGAGGACGTTGTTTTGATGGAGGACAGAAAGAAAATCATTCGGAGCCTTTATGAGAAGATCACCCGCCTCATCGAGTTGAGAGCTGAAGTTCAGGATTACGGTGTTGAAAAGTATGAACAATAATTGGTATGTAAACTAAGGTATGTAAACTATATGTAAACTATTAAAATGAGGTGGATAATCGGAAAAATGGGGTATTAGAAAAATGGGGTTGGATTTGATGCTTGAGAATAATTCTGATTCTGCATTGGTTAAAACATCAGTCAAAACATCACTCAAAAAATCGGTCAAAACCGGAGATCTACTCCTCACTCCGGAAAAAGTCATTATTATCGAGGATACAGCAATAATATCCGATCTCCATCTAGGTATAGAGCAGTCAATGCCAGGCTCAGTTCCAAGATTGCAAATCAGAGAGATCGTCGAGTCGGTTGAGGACATCTTTAAATCTTATGAAATTGATAGGTTGATCGTAAATGGGGATATGAAGCATGAATTCAGTCAGAATATGCCTTACGAGTGGGATGATGTCAGATACTTCGTTGAAAGTGTACAGGAGTTCGGAGAGCTTAGTGTCGTCAGAGGAAATCATGACAACTATCTGGCTGCGATTCTGGCAAAATATGGTATAAAGCTGGAAAAGAGCATTCAGCTGAAAGATTGGACAATTGCTCATGGTCACGAAGCTATCGAGGCAGAGAAGTTGATAATCGGTCATGAACATCCTTCGATAAGGATCCGCTCCGGTTATGCATCCTATACATATCCGTGCTTTCTCAGGAGCAAAAAAGTAGAGTTGGGGGTGGAGAAAGAGCTGATAGTACTTCCAGCCTTCTCACCCATGGTCACGGGTTCTGATGTGATCACAACGTTCTCGTTCCTCTCCCCAATTCTCAATTCCTTTTCTTCATCCGAGATTGGGGTTTATGCAGTGGAGGACAGAGTTTACAGCATGGGGAATCTTAAAAAATTGAGAGAGATCGTGGAACGTAGAATTTAGGTAGGATTAGGCAATTACGACATGGCAGACGTTTCAGAGTCGGGTTATTCGTTTTACATGGGTTTTTCGAAATTTCTCAGTTTTGGAAATGATAGTATCACAAAAATTAAAACAAAAATTAAAGTTAAGAAATTAAATTCAAAGTTGATAGGTTTTAAGTTTAAAGTTGAAGACTCACAAAATTTAAAATGATAAGATGGTATAAATTCATCATGAAAAATACAATGATCATTGAAAAACTCAGAAGCTGGAGAGCATACGTTTTGTTCCTCATCATCGGCATGATTTCTCCTCCTGTAAGTATCTTCATCCTCCCGAATTTTTTCAGGCTGGAAGGGCCGATGCAATTCTATGCGGCCTTGGCTTTCGGTTTGATTTTAATAACATTAGCATTTTATTTTTTAACGAAATCTTTTACTGTGATTTTGAAGGCTGCAGCAATTTATGTGGTGCTTTTCTTTTTGTTGTTTCTGGGCTTCTCCAGACTCGTTCTCCTTGATCCGTTTTTAACTTTTATAATCCTGCCATTTTTTATGCTCCTCATCATCGTTCTCTCGAAATTTAGAAAATCAGAAAACGTTACTGTGGCAGGGATAGTCTCGCTAACGATATTAGTGTCTTCTCTCGTGTTCATGGCTTTTCTGGGTTAATGCAGCATATCAGCATTACAACGCAAAGTACATTCATATCAGCAAGCTTGAACTCCCAGAATACCCCGAATACTACGTTAACCTCACAGAGAGAATCGATGAGTTTCCCTCTTTGAGGGGGATAAATCTGAGTCAAAACACGATAAATGCTGAGATCTCTTCAGCTGAGATGCTGGAATTTGAAAAGATAGCCTCAGAATACACAAAACCAGGCGATCCGTTCTTTTATGTTAAAATAAAGGAGGACTACTTTAAGGTTTGGCCAGTCGAGCTTATAAGCGTTGAACTTCTGAGAGAGAAGCCAGCAAATTATGCTGTGGTAAGTGAAGAAGAGCTGAGGTGCTGCCCAACTTTGGTGAAACTGATGAATGATGTGAGAGAGATTGAGAAAGAGATTGAAAAGAATAAAGAGAATGGAAACGAAAAGAGAGTGACCGGGAAACATCTCTTAAAAGTTTCGCTGGAGGAGTTCGAAAAAGTCAAGAGATTGATTGAGGAGAAGGGAAACGTTTTGGAGTTTGGAGGAGACTACTTCATCGTCTTTGTGGACTGCTCCGTGCATATGAAAAAGGTTGTGATCCCTGAATGCGTTAAAGTTACAGAAAATGAGCTTCAGACGTATCCTGCTTTAAAGAAAGCCCTAATTGCTGCGGATAAAAAAGGTAGTGCTGGTGTAAAAGTCCCCCCTGTGGAGTGGGAGGAGACGATGGATTTTGTAAGGGGAAAAAGATGCATCAGATTCAATGGCAGCAACTTTGCAATTCAGTTTATGCTGGCCTGAGAGGTCGATATAATGGAAGTTTTAATTAAAAAGCGTAAAGAAATGAATAAGTGAATAAGTTAAATACATTGCAATCAAGAAATCTCCATGAAGTTCGATTTCGAAAGCTCACCATGGGTCGAAAAGGAGGGCTACAGAACAAAGAAGGTTTTCACGATCGCTGAAGACTCCTTCGTTCAAATCGTGGAGATAAAACCAAAGGCTGAGGTAAAAAAGCACTATCATAAAGAACAGACAGAGGTTTTCTACATCGTCGATGGGAAAGCGAAACTCGGTTTGGGTGAAAATGAATACGCGGCTGAAAAAGGAGATATCTTCCTTTGCAAACCTAAAATGATTCACTGGGTTGTGAACGGATCTGAAAATCCACTTAAGATTCTTGTCTTTAAGTATAACTGGAAAGAGAATGATACGGTGTGGTTTTGATAGGTTTATTTTTGTTTTTTGCAGGAAGCATACAAATACGATTATGAACATATTGATATCGGGACATAATTTATAAAAGGGAGAAAAATTTAACGACGAAAGCTTGAAGAAATAGAGACATTTGCCAAAGAGGTATTTTCAAATCGTAAGATCATAGCCTCCTATCTCTACGGTTCATTTTTAAAAGGGGGATCACTTTGAGAATATTGATATCGAGATATAGCAAGATTCAGAAACATTCTCGTTCACGGTTACGCAAAGGTTGACAATTTAAAAGTATTGGAGATAGTTATAGAAGAACTGCAAGATGTGGGAAAAATTCGTAAAAGAGATTTTAGGAACTAGGTTGGATGGTTAATTCGATCAGTTTGTAATTAAGCTATAATCAAAAATTAGCATAACCAAGGCGTGAATTACTAACAATATTTGTTTAAAATTTTTAATAGGAAAGTTCTATATCTAAATGATGGAAATGCCAGTGGAAATAGAAGTTATAACACCGATAGAGGTTTCTGTTGAAAGGGTATGGGTGGATGGAGTCAATAAAAAAACTTTAGTAACTTTCAATGTTGAAAGAGAACCGGAGAAGATAGTAATCGATCCCAATGAGTGGATAGTGAACTGGAACAAGGAATACTCGATTAATGGTGTGAAGATCAGGATTGATTAATTATTATTAAATATTAGTATACTATATGAATTTCAAATCACTAACCTTTTATGGAAAAAAGCTCAATATGGAAAGAAGTTTCGAATCAAGCAAACAAATATTCAGGTGGCATGCGTGTGGATCTCTATAAAAAATATGGTAGATATTACGATCTAATCTACAGCTCTTTCAATACAGAGGAAAATGCAAAGTATGTAGAAAATGCAGCTAAAAAATTCCTTGGAAAGTTTGAAACGATACTGGATGTAGGATGCGGCACCGGCGACCTTCTGATCTATTTTTCCAAGAAAGGGTACGAAGTTTGGGGGATAGATAAATCGGAAGTTATGGTTGAACTTGCTAGAGAGAAAGCCAAAAATGTGGGAGTTAATGTCAACATATTACTTGCTGATGCCAGCTCCTTCAAATCGCCCAAACCTTTTGATGTGGTAACCTGCCTTTTTGGCACTCTTGGCTATTTACATAAAGATGGTGAAGTTGAGAGCTTTTTTAGAAACACCTTCAACAACCTTCGGGATGGAGGCTTATTTATATTCGACTTTCCCAGCTTCGAATTTTTCAAGAAGCATGGGGTTAAACCAAGTGTCTTGGAAGGAGAAAAGGATGGTTTAAAGTCTATTAGAGTATCTCTCCCCAAGTTTAATCCGGAGACAAGGTTTCTCACATTGCCGTTTAAATGCATCATTTACAGGGGTAGAGAACTCATAGACCTTTTCGAAGAGACACATAAGCTGAGAACTTTCGAGATTTCAGAGATTCGATCCCTCCTTAAAAGGTGCTCTTTTTCCTTGGTGGAATTCTTACAATCGAGGCAAGCTGGCAGATATGCAACTATCGTAGCAAGGAAACCGATTAATTAACATTTTAATTAACATTTAAGTAACATTTTAAAAGAAATGATTATGCGATGTTTCACCGTAAGGGTTAAATTTCATTTTATCATGCATTAATACATGAAAACGATTTCAATAAAGGATGAGATTTACGAGGAATTGGTTAAGCTAAAGGGAGAAAATGAAAGCTTCAGCGATGTTATAAAAAGGCTGATTAAGGGTAAAGATTTTAACATGGATAGATATTTTGGTTGTTTAAAAGATAGTGATGTGTTAGACGAGATAGAAGAGTACTCAAGAAAATTCAGAGCTTCAGCGAGGTTTAGAGTATGATCATTCTTGATACAAGTTTTCTCATCGATTATTTTAGAGGGGAAGGAAAAGCTAAGAGAGTCATAGAAGGAGAAGAAATTGCTACAACTGTTGTTTCATATCACGAAATAATGACAGGGATCAAAATCAGAAAAACAAAAAAGGAAGAAAAATTTTTCAAAAAGTTCTTTTCTGATATTCCTTTACTATCTTATGATTGGAGAGCAGCCGAAGAATCAAGTAGTATAGCAGCAAAGCTTCGAGCGATAGGTAGTAGTGCAAATGATATGGGTTTATTGATCGCTGGAATAGCAATCGCTAACGGTGCTGAGAAAATTGCTACAAGAGATAAAGATTTTCTAGAAATCGCAAAAGTTGTGGATTTGGAGGCTATTATCTACTAATCTATCCACTAAATCTTCAATCTTACTAATTGTTTTGTATTGTTTTGAATTTAAACTTCTGAATTAGAAAACTATTAGGATTTCCTTTTCTTTGCCTTTTTACCTTTTTTAAGAAGGGAAGGGAGATGAATAACGTACTTCCCATCTTCTTGAAGGGCAATAATTATCTCATCTGAGGTAAAGAGTCTGTCGAGGTTTAACTCATACTTTCCAGGGGCTATTATTTTTATACTGGCAATTCCCATGTCTGTGAGCTGCTTCTCTATCCTTTTTACTGGCTCTTCGATCTCAATCTTTCCCTCGACTTCCTCGGCAACTCCGGCTTCAACCTTAGCCTTAGGAACGTAGAGGAATTTGTTGTTCCCGCATTCGCAGCCTTTCAGTATTCGCATGTCTCCGTCAGGATATTCCTTGCCACATTTGGTGCATCGATGGGGCATAAAAATCACTTTTTAGGATAACAGCAACTATCCAAACTGGACAAGTGCTCTGATCTGATCTTCATGTTTTTCGATCGTCTTTAAACGGTTTGCTGGGCCTATGAGCATTAGTTTACCTTCTTTTCCCCCGAAAAATCTCTTGAAGAAAGACTTTACAACTTTTTTTGGATAAGTTTCAACCTCTATTCCGACAAAGTTCTCGTGGTCTATTTCCAACATGGTCATCTCGATAAGTTTTGCCTCCTCCTCGGGAGTTAAACCGGATTCAAGAACAACTATCTTGCCATCCTTAACCTCATCCAGAATCATCTTGAGCTTCTCCATCGTAGCCATTCTGTCAAGTCTATCCTTTGAGATAAGGTTGAGCTGGACACCTTCCATCTTTACCACCTTGTTTATCCGAACTTTTCTGCGAGCATTTTGTAGAGATTGTCCACATTCAACCCCTTCAATGCGGAAATTGGCACCACCGGATGCTGTGGGAAGGCGGATTTGATCCTTGCCGGAGAGGCGTTTGGCAGATCTATTTTGTTTGCGGCGATAAGCAAAGGCAAGCCACGAGCCTCGATGTTTCCAACTATCGTGACGTTAATCTGGGTGAATGGGTCCTCGGCAGAATCCATAACCAGTAAAACTCCATCTAAATCATCTAACCACTTTATCGCTTCAATGACTCCTTCAGTGGCCTCTTTAGCCCTTCTTTTCGCCTCCTCCTCATCCATTCCATATCTTAGGAAGTCTTGGAAATCAATCTTAGTCGCCAGTCCTGGGGTGTCGACGATATCTATCGTTAAAGATTTTCCATCCACCTCTATTTTTACACCTTCTCTAAGCCTAGCCCTCCTGGTTTCATGGGGAACATCGCTGGCAGAACCCATTATATCGCCGGTCCAATCTCGTAAAATGCGGTTAGCAAGTGTTGTTTTGCCGGCGTTTGGAGGGCCGTAAATGCCTATTCTCATCTTGTCTTTTTTAAATATCCACTTGAAAAGAAAGCCAAATCTTTTCTTTATCCTAAGTATCCATCCCATACATACCCCTCTGCCCTTTAAAGATCTTAATCTAATCCTATTCTAATCTTAATTCAATTTTTCTCAATTTTCCTCAACCTGGACTCAATTTTGAACTTATGAAATATATAATTTAAGATTGGTCTGAAATTGAGATGAAACCAGAGTGAAATTAAGCTGGACATCCGAGAAATTATTCAAGAACTATCGCATCCTTCGGACAAACGTCTATGCAAGTTCCGCATTCAGTACAAATCTCTTCATCGACCACAGCTTTGTCGTTCAGCTCTATGGCGCCCATGGGACACTCTTCGACACAAATTCCACAACCATCGCAAAGCTCTCCATCAACAACCGCTGGCATGCATTTGGTTCCAAGAATTCATGTTAAAAATCTTTTCCATATTTTTCATTTTCTTTCTCTTTTCCTTATTTCACATTTCTCCTTCACTCTTTTAGATAATTATTTAACCTTCAAAATCAATTTATATTATGGGCTCGGAGTCAGACGAAGAAAAGATCGTCAAATACATAAAAAAACTAATCGATGATCGAGTATCAAAAGAAGGAATAACGTTTTTGGATTTGAGAAAGGCGAATGACGTTGCTTCCGAGCTCGGTTTGGATCTTGGAAGCATTAAGATAATTTTTGATGAGCTCAATAAGATGCTCGATGAAAGGTATAAAGGTTTGTTGAGTGAAAGCAGCATGCTTTAGATTTTTTAATTTTTCTATATTTTACTGTCCTTGACTTTCCTCTCATACAACTTCAAACTAAATTTCTCAAAAAGATTTATCTTCCCGATGCTTCGACATAGATCATGGCCCGTAAAATGGAGTCTAAAGGAGCAAGATTGCTTGCTATCCTTCTTGCGCTCATAATGATCGGTTCAGTTCTAACTTATGCCGCAAAACGGACCCAAACTACCCATCAAAGGGAGGTTGAGTTTAACTTCCCAGAAGGCTTTCAGGGGCTGATATCAAAGATACCTTCAGGAGCAGATCAGGTAGTGTATGTGAATTTTGCGAACTCAAACCCAGAACTCTCTGATATTTTAAAAAGGATAGTCACGAATAATATGGATTCAGAGTTCTTCTCCAACCTCCGTTTTAGCCAGGGAATCAGCAGATTCATGGTCTCCAGTTACTCAGGAGTATTTCCTGAGCTTCTTTATCTAATTGACGTTAACAAAACGAAGGTCTTTTTCACTCATGAGTCAGAGGATGTTTACAATGGCTACAAAATAAAATCGAATAAGGGGATTTCTTTGGTGGATCAAACAAGTCCCTTCCTTTTCGGAACAACCGGTATTGTTGTTAGAACTTTGGATACGATTTCAGGAAAGGGAAAAAGCCTCGCATCGGAAGTTGAGAATTTTACTGGAAGAATGCCTAAGGGAGATTACAACTTAATAATAATGTTCAAAGGTAATGCGGTAAAACAGCTTGTACAAGGTAATGCATCAGGTTTCTTTGACTTCTATCTTGCAGCCTACAGAATAAATAACACATCAAACGGAACTTACTATGAGAAAGTCGTCCTAATGAACTTCACGAAAAATGGCTTTTTTATAAAGTCAAACGAAACAGCTTACTACAGATTCAAAAACTTCAAAGATGGGCTTAGTATGGCTGTGATGGGAGATACGAATCTTACAAAGCTGATGCAGCTTGAACCGGAAATGAGGATGATCGAGATAAAACCTGTGGAAAACACCACAAACAATACCGCGAATGGTACGAATACCAAAGGATGAAGTTGGGGTAACAAGAGCATTAATAGCATCGAATTATTCAAATATGTTTTTATTCTGAGTCTTTTTAATTTTTGTGATGATCTCCTTCAGCGATAAAAAGGACACAACCGTTATCGTCAAAGGTCCCTCTGTTATTAAAGTTGAGGGAAAAGCAAGCGTCTTTGGTTGTGAAATCAAAGAAATTCAGATTCCTGAAGATAAGGCTTTCCCAGTTTATTTCGAGGAAGATTCAACTCTTTTTCTTAGTGATGAAACGTTCTATATTCCTGTTAAAGGGAGCACGATTCCTGATTCTTGGAAAAAAGTTCTTGATAGGGCCCATGAATTCAAAAGTTTTTTCATCTATGGGTCTTCCGATTCGGGGAAAAGCAGCCTTGCCACCTATCTGAACAACCTAATCGAAGGCAAAAAAATTTTGATAGATCTTGATATCGGGCAGTCGAGCATAGCTCACCCCGGAGCAATGGGTATTGGCATCTCAGATGATAAAGTTGTGTCGATTTCAGAGATAAGGATGGCTGACGGAGAATTCGTTGGAACGATTTCTCCAGGTGGGAGGGAAGCTCGCTGCCTGAATGCGGTCTTCGACCTCAGAAAGAAGTTGCAAAGGATCAAGGAAAATGCTGAAACGATAATCATAGATTCAACGGGGTGGGTTAGGGGTAGAAAAGCCCAGGAATACAAGCTCGCTAAGCTGAACATCCTCGAACCCGATGCCGTACTTGCGTTTGAGAACCCATCTTTCCTTGATTTTATTGATATAGAGGTTTTGAAAGTTGAGCCTTTTGCTGCGGCTAAAAGGAGCAGAAACGTAAGGATGAATTTCAGAAGTAGGAGGTATGCTGAACTCCTTTCTGATGCAAGAGAAATTGAACTGGATACTAAAAAGCTGAGATCGAAGAGTTGGAAGATTTTTAAGGGAAAAACCCTTGGCAAAGAAGATCTTGCGGTTCTCAACGACATTTTTGGTGAGGTGATATATGCTGAAAAAGGGGATGATTTTTTAAACATTTTCGTTAAAAACCATCCGGAGATAAGTAGGGGGGTTCTCAAGACGTTAAAGGAAATTTACGGTGTTGAAGATTTATTTATCATTCCAGAAGAGGAATTAATCGGTCTTTTAGTGGGCTTGTATTCAGACAGATATCTCGGTTTTGGGACAATCAAGGAGGTTAATTACAATGGTATGATAAAAGTCCTTACCTCTGTAAAAGAAAAAGTCTTACGAATTGAGTTTGGGGATTTCAGACTAGACGATGATTTTAGGGAGTGTTATGTAAAGTTTATGTAGGGTTTATGTTATGTCTGATTTATGTAAAGTTTTTTTAATTTGAATCCGAATTTTGATTATGCTTGAATTGAGAACTTCAAAAAGAACGGAAATAATCGACATAACGGATAAGGTCCAGGAAGAAGTGAGGAAAACTGGGGTTAGAGATGGTCTGGCGATTATCTATACCCGCCATACAACAACTGCTATAACGATAAACGAAGGAGAACGGGGGCTGATGGAAGATATTGAAGATGTGATGTGCAGATTGGTGCCGAGAGGGGCGGGTTACAAGCATGATATAATGGATGATAACGCAGACTCCCACATTAGGGCGATTTTATTAGGGAACAGCGTTGTAGTGCCGGTATCCAATGGAAGATTAGATCTGGGTACATGGCAGAGGGTACTTTTTATCGAGCTTGATGGGCCAAGAAGCAATCGAAGAATAGTTGTAAAAGTTATAGCAACATAGTCATGGCGAAACCCAGACGGACACGGGATAGACAGGATTACTACTATTGGAAAGCTAAGGAAAAAGGTTATCGAAGCAGGGCAGCTTTTAAGCTCATCCAAATCAACAAGAAGTTCAACCTCATCAAAAGCGGTTACAAAGTTCTCGATTTAGGAGCTTCTCCTGGTGGATGGAGCCAGGTTGCAACTGAACTCGGAGCAGAGGTTGTTGCAATTGACATAAATCCAATGCCTCCAATGGATGGCGTTACGATCATCAGGGGAGATATTACCAAAGAAGAAACCATTAAAGCGGTAAGGGATCTCAAAATCGAATTTGATGCTGTTATAAGCGATGCCTCGCCTAAACTAACAGGAAAGTGGACGATAGATCATTTGTTGTCTATAGATCTGGCAAAAGCCTCTTTCGAATTTGCAAAGTTATTTCTGAGGAGAGGAGGGAATTTTCTCGTTAAGGTTTTTCAAGGGGAAGAAATCGAATCATTTTACCGAGAAGTTGCACCCAAATTCAGGTTTAAAAAATTCCATTCCCCACAAGCTTCTAGAAAAAGGAGTTCGGAAGTTTATTTTATTGGAAAAGGATTTAGAAAGGATGATCAGAGGTAGGTTAATTTTATGATCTTTGCTGATGATAGAGAACCACAAAGGATAATTGAAATGCTTACCTCTCTAGGCTTGAAAGTGGTGAGGAAGCGACTCGAGTTAGCAGACTACTTGATCCATCACCAGGGCTATGTTGTGGCTGTAGAAAGAAAAAGTGCAAGCGATTATGTTTCCTCGATCGCTGATGGAAGATTTTTTAATCAGATTCACAACCTTTCCAAGTCTTACCAGCTCTCGTTTCTTTGCATAATCGGCAGGCCAGATTTTTCGAGGATAAAAAAGGATGCATTTATCGGAAGCATTCTAAGTATATCCCTCAAAACCGGCCAAAGGGTTATACCCGTTCAGGTAGAAAGCGATGAAGACTTCTGTTTGGTCCTCAAATCTTTGAATCGTCAGCTTGAAGAAGGAAGGCTTAGGACTGCTCCGAGGTTAAGGAAAGCTAAGGTTGATGATAGCATTGCGATGCTGACAGCCATCCCTGGGATTGGAGAAGAAAAAGCGAGGAGGCTACTGGAAAAGCTTGGAAACATTCAAAGAGTCATCAATGCTCCGATTTCAGAGCTCATGAAAGTTGATGGAATCGGGGAAAAACAGGCAAGAAGGATCTACGATTTTGTAAGGGGTAGGAGGATCAGATAGTTCTGGTAGTTAAATTGATTAGATGGTTCTAAGGATTTTGTAAATTTACAAGTTTATAATAAATTATAATAAACTCAATCAAGTTCTTTTACCTCAATTCTCCAATAGGAGGATATTATAGAAGCAATCTTAGGATTATTGAAGTTTTTTATCAGGCTGAGATCCTTGGGATAACCTATGAAAGGATCGATTGTACCTTTTTTGGGGTCGGCGACCCATATGCGAAGGCCCGCTCTCTTTGCTTTTTCTGAATGTTCTCTGAAAAATTTTATGAAGTTTTTTAGGCTTTTTTCAGTAGGGACAACTACACAATATCTTCCATTCAGCGTGCTTGCGAGGTTGAGATGGAAATCCAAATCCTCAAAAAGGTCATCCATAGTCGTGAAAAAGACCCATGCTTTTTGTTTTCCTCCATATTCCCTTATAACACCATCTTTGACAGAATAATTTGAGAAAAATCTATCTGTAATCTCTTTTAGTTTTGGTAAGACATCCAGAAACTCCTTTGCCTTTAGATAATTGCTATAAGCTCTATTCATCTTTTCTACATCTGGTTTACACGTGTGAAGATGGCAGAAGACCACACCACCCAATTCGAGTTTCTCTGAAAAGTGGGGAGAAGTGATTGAAAGGGGAATCTCAAAAAGGCTCTCTTTCACCTCTTCTAACAGGGTTGAAAACTCAGGAAGATTTGAGATATTGACCTCTGACTTGACCTCCAAATTTCTCAGAACGGCTCTTAAAAGCTTTGCTTCTATCTCCTTCTCTGACACTACCTCATTGTCTATGAGCTTTGGCAGTTGTGAAAGGATTGAGGAAATATCTTTTGGATCATCTTTCCCCATGGAATTCAACTTTCATGAGGATGTTAAAAATCTTTTTAGGTTTTCTATTCAATTAAACTAACGGATTCACTCTTATCAAACATCAAGGAAGCTTTTCAAACTTGGGTCCCTGGATTTTACCCTCTTGCCGAGTATTTCTCTGATCTCTTCTGGGTCACTCGATTTCAATCCAAAGTATTTGGCAAAGTGTCTCGTTGTTGTTAGTAGCCTACTTCTACCCTTTTTTTCACTTCTTATCAATCCTAATTCCTCAAGATGCTTTACATGCCCGTAACACTTGTTTCCTCTGATTTTTGCAAGTTTTGAAAGCAGAATCGGTTGTTTGAGGGCTATAACTGCAAGAGTTCTTTGTGTGCCCCTATCCATATCTTTTTCAGCAAATTTTTCAATATAGGAAAAGTAGTCAGGTTTTACCCTCATTAGATACCTCTTTCCCAGTTCAAGAATCTCAATTGAGCTATCTCTTGTATTGTACTCTTCAATAAGGTCTTTAATAGCTCTTTCAACGACTCCTGAGTCGATTTTCGTAATTTTTGAGATCTTGGTGATTGAAAGGGGATCTGGAGATGAAAAGAGAACGGCCTCAACAATTTTTTTTGGATCCATTCCTTCTGGATCCATTATCTCACCTGTAAAGTCTTAATTCTATGTCAGTGTCGTAAAGCCTCTCCTGTCTAACCTCTAAGATCTTCCTAAAGGCAAGATGAAGGATTGACAGATAGTAGGTGAGCTTCTCCTTTTCTTTACCTCTTACAACTTCAGAGAAATAAAGCGGTTCTTTCCGTCTGAAAAGCTTTAATAATTCATTCTCAACCCTTATCAGAATATCCTCGATATCCTCTTCATGGGGAGTTTCAAGGGTTTGCTTTATTGCTTCCTCCCTTTCAACTTTTTTCCTAATTCTTCTTCTTTTTTCCACATTTTCAGCCATTTGAAGCTCTCTGATAAGATCTTTTAGCGTGGTAAACCTCCTTGTTGTTTTTCTTTGCACTGAAATCAGGCTGTCTATTAGCTCATCTCCCGTTTCCTTGATTCCATCAGAATCTCTTATACTTAGCTCAAATTCGGTCTCAAAGAACTCTCCAAAGTCAATCTCGTCGGGAATTATCTCAGGCTCCTCCCTCCTAACTCTTGAAGCCTCCTGACTTAGAATCTCAGCTTTCATTCTGATTAAAATGGCTGCATAAAGTAAGACTCTGCCTGATATCCTTAAATCAAGTTTCTGGGCTCTCTCAAGCCTTTCAAGAAATCTTGCGGCAACATCAACTACATCTATGTTCCAGGGATCTATCTCTCCCTTTTTTGCCATTTCAACGAGCATCTCGACAGGGTCTTCGAGATCCTTTAAGGTCTCATCCATCCTATCACTACCGCTAGGCTTTCATCTTTATTCCAGTAACGGTTGAAGAGTTATCTTTCGCAAGGGTAACTCCGATTATCGAATCGGCCTTTTCAAGGGTTGGTTTTCTTAAAGAAACGACTATGAACTGCGCCTCTTTTGATCTCTCACTTATAAGGCTTGCAACCTTTTCGACATTTATCCCATCCAAGAACATGTCTATCTCATCGAATGCATAGAATGGGGCTGGTCGATACTTTTGAATTGCGAATATGAGTGATAAAGCAACAAGGCTTTTCTCTCCACCACTCATAGACTCTATTTTCTGGAGAGGCTTATCTCTAATCTTCAATTTAATGTGGAGACCGCTGTTGAAAGGATCTTCAATGCTGTCAAGGTAGAGTTCTCCCTCACCATCGGTAAGCCTTGAGATTATCTCTTTGAAATTCGTGTTTATTGAATTGAAAGCTTCGAAGAATGCATCTCTCTTCATCCCCTCGTACCTCTCGATTCTCTCCAGAATACCCTCTCTCTCCTTTTCGAGAACGAGCTTTTTCTCCATCAGCTCGTCTTTTCTTGCCTTAACCTCCTCGTAATCCTGAATCGCTTTGAGGTTAACATCGCCGAATTTGGCAAGTTCAGCTTCGATCTCGTCAAGTTTTCTGACTATCTCATCATTTGGAGGGATCTTCTCGCTTGCATCGAATTCCACTTTACTCTCCTCGATCTGTTCCAGCGTTATCTCGAGGGTCTCGTTTCTTGCCTTGATTTTCTCCTCTATCGATTTAACCTCAAACCTTTTCTCATCCCTTTGACTCTCAAGCTCTCTTATCTCGGATAAAAGCTTGTTTCTTTCTTCTCTCAAACCTTTAACCGATTCACCAACCTTTTTTTCTTCTTCTCTCAACTCTTCAAGCCTTTTACCAATCTCCTCAAAAGCAGCTTCCTCTTCTCTTATCTTCTCCTCAATCTCCTTTCTCCTCTCCTCAATCTCCGAAATCTGTATTTCCTTCTCATAGATAGAGCTGACCGTTTGCTGTTTCCTCAGTTCAGCATTCTCAAGGTTCTTCTGGACTATCAGTAAGGCCTCTTTGTTTCTGGAAATCTCGTCCTTGAGTCTCTCAAGCTCTTCCGTGAGCTTTGGAATCTCGCTACCTCTCAGCTTCTTCTCAAGCTTCGAGATTTCGCTACTTGTCTCTCTAATTTTATCTTCGATTTCCTTAATTTCATCCTCGGTTTCTGTTATTTTAGCGTAGATCTCCTGCCTCTCTTTGATTTTCTCCTCGATCCTGTTGTCGATCTCTCCAAGTCTTGACTTATATGACTCGATTTTGGACTCGAGGAGGGATATTCTATTCCTCAAATCAGAATACTCTTTGTTGATTGACTCGATCTCTGACTGAACGATCCTCTTCAGCTCTTCTGCGCTCCTAAGGCTACCCATTATCTCCGTCTTCTTGCTTTTCAGAATCGTAATCTCCTCGTCTATCCTATTTTGCTTCTCGAAGAGCTCTTTTGTAGCGAGTATTCCTCTTTTTCTATCCAAGCTTCCTCCTGTAAGCGTTCCTGATCTCTCTATAAGATCACCCTCTAGGGTTACAATCCTTCGACCATCCATCAGCTTCTTTGCCACGTCTATGTTTTCGACAACGAGGGTATCGCGATAGATGAAGTTGAAAACGGGTCTGAACTTCCTATCGCATTTGATGAGGTTTACAGCATAATTGATAACTCCTTTCTCCTTCAAAATGGATTTGTCCAAATCGAGCTTTCCAAAGTTCTTCTTTATCTTGTTCATCGGGATGAAGGTAGCCCTTCCTCCGTCTATCTTCTTCAAATACTTTATGCATCTCACCGCATCGTCCTCATTCTCGACCACGATGAACTGCAAAGCGTTAGCAGCGGCGATCTCCAAAGCAACAACGAATTCCTCGCTAACCTCGCAGAGCTGTGAGACTGTGCCATATACGCCCGGCAACGCCTTTCTCTTTCTTGCTTCGAGGATCAGCTC
Organism: Archaeoglobus sp. JdFR-27; assembly: GCA_002011235.1. Lineage (GTDB taxonomy): Archaea > Halobacteriota > Archaeoglobi > Archaeoglobales > Archaeoglobaceae > Archaeoglobus_A. The sequence goes on along the minus strand of MTMO01000054.1, from coordinate 6,356 downwards.
AACCGCTTTGGAAAAGCTCGATTCAAGGACTGAGAGTTGGGCTTTAATCTTTGAGACTTCAACTTCAAGGGATTTAATCTCCTCTTCGGTTTTTGAAAGCTCATTTCTGATTGAAAAAATCCTATCATCTATCTCGTTCCTCTTCTTTATTCTGCTCTCAAGCTCTCTCTCTACTTCGGAACTCTTCTTCTTTAATTTAACGAGTTCTTGTAGTGATCTTTCTATCTCCCGATTAATTCCATCTTTCTCCTTCTCGAGGTCTTCCAGCTCCATTCCGATTCTTCTGATCACCTCAAGTGATCTGTCCCTCTCGTTCACCTTCTCAGATCGTCTCTCCTTCAGCAGATCGAGTTCCTCTCTCTTGGAGAGGAGCTCATCCTTTAGGTTGGAATGTGCAGCCCCCATTTCGCTCAGCTTCAGCTCGATAAGGCTCTTCTTTGCTTCAAGATCGTCAAGTACTTCTTGGATGCTGATTTGCTGAATTGAAAACTTCTGGATTTCCTCCTCTATACTATTCAACTCCTCTTTAAATTTGGAAATTGAGACGAGAAGTTTTGTTTTCTCGTTTTCGAACTCGCCAATCTCCTGAGCTCTGAGTTCTTTTGATCTCTTCAGGCCTTCCCTTTCCGAGGTTAACTCAATTATCTCTGTTTGGATGGCCTTGTAGTTCTCATCCGCAAGCTCGTAAATTTGGGCAGATATCTCGTCGGCCTTTGAATTAAGCTCGTTAATTCTCGAGTTTAACTCAATTATTTCCTTCAAAATTCCATCCTTTTCCCTTTCAAGTCTTGAAATTTCGTACTCTATTCTCTTCTTTTTGTTCAGGAGGTTCAGATACTTGTTTATTTTCAAATACCTGTTAAATTTCTCCTTTTCCTCTAGAAGACCTTTGTATCTCAAAGCTTCCTGTCTATCAGCTTCGAGCTGCTCGAGCTGGTGATTTACCTCCACAAGAATCGTATTTATTCGTTCGATGTTCTCTCTGACAACTTCAAGTTCCTCTAAAGCTTTCTCCTTCTTTTCGTCAAACTCCGAGATTCCTGAGATGTCATCGATTATTTTTCTTCTCTGAAAAGGAGTCATCTCAGCAATTCTCGTCACATCTCCCTGCATTACAACGTTATAAGCATCGCTATAGATTCCAGCACTTGAAATCAACTTTTGAATCTCTGAAAGGCTTGACGCTTTGCCATTGATGTAGTTGTAGCTGTAATAACCCTTCTCTGTTCTTTTTATCTTTCGGGTGATCTTTATCTCCTTTTCACCTTTGAGAATTCCTTCGGAGTTGTCAAATATAACGCTCACCTCTGCTTCGTTGAAGTTTCCGTTTCCTGTGTGAATCAGGTCTGTTAGTCTATCAGCCCTGAGAAGCCTTGTTGAGGGGGTTAAACCGAGACAGAAAAGAATCGCATCGACAATATTTGATTTTCCGCTACCGTTTGGGCCGCTGATAACAGTAAATCCCTTGAAAAGTGGAATTTCAACCCTTTTATTGAATGATTTGAAATTTTTTACTATTATTTTTTTAATATGCATGATTTTAATTTGTGTTTAATTTGGTGTTTTAATTTAGTTCAATCAATCACAAACTATGATGTCCTCCTCGCCCTCCTCATCACCCGCTCCCTTTATTTTCTCCCTTCTCTTCTCCTCTCTTCTCGGTTCACTGATCTCAAATTTCGTCTCAGGTTTCTTCAATTCCGCTTTGAGATATAGGATCTCGGAGGTGAGACTCTCTACGATTTTATTGAGCTCTATTATTTTGGATTCTAACTCCTTGATCTTCTCCAATTCTGAAGCAAGTTCCGACCTTACTTTTTCTGCAACATTCTTTTTTATCTCCTCTATCTCAGACTCTTTTGCAGATAGCATCCTTTTCAACTCCGCAATCTCTTTATCTTTTTCAATCAATTTTTTTTCAAGCCGTTCAACCAGTATGTCACTTTCCACCATCCAATAAAAAATTGAAACAACTCATTTATAAAATTTTCCCTTAAATCTGCCTTTAATTCCCTATAAAGTTTTCTAAATCAAAGGACTGAACGATTGAAATTCGCTTAAAAAAAATATGGAAACATTATGGTATCCTTAAATTAAATAGTTAAATATGTTGGTATCAGCTTCATTCTTTCAAGGTGTAAGCCTTGTTCTGTCTCTCGGAAATATGACTGCCTCTCTGATATTTTTGAGGTTTAGGATCGACATGATAAGCCTGTCAGCTCCTAAACCCCATCCGGCATGGGGTGGCATACCATATCTAAATGCGTTAAGGTAGAACTCAAAACTCTCTGGGTTCATACCTTTCTCACTGATCTTTCTAACAAGCAAGTCATAAAGGTGGACTCTCTGGGCTCCGCTTGCAAGCTCAAGGCTACCTGCCATGAGATCGAAAGTCTTGCTAATTTCTGGTTCGTTTTCGTAGGGCATCGCATAGAAAGGCTTTATCTCTGTTGGCCAGTCCACGATATAGTAATGGCCTTCGATGTTTTCGGAGAGAGCTTTGAGAGCAGGGGTAGAAAAGTCCTCACCCCATGAAATCTCCTCGCCCTTATTCTTCACGATCTTTACCGCCTCATCATATGTTATCCTTGGGAATGGAAGCTCTGGTATTTGGATGTCAACTCCGATCCAGTCGAGGTATTTGGTGCATTTTTCTGAAATATCCTCATATACTCTCTGCACGAGTCTTTCCAGAACTTTCATGACACCTTCGTGGTCTGTGAAGCTCTGTTCGATATCAATGGAGATTGCCTCGTTCAGATGTCTCACCGTATTGTGCTCTTCAGCTCTAAATATCGGACCGATTTCAAAGACCTTTTCCAGCCCCGCCCCCATTAAAACTTGCTTATAAAGCTGGGGACTCTGGTTCAGGAAGGCCTCTCTCTCAAAATAGCTGATGGGGAAAAGCTCTGTCCCACCTTCAGTTGCTGTTGAAACGATTTTTGGTGTGTTTACTTCGATGAAACCCTCCTCGCTGAGGAAGTCTCTGACGCTCTGCATCATCTGATGCCTCACTCTGAAAATCGCCTGAACTCTCGGCTTTCTCAGATCAAGGAACCTTGCATCCAGCCTAGTATCCAGCTCGGCAGGAACCTTCTCCACAACATCTAATGGTAGGGGAGCATCAGCTTCGTTCAGCACTTCAAAGTAGTCTGGGAGTACTTCGAACCCTCCAGGTGCTTTTGACTCTTTTTTTACCTCTCCAATAACCTTAACAACGCTCTCTCTCCTGGTTTTTCTGAGCTTCTTGATTATATCGGGTGATCTTTTCTTCGGGCATGTAAGCTGGATCATTCCCTCCCTGTCTCGAAGCAAAGCGAAAACCACTCCACCCAAATCTCTCAGCTCATGGATCCAGCCGTAGAGTAATACTTGCTTCCCCGCTTCTTCTTCGCCTATTTCAGATGTGTACTTTCTAACTACTTCACTCTCACTCATCTCTCCTGCATCCATTTCAGTCTCTCCTCCACAGATTTTTTATGGTAAGTTAAGCCTTCAGCTTCAGCAAGCTTGATTATCGCATCGCCAATCCTTTTCAATCCAGCTTCCTCGATTTTTTGGTAGGTGATATGCTTTAAAAATGTTTCAACACTCAAGCCAGAATACATCTTTGCATAACCGGATGTTGGAAGGATGTGGTTGGTGCCTGAAGCATAATCTCCAGCAGCAACCGCTGAATATTCTCCTATGAAGACCGATCCGGCATTTTTTATATCATCCAATCGATTTTCTGCCCCATCAAAAACCATGGAAAGGTGTTCAGGAGCTATTGTGTTTGCCAAATTGATTGCATCATCAACTTCGGCGACACATATAAAGAAATTCTTATTTTTTCCAATCAATTCGTTAACATAGGATTCGATCTCATCAGCCATCCATTCTTTTGTAACAAAAACGATTGCAAGAGCTGATGGATCGTGTTCAAGCTGAGCGACAACATCAAGGCATATAAATCGAAGATTTGCCGTCTCATCGGCGATAACCAAGATTTCTGATGGGCCTGCGGGCATATCTATCCTGATTTCGTTCTGCAAGAGAAGCTTAGCAGCAGTCACATATCTGTTCCCTGGACCAGCAATGAACTCAACTTTTCTGATGGTTTCAGTTCCATAAGCCATCGCAGCTATCGCTTGGGCTCCACCAACAGCATAGACCTCATCGTAGCCAGCGAGGTCGCATGCAACAAGCGTCAGCTCATTAACCCTCCCAGAGCTGTTTGGTGGTGTACATGCTACCATTTTGCGAACTCCCGCTATTTTTGCAGGCAAACCGGCCATCAGAGCTGTTGATGGGTAGCTTGCCCTACCTCCGGGAATGTATATGCCAACAGATTCAAAAGGTACGTATTTTTTGCCGAGGATCATGTCATCGAAATCTATTCGGATGTCTCTTTCGACAGAGGTTATGCCGTGGAAGTTGGAGATGTTCTCCTTTGCTATTTCCAACGCATCAATTAAAGAATCGTCTATGACATCGTAGGCTCTGTCAAACTCTTCTTCAGGCACTTTAATGTACTCAGGTTTTACATCGAATTTTTCGCTGAACTCGAGTAGGGCTTTATCACCCTCTTTTTTTACTTTTTCAATTATCTCTTTTACAACGGGAAAAACATCCTCTAAAGATTTTCTTCTTTCCAGCTTAAGAAGGAAATCAGGATTTACGATCATTATTTTACTCCTCCTTAACTTTTTCTGCCATTTCGGTAAGGCAGTCCCTTATTCTTTCTATGGATGCAGAAAGTATCTTTTTGTTGTCATAATTTGACAGAATTTCCTTCAAATCTCTTTCAGGATAGCTCTTCAATTCTTCAGCAAGCTCGATCATGTTGGGAACTGCTCTAACAAGGTTATCAACTATCGTTATGTCCGCCATTCTTGAGGTGCGTGACAGGGGGTTTAAATCAATGGTTATAACCTTTTTTCCGTTCATTCTCAAAATCTCACATCTGTCTCCATCCTCAAGCGGGACTAAGACTGTGTCAGCGATAAAAATCCCTTTGCTGCTGACCAGCCTCCTAGCACTCTTCAGTCCTTCTAATGTTGCATCCATATCCGCTAGAATTCTACCTCCGTGAGCTTCTATCTCCTCTTTAATCTTTCTCACCCTTTCCTCGCTAAAGTGGAATATGTTGACTTCAAGAATAGCGTTAAGAGCCTCTGAAAGTTTTACAATCTCCTCAGGGATTAAGGCTGCAACATTACCATTGACAGATATAACTGGATGTTTTGAAAGTAACATTAAAGCTACTGCAGCCCTCTCAGCCTCAAAAGCAAAGTCATGGGTTTTTTCTCCGAGTATATAATCAAAGGTCTCGCCTCTTCCATGAGCCGCTATGCCCTCAACAGCGGTTATTCCTTTCCTCACACCTTCAGCTATTCTCTCTCTGTACAGCAGTGAGAGATATCTAGGATGCTCCTTAGGAACATGACTCATGTCCGACTTTTTGCTGTGGAGTTAAAAAGTTCTTTGTTTGTTTTTGATTTTTGAGTGGTTTGAAGGATGATTTGTTGGTAGATGGGTTTTTGGTCATCAAATTATTCTGTAGAATTTTGTAGAATTGTTTGAATAATTCCAAATTTCCAAAATTACTCAAGACTGCATCATTCAACCATTTCAACCGCTTTTTCTGGTGTATCCACAGCGATTAGCCTAGGGAGCCTAATCTCAGGGGATATTGCTACAACCTTCTTTCCTTCTTTCAAGGCTATGGCCATTTCCGAAATCGTACCGTATCCCCCACCTATCGCGATTATAGCATCACTGGAATGCACGATTATCATGTTTCTCGCATGTCCCATGTTTGTTGCTATCACAGCATTGCAGTATCTGTTTGCCCCCTTTCTTGAGGCGAAAGGGATAACCCCTATTACAAAACCACCTGCATCCCTAGCACCTTTCGCGCTAGCCTCCATAACACCTCCCAGACCGCCGTTAATTAAAATATACCTCTTCTTCGCGAGAAGCTGACCAACTTTGTAGGCGGTGTTGTAAAGCTCCTCTCCACAGTACGCACTTCCAATGACACCGATCTGTTTCATAAATAGTAATTTTTGGGAAAATATTTAATTTTAGGGTCTCGAGTTTTGAAAATTAAAAAATTGAATATCACCATCAAATTTCTATTTCCTTACCACCTTGTAAATCATAATACCACCTTTCTCAAACACCGGTAGCAATCTCGGCGAGTTAATCAAGACTTTAGAGGAGTTCTTCGAGGCAAGATACTCGTCAAGGCCGAGATAAACGTAATCGACTCCGTACTTGTCTATAATCCTACTGAGATTCTTTTCACTACTGTAAGCCGATTCGATGTCCTCAACCCTCTCCCATATCTTATCGAAAGGTACTCCATGTCC
>MTMO01000057.1 GCA_002011235.1 Archaeoglobus sp. JdFR-27 | reverse complement strand
TTCCTGAACGGAGCGAAGGAGGCGATGCTTACAGCCTTTGTCACGAGGAGCAGCAGCGGAACTTTGCCAGTTACAATGAAAGTGGCTGAAGAAGAGCTTGGGATTGGCTTACTCAGCTTATGCTTCGGCCGCAAATCTTAAGGCAAGGATATACGTTCCATTCGATGCACCCATAGGAAAAAGAGCGTTAATGAGAGCTTGCAATACAGAGGTTGTCGAATGCAGAACGAGGGAAGAAGAATTTGCTGATGGCTTAAGGATAGTCAATCCACCAAGAATTGAACAAGTCGTGGTCATCGAAAATAGCAATGGCGATGTTTTGGTTGTAGATAATGATGAAATTTGTTTCTGCGATGAAGGAACTTTATCGAATGGGGCTCTTGGTTGAGCCCACATCAGCAGCAGGCTATGCTGGGTTTAAAAAGGTTAAGGCTAAGAATTCGCTGATTCCACTAACAGGAACGGGAATCAAGACTGTTGACAAGATACAGAAGATTTTCTAGTTCAAGTTATTTAAAAACCTCTCCTTCTCTATCATTTCCTTGATGAAAGCTTCAAGAATTTTGATTTCGGCATTCCTCAGATGGTGAAGGCACGTCACCTTCGACAAATCCAAATCCTCTGCAATCTCCTTAATCGTTTTGCCCCTTGGCCACCGGTAGTATCCATCTCGGTAAGCCTTTATCAGAATCTCCTTCTGCCTCAGGGTTAATTCGTTGATCACCTCCTCAAAAATTCTGCTTAGCATATTGCTTTTGAAAGATGTGAGATTTGTTATGCTCTCGATCTCAAATTTATAGTCATCGATCTTCAGAGATTTATCGGAGATTTTTTGAAGTACCCTTGAAAGGCGATCCTTTTGGGTGAAAAGAATCCAGTACTCCTCTCCATTTATGATCTTCGCTTCAATCGGTACAACCTCGTTTTTCAGAACGATTTCGTAGAAAGATGAACTTGCCTCCACCATCGTGAACATGTTGAGGCAGTTTTTCTGTGTGTAAACCAGATCGAAGTCGAGGATTTCGGGCTTTTTAAATTCATATTTTAGATTATGGATGAATTTTTTTAAAACATCGTGGTTCCTGACTCTTACCGCAAAATTGATCCATATAACATCCCCAAATTTATATCCGCCAGCGCTCTCAAGCCATAAGCCGGGATACTTCTTTGTTAGGGGGGTTGCCCAACAGTTGGGGTGGGTGACCTTAACCTCAATCTTTTTTAGCACAATTAACCTTGTAAATTGTTGTTATAAATTTCTTTCCTTCGCTTTTAATCCGCTCTAACATGATCAAGTTGGAAATAGATTTAGGAAGCTTATACATTTAAATACCAGATGGCTCCTATCTACCTCATGAAACCCATTGCTGTTCTGGGAGCAGGAAATGTCGGCCAGACGATGGCGGCAGACCTTACTTTGAAGGGTTATAAAGTTAGACTTTACGAGCTACCGGAATTTGCGAAAAAAAGTTTGGGTGAGGTGCTTGAAACGAGAAAAATAGAGCTGGAAGGAGAGCAGATAAACTTCAAGTGGTTCAGAAACGAAGGGGTTGCGGAAATAGATGTGGTTACAACTGACATGGGAGAAGCTTTGGATGGAGTCGAGCTTATTTTGCTCCCCATTCCTGCAAGCGGCCACAAGGCTTTTTTCGAGAAGATGATTCCGCATTTGGAAGACGGAATGATCATCAGCCTTTTTCCTGACAACTATGGCTCTCTGATGTTCAGAAAGATGATTGGAGATGAATTGAAGGTAATCGTAGGCGGATGGATCTCCGCCCCTTATGGCACGAGAATGATCGAGCCGGGAAAAATCGACTGCATGATAAGAGCCTACAGATTCAGAGGAGATGCTTTGCCATCAAAAGACTGGAATGAGTTTTTGAAGGAGCAAAAGGACTTGCCCTTCTTTTTTACTGCAAAGCTTGAAAAGGCGGATACTGTTATGGCTATCGGCTTGGAAAATGCAAATCCGATAGTTCACGTTCCAGGCTCGATTCTGAATGTTGGAGCAATGGAGGTCTCGCAGAGGGAAGGTGTTCTTGGAGTTGGGAAGGGAGAGTGGTCCCTCTACAGGCATGGAATGAGTCCGGCGATCGTGAGGGTTATAGAGGCTTACTATGAAGAAATTTTAAGAATAGCTGAGGCAATTGGCATTGAAATCATCCGTTTCCGGAAGGAGCAGTTCTATCACAAGCACACGATCATGCGCGAAGCTTTCATCGCTCCTTTCTACGAAGTCTCCTCGATCATGGGAATAAAGGGCCCGCTGAGCGTTGAGGATCGCTACTTCACCGAAGACATCCCAATCGGCTGCGTCACTGCTTGGAGACTTGCGAAGAAGTTTGGTGTTTCTGTTCCCGTTATAGAATCTTTGATAACCCTCGGCTCGATAATCTGCCAGAGGGATTTCTTCAAGGAAGGGAGAAGTTTGGAAGACTACGGAATAGAGGGATTGGGCAGGGATGGGTTACTGAGGTTTTTGAGGGGCTAGATTATTATTTCATAAATTGATAAAACTTATCAATTTTTTACATGTTAGCATACTAAGTTATAAAATTTTTTGACCATGTTATAAATCCTCCTTATATAGTTTCCTTCTGAGCAATTTGCATGTCGGTTAAGAGATACCTCTATGAATGGATAACCGAGTCGAAATTTTTCAGAGTTTACATCCTGCCGGGAGTTGTTTTCCAGTCAGTGGTTATAGCGGGCGGATACGGAACGGGGAGAGAGCTTGTAGAGTTCTTCCTGAAAAGCGGGCCGACGGGAGGGCTTTACGGGATGTTTTTGATAACAGTCCCGATGTGGGCGGCGATATTCGCTTTATCCTTCGAGTTTGCAAGAGTTTTCAAGGCCTACGACTATCGAAGGTTCTTCAAAAATCTGCTATGGAAGTTCTGGCCGGCTTACGAAATCCTTTATATTCTGCTTTTGCTTCTTGTGCTTGCAGTCATAGGCTCTGCTGCTGGAGCCGTGCTCAGAGACACCTTCGGAATTCCTTACATGCTGGGAGTTGTGGTGATGCTCATCGCTGTTGGATTGCTAGCCTACTACGGAAGCAAGGTGATCGCAACCTTCCTTTCGTGGTGGTCTTTCGTTCTGTACTTCGTTTACATAGTCTTCTTCATCGTCGGCTTCAGCAAGCTTGGTGGAGCCATCTCCGCTAACATTGCAAGTGGCAAAGTAGAGCCGATCTGGGCTTTGAACAGTTTCAAGTATGCGCTCTACAACCTCGGTGTCATTCCGGCCGTTCTCTTCGCTATAAACTACATCGAAACGAGGAGGCAGGCGATAGCATCGGGCATTCTTGCAGCAATAATTGGCATCGTGCCCGGCTTCCTTTTCTACCTCGTTGTATCAGGCCTGTATCCAGATGTGCTTCCTGCTGAAGTTCCGGCGCAGTATGCATTGGGCGTTCTCGGCATAACATTTCTCCTAGGCGCCTGGATGCTCGTTCTCTTTGGAACGCTGATCGAAACAGGCACGGGAATGATCCATGCGATCAACGAGAGAATAAATTCGTATCTCTTGGACAGAAAAGGCTCAGAAATTAGTCCGGCGATGAGGGCTGCGATGGCAGTTGTAGTTCTGATCATAGGACTCTCCTTCTCAACCTTCGGGCTTATTCCGCTGATCGCACAGGGATACGGAACGATGTCATGGGGATTCTTCGCCCTGCATGTAATTCCGCTCTTCACTATCGGGATATTAAGGATTCTGAAACCTGGTTGGGCAAGAAGTTTCTGGGAGAGGGCTTAAGTAGAGGGTTTAGATGGTAAGGTGAGAAAATGGCCATAGCTGTACTTGGAGGTGGAGCTGGAGCCCAGACGATGGCTGCTGACATCAAGCTTGCCGGGAAAAAGGTTTACCTGTTCGAACTGCCTGAATTTGCAAAAAATATAGAAAGTTTGTTGGAAACGGGAAGAATAGATATCGTCGGCCCCCAGTATAATCTAAAGGAATTTTATCGAGGCGGTACTGCTGAAATAGACCTCATCACAACGAACATCGAGGAAGTGATGGACGCGGATCTGATAAACATAGTTGTCCCGGCGATCGGACAGGAAAGATTCTTCGATCTGCTCGTAAAAAGCTTGGAGGATGGCAAGATTGTGATCCTCTGGCCGGGCAACTTCGGCTCGTTGATTCTTTACAGAAAGCTAAGGGAGAAGGGAATCAAGGCTTTGGTTGGGGAAACGAACACCCTGCCTTACGGAACGAGACTCGTGAAGCCGGGGTTGGTGAGTCTTTTCCTGAGAACGAGGAGGATCATGATTGCTGGAATGCCCGACAGAGGTACAAATGAAATCATTTCAAAACTCAAGGACTTTCCACCTCTAGCTCCCTGCGAGCTTGAAAAAGCAGACACAGTGCTTTCAGCAGCTTTTAACAATCCGAATCCGATAGTCCATCCTATCGCATCCCTCCTGAACACCGGGGCTATCGAGTATTCTGCTCCTGAGTACTATCTATACAAAGACGGCATCTCCTTTGCGGTTGCGAGGGCCATCAAAGCTGTTTACGATGAGTATTCGAGGGTTGCAAGTGCTATTGGAATTAGACTCGTGGAATACGACGAAAGAGCCTTCATGAAAACCTCTTCCATCATGGGCGAAGAGTTTGCAGCTCCCTTTAACACCGATGCGATAATAGCCCAGGTTGTCGGACCCAGAGGATTGGACGACAGGTACTTCGTCGAAGACATCCCCTTCGGCCTCGTACCGGTTTACGAATTCGGGAAGCTTTTTGGAATCAGTACTCCAATAATCGAGTCGGTTATAAGGCTTGGCTCTCTGGTTTGCAGGATAGATTTTCTGAAGGAGGGTAGAACTCTGGAGAAACTCGGACTGGAGGGAGTTAGAAGAGAAGATCTGTTGTATTGTCTAAAAAATGGATAATCTTTTATTTATTCGTTATTTTACTCGTAGTTCTCTCTGAAGTACTTCACAACATCCATATACAAATCCACGCACTCCTTCAAAGCTTTGAAGCTGACCTGGAAGTTCATGACGAAATGTCGGCAGCCGACTTTGTAGTACTGCTCGAATCTCTCAATGTAATCATCAGCGGTTCCGTAAACTATCGGCGATGCTTCCACGACCTCATCCGGGACTTGCTTCGCAGCCTCGAACCATGCCTTGGCATCCCTGGGGAAGACAAGCTTGAACGTCATCTCGAAGTCATAGGTTGGTGGCTCGAATCCCATTGCCTCGATTATTCTTGGTCTTGTAAGCAAAAGCAGCTTTGCCGGGAGCATCGCTTTTTCTCTCGCCTCGTCTTTGTCCTTGGCTATAACTCCATACATAAAATGAGCCATGTCCAGCTTTTCTGGATCTCTTCCAGCCTCCTTTGCAGCGTTCATGACAGTCTCTTTTCCTTCAGCGTACTTCTCAACGGAGAGGTTGGCCGGCAGCCAACCATCAGCATATCTCCCAACCATCCTCATGGTTCTCGGTGAGCTTCCTGCTATATATATCGGATAATGGGGTTGTTGAACCGGCTTTGGATGGACGAAAGCTTTGTTGAGCTTGTAATACTTTCCTTCGAAGTCAACGAAGTCCTGTTCGAGGAGCATCTTGATGATCTTAACAGCTTCGATCGTCCTTCCCACTGGCTTGTCGTAGTCGATTCCAAATGGCACGAGGTTCATCGCCTCGCCAATCCCTAACCCAAGCATGGCTCTTCCATTGGTAATCACATCAAGGCTATTGGCCTTCTGAACGATAACGGCTGGATGATATCTGTACGTGTCGCTAACTCCAGTTGTAAGCATGATCTTCTCCGTTTTAACGGCCAAAGCCCCTAAAGCGACCCATGCCTCTATGGCGTCCCATCTCTTTACTCCAGTAGCAACTAGGTGGTCGGGCATCCAGTATGAATCGAGCCCAACCTCATCACAATAGACTGCGATATCTAAAATCGCATTCCAGGGGGAATTCGGCCCCTCTATCCCGAACTTAACATTTGTCGGATCCATAAAAACACCTCTTTAGCCTTTGATCTTATCCATTTTATACCTTCTTAAAGTAGACTTTCCACACACCCGTTTCATCCTTCTCCGTTTCAGCCACAACCTTGTCTCCAACGAAAACCTTTTCTTTGGTCCATCCAATAACCTTGAAATCCCCAAATTTTGCGACCGCAATTACGTATGGCTCATTCAAGAATTCAAAGCCGGCCGGGAAGGAATACTGTTCGGTCATGCACACGACTTCTCCCTCTCCACTTATCTCTATCCATTCCATGTCGCTCGAATAGCAAACGCTACAATCCGCTTGTGGTGGGGAATACTTCGCCCCACAATTCTTACATTCGGTTCCATAGATCTTTCCCTCTTCAAGCCCCTTCCAGTACTTCTCAACCTTGGTAACGGGTATGTTATGTTTATATGTGAGTTCTCTACCTTCGATAAACATCTTCACACCCCCAGAATGAAAACCCAGCCGAAATGACCTGTTCCACCTATATTATGGGTTAAAGCCTTGTAATTCTTCAAATCAACCTGCAGCTCACCGGCCTCTTCGCGAAGCTGCTTGACAGCTTCATAAATCATGGCGAGTCCGGTAGCTCCCAGTGGATGGCCCTTTGCTTTGAGTCCACCAAAGGTGTTTACAGGTATATCTCCTCCGAAGTCACTTCTTCCTTCTTCAACGAACTTTCCACCCTCACCCTTTTTGCAGAAGCCCAGATCTTCGTAAGCCATTATCTCTGCTATTGTAAAGCAGTCGTGCAGACAAGCGACATCGAGACTTTTCAGCGGATCTTCAATTCCAGCCATTTTGTAAGCCATCTTTGATGCTTCAACAGTTGCCTTCAATCCCGAGTAGTCACCCCTCTTCGCAACATTTGCCGTGTCAGATGAGAACCCTATACCCTCAATCCACACCGCCTCTTTTCCGAGCTCCTTGATCTTGTTTTCTGATGCAAGAACCACAGCACTGGCCCCATCACTTATTGGGCAGCAATCAAAGAGTTTGAGGGGGTATGCGACGTATCGTGATGCAACAGCTTTTTCTAGGGTAATTTCTTTGGGGAAATGAGCTTTAGGATTTTTAGCAGCGTTTTTGTGGTTTTTAACCGCCACCATCGCCAACTGTTCAGGGGATGTGCCATATTTTGCCATATGGGCAGAGGCATGCATGGCATAGTATCCAGGGAAGGTAGTACCATACTGATGGAATTCCCACAGGTAGCTACCTGATCTACCTCCAACCGCAAGGGAGGTTGGCGTGGTCACTTCAGTCATCTTCTCTACACCGATTGCTATGGCAATATCGGCCATTCCTGAGACTATGCTGGAGTAAGCAGTGTATAATGCTGCACTCCCGGTTGCGCATGCGGCCTCAACTCTTATTGGCCCCTTTCCAGCAAAACCGCAGTATTCGTTTATCGGCACGGCCGGCATAAGTTCGTAGCCCCTCGTATTTGAGGTGCCGACCACACTTATGTCGATATCCTCACGGCTCACTCCCGCATCCTCAACCGCTTCTTTGACCGCCTCAAAAGCAAGTTCTTGAATCGTCCTCTCAAGGACTCCAAATTTCGTGCAACCAACTCCGATAACACCTACTCGCATGAAGCTATGCCGAGTTTTTAAAATATAAATCATTCGGTTTTTTTAAGCGATTTAACTTTTATCCGCTCAAAATATCTTTAATGATCTTTAATGAACTTATCTCCCTTTCCATAAACGATTGCTGTCCCTTTTGCAATGATTTCCTTACTGTCATCCTTGCTTACTCTGAGCTCATAGAATCCAACCCTTTTACCTCCTGTGATTCTCTCAGCTTCTCCAATCAACACGTCTCCCTCCTTTGCAGAAGAGTAGAAGTTTATGTTTATATTCAGAGCCATTCTTTTGATATTGTCAGCATTTCCAGCTATGGCGAAGGCGAAGTCAGCAATACTTATAACGAAACCTCCATGTGCCACTCCATGAAAGTTGAGGAACTCCTTTTTTACAACCGCCCTCACCCTGGCATAACCTGGTCTGAATTCCTCAACCTCAGCTCCCAGGTATTTTCGAAAAGAATCACTAAGCATAATTTTTTTAATTCCCTCACCTTTAACCTCTTCATCCATAGATGAAGATCGATCTTTAAATTATTAATTTTGTGATTCCGTTTCGTCTCTTTCTTTATCTTGAAGCTGCAACATCTCTCAGAATTGTGGAGACATTATCCAGTGCGAAAACGATTCTATAAGAAGGTCGCGAAATGATGTCTGCATCTATCACATAGACGTGCCCCTTCTTAACAGCATCTATATCAAGCTCCCTTACGACCCATTCGTAGATGTAGTTCTCTCCTTTTCCACCCATTCCGGAGCCCGAACTGATGAGAATCACATCGGGGTTTCTGCTGATTATGTCCTCTTTGCTGACTATTTTCCATCCATCAAGATCTGAGAAGACGTTTTCTCCCCCGGCAATCTTAATTATCTCATCGATGAAGGTGTTAGATCCACTCACCCAGATCGGATCATGCCATAGGATGTGCATGACCCTTGGTTTTATCTTAAAATCGTTTCTGCTCTCATTAACCTTTTTTTCCATAAATTCTACAATTTCCATGGCTTCTCTCTCCTTTCCAGTTATCTTTCCCAGAAGCAGAATATTCCTTTCGATATCCTTTATCGATTTTGGATTGAATGCAATAACCTTCAATCCCAGATTCTTCATAGTTTCAACGTTCTGCTGACCGTTACCATATGAAGCAACGACTAGGTCTGGGTTGAGCTGAAGTATCTTCTCTATGTTGATCGTTGTAAAGCCCCCAATTTTCGTCTTGTTCAGAGCTTCGGGTGGAAAGTTACAATAATCTGTAACGCCAACGATTTCATCTCTTAAGCTGAGGGCGAAGAGATTTTCTGTGTTACTTGGGGAGAGGGAAACTATACGCTCGGGTTTTCTATCTATCGTAACCCTGAACCCGAAATCGTCCACAACCGTTATGGGATACGAGGTGTTGTGTGATGTGTTGTGTGCGTTGTGTGCGTTGTGTGTGCTACTCGATCCATCCCCTAAGATTGTTGGTGTTGCCTTCGGGCTCTGGTTGTTTACTGCGTTCTTTGAGCATCCAACCAAAATTACGGAAAAAATTAGAAGAAAAATGAGGAATTTTGATCTCATTTTTAGTCTCATATTTCGTATTGATTCTTCCTGCTTTATATTCTTCTCATCCACAGTGCTACGGCAAGAGCTGAGATACCGATTAACATCTCAAAGCCGGGTATCTTGTTCTCTGGGGATTTAGGAGTAGGCTTTTCCTCTGTGGGTTTAGCGGTAGGTTTAGCGGTTGGTATAACTTGTTCAATGGTTTTGTTCTTCTTCACAGCCTTCACAGACTCGTTTTCTGTTTTGGTTACATTTGCAGGAGTTTTTTCGTGAGTTTCTCTGGGTTTAGTTTCCCTCAAAGTTTCGTTTAGGGTTATGTGTTCCCATTTCGTGGGTTTAATTGGGAATGGTTTGCCCAGAAGGGACATTATTGCTGATGCAGTCATGTATCCGGGATTCGATTTCTGATACGTTGTGTAGTTGAAGGACCCATCTGGTTGCTGAAGGGATAGCAGATGATCCACAACACTCCTGTTGTTCTTCTCCCACTCCAGTGGGTTTCCGTTACATGCAACTATCGCCTGAATTATCCACGAGTCGCTGGCAGCGTTGCTTGAGGAATTCCCGAAGTATCTAAATCCACCATCATCGTTCTGGCCAGTTTTCAGATATTCGAAAGCCTTTCTGATCGTATCGCTATCACAGCTTACATTCGATGCAACCAAGGCTTGAATAGCTGCAGCGGTATCATCGTAATCGCTGGGCTGCTCGGGAGCCCAACCAAAGCCACCATCATCGTTCTGCTGATTTATAAGCCATTTGACCGTTTTTGATACATCTTCACCGCTAACCTTCAGAGCCATTAGCCCCCAAATTGTCGTATAGGTGAAGTCTCCGATCTGCCCGCTATCTTTTACCTTGGATTTCAGGAAGTCAACCAGATCAACCCCTCCAAAGCTTCTGGGATCTTTTCCAACAGCATACAAAGCTAGAATCATCCTTGCATAATCGGCCGTGCCCATGTATTTGATCTGGTTTTTGAGTTCCCTCCCTATGTAGTCAATTGCAGATGTGTTGTCTTTTTTCCACCACTTTGGATTCTGCTTGGCTGCGACCATCGTCATTACCACCCAGCTCGTTTTTGCCAGGGTAGCCTCCTCACTAGGATTGGCAAATCCACCGTTTTCTTGCTGCAGACTTTTTAGATAGCTTAAGGCCCTTATTATTCTGCTGTCGTAGATCGAGAGCGGGAACTCGTTAGCCTTTTGATTGGCAGACTGGTTGATAGACTGATTGATGGATCGGTTGGTTTGGTTTGTGGTTTCATTGTTCCCCCATACGGTATTGTTGTAGAATACAAATATCCTCAAAACCCTCGACGAGCTCCCAGGTGTTCCATCTGGAGTTTTTACAAAGAACCAGACGACCTCGTCTCCTTCTCTTACCGGATACTCATGGGAACCTACAGAGGGGGTTTCTCCGTTCACCTGATACATCCAGCCTGAGAAAGCCCCCTCGCTCTTTTCGCATTTTCCTGCTATGCATTTTACGAATGGTCCCCATTCAGTGGATTTGATTACGTAATCAAAGTTTCCTTTCCTGGATGCCATGTCTAAGGCCCCTAAGGCCGTTCTCCAGTCGATCTTGTACACCTTTCCATCTTCCGACTCCTTCTTGAAGAAACCTAGGGGGAGTTTTACAATTCCACTCCACCAGTAGTTTATCGTTGGAGTATATACTTGGGATGTAGAAGATGTAGAACTCTGGCTGAACTCGATTTCCTTAGAGATGCGTTCGTTTTCGGTGATCGCATTTACAATCACATTTCCAGAGATGTATGGATTGTAGTAGATTTCAGTTCCATAGGCGTAAATTGGAACACCATTGTTCTGCCTTATAACGATGAACGCTGGCTCGTCAAGGGTTATCTTCAGTTTGTCATCCACTTGGCTGACCGAGAGGTTCAGTGCTGCGGTTGGGTTCAGGGTTAAAAATAAGGTTAAGAGTAGGCATAACGATATTAAAGAACCCCTCGCAAACCCAGAACCCATTACCCCCATCACCTCACCTCACAGCTGACCGGTCCTTTGTAGGAGATTAGGTTGTCTGGATAGCCAGAGAGTCTGTAAACTCCGACATAGATTGAGTAAATCCCTTCAGAAATCTGAGTTGGGATCGGAATTATTACCGGGACACTTAAATTCTCTGACTGTTCAAGCCTGACAGTGCTAATTCCAGCGATGTAGTCTCCTGCTGTATTAATTCCACTCGCAACCAAAACGTACCATCCTGGAGTTACAGCAGTGATGTTTATCGTGGCTGTGGCGTTTCCGCCTCTTTGGGCACTAGTAACCTTCAGATCATCTATTACAACATCCGGTGCGCTGATGACCACCTCGATTACCGCTGGAGCGGTTTTCGGTGTGTCGTTCATCGAGGTTGAGTAGTACCACCACACCACATCCCCGTTTTTAACCCCGTACTTATCTGCTGCGACAGATGGAACTACATCGTTCACCTGGTACATCCATCCGGAGAATCCTTGGTTCTCGATTCCTGCGATCGAGGTTACGAACAGGCCAAAGGAGTCGTAATAGGTATCACTGACTGCATACGAGAATCCGGCCTTTTTGCTTGCCCCATCTAAAGCACCCAGTGCCGTGAAGTTTCCTATAGAGTAGCTGTTGGAGCCGCTGAAAACTGTCACGTTGCCGGGGCTAAGGCTGACGCTCACCTTGTGGAGCACGTTCGTGAGGTTAACGTGTATGATGATCCTGTATCTTGCTTTCTCATGACTCACATCCCATGGACCGAAGTAGAACTCTACCGTATCGTTCTCCTCTACGATATAGTCTGCCGCACCAATGCTTGGAGCTTCTCCGTTAACAACGTACAGCCAATAGTGGTTGTTCTCCGGCTGTATGTCGGCTATGCTGCTAACGTATAGTCCCCAGCTTGAGTTTACGACTGTCACGTTGAAGTTCCCCTTCTCCGATGCTGCAATCAGGGCTGAAAGGGCGGAGAAATTATCTATCTGTACACCATTGTCAAGCGTTCTTTCTCCAGGGGAGAGGTCAACCTCATCCTCCCACAAGATTTGTTCTCCGAAGCATCTGAGTTTTCCATCATCAGCTCCTATATAGAGCCGTCCATCGTAGATGTACGGGGAGGACATCACGTTGTAATACAGTCCTTCGGGTGGATTTAAGGCATACTTCCATAAAACTTCCCCGTTTGTCGCATTCAAAGCATAAATCGTTCCGTTTCTGGTGTTCGTTGCAAAGTAAACCACACCGTCGGCGTAGGCAGGGGATGAGTCTATCTTCCCGTTGGCGGTGAATACCCACTCTTCTTTGCCGCTCTCATTTAGGCAGATGAGCTTGCCGTCCCTTGTCCCCACGAATACCTTTCCGTAAGCTATTGCGGGCGATGACATGCTGCCTTGTATTGAATAGTTCCACATTATATTTCCGTTACTGGCGTTGATCGCATACAATTTGTCTGATGATGGTATGAACACGATCCCATCAGCTATGGCTGGGCTACTATCCGTTGTGCCTATTTCGGTACTCCAAAGAACGCCTCCACTTTCATTCAAGCAGTAAACTGCCATTTCGTCTCCTTTCTTTCCAACGAAGTATATCTTGTCGTCAAAGGCTGAAGGAGAGGTGTAATGTGGACTTGAACCCGTAGAGAAGTTCCATTTCTCATTTCCATCAAAATCGAAAGCATGGAGAGTTCCATCTGAGAATGATACAACGTAAACAGTTGAGTTATAGATAAGGGGAGAAGAGGCTACCCCCCACCACTCTGGATTGTCCTCAATCTTTTTCCTCCATATGATCTCTCCGTTGCTGGTGTTGAGGCAGTTTAGGTATCCATCTAAGGAGCCTACGAAGATTCGATTGCCTGATATGGCTGCTGAGGAAGAACCGTTTATCTGGCTGTTTATCCATATAATCTCTCCCGTTAGCGCATCGATACTGTAAAATCCGGGATTCCAGCTCCCCCATCCGTACCAGTTCGATACATAAACGGCGTTTCCGTCAACTACTGGAGATGCATCGATCAAGCCACTCAGTTCAACTTCAAAAAAGATATCTGAGCTCTTTGGACCGGAATCGGAGAAGTTTCCGTCTCTAGTTACGTGAAACATCGAGGCTGAAGAGTTTACCACTGATACAGCCGTTGCGAGTATAAACAACGTGAGGAATACAGTAACCTTTACATTCATGTTCGGCTTTAAAAAGCCCCAACTATATAAATTTAACTTTTTTTGATTTTTAGTAAAGTAAATTTGATTAAAAAATTAGAAAACGAGAGGAATAAAACCATCGTTAATGAGACGGTTTATGATGCTTCCCACATATTCAACCCTTGCAAATTCAAGTTTCTCCATTGGATGCCCCTTAATTTCTGAAACAAACCTGCAAACAAGGGGTTTGTACTCACCGATGGAGGATAGAACGGTTTCTCTGAAACTTTCATCTTCAATTAGCAAGTCTTGGGATGGGCCAAAGAAAACTATCTCTACCTCGTCTGCCCATTTATACTTCATCGAGTTCGTTGCAAACAAAACTCCTACCAAAGCCCTCTCCTTTGCCTCTTTTCCGCTGGAGATTATAGCCAAAAGCTTTGCCATGTTTGGTTTGAAATGAAGGTATACATTTTTATTGTAATAGGATTGAAGATCGCAGAAATAAATCCAAATTTTTAATCAAAGATCGTCGTATGCTTTTTCCTCCTTCAGTTCCCTAACAACCTTCCTCCTTTCAGAGGGAACTATCTCGAGCTTTGCATCCTCGAATTTTATGTCGAAAGTCTTGTCTAGAATCCTGTCAAGGAATATTGCCAAGGCTGCAACCTCGCTGTGGGGCTGGTTTCCTATCGAGATGTTGTAATCGCAGAGTTCGTAAATCTCAGCCGGAACCTTCTCAGCTCCAACAACAACCAGAAGCTTCTCGGCCTTCTTGATCTCGTCCAATTTTTCAGGCAGCGGTATGCCGTACATCGTCAGATGGACTTTAATTCCATCGAAACCCATCAGCAATTTTCTCCAGTTCACTTCTTCAATGAAAAAGTCCCCACCCCATCTTGAAACCACATCCCTCACAGAATCGAAAACCCCTACATCAAAGCAGCTGAAGTATATCCCTTTCGCACCCAGAGCTCTTGCCGTAAGTGCCACATGTGTTGATATTCGCTTATCCCTATCCGGTCTGTGTCCGAGTCTGAGAACGTAGACTTCCATTATCAGCTTTCCCTACATAGGATATTAAATAGTTGGCGATAATTTGGTAGAGCAAAGTATTGGGATGGTTTAGGTTTTCAATAAAAATTAAGAACACCGAAATATATTTATTAAGCAAAATTTGAGCTTATAGGAGTGACAGTAATAAATTTCCTTGGAGGTTGCAGAGAAGTAGGACGTTCAGCCGTAGTGGTGGATTCAATCGTTCTGGATTACGGGATGAAACCTTCAGACCCGCCAGAGTATCCACTTAACGGAGTCTCTCCAAAATGCGTAATAATCTCCCACGGGCATTTAGATCACGTTGGAGTGGCGCCGAACCTTATGTATTATGATCCATTTGTTTACATGACTCCTCCAACGAGGGATCTTTCCCACATCCTGCTGAAAGACTCCTTAAATATAATGGAAACACCCCCCTACGGTAAAAGGGAGTTCATGCAGTTTGAGAGCAATACAATCGAGATACCCTACAACGAAACTTTCGAGGTCGATGGCTGGGAGGCCGTCTTCCTAAATGCCGGCCACATCCCAGGAAGTGCAAGCATTCATCTGTCTAAAAATTTCAACATTCTGTATACTGGTGACATCAAACTGGAAGATACTAGACTCCTCAGCCCAGCAGATCTGAGCTATCCAGAAACAGACATCCTTATCGTTGAAAGCACATATTTTGGAGTTGAACATCCGGAAAGAAAGGAACTGGAGAAAAAATTCGTGGAATCTGTGATTGAAACGTTGGATAGAGGTGGGCATGCAATAATTCCTGCCTTTGCCGTTGGGAGGACTCAGGAAGTTCTGATGATTCTCAACAAATTTGGCATAACTCCGTATCTTGATGGAATGGGCAAGGAAGTTGGCAGGATACTTGAGAGGTACCCCAGATATATAAAGAATGCCAAGAATCTAAGAAAAGCTGTAAAAAAGGCTAAGATCGTTGAAAGGGGTAAAAGAGAGAAGATTCTTGAGGAGCCAGCAGCCATAGTCACGACTGCAGGGATGCTCAACGGAGGACCGGCTTTATTCTATATCTCTAGGCTTTACAACGACGAAAAATCGAAGATAATCCTCACCGGCTATCAGGTTGACGGAACGAATGGAGAGATGGCTCTTAGCAAGGGAATGATAAATCTGGGCCACAGAACCGTGAAGCTCAGGATGGAGATTGAGCAGTACGACTTCTCAGCCCATGCCGATGACTCCCAGCTGAAAAGGGTTGTGGAAGTTGCAGCCGACAAGGGAGCAGAAATTGTTTTCACCGTCCATGGAGAGAATACAGAGGAATTTGCCTCTTGGATTAGAGAGGAAATTGGAATAGAGTCTTATGCACCAAACAACGGGGATGTGTTTGTTCTCGATTAAATTTTTTATAAATTTGATTTGATTTATTGTATGAGACTTCTGGTGATCTCGGACGTACATTCCGGTTTTAGACAGCTTGCGAAAATCCTAGAAGTTGCAACCAATGAAAAAATAAAAGGAGCATTTGCATGTGGAGATATCACTCACTTCAAGCCATTGGATTTGTTCAAATTTGATAGGCTGCTGGATGAGTATGGGATGGAATGTATTGCAGTTCATGGAAACTGTGATCCTCCTGCAACACTTGAGCTGTTTGAAGAGGTAGAAGTTAAGCTGATCCATGGTAAAAGCACCTCATTAGGAGAATATACGATCCACGGTGTGGGAGGATCCAACTTCACACCTTTTTTCACACCCTCTGAATATTCAGAGGAGGAAATAAGGGAATTTGTCAAAAATTTTCGATATAGTACTAAAAACATTCTCGTTTCCCACTGCCCACCTCATGGGATCCTTGACAGAACTTACAGCAATGTGAATGCTGGTTGCAGAGCAATAAGGGAGATCTCAGATAACTTCGATGTAATTCTCTGCGGACACATTCATGAAGCTAGAGGAAAGGTTGAGGGAAGTCCTTTGGTTGTAAATCCAGGTCCTGCAATGGGCGGATACTTTGCAATCTTAGATTTGGATAGTTTTTCAGTTGAGATGGGAAGAGTTTAGGTTTTTAGATTTATTTGAAGTCATTTGAAGTATTTAACAATCCTGACTTGATTAGCAGCTCTAGATATGATTTTCTTATGTTTTCTGCTTTCTCAATTCCTAGAATTTTTACAAGTTTAAATATCTCAGCTTTAGCCTTTTCTAGATCTAAATCTTCAACTTCGATCTCTATGAAGTCTCCCAACCCTTCTAGGCTGTCTATGCAGATTAGTATATTGCCTTTCCTGTAGATTTTTCTCCTCTTTCTCACCTTTGCAAACTTCTTCAGTCCGATTTTTTCAAGTATATCGATCATTCTCTCATAGTCTTCTGGAAATATTCTAACCTTTATCTCCTCTCGAGCTTTGGTATCCTTATCGATTTTTGGTCCTTTATAGGTGAGAGAAACCCCTTCAACATCTTTTCTCAACCTGATGGCCTCGTCAGACTTTGAAAAATCTCTAAATTCGGAATTAAAATAGATATCTTCCTCAATTTTGTCGATAACAAAATCAGCAATCCTCTTTACCTTTTTTTCCACATCTTCAACTCTTTCCAGCTTAAATTTTGCCTCTATTTCAAGCTCTCCTCTCATGTACACCAACCTTTTTATACCCATCACCGGCAGTATAAAAAACTGGTGATTACCATGGTAGTAGAGAGTGAAGCGGCCAGTAAAGAGATTGGTAAGGGAGAATTCATCAAATTAAGTTATACGGCTAAACTGGAAGATGGCACGATTATTGATTCAACTGACGAAGAAGTTGCAAAGGAAGCCGGCCTTAGTGACAAAGCAAGGTACGGAGACATAGTAGTTGTAGTTGGAGAGAGACACGTTATCGAAGGTCTTGACGAAGCTTTGGTGGGTAAAGAAGTCGGGTTTAAAGGTACCATTGAAGTTGAACCGGAGAAGGCGTTTGGTAAATACGATCCGGATAATAAAGACATCATCACACTGACGAAATTAAAAGAAAGACCCGTTCCAGGGCAAAGAATTCAAGTGGGGGACAGATATGGCACTGTAGAGAGAGTCATAGGGAGAAGAGCTGTTGTTGACTTCAACCATCCTTACGCAGGCAAAAAAATAATTTTTGATGTCGAAATCAAAGAAAAAATAGAGGATCCAATAGAGAAAATCAAAGCTATTTTCCTTCTCCATACCGTGAAAGAAGTTGATGCAAGGATTGAGGAAGGGAAGGTAATAGTGGAAGTTCCCAGAGGTGCAAGTTTTGATCAGTTTTTCCTTTTAGGGAAGTTCAGAGCCTTGGAAGAAATCTTCAAACATTTTAAGGACATAAATGAGGTTGAATTTGTAGAGAGATACCCAAGACCTGAGGAAAAAATTGAGGAAAGAAAAGAGCCTGGAAAAACTGTAAAGACTGAGGAAGCAAAGGAAACTAAAAGTAAAGTGACTGAAGGAGCTGAAGCTGAAGAGACTGAAATGGCTGAAATTGCTGAAAAAGCCGAAGAAAAAGAATTTAAGGGTGTAGAAAACACAGCAGCTGAAGAAATTAAAGAATCGGAGAATGCTGAAGAAGCTGAGAAAACTAAGGAAGTTGAAGAGGCTAAAGCTGAGACTGAAACGAAGGCTGAAACAAAGAGTAGGAAGTGAATTCTTAAGTCATATAGATTACTTCGATTTTCCCCTAGCCATTTAATTTTTAGTTTTTCAAGTCTTAAACCTTTTAAACCTCTACCCAATCACTTAACTGATTATTTAACTCTTTTTAACCCCCTAATTTTAACTCCCTAATCCTTGGAGATTCGGAATTAGAATTGAAAGGAGGAGGGATGAGAAGACTATGAAGGCAAGAACTCTCCCTGCTGCCATGGACATCTCCTCGCCTTTTTCTCCAAATCTCCTCGTCAAAATCGAGGATAACGTTTCATGGAGGACTCTCCCGCCATCTAAGGGTATCGCTGGTAAGCAGTTAAACAATCCGACGTAAAAATCGATCCACCCCACCCAGTAAAGAATATTGAGTAGGTAGAAAAGACTCTCCCCTTTATCCTTCCAGAAACCTTCTGGCGTGAAAAAGGCTGAACTTTCATCGCCAAATCCTCTGAAATTTAAAGGCATCGAAATTATCGTTAACCATCCTCGGGGGGAGGAGAGTTGGGAAGGAATTGATCTCAGCCAATCAAGGATTAAGCTGGAATAGGCTATTCGCATTCCAGAAATCTGATCTTCAACAGAAACACCCATAAAACCTGAGTTTGCCGATGGATGTTTATCAAGCCTCAACTTGAAATTCTGAAATTCATCGTTGTAAAACACAACCACGTCAACAATGTCTCCAGGTCTCGTTTCCTTCATAACGTTGATGAATGAGCTTATCGAGTAAGTTCTGACTCCATTGACAGAATAGATGATCATGCCCTCTTTCAATCCAGCATCCATCGCTGGATAGCCCTTTATAAGGCCAACAATTCTGGGTCCTGCAAAGTTCTGGAGTTCAACCGTTTTTGCCACTCCATCTTTTTCGACTGTTATTCTTAACCAATCCGATTTGATTGCCCGATCGACATCCTCTGGATAAACAACCTTGATACCGTTAATTTCTTTTACAATGGACATTTCTTCTATGACTCCAAAGGCTGGTGAATCCTGATAGACTCCCAATACCGTTACAGTTGGAGTAAGGAAACCGAGCAAGTAGAAGAAAAGTGCGAAGGCAAAAAACGCAACAATAAAGTTGCTTATAACTCCAGCAGAGAATATTCTTATCTTTTGGACTCTGTTTGTTTTTTCTTTGTTCATAAGTTCGCCCTCATCCGGTTCTGCAAAACCCCCTATTGGTACCAAAGCAAGTATGACCCCCATTGATTTTACCCTAACTCCCTCAACCCTGCAGAGGATTCCGTGGCTGAATTCGTGGACGACTAAAGTTACGAGCAATCCTATTATTCCCCACTCAAGAGGGATCCAGTCATTAATCCCTGGAATCAGGAGCACATTTTTCGGATTTGTAAGTTCTGAAGGAGGAGGAGGGTTTGTAAACAGTACGAAGTCTGTTATTATGATTAAGATGAACATGAAGGTCATTCCTGCAAAAACGGCCGGAACTCCTGAGTCAGCTAATCTCCTCCAGAAAGATTTGTTTTTTGCAATCCTTTCTAACAAATTAAGTCCTTTTTCAGTTCTAATAAGGAGAATAGGACCATATGAGGTTATATTGTATTTTTCAAGTTTTTTCTTTGATTTGAGGATGGTAACAACTAACCAGTAAACGAGGAAGATTCCAATTCCAATCATCCAGTTTAGGGAAATCATTTTTAACCTCTCGGAGACTTTTTTACAAAATTTCCAGGAGGTAGTCGAATGTACATGTTCATATACGTTACGGCAGGTGATGAGGAGGAAGCAAAAAAGCTTTCTCGAGAACTCCTTGAGAGCAAACTTGTTGCATGCATCAACATGTTCCCTATAAAATCGATGTACTGGTGGGAAGGAAAAATTGAAGAGGCAGAAGAGGTTGGGATGATTCTGAAAACGAAAGCTGAGAAGTTTAAGGAGCTAAGAAAGAAAGTGAGGGAATTACATAGCTATAACGTCCCATGCATATGCGCCTTTGGCGTTGATGATGGATTGAAGGAGTACTTTGATTGGATCGATTTGAGTTTAACTGATTAACATGCGAAGAAAAACTGCCACGTTTGGGGAAAGAAGGAAAGTGTTTTACTCACCGGAAAGGTGGGAGATTCTCAGGAAAAAAAGGAAAAGGGCAATCGAAATAATGGGAAGACTCGAAAGCCACTCCATTCCTTCAATAGTTTATGGAAGTGTCGCCAGAGGGGATGCAACCCTACAAAGCGATGTCGACATCTTCATACCAAGAAAGACACCTTCTTATCTCATAGAGGTGGCATTAGATGGATTAAGCTTCATTCACAGGAAGATTGTCCAGGCAACTCCAAATTATGCCATAAAAGGAGAAATCGTTCTGGAGGATAACACAACCGTCAGCTTTCCCCTCGTGGATCTTAAAAGTAGAGAAATTGAATTTTATAACTTTGGAGGAGCTTTAGACCTCAAAAGTCTTCTTGAAGAAAAAAGAACACCTGGTGTGGATAAAAGGCTCATGCTCATTCTTCCTTTTGATGAGGGACATGAAGAGGTTCCAATTTTAGATTTAGATGATCTGGTACTCTCGAAGATCCTGAACACGGGGATCGAAATAATCGAGGAAAGGAAACGCGTACTTGAAAAAAGGAGAGAAACGGGTAGAACTGGAGTTTTCTTAAATGTAAGTGTACCAGATGATGAGAGCTTTGAATCCTATCTTGAGCGAATGGCCAAGAGGAACCCCGCTTTGAGAAGGAGGCTAACAGAATAGGTACTTATAACTTTACAACTTAAACTTTTGGATTTGTGAATTTATTATGAGAAGATTGGTTAATTTTTAATAGAATGCTCGAGATACTCAGAATAGAGATGGAGAAAGGAGAAAGGATAGATAGAGAGGCGGGAAGCTTCTATACATACCTCTCGGAAGGTTGCAGGATATGTGGGGGAGGAGGAAAGCTTGTTATCTTTCTTACCGGAGAGTGTGTGCACTCCTGTTATTACTGCCCGATATCTGAAGAAAGAAAAGATAGAGACCTCATCTTTGTAAATGAGAGGCCGGTTAAGTCTGAAGAGGACATAATCAAGGAAATCGAGCTCATGGATGCAGAAGGAGCAAGCATAACGGGAGGGGAACCTCTTACAAAACCAGCACGATTGCTCGAATACTTAAAACTCCTCAAAGATTTTGACCTTCACATCCACCTTTATACAAGCATTCCTGCTTCATGGAAAACGATCGACAAACTCTCACCATATGTGGATGAAATCAGGTTCCATCCAATAGGACTTGAAAATCCTGAAAGATTTGCCGACTCGATAAGGTATTCCAAAGAACTGGGTATGGATGCTGGCTTTGAAATTCCTGCTCTATATTTCCGATCGGATATCGCAGAACTTTCAAATAGCCTGGATTGCTTTCTTAATCTCAACGAACTGGAATTCTCTCAAACGAACTATGAAAATCTTGTCGAAAGGGGTTATGAGGTTGATGACTTTTATGGAGCCATAGGAAGCAAGGAGATTGCCGAAAAGTATGCATCAGTGGTAGAAAAGTTCCATTACTGCACCGCAAGATTCAAGGATTCGGTTCAGCTTAGAAATAGGTTGCTGAGAATGGCTTACAATCATCCTGATTTTTACATAATCACTGAAGATGGAACGATAATGTGTGGCCTCATAGAGGGCGGGAGAGAAAAAATTCAAAAAGCGATTGAGTTTCTGATTATGGTAGGTGAAGATTATCGCCTGATTGAGAATGCAGAAACTTCAGCGATTGAGACGAGTGTTGAGGCAGTAAAAAAGTGGAGAGACAAATTTAAGAGGGAGTCTTTGAACGTGAGTATAATAGAGAGATATCCAACCTACAAAAGAATAATCGTTGAGGTGGAACCCCTTTAAGCCAAAATTTAGCTTTATAAAGTAAGATAATATGGAGGAGAAAATAATCGGAAAGGAAAAGGAGATAGAAACGAGACTAAGAAAGTATTTGGATAGGGATAAGAAGGGTGTGAGAGTTGAAATGCTCAAACTCATGCTTAGCGGAGAGAAGTATACAACTGAAGAGATATATAAAGAACTCCAGTCAAGAGGGGTTGAAATAAAAACCAGAGGAGTTTCAGCCATGATCGGCCTTATGAGCGCAAGACTGGGGATAATAAAGATGGAGCTTGGTAACAAAAATAGATATTTCTTAAAACCAGAATATTCAGAATTGGTTGTTAAGATCTTGAATGAGTACCTAAAACGCTCAGGTTAAGAGTAGGGATAAGATGAGACTCGGTTTAATTTACAGTATCTATGAGAAAAAATTGGCTTCTGAGGTTTTAAAGAAAAAGATGCCCAATCACATAGCCATAATAATGGATGGAAACAGAAGATATGCCAGAAGCAGAGGCTTGCCTACAAAGCTTGGCCATTATTTTGGATCAAAAAAGGCTGAAGAGGTATTAAACTGGTGTTGGGATCTTAAAATAAAGAATGTAACAGTTTATGCTTTCTCAACAGAAAACTTCAAGAGGGATGAAGAGGAGAAACGGAACATTTTTGAGCTAATTAGAAAAGAGCTTTACAGACTTGCAGAGGATAAAAGAATCCATGATAGTGAAGTTAGAGTTAGGGTCATAGGTAAAAAAGAATATCTCCCAGATTATGTTCTTGAGGCGGCTGAAAGAGTGGAGGAAAGAACGTCTCAGTACAATAAATTTTTCCTGAACATCGCAATCGCTTATGGTGGGAGGCAGGAAATTGTTGATGCTGTCAGAAAGATTTTAAAGCTTGTCAAGGATGGAAAGGTAGATTTAGAAGAGATTTCTCCAGATCTCGTTGGGAAATATCTCTATACAGATGGAAAAGCGTCTGTTGATCTTGTTATAAGAACTGGTGGTGAGCAAAGGTTATCGAATTTTCTTCCCTGGCAGTCAGCAAGGGGAGCGGCTTATTTCTGTGATGTTTACTGGCCCGAATTTCGAAAGATAGATCTTCTTAGGGCTATCAGATCTTGGCAGAACATGAAAAGGAATTGAAATAAAGTGAAGTATAGGGAGATAAAATGATGAAACAGGAAAAGTGATGTCTATGAGCACAAAACTGACGTACGAGTTTAAAAGAAAACTTGAGGACCTCGAAAAGATGAAAGGACGGGGGACGGAACTTATAACCCTCTACATACCACCAGATAAAAATATAGCAGACGTTACAAATCAGCTGAGAAGTGAGCTAAGCCAGGCTTCGAACATAAAGTCAAAACAAACCAGAACAAGTGTTATTACTGGTTTGGAAGCGATTCTCCAGCGATTAAAGTACTACAAAAAACCTCCAGAGCATGGGATGGTTATATTGAGTGGAAACATCGATCTTGGAGGGGGTAGACAGAAGCAGGTCACTGAGATCATAGAACCACCAGAGCCAGTTCCGCTATACAAGTATCACTGCGATTCTAGTTTCTATCTGGAGCCTTTGAAGGAGATGCTAAAAGAGAAGAAGATCTACGGTTTGATAGTCATCGACAGAAGAGAAGCTACGGTTGGAATTTTAAGGGGCAAGAGAATCGAGGTTTTGAGCTACACCTCATCAATGGTTCCGGGTAAGCACAGGCAGGGTGGTCAGAGCAGTGTGAGATTCGAGAGGCTGAGAGAGATCGCAATCCACGAATTCTACAAGAAGGTTGCTGACAAAGCAGGCGAAGCACTGCTACCACATCTGAAAGATTTGGTGGGTGTACTTATTGGGGGACCAAGTCCAACCAAGGAGGAGTTCTATAGCGGAGAATATCTGCATCACGAACTCCAGCGAAGGGTAATAGGGCTTTTCGATGTAAGCTATACAGACGAAAGTGGGCTTTTCGAGCTTGTAGAAAAAGCTCAGGATGCGTTGCAAGAATTGGATTTGATCAGGGAGAAAAGGCTTATTAGCAGATTCTTGCAGGAGGTTGCGAAGGATGGACTTGCAGCCTATGGGGAGGAAGAAGTCAGACAAAGCCTTGAGCTTGGAGCTGTTGAAACACTCTTGCTCAGCGAAGATTTGAGGTATGAGAGGGTTAAATATCGATGCCCTGTTTGTGGGCAGGAGAAGATTGTAACGGTTAAGGAAGGAACCGAAAATCCGCCTAAATGCGAGAAGGATGGCATAGAGATGGAGGAAGTCGAGCGAACCGATGTCGTTCTCGAGTTAAGCGAGATGGCCGAATCGATGGGCACGAAGGTTGAGTTTATCTCCACTGACTCGGAGGAGGGTGCGATGCTAATGAACGCCTTTGGTGGTATAGCAGCAATCCTCCGCTTCAAACCAAATAACCGGTGATGAAATGTTCAGGGTTTTTAAGAAAGAGATTGAAACGGAACTATCCAAATTTTTAGATATGGATGTAAGCAGGTTTCTTAGGGAGAGTGAGCATGCTGACCTCTCATGCACGATAGCTTTCAAACTTGCGAAAGAGCAGAAGAGAAATCCAGATGAGATCGCAACGGAGATCACGAATGCAATTGCTGCTAATCTTTCTGACTACGTTGGAAGCATTGAAATCGTAAATGGCTATATCAACTTTAACGTGAGTTATGAGTTTTTGGAGGATGTCGTTAATACGATTCTGGATGAAGATGAGGATTATGGAAGCATGACGGAACAGGGAGATGTTTTAATTGAGCATACCTCTGCAAATCCGGATGGACCGTTACATATAGGGCATATTAGAAATTCAGTAATAGGGGACACCCTGGCAAGGATTTTAAGAAAAGCTGGCTTGGATGTGAATACACACTATTATATGAACGATATGGGCAGGCAAGTAGCTTTAGCCATTTTAGGTGTAAGAAGATTCGGTTTAAACGATAAAAAACCTGATCATGCAGTCGCTGACGCTTACATCGCGATAAACAAAATCATGGAAGAAGACGAAAATGAGAAGGAGAAAATTGAAAGGGAAGTTGAAGAGATAATGCTTGAATATGAACTTGGAAACGAAGAAGTTTCTAAAGAATTCAGAGAAGTGGTTGAGAAGGCCTATGAGGGGATAAAACAGACACTCAAGAGGCTTAACATTCACCATGATGAAGTTGTATGGGAATCGGAATTCATAAGGAATGGTTACGTTGATAGAGTGCTGAAAAAGATCGAGGAGCTGGGATTGCTTAAGAAGGATGGGGCATGGTATGTTGATCTTAAATCAAAGGGTTTTGAGAAGGATGTTGTGGTGAGAAGAGAGAATGGAACGAGCCTTTACATAACAAGAGATCTTGCATACCATGTCTGGAAAAATGAGAATTTTGAGAGATTCATAAATATTCTCGGCTCTGATCACAAGTTTTTTGGTAAGCAGCTGAGCGATATACTTGAAATTCTAGGTCTAAAGCCACCAGAGATAGTCTTTTTCGAATTTGTTTCTCTTCCTGAGGGTTCGATGAGCACTAGGAAGGGCAAGTTCATCTCCGCAGATGAGCTCATCGAAAGGGTTTACGATGAGGCTTATGTCATAATAAAGGATAGAGAGATGTCTGATGAGGAAAAAAAGGAGATAGCTGAAAGCGTTGCAATCGGAGCTCTCAGGTTCGACTTCGTTAAGCTCGCTCCCGAAAAACCGATGACTTTTGACTGGAAGAAGGCTTTGGATTTTGAGCGGCAAACGGCAAGCTATATCCAGTATTCCCATGCAAGGGCGTGTAGCATTCTCAGGAAAGCGGTGGAAAACGGGATGCCAGATATTGAAATCGTGGGGGAACTTTGTACTCCTGCTGAAAGAGAGCTCATTGTATTACTTTCAAAATTTACCCATGTTATTGAAAGGGTTCTTAAAGAACTCAGACCGAATGTATTCGCTGATTACATCTTCGACATCGCTATGAAATTTAACGATTTTTACAGACTCCATCCCGTGCTGAAAGAGGAAAAGGAGTTGAGAATGCACAGACTTGCTATAGTCGATGCCACAAGAATTGTTTTGAGAAACGGACTTGAGGTACTCGGAATCAAGCCACTGGAGAAAATGTAAATTGGTTTTGTAATTTATAAAAAATTAAAAAATTGTTAGAAGGGATTTTTGTTAACATCCTACTTCCTTTTTCTAAGAACAAATGCCATCGATATTCCTAATATAGCAGCGATCAGTTCAAATCCTGGCGATTTCTTCTCTTCAGATGTTTTTGTGGGTTTAGAGTGGCAGTAGGTATAGGTTGTGGGGTCTGAGTGCTGTGTTGCTGGAGTTTCTGATGGCTGAGAGGGCTGCTGTCCTCCACCAAGAGCACCAATTCCCTTCGGATCAATTGAATTAGCGAATGAGTATAAAGGAGAATCTAAAAACCTCTCGCTCAATTCTCACTAGAGCCAGTGTTCTTTTCACTTTCTTCAACTTCTCCTGGATCAGTCTCTTCTTTTTTACGAATTCCGGGTTCAATTAACACGTCTCCATTTAATAACGCAAGTTCTCCCTTTAGGTAGACTCTTTCTGGAAATACGGCCTCAAAATTCTCGAATGGGGTCCACTCAGCTTTTGTGTGCAATCTTTCTATTTTTATCTTTGAAACCCCCTTCAGATTGAAAACTGCGAAATTCGCATAATTTCCAATTTCAATGCCACCATACTTCTCAAAGCCGAATATTTTTGCTGGGTTTATCGCCATCAGGTTCGTGAGAGTTCTTATTCCAATGAGGCCCCTTCTCATCAAATTTACCATCAAAGGATAAGTCGTCTCTACTCCCGGAAACCCTGGGGTTCCATTTTTCTTATCTTCCAATGTGTGAGGGGCGTGGTCTGAAGCGAGTATGTCAGCAAGCTGGAGAACGTTAAATAGCATCTCAGCCT
Source organism: Archaeoglobus sp. JdFR-27 (assembly GCA_002011235.1). Taxonomy (GTDB): domain Archaea; phylum Halobacteriota; class Archaeoglobi; order Archaeoglobales; family Archaeoglobaceae; genus Archaeoglobus_A. The sequence continues at coordinate 9,887 of MTMO01000057.1, read as the reverse complement.
CAACTTTATCCCTCAAGGGGGGATTTACCCTTGAGAATTCTCCAAATCTCTTGAGATCTTCCGAATTCAGTAATATATGGTGGGGTGTCACCTCAAATGTTGAATTCGTGTCAGAGATGAGGACAGCTGAATCGTAGGTTGAGACATGGCAGAAATGAAAATCACCAAATTCTAAGCATCTTTTTACAGCTTCAATTTCCGCTTCTGGAGGTCTTGTATCCTGGATCAGGGAAGGATCTTCTGCATGGACAGTTATGAGCTTAGAAATCTTCTTTCTTGTTTCTTCGAGCACATCATATGGGATCTGGAATTCTGGGTTATTGTGTTGAAGAAACACTTCACCAACAGCAGGAATTCTATATTTTTCTTCAATTTTTTTGATTATTTCGTGAATTCTTTCAGAGTTTTTTAACGTCAGACCAAGGTTAAGGGTATAATCTATATATGACTTCTTCTCAGCTATCTCCATTCTTTTTTCGTACTCATCGAAATTGTCGACGAAGGGATTTGTGTTAGGTTGATCGACTACTAAGCAGTTCCCACCATAAAGGGCAGATAATGAGCCAGACTCGATTGTTTCCTTATCACTCTCTTCAAAATCTCTGAAATGCACATGGACGTCAATCGAGGTAGGTAAAATCAAGCCATCAATTTTCTCAACTTTTTCAGTTTCAATGGTCTTTTTGATATCTTTTATAACTCCATTCTCAATTTCAATTCCAGCTTCGATAATCTCTCCTCTGTACAGAAACTTACCATAGATGGCTACCATCATTTAAAATTAAGAACAAAGATTTATATACTATTCGTAAAGAATAAATTAACCAAGGGGAGATGAATATGAAATCTATCGTGGAAGAAGCTCTTCAAAGGGCTGAACGGGAGAAGAGAGCTAAGATTGAAAGTGAACCTGTTGAGGGAGTTGAAGATGAAATAATTCAGCTTCTCCATGAATTGAAGACTGTTATCAAAGTGATTGGTGTTGGTGGAAGTGGATGTAATACAATTACGAGAATGTATGAAGCAGGTATAGTAGGAGCTGACCTTTATGCTGTCAACACAGATGTGCAGCATCTTTACTATACAAAAGCTCACAGAAGGGTTCTTATAGGAAAGAAAAGGACAAGGGGTCTTGGAGCGGGAAGCTTGCCTCAGATCGGTGAGGAGGCAGCTAGAGAGAATGAGGATGAAATTAAACAGATTGTTGATGGTGCAGATCTTGTTTTCATAACCTGTGGCCTTGGAGGCGGTACAGGAACTGGAGCATCCCCTATTATTGCTGAAGCTTCTCAAGAGGCGGGGGCTTTAACCATAGCGGTTGTAACCTTCCCGTTCTCGGCTGAAGGAGCTATAAGGAGACAGAATGCTGAGGCGGGTCTTGAAAGACTGAGGGAAGTCACAGACACGGTTATTGTTATTCCGAATGATCGATTGCTTGAAGTCGTTCCAAACTATCCGATCCAACTTGCCTTCAAAGTAGCAGATGAGGTTCTGATGAGGGCCGTCAAAGGTATTACTGAGCTTATTACGAAACCTGCTTTGGTTAACCTCGACTTCGCAGACGTCAGAACGGTAATGGAGAAGGGTGGAGTTGCGATGATAGGTCTTGGAGAGGCGAGTGGAGAGGATAAAGCTGCGGAGTCGGTCAGAAAGGCCTTGAAGAGTCCATTGCTCGAGGTGGACATTTCTGGAGCTAAGGCAGCCTTGGTAAATGTTACAGGAGGTCCTGACATGACGATAGAGGAAGCAGAGAGTGTTGTGGAGGAAATCTATAGTAAGGTAGATCCTGATGCAAGAATAATCTGGGGTGCAATGATCGATCCAACTTTAGAGAATACGATGCAAACTCTGGTGATAGTAACTGGTGTTAAATCTCCTCAGATTTTGGGAAGAAAAGGTTTGCCGGTTACAAAGAGATTCGGAATAGATATAGTAAAGTGAAATTAAAGTGAAATAATTAAAATAAAATGATCCGAGAAAAGCCATAACATTTTTTATTGAATTAACTTTTTCTATCTTGTGTAACCTCTACTTCATGCACTTCAACTTTTAATTAAAATCATCTTCGGGATCTTATAATCTTATAATTCTCAAGAAACCAAAATACTCTTTCGAAAATCATGCCTTTCACACAAAAAATTTCAAATACCCAAGGGATTTAAATGGACTGGATGGTTGGTAATAGTGGTATTCAGAAAAAGCTTCAGGAGTACTATAACGTGCTCAAGATGACGAGGAAACCGGATAGAGAGGAATTCTTCACTACAACAAAGGTATCCATTGCTGTGATGTTTTTTGTTGGAGTAATAGGTTTTCTCATCTATCTGCTTACCGTTCTTATTCAAATACTCGTGTAAGGTGCAAAAATGAGCAGATTTTTTTTGTTGAAAACGACTGCGAACCAAGAGAAGGTTGTGGCAAATCTGATGGAAATGGCTGTAAAGAAGTATCAGCTCTCTGTCTATTCAATAATGTCTCCGAAAGAGGTCAAGGGATACGTTTTTGTGGAAGCGGAAGGAATGGAAGACATCCTGAAGGCTATAAGGGGAGTTCCCCACGTCAAAGGAGTCGTTAAAGGAGAAGTAGGGTTCCACGAGATAGAGCATTTTCTCGTTCCAAGAAAGGCGGCTGAACAGATAAAGGAAGGTTACAGAGTAGAAATTGTCTCAGGACCATTTAAGGGTGAGATGGCGGTTGTTAAGCGTGTAGATGAGGCTAAGAATGAGATAACGGTTGAGCTGATAGATGCAGTTGTTCCAATTCCAATTACGGTTAAGGCCGATCACGTAAGGGTGATTGATAGAATGGAAGAGGAGGTGTAGCAATGCCTAGAGTTGTAGAAGTCTTAGTACCAGGAGGAGAGGCATCTCCGGGACCCCCATTGGGGCCGGCAATAGGACCTCTTGGATTGAATGTTAAAGAAGTCGTCGATAGAATTAACGAAGCAACAAAGGATTTCCATGGGCTTTCTGTCCCCGTCAAGCTGATTGTGCATGATGATCGAAGCTTTGATATCGAAGTTGGAATCCCGCCAGCAACAGCTTTGATCAAAAAAGAATTGGGTATCTCCAAGGGTTCGAGCAAGACCGGATCGGAAACCGTAGGAAACCTGACAATTGAGCAGGTAAAGGCAATTGCAAAGATGAAAGTCAGTGAAGTACTGAGTTACGACCTGAAAAATGCTGTGAAAGAAGTCCTTGGTACCTGTCTTTCAATGGGTGTGACGGTTGAAGGCAAGAATCCGAAAGAAGTCCAGAAAGAAATCGACGAGGGCAAGATTCTGATTGAAGAATAGTAATTCTTCTTTTCTTGATCTCATTTGGATTTTTGAAATTTAAACGAAGAAAAACAGGTAGTCGTTAACATCTATGAGTAGTTTCCCACCCCTACTCTTTCCGTAAATATACCATGCCGGCTCATCATCTCCACAGCAGTCCACGTTGGGGTAATGAATATCTCTTTTTGGATCGTACCATGCGATAAGCATTTCAAAATTCTTTTCTTTGGCAATTAATTTTGAGATCTTCTCTGCGAGCCGAAAGTCTATGTTGAGCCCCTCTACCTTAATTTCAATACTTTTTACCTCTTCATCTGTTTTGATCTTTCCCAGGTCACATTTCATAGTTATACTCAATTCCCACCCTATTTAAAATTTTTTATTAAAAATCATTTCAGAGGCTATAAACGAAAGGTTTTTCAAGCATTAACCCAATATACTATTAGGTGATAATATGGTGTATATAGTAGTAGATAAGGATAAATGTGATGGATGTGGAGAATGCATCACCGTTTGTCCCGGTGATGTTTACGAATTTGATGACGAAGGCAAGTCTGATCCTGTAAATCCAGATGGATGTACGGAATGTTGTTCATGCGTTGAAGTTTGTCCCACTGGAGCAATTACGATTGATGTTTGTGAGGAATAATTTCAATAATTTTTCTTCAATTTTTTTAAAAGCAGAATTCAATTAAAGTTATATTGGATTAGAACGAAAATATCTCTAAGATGGAAGGTTTGAAAAAGGTCGTTTTAAAACTCTGGCATCCAGGTTGTTGGTCAATTGAGACCACAAAGATAAATTCGGAGGTTTACCTTTCGGTAGAGGGGGCGTTCAAGATAGGCAAAGAGATTAGGGCGAATTTTAAGCTTGTGGCAGAGAACTATAAATCCCTTAAAAAATACATTTCTGACATCAAAAAATTTGAGCATCTGGCAAAGGACGTTCTTGTTATTGGGAAAAGCGATCTCGAAGCCTACATCCATGGGAGGTTCCCAACGGAATCTACGTTTTACGAGAATGTCTTTTCTTTGGAATTCATGCCCACGAATATCATAATCAGCAAAGGACACGAATACTGGACTTTACTGATTTACGATGATAAGCTCAAAGAGACATTTGAGAGATTGGGTGAGATGGAAGGTATAGAATTTGAAGTCCTCAGTGTTTCGAGGCTAAAATCACTAGATGAAAAACCTCAAGATTTCATAGAGGAGATATCTTCAAACCTCTCTATCAAGCAGAAAAAGGTTTTGCTCGAGGCATATAAAAGTGGATACTTTGATTGGCCGAGAAAAATGAATCTTAACGAACTATCAGAAAGGTTTGGAATCGCTAAATCGACATGCCTACATCACATCAGAACGGCTGAACAGAAGATTCTCAAAAGGTTTGTGGAGGAAATCAAGGAAAGGGAATCATACCTATCGGATATCTGATTTGGAAGGAGCATGTATTAGATCGATCCGAAATATTAATTTAAAAAATCTAACATGTTCGCTCCTTATGTTATATAGGTATTTTAACAGATAATCATTTATATGTTGATAAGTGTCAGATTTCACGGAAGAGGTGGCCAGGGGGCAGTCACAGCTAGCAAGCTTCTAGCGGAAGCGGCAAGTTTAGAAGGATATTATGGCCAGTCAATGCCTTTTTTTGGCGCAGAGAGAAGAGGAGCTCCTGTTGTATCATTTACTAGAATCTCAGATGAACCTATTTATGAAATGAGTCAGGTTTACCACCCCAATATTGTTGTTGTTCTTGACCCACTCATACTGAAGGCTGTTGACATTTTCAGAGGTGTAAAGGAAGGTGGTACAATAGTTGTCAATACAACTAAAGCTCCGGATGAATTCGTATTTGACCAGGACTATCTTAACATTGTATCTGTGGATGCGACAGGGGTTGCTATTAAAAATGATTTACTTGTCGCTGGATTGCCTGTGGTAAATACACCGATGCTTGGAGCATTACTGAGAGCTGACATTCCATTGAAGATTGAGGTCTTGGAAGGAATCGTTAGGAAAAAATTTGGTAAAGAAGGCAAGAGAAACGTCAAAGCGATAAAGGAAGCCTACGAGCTTGCTTCGATTAAGCTCGTTCATGGTTCTGGTAAGCGGAGTTATCCGAGAAAGAAGAAAATCAAGGTGGAGTTTCCAATCTCGACTCCAGCGGAAGGAGTTGCGGGTAAAACTAAGCTTTGGAGAGACTTCAGACCTGAAATAGATTATGAGAAATGCAACGACTGCTTAAACTGCTGGATTCACTGTCCAGAATCAGCGATAAGGCTGAACGAGCACGTTGAGATAGATTACGATTACTGCAAGGGTTGCTTGGTTTGCACCACGGTTTGTCCGAAGAAGGCTATAGCCTCGGAGAGGGAGGTGTTTGTGGATGTATGAAGTTAAAATTCTCACAGGTAATGAGACTGCAGCTTATGCAGCGATGAATTCAAAAGTCAGAGTTGTCGCAGCCTATCCGATAACTCCGGCCACACCAGTAGTTGAGACGTTGTCAAGGCTAGTTGAAGATGGGAAAATGCAAGCAAAGTTCATTAGAGTTGAATCTGAACACTCTGCAATGGCAGCATGCATAGGGGCCAGTGCAGCGGGATCCAGAGCTTTTACAGCGACTTCGAGTCATGGATTGGCTTATATGCATGAAATGCTTCACTGGGCCACGAACGCTAGAACCCCCATTGTTATGGCCGTTGCAAATAGAGCTATAGGACCGGGGTGGAACATATGGGCGGACCTTGGCGACGCTCTTAGTCAGCGAGATACCGGATGGATACAGTTCTATTGTAGTAGTAACCAGGAAATCTATGATACGATTGCAATGGCTTATAGGCTTGCTGAAGACAGGAAGGTTTTGTTGCCGGCCATGGTATGCTACGATGGTTTTGTTCTATCCCACACCTCAATGCCTGTTGAATTAACGAAGTTTGATGACTTTCTTTCAGAATATGAACCGGTATGGCAGCTTGATGCTGAAGATCCATTCACTCATGGTAATATTCTTCCACCGGAGGAGTTTGCAGAACTCAGACATAGTATCCAGAAATCTCACGATAGGGCACTTAAGTTAATGAAAAAGATTGAAGAGGAGTTTTATGAGCTGTATGGAAGAAGAACACCTTTGATTCTTGATGAATACAAAACTGAGGATGCTGAGAAGGTAATAGTTACGATGGGTGCGATTGGGTCTGAAGCTAAGGTTGCAGTAGATAGTCTGAGGGAAAAGAAGATTAAAGCTGGTCTTGTAAGGTTGAAATCCTTCAGACCTTTCCCGGAAAAGGAGTTGAAGAACTTGCTTGAGGATAAGAAAATCTTCGTTTTTGATAGGGCCATAAGTCCTGGCTCGGGAGGGCCCCTTTACAATGAACTCAAATCTGCTCTTGCCTTTACCCCTGTTAAAAGAATTACTCCAAGAATCGTTGGAGTTGGTGGAATTGATGTTACAAAAAGAACGTTTGAAAGGGCCCTCTTTGAAAGGAAGATTTGGATTAAAGAGGTGATATCATGAAACTCTCTGAAATGGAAAGAGAGGAATATGTTCTCCCAGGAAACACATCCTGTCATGGTTGTCCTTCAACGGTTGCTTTGAGAACTGTATTGAAGGCTTTGGAGGGAAATGCTGTACTTGTAATTCCTGCGTGTTGCACATCCGTGTATATGGGTCCTTTTCCGAATTCAGCGATCAAGGTTCCTGTTTTCAACACAGCTTTCGCTTCTGCAGCAGCAACTGCGTCGGGAATTAAAGCATCCTTTGAGCATCAAGGAAAGGATACAGAGGTTGTTGTCTGGGCCGGAGATGGTGGAACCTATGACATAGGTCTGCAGGCCTTATCTGGAGCTGCTGAAAGGGGGGAGGACATACTTTTCATCTGCTACAACAATGAAATATACTCAAACACAGGGATTCAAAGAAGCGGAGCGACTCCTTATGGTGCATGGACGACTACAACCTGGAAAGGTAAAAGGGAGCATAAAAAAGATGTTTCTGAACTTATGCTTGCCCATGGAGTTCCCTATGTCTCGACAGCATCTATTGGATACCTTAAAGACCTCTATGAGAAAGTAAAGAGGGCTAGGGAAATTAGAGGTTTTAGATATATTGAGATCCTAGCTCCATGTCCGCCAGGCTGGAGATTTCCGATGGACAAAACGATCAAGATGGGTAAGCTTGCAGTCGAATCTGGTATGTGGATTCTTTTTGAGTCTATTGAAGGAGAGTTTAGATTTACGGGTGTAAGCAAGTCGATAGCGGAGGGAAGAAGGAAGATGAAAGACCTTGAAGAATATTTACTCTCTCAGGGAAGGTTTTCCCATCTTACAGCTAGAGAAATCGCTGAAATAAAGAAGTATGTAATCAAAAAGTGGGAAAAGCTTGCAAGACTTGTGGAAGGTGAGGTTGATGCAGTTACTGCAAAGTTTTACGTTTGATCTCATGCAGGAAGATGATTTTGAAGAGGTAGTGTTCTTCCAAGATAAGAATACCGGACTGAAGGCGATAGTGGCAATCCATAGTACTATTCTTGGTCCAGCTCTCGGTGGTACAAGATTTTGGGAATACGAGACTGAATTGGATGCTCTTAAAGATGCTATGAGACTGGCAAAGGCAATGACGATGAAAGCGGCTGGAGCTGGATTGAATTTGGGAGGAGGGAAGGCGGTTATAATAGGAAATCCAAAGATCAAAGATGAAGCTTTGCTGAGAGTCTATGGAAGATTCATCCAATCCCTTGGGGGGAGGTACATCACGGCTGAAGATGTAGGTACAACGCTTGATGACATAAGGATTATCGCTGAAGAAACCAAGTTCGTCACAGGTGTGAAGCTTGACCCCTCTCCGTTCACCGCCTATGGTGTTTTTCACGGCATCAAAGCCTGCCTTGACCACGTTTTTGGTGATTCGAGTTTAGATGGTGTAAGAGTTGCAGTTCAGGGGCTTGGCAAGGTTGGAGGGGAGTTGGTAAGACTGTTGCTCGAAGCTGGAGCGGAAGTCATTGTCACGGACATAGATGAGGAAAAGATAGGTGAGTTCAAGGAGAGATTCAGGGAGATTGAGATAGTTGAACCCTCAGAAATTTTCTCAGTCAAATGTGATGTCTTCTCCCCATGCGCGTTGGGAGGGGTAATAAATGATGCAACGATAAAGATGCTGAACTGCAAGATCATTGCTGGAGGGGCTAACAACCAGCTTGAATCTGATAAGCATGGTGACATCCTTGCGAGAAAGGGCATACTCTACGCTCCAGACTACATAATAAACGCAGGAGGTCTTATCGCTGTTTGCAGAGAGTATGAGGGAATTACAGATAAAGAAAAACTTCTAAAGGAAATCGAGAAGATTGGAGAAAGATTGAAGAAGATATTTAGAATGAGCGAAGAAATGGCAAAAACTACAAGACATTATTCTACCGCTAGGGCTGCCGATGCATTTGCAATGGAGAGGATCGAAAAGATAAGATATCTGAAAAGGATTTATCAACCTTCTCTTTAATTTTTTAGGTTTTTTAAAGACTATTGCCTATTATTTTTGCCAACTTAATTAGCTTAGTTTAATTTAATTTTAATTAATTAATTTAATTATCTAGTTTAATTATCTTTTCAACTTTAGTTCATTTCTCCAGCTCTTTAATTTCTCAAAAATCTTGTAGAATCTTCAAGGAATCTTCAAGATCCCTCCAGATCCTTAAAATCGAGTTCATTCTTTATCCGATCGTAAAACTCCTTCAGGAATCTATGTCTTTCCTTCCCAATTTTTCTGGCTGTTTCTGTATGCAGTAATCCATACAATCTAAGTAGCTTTTCTTCGAAGTGCTCAATTGTCTCTTTGATGCCTCTTGCAGTCTCCTTCGAATAAAGAAAAGTTCTGGCAACTCCTATAGCTCCCATCGCATCGAGTTTATCGGCATCACTGAGAATTTTTGCCTCTAGAGTTTGTGGTTTAATTCCAGAGGAGAAAGCGTGAGATTCGATGCAGTGTGTTACTCTTTCAATGAAGTTATCGTCGTATTTATTAGATTTCAAAATCTCCCTTGCGATTTTTGCCCCCTCAATGGAGTGATTTTCCATGTCTCTTGCTATGTCGTGAAGTTCTGCAGCCTTTTCTACGACTTCTACATCAGCCCCTTCTTTTTTTGCTAGGTATATCGCTAACCTCTTCACCCTTTCAACATGGCCTACATCGTGGGAGGTGTTAGAATTCTCGTTTTTTAGGCTCATGCAATTTGGTAGTTATGAGGTAGATTTAATAGTTTTAGTTTTTCTTAGTTTTCTGATTTTGGAAGTTTGGAAGTTTGAGAGTTTTGAGAGTTTTGAGTACATAGAAATTTAGACCTTTAATTGAATTTTTGGAAAATTCGAACGTGGAAAAAACATTAGAATAGGATTAGAAATAAGGTCCGTCTTAGAAATATCCAAAATATAATCAACTAACTACTACACTAATCCCCCCATAAATTTTTTATATCCTCTCCCTTCCAATTATAATGCACTTAGAACCCGCCTTAGCTCAGTCTGGCCAGAGCGCGCGACTGTAGTTTGTCACTGCTCGGACGAGCAGTAATCGCGTGGTCCCCGGTTCAAATCCGGGAGGCGGGAT
>MTMO01000042.1 GCA_002011235.1 Archaeoglobus sp. JdFR-27 | reverse complement strand
TTTATAGCAATGGTACTTGTTGCAGCAATAGCAGCTACTGTTTTAATCAACACAGCCGGATTGTTACAAGAAAGGGCTCAAACAACAGGAAGTGAGGCTACTGAACAAACCTCAACAGGAGTTAACGTACCCACTGTCACTGGACACGTAACAAGTAGTGGAGGTAGCTACTATGTAAACTGGATTAACTTTACAGTGAAACTTAGACCAGGTAGTCAAAACATCGACCTAAATAGAACAGTGATAAAATACATCGACAAGAAGGTGAGCAAACTTCTTACTTGCAACAAAACCGCAAGTGGTGGGACAACCATTACTGATGCTGCCAACGTAACTTGGGGTAGTCAATTCGTTGTTACAGAGGTGAAGGATGATGATAACTCGATTAGTACAAGCAGTCTCGTCCTTAACAGTCAAGAAGATGTGGTTAAGATCTACATAAAGGTTTCAGCTCTTGGTGGATGGTCAAATGGTTTACCAGAAGGTGAGACTGCAACAATAAAAATAATTCCACCAACTGGAGCAACAACAACTTGGCAGGCTGTAATTCCAGAATCTCTTGCAGGAAAGACGAAAGTTGATCTATCGTAAACAGGGGAATGAAATATGAATTATTATTTTTTAATTTTATATTTTTTATTTGGGTTTGCTTTAATCGGAGGAAGTTTGCTTGTTATGGGCATTATTATAAAAGCACACATCTCTACTCATAGAAAAGATATGCTGTGGCTTTTAGCCGGCTTCTCTTTTATTGCAATTAGTGGTTTCTTAACTCTAATTGCTTCATTACTTGAATTGGTTGTAATGCCAAACATTGTCACCCCGCTCATATTAGGAGCTTTATCTATGGGATTTTTGCTGATTTCTTACTCCTTTATTGCAAAACCAGGGTGAGGATATGGTTAAGGTTTTGATAGTTGACGACTCGGAATTTATGAGAAAATTACTCAGAAAAATACTTGAGGGGCATTTCACAGTTGTTGGTGAGGCAGAAAATGGGGTTGAAGCTGTACAAAAGTTCATGGAATTGAAACCAGATGTAGTTACAATGGATATAATAATGCCGATTAAAAACGGCATATCTGCAACAGCAGAAATAAAGAAGGTAAATCCACAGGCCAAGGTTGTGATGTGTACATCAGTGGGTCAAGAAGAGAAAATGAAGCAGGCCATAAAAGCAGGAGCAGACGGGTACATAACTAAACCATATCAAGCGCCAAAGGTAATAGAGGCTATCCAAGAAGTGCTTAGAAGGTGATCAAATGAAGATAGACATAACCAAGTTAGTAAAGTTAAATGAGATAGCTAAAGAAGGTTCAAAGACAATAGCAAGAAACCTTTCCATAATGTTAGGAATAGGCGTAGAGATGAGGATTTCAAAGATCGATTTCATCACCACGCGTGATTTCCCTAAAGAGATGGATGATGGAATTTGCGTCTATCTTACTTTTACTGGATTGCCGTCTGGCAATCTCCTTGTTTATTTTCCTCACGAGGGAGCGAAGAAAGTAGCAAGACTACTCTTGCAAGGAATTGAAAGTGATAGCAACAGAGGTTTTTCAGAGATCGAAATATCGGCAATAAAGGAGATCGGAAACATACTAACTAGCTCTTTTATAGATGGGTGGGCAAATTTGCTTAAAACAGAGATCGACATCTCAACACCAAATTTGATAAATGCCTCTGAAATCGAATCTATATTGAGAGAAATGGACGAGTATGCTTTTGTTTTTAGTTCTCATATCTATGCTAAGAAAGAAGACATTAAATGTCAAATATATGTGTTTCCTTATATAAATGGGATGATAGAAGTCCTTGAGAAACTTTAAAGTAACCATTATATATCTTTTCTTTATGGAATTTGAGACTCACTACAGAATTTTTGTAGTGTTTCTGATTTTAGGAATTGCATTTTATGTCATAAGTTACGCTTACTCAGATTACGTTTTAGAGGTTGGTTCATTTACATTCAATGTTATGGATACATTATTTCTATTTACTTTAGCAAAAAGAGCCATTATTTATACAGCAATTTTTTTCCTCTCTTTATTTCTTCTAGGGATTGGATCGATAATACCAAAACTTGAAGGGGTTCACCTAAAATATGCCCATTTAACCCTTATAATCGTCTTTGCAATTTATGGAATTTATCTAACAGCGAATAATCTATATTTCTACTACACTTCTAAAAGCCTTATATCACTCCTACCCTTTTACATCCCAGAATACATCTGGAATTTTAAAACTAGACACGTTGCATTGGCAATTCCCGTAATCATTGCACTGATAAAGGATTTAGTCTCACTCAGATAAAGCCTCACTAGCAAGATTTTTACCCCTCATTGTGAGGGTGACTTCCTTTCTTTTCCTAACCTCCTTTAAAACTCCGAGCTTTATAAGTCTGTCATAAATCTCCTCAACTTTCTCAACATCAAGTCCAAGAAAACTTGGTATCTCGAAAGGAGAGACGCCAGTATACAAAGACATTATTATCTGTTTTTCTACATCAGAAAGCTGTATATCGGCAGAAACTTTATCAAAGCCACTATATATAAACTGATGAATAATATTAAGAATTTCTCCTCTTCCATAAATATAACACTCGACTGTGTACTCCATGTTACTTTCTCTATCAAACTCATTAAACTGAATGTCAATTACCTTTTTCATTTCTCCATTAAATTCCCTATCTTCTCTTCTCAAAAGTTGTATTTTATCTGGCTCAATTTTTATCAGCTTTCCAGACTCTGTAACTAGTCTTAGCTTATTATCCTTTATAACAATTTGAGCTTTTTCCCAATTAACATTTGTTTGTACAACCCCCCCCTTCTTAACTGGATACTTCACATACACAATTTTTCCATTTAAAATCACATGAATGATCGCATTTTTAAATCTCTCGAGATCTTTTCTACTTCCTGTAATTAAACTAATGTGATTCTCATTATCTGTGTGTCTTATAAGTAGGTAGAAGGGGGTTTTAGCTATTTCTTGGTTTAAATCCAGCCTACCACCCAAGTCAATTATACTTGGAAGTGGAATTCTCTTCTTAATGTTTTTCCCAACCATCCAAATATTCTTATTCGAGAGGATTATCCTTGCTAGAATCCACTTAGCATCTACAAATCTTTTACTACCTGAGATAAGAGGTGATATGAACTTCCCAACCATATCTTCTACCTTTATTTCCTTTACATTCTTTGCATTCCCCACTTCCATACAAATCCCTTTAAAAATTTATTCACTGTATATAATTCTTAAACTTTTCGACCCTACTAATGGCTTGAAAAGCTGCACGCCTAACGGACTCACTTGAATCATTCAAAGCAAAATTCAAAACCTCTTTTGCCCTCTCATCTCCAATCATACCTGAAATCCAGCAAACTAACCTCCTTACTTCTTCATCTCTATGTTTGGTCAATTCACATAACTTCCCTATTACATTAGGAATTTTTACTAATGCAGTTGCAGCAATTATCCTTTCATCTTTATCTCCAGATTCAAGTATTTTTAGAAGAGGGTCAGCACCCCTACTACTTGATATCTGACCAAGTAACCATATCGCATTCTTTCTTATTGCTTTATTCTGAGTTTTTTCGAGTGTCTCTAAAACAACATCTGCCAAATCACCACTTATCTTTTCATTGATTTTCTTCCTCAGTTCTTCACCTCTCTTTGACTTTGCCAAACAAGCGAGAATAGATTGGAGTGCTGTAACTCTGACTTCCCTAACCTCATCCTTTAAAGCTTTAAGTAAAGGCTCTATTGCATTATCCCCTCCTTTTTCAAGTACTATTGTAGCAAGCTCCCTAACACGTGGTTCTGCATCATTCAAACATTTAGCAATCTTATCAATATCTCCAACTCTCAAATTAAAATTCAGGTCGTTTAGAGCTTCTAAAGCTGCTTTTCTAACTTCCACATCTTCATCATCAAGTCTTTTCATTAAAGCATTAACAGCAGCATTATTCCTAAGCATACCTAACGCCAAGGCTGATGCTCTTCTAACTTCAGCTGAGCTGTCTTCTAGCACGTCTATAAGATATGGCAATGCCCTCAAATCACCAATTCTCCCAAGTGCTATAGCTGCATACACTTTTATATCTTTGTTACTACTTCTTAGCGCTTCAATCAGACGATTTACAAGCATAGAATTAATTTTAATTTTTTTACTCTCTAATTTCTCAAGAAACATCTTCAAAATTTTCAAGTTTGACCATGCAATCGCTCTTATCGCTGAATTCCTCACCATTTCTTTCTCTTCACTTATAGCAATATTCAATAATTCTTTGATTGCTTTCTCATCGTCCATATAAGCCAAAACTTCTACTGCTCGTGCTCTAACTGCATCGTTCTTTGAATACTTGATAATATCAATTATCTCGTCAACTTTTTTTCTCTTCTGTAATTCATATATCGTCTTCATTTTATCACCTTAGATATTTACCACCCCTCCCAATCCAATATCAGTAAGCAAGGCAGAAACTGCCGATATCCAAACCATCACAACGAAGTGGAAATAACCATTAACTTGATGCCCACCATCAACAACCTTTATCATTATTGCGGAGAGCATTGAATGAATTATCAAAATTAAAGATATCATAAAATTAACCAATGGTATATTATAGAGTTGTAAATTTATAACATTAATAGCTTCCAAATTTCCAGAGAGTTCAGCACTCACAAGCGATTTACCCATAATATCTATGATTTTTACTCCAATAAATAATGCGAAGGACAAAGATGCTGTAATACCATAAAGAACGCCTATAAGGGTTGTCGTAGTTTGAGATCTTCGCATCCTTAAAGCGATTATTCTTTCTCCATTTCTTGCAATTAGATCTCCTATTTTCTCTGCTATACCTCCTTTAATTCTCGTTTCTAGATACATCTCACTTAACCTTCTAATCATGAATGTTCCACATTCCCTCATGAAAATCCTCCAAGAAAGCTCATGATCTACACGCATGTTCAGTCTCCTATAAAGATTTCTAACAGCATTTGTTAATGCACCAAAATCCTTACGCTGTAAAGTCCTCAAGGCATGAATGGTTGTTGTTTGCCTTGCACTTTCAGCAGCTCCCAAAGATCTTATGAAACTTGGAAAGCTTTTGTCTCTATTCTTCATCGCTTTTTCACATTTTCTTGATATAATTCCTGGAAGTATAAGTGGTGATAGTGGTATTGCAAGTGCTAGTATTAATGGCACTTCTAAATCTGTAAATGGAATTTTTGCACCAAAAATAAATTTAAAATCGATTATCATAAGAATAAGTACTCCGATTAAAGATAAAGGTAAATAGAAGTCTATCTTCTCCTCCATCTCTGTCTTTACATCAAATTTTGCCCAAAGAGGGTCTTTAGGCACCCTCATTTTTATCGCATATATGAATCCTGACTCAACAATTGCGAATAAAACTAAAGTTCCAGCTAGTATGAGTGTTGGAGATGTACCCGTTAAGGCTGGAAGAACAGTTGCAAAAACTACCGCAAAAGCTATAGATAGAACCATTGATAGAAACAAATCTTTAAAGATATCTGTATCTTTAAGAGCATTAATATACAATGTTTCAAATTCATTCATTAAAACATCCTGCTCCCTCATTAAAAAATCTTCTAGCGATTGACCAGCATCTATATTATAAGCCAGTCTTTCAAGAAAACTGGCAAAAACTTTGCTTGGACATCTTTTAGCTTGAAACTTGCACGCTTCAGGCAAACTTAATCCAAACTCCTTAACAAGTTTTACTATAATTCCAGCCTGTCTCGAAAGTTCCTGATATTCTTTATTTTTTGCTATTGCCTCAAAGATCCCTACTCTTTCAACTTCTGCAGTTGAAAGTGTCCCTATGTGAGTAATAAACCAGTGAAGATTTTGATTTATCTCAATTCTCTTTTTATCAAGTACCAATTTTGGATAGAGAACAGCCAAAAAACCCCCAAGGAGTGTTAAAAGTAGAAGAATTGACGAAAAATTTCCCAAACGATTTCCTGAAAAAACATACAAAACTAATCCAGATAATGTTGTAGCTAAAATTAAAGGTAGTGCAATCTTGTACAAATAAATTTTCGGTTCTATTCCCGTAACTTTAAAAACTGAGTCCATATTAGTAAATACTGAAAGGTAAACCCTCTAAACCACTCAGTCTGTATGCTTTGATTATTTCATTTACCTCATGGTAATCAAGGATTCTTTCTTGAACCATGCGTTCAATGATTCTGGCTCTCTCGCCTAGAGCATCATATATTTCTCTCCTGTCTGCAAATCCCATCTTCTCTGCAACTTTTTCTTCGAGTATGTATGAGTTTGCAAATCCCTTAAATATTATTTGATCAGTAGTATAATTGTATTCAAATACCTCCCTTGTCACAACTCCATCAAATTTCTTAGAATAACCTTCGATCTCATGTACACTTGTTACTCTCCTTACACCCCTTCCTTTAATATAATTCTGGAAAACACCAATGTTCACATTACCCATAAAAGCCATAGGAATGTTAATAGGATCACTTGTTAGTCTCTGGACAAGAGATTCTATCGTGGCTGCGTGAAATGTAAATAAAACCGGATGTCCTGTCTGCATAGCCTGAAAAGCTATCCTACCTTCCTCACCTCTAACCTCACCAACTATTATGTAATTTGGCCTGCTTCTCAATGCAGCCTTCAAGAGATCAAACATTGTTACACTCCCTCTTCCTTCACCCTCTCTAGTAACCATCTGCTGCCAAGGACTATGTGGAGGTATAACTTCAGGAGTGTCCTCTACAGTATATATTTTTGCATCGTGGTGAATAAAAGTTAAAATGGCATTTAGAGTCGTTGTTTTACCACTTGCAGTTTCACCGGCAATTATTATGCTCATATCATTCTCCAAAGCAAGCCATAGGTATGCTGCAAGGGTTGGAGTTAGAGTGCCCCATTTAACCAATTGAGTTACAGAAATTGGAACATCTTTAAACTTCCTAATAGTCAACGATGCCCCTCTAAAAGATACATCATCACTGTAAATGAGATTTAGACGTGAACCATCTGGTAACTTAGCATCAATTATTGGTCGGGCATCACTTATAGGTTTACCAAGTCTCTCCCCTAATGCTTTGAGATACTTCTCATATTCCTCTTCACCATCCCACTTTACGTTAGTCCTAACCATTCCAAAGATTTTGTGTACACCGTAAGTTATTTCCCTATTAATCACATGAATGTCTTCAAAATACCTGTCTCTCAAAAGAGGTTCAAGTGGTCCAAGACCTACTATGTCTCTATTCAGTCTATAGCGTATTTTCTCATATGTTTCTTCTGTAACTTCTACTTTGCTTTTTCTAAAAAATTTCCCAAAGATTGGTATCTTTTTTGGCTCCTTTTTCTCGACTACTTTTTTCCTCACTATCTTAACAGATTCATAAAGAATTTCTTCGAGCA
The DNA here is from genome assembly GCA_002011235.1 of Archaeoglobus sp. JdFR-27. GTDB lineage: Archaea > Halobacteriota > Archaeoglobi > Archaeoglobales > Archaeoglobaceae > Archaeoglobus_A. Next base: position 29,815 of record MTMO01000042.1, on the reverse strand, counting down.
CGTCTGTGAATTCCTCGTCTGAAGAAGGAGATACATAAACTGCCCTCTCTAGAACGATTTCTAATATAACCTTGTATTTCTCCTTTTCATCCTCGTTTAACCTTGGCTCTATTATGTAATACCTTGTTTCATTGAAACCATCTCCCCAAACGTGGGCGAATAGTATATCTCCTATGGGGTATATAATATTCGGTCTCCTCAATTTTTTGTCATCATCTGTTAAAACTTCCTTATACTCTGGATACTTCCCCGTAATCCTCTTAAAACTAATCAAATGATCTCTAAGGTGTGGATACCTATATGCAAGATTCTTTAGCTCTCTTTGGAGCATCAAATAATCGCCCTCGCCTCTATCACAATCCCTATCCCACTTCTGACAGAGAATCCAATCTTGTCTCCAACTTGAGAACCCATCCCTGCAAATCTATTCACATTTATAGTCTTCCTTACCTCATTTCCTATCTCGATCATCTCTATTTCAAGGTACACATCAGAAATGGCTCTAAAAGGATTGAGAACTTCATCAGACAAGTTTGTTGGATCAATTGTTATTACAATTGTTTTCCCCTTTCCAATCATTTGTCTAAAAAAAGATATAATTTGCAAAGCAGCGCTTCTTCCCTTATCTTGCTTTACTAATGCATCAAAATTTGCATCATTTCGGAGTATGGCATCGAATGTGTCAATGATTATAACATCTGTTTTCCAGATCGCTCTGGCATCCATCATTCTTTTAAGCAACTCTCTCTTACCTCTAAACTTACCGAGATCAGCATAGAGATAAAATATTCTTTCATTAAGCAGATGTGTCTCTATCCTTTTATACCCCAAAGAGTGCATTTGGGTCAGAAATTGCCTAATTGGAAGTTCAGTAGAGATGAAAGTAACTCTATGATTTGCCTCGCATAATCCGTATGCAAATCGTTGACTTATGGCACTTTTACCTGAGCCATATTCCCCCTCTATCAATACTATAGCCCCCTCTGGTAATCCACCACCCAATTTTTCGTTAAGTTGATCTATACTTTCTAAATCTACCGAGAATATTTCTATCACCTCCTCTCATTACTATAATAACAATCGTAACTATAAAACTTGCTATTAAACAACTAATTACCATTCTTGAATTTCATTAGAGATATTTCATTTTTTAAGATAAATTTAAAATACTACATTTAAGATTATAGTAATAACAATGGAGGTGTCACTATGCTAAAAAAGACACTAAAAAAACTTTCTGAATCAAAAAAAGATGAACTTGCTCTCCCATCAGAAGAGCTTGATGATGAATTCAAGGAGGAAATAGGAGATATCGAAGAATTTGAAGATGTTTCTGAGAGTTTTGATGAAGAGCCAAAAACGGAGAAAATATCTGAATTTGAGAATAGAATTAAAGATTTAGAAAATGAAGTAGGTCTAATCTCATCGAAGCTAAACCTAATAAAAGGTGAGAATGAAGAGATCGGAAAAAGGCTTGAGGAGATTGAAGAAAATATAAGAAAACTTTTAGGAATATACGAGATTGTAACAGAGGGTATAAATCCATTTGCCACAGAAATGAGCTTTGATTCCGATGGTTTTGGAATTTTTGGAGCATTAAGTAAAAAAGAGGATGATGTACCAGATGAAATCCTCGCAAAAGAACCCGAAAGTTTTTTTCAGGATTTGGATGAAGAGCAGGAAGAATTTGAAAATAAAGAAAATAAAGGTGAGAATGTAAAGGAAGACGTTAATACAGAAATTAATGACTTCAATCAATTAAATAGAGAAGTAAAGGAAGTAGAAAATGCACTCCCCAATATTGAAGGTGACTCTAATTTTAACCCAGAAGGTCTTAAACCAGGATCAGATACATCTAACACCGCCAAACCAATTGTAAATAGTGACTACAACTTCAACATATTAAATCAAAATTCAGCTTTTTCCACTATATATCTTGAAAGAATAAATAGAGATTATATTTCAGATGTGGTAGTGCTAAAATGGCTAGATTATTTAGTTACCACTTTTGGACTAAGGAGAATTACTGAAATACTAGATTTCTACGTTGATATAGGGTGGATAAGCAAAAATGTAAAAGATTTTCTTTTAAACTACTCAAGAGGTTACATTATGAGAGATACCCAGTTGGATGAGAATACAAAGAGTGGAGCCTCTATGAAAGATCACATATGGTCCTTGATATATATCTCAAAACTTAGCAGAAACGATTTGGATGTAGAAGATATCAAGAGGATCGTTCAAGAGATTGAAAAAATGGAAGAAAGAGTTAATGAGATTTTACCTGTGAGCTATGGGGTTCGCAATATCAGTGTCTAGCGTAATACTTTTGCTAGCCATATTGGTTTCCGCAAGTATGATCTACTCCACCCATAGCACTATGCAAAAAATAGTTATGAGAGGCGAGAGAATGGGTGCAGAGGTTGAATATGAGCAAATCCACACAATTATAAAAATCAAAAACGTAAGTTACGCAAACGGTTATCTAAACATATTCGTTGAAAACAATGGTAGCGTTGCAATATCTGTAGACGGAATAGATGTATTATTAGACGGGCAAATACGGACTCAGAGTATCGTGTCAACGACAGTTGACGGGGAGAATGTTAGTATATGGCTCCCAAGAGAGACGTTAATCATAAACTTAAGCGTGACCAGTGTGCCCAATAGAGTTAAAGTGGTTACCCATAACGGCGTTTCAGCATATTGGTGATTTTTATGGCATCTGTGTCAACATCTCATATAATCTTCTTTACCGCTTCCTTGATAATTTCATCTACTGTAGCAACCTTATTTATAAGTATGAGCGATGAGATCTCTCAAGCTCTCTATATCAAAAACAGGGATCTGATAGACACAATAGCTGGAGATATAACTATAATAAACGATCCAAAAAATGTATCTGTCAATCCTTTGAAAATATATGTTAAAAATACAGGTGAGACTGTTATCCCCCTTGATGAGGAAGTAATAGATGTCTTTGTTGATGGTGTTTACTATGATTACACATTAACATCTCTTTCAGGCAACCCTCAGTGGGAGCCATATGATGTAGTTGAGATAAGTATCAACGTAAGCTTAAGTCAAGGAGCACACAGAGTAAAAGTATATGTTTGGGGAAAAATTTGGGATGAAATGAAGTTTAGAGTTTAAATGATCGCAAGTATTATCTTTGAAAGAATTAAAAAGATTGCTCCACTTTCCTTAACGTAGTTGTTAAGAAGCAAAATATTGTGGAGAGAAACGATTACCATTATAAAAGCTGAAAAACTTATCCCAATCACAAGCCCCATATACGCACCACTCAAAACTTGATTGTTAAAAGGAATCTTTCTTGTCATATAAATCAGCAAGATTGATATTAAAAGAGGAATTGCAATCTTAACAAATATCATTAATTCAAGAGATATATTCATCAGATAATTTAAGAGAATGTTTCCCTCGACGTATCCCATCTTTAAAGCTGTTAGAGTAGTAATTAAGTCAACAAGATTAGCAATATTTAGTGCCATGATCATAACTAGACGTGGCCCTACTTTTCTCACACTTACAAATCTGTAATTACGATTTTATATGTTTTCCTATCTACCTTACTAGTGTGGTATCTCGAAATTTCAGTCAACCTTTTCAAGTAACCACCTCCCATATCCAAGCACTTTCTCAGCAGGTAACTTCCTTATAGGGGCTTGATAAGGAGTCTCTAGCTCTTCAAAGTTGAGATGTGAGGTTTTACAAAAGTGATACAGTTGACAAACTCATCAATGGGATTAAACTGGTTAAGCTTCTGCTCCATCAAGCTAAAGAATCTCTTTATCTTTCCATTCATTTGAGGATGGTTTATCCTCGCTGGGATATGCTTACTCCATTTCTAGCTAGAAATTCTTTAAAAGAATGCTTAGCTTTTTATCTGTTCTTTGTAGCAACGAACTGCTCAAGATCTGTAAGAATTTCATCTGGTATGCTATACTCCTTGAATTCTTTCTTTAGAACTTTGATAGTGTTCTTGGTTGTTGCAGAATCAAATATGCTATAACAGATGATCAAGCGGGAAGCATCATCCATGAAAGCTATCATCCATTTTCCAAAATTCTCTTCCAGTCTCCCTGCCATAATTCCATTGAATGCTTCCTTTCGTAACCCACCAGACCATGTTTAAGCATCATTTTGTGGATTGTGTTATGGTGGGTGTGGATGCTATAATCTCTCTCGATAAGCCTCTCAAGGATTATTGGGTTTAGCTTGTACTTGCTGTAAGCCTTTAGGATTGTTTCTTCTGTCTCCTTTGCTATTGGCTTAGCTTTTCTTCCTGCTCGTTTTAGTTCAGGGATTCTGCCTGTCTCCCTGTATTGTCTTTTTGTATTTGGTAGATTCTTCTTTCTGCTACTCTCATTACTGCTGCTTTTTCCTTGATTGGTGTGTTCTTGCTTAGTTGTCTGATTATCCTTGGCTTCTTGTTCGTTAGCTTTCTTCGTTTTCTCACAAGAGTTGGATGAAGGATGTGAAATAATTTAGGATACTACATATCTACCTTTACTTAGACCTGTCCACATTATCATAAAGCTATAAATACTAAAAATTATATATTATATTAAAAGTAAAGGAAATTGTGAAAGAGCTTGATATCTTTAAAAAGAACAAAATACCTTTGGAGATTAAAATCTTGAGCATAGTAACATACATCCAAACATCATCGGCAAGAGAACTGTCAAAATTTTATCTGAGCCTCATTCAGTCTCTAAAACATCAGTATGGAACTGGATAAAGAAGTTCGAAGAGAAATTACCAATTACAACAGAGAAAAAGCATAGAAATCTTGTAGCAATAGATAAAGCAGTAGTTGAGGCAAGGAGAAAGAAGTATTACGTCTATGCTGTTGTTGATGTTGAAAGGAACGAGTTAATTCTGATGAAGATCTATACAACAAGGAATTATCCAACTACAAAGTCTTTTATCAAATAAGTGTTGAAGTACTGCGATAATAAGCCTAAATTCATAATAGACAAAGCTCCTTGGCTTATTGATGCTCTAAAAGCCTTAATTTGGAACTTGAGCATCAACCTTTTGGAGAGATAAGTTTGGTTAAATCTGTATTTTCTTCTCTAAAGCAAAGAATTAAGATCTTCTTTTGTTCAATTAGCTGTTGAATCCTGGAAATTGAGATATGTTTTGTAAACTGTTTATGTTGTATTACAATCGGTTGAGGTAGTGTTTGTGTTAAAATACTGTGATGGAAAACCAGAGATCGTTGTTGACAGAGGTTATTTGGTATGAATGGGCTTACAAAGGTTGGGGCTAAGTTATAACTATGAAACTTGGTTAAGAAATGCTGTTGAAAGTTTCTTTTCCCTGTTAAAAGGAAGAACAAAGAGATCCTGGTTTTCCATCTAGAAGTTCTTTTGATTCAGTTCAGCTGGTTAGAGAGATTTATGGTTTTCTATAATTACTGGAGGTGTTAACTTGATACCACCCTACCGAGATTCTCGTTTTAGAATTACAAATGTGAAATTTTATTATTCAACGAAAATTTTATTTTTTATAATATTAACTATCGTAGGGTGTTAGAAGTGGAAGTTCTGAAAAGTGTATTCAATATCTCGGGCGAAGGAGATAGAATTCTAATAACGTATCCGGATTTATATAGCTTCTTAATAGTGTCAAAATGGATTGCTGAAAATTACGGAGAGCCCTTTTGGCTACTTTGGACAGATGCAGCAGTAGAAAGGATAAACCACCTAGGAAAAAAGTATGGTTTCCCAGAAAGTGGAGATGCTATAACTATTGCAACAAAGAAAAGTTGCAAATATTTAAATGAAATCGAAAAAGTTTACCTATCCAATGATCTATCAAGAGTGATGGGTGCACTACCACTCTCTCAGAGAGTTATAATATCCTTTGGTATAAACTTCTTCAATATATATGGCTACGATACAAACTGTGCTATCGAAATGTTAATTGAGCACAAAGAGGGAATTATGATAACTTCACTTCTTGGTTCTGAGCTTGTAGAAGGGTTAACTCCCTTCCATGACGCGGTTATAGAGGTAAGTAAGAGCGAGGATTCTTATGTGTCCTATTATACTTATGTAGCAAATTTGAAATTCAGTATGAAAGGTGGAGTCGCTGTACTGTCTGACTCCTTCACAATTATAAACCACAAAGATATCGTGTAGTACTTTTTTGAAACTTCAGCTTTGCAATCAAAACACTATAATTTCATTTTTATGGGAAATTAATATATACTTACCGATTAATTTTACAACATGGCGGCAGATATCAAAGTTGAAAATATGCCAAAAAATAGAGATAAAAAGATAGTCGAACTTGAAAGAGAGATTAAAAAACTGAGAACTCTATTAAGTGAAAGAGAGAATGAACTAAAGAGAACTAAGGAATTTATAAATGTATTGTTCAAAAGCATACCTCCACCCTTCTGTGTTTTGATGGTAGATAGTGAGGGAAGAATAATTTATGCAAATGATAATTTCGCAAAATTCTTTGGTTGTAATGAAGTAGAAGAATTGATAGGTCTAAAACCCTCGGAAAGGTGGGTAACCAATGGCAGTGATGGAAAGACGATTGTTGAAAGAGTTGCAGAGACAAAAGAACATGTAATTGGCCTAGAAGCTACTACAAGAGGTGACGGTAGGTCAGTTGATTTGCTGATTTCCTGCGTTCCAATTTATTTAAATGAAGATTTTCTGGGAGCTTTTGACATTTTCGTTGATATAACTGAAATGAAAGAGAGAGAGAGAAAAGCTATAAAAACCTTCGACCTATTGGATAACATAACTAAAAACATGCCTTCTCCAGTGTATTTCACCTTTATAGATAAAGATGGAGGGATAAAGTTCGTAAACGATGAGTTTGCCAAACTTGCTGGTTTCAGTACATCAAATGAGCTCGTAGGCAGAAAAATCTCAGAGTTTTTTAAATTGCCCAAAGGTAAGAAAACTCTCATAGAAAAAGTTCTCGAAACAGAAGAGTTAGCGATAAACAAAAAGATGCACATTGAAATGAGCAATGGAAGAGAAATGGACGCACTAGTTTCTTGTGTTCCAATATACAGCAATAACGAGCTGATAGGTTCTTTGGGTGTTTTTACCGACATAACAGAAGTGAAAAAGAAGGAGAAGCAAATTAAAGAGCTTTTTAAGAATTTACCTGACCCCGGATACGTATTGTTCGTGGATCCTGAGGGGGCAATAAGATATGCAAACGATAACTTTGCTAAGCTTGCTGGTTTTGGTGGAGCTGAAGAGATAATAGGAAAAAAACCATCAGAGTTATTCTCAACTCAAGCAGCAGGAGGAAAAACAATTGCTGAGAAAGTTGTTGAGACGAGGAAACCTTTACTAGCAATTGAAACCATCACAAGGAACAAGGATGGAGAAGAAATCCCCATCTTGCTTTCATGTGTACCTGTATATGTAAATGGAGAATTTATAGGAGCCTTGGATTTCTTCGTTAATATTTCAAAAGTTAAGGAGAAAGAGAGAGAGGTTGAACAAGCTTTCAGACTGATAGAGGCGATGGCTAAAAATATGCCATCTCCAGTGTACTTCCTTTTTACGGGAGCAGATGGAAAGGTGAGGTTCATTAATGAGGAGCTTGCAAAACTAGCAGGCTTCAAAAGTTCAGAGGAGGTGATAGGAAAATCTCCTGCAACACTATTCTATGTTCCTGAGGGTAAGGAGACTCTTTCAGAACGAGTTATAGAGACAAGAAAACCTGTGCTAAACAAAGAGATTCTTATAAGAATGGCAAATGGAGGAGAGCTATTTGGTTTAGTTTCTTGTGTCCCAATTTATGATGAGAATGGTGGACTTATTGGGTCTTTAGGTGTATTTACTGATATTTCAGATCTTAAAGAGAAGGAGAGAGAAATTCAAGAACTCTTAGACTATTCTAATCTCTGTCTCGAAAAGCTCGGAAATGCTATCAAAGAACTTGGAAAAGGTAATTTAAGTGTAAGATTGAAAAAGGAGAAAGACGATGAATTTGGAAGAACTTTTGAAATCTTTAACGAGTTTGTTGAAAGATTAAGTGAGATAGTTGAGAACACTGTAGAAGATATGAAGAAAACAACTGAGCAGGCTAAGGAAGCAAATCAGGCGATTAATCAGATAAATATAGGAATGCAACAAATATCTTCAGCATCACAGCAAATAGCAACGGGGGCAGAAAACCTTTCTCAACTTGCAAATACTTCTGCCGTGAATCTAAAAGCTGTTAAGGAGATATTTCAAAACCTCACAAATTCAGCTCAAGAATCAGATGAGTATACTAAGAAAGTAGTAGAAGATGCTAAAGGTGCGAAAGATAGTGGAGTAAAGGCTTTAGAATCTCTAAGCAATATTATAAGGGATGTTGAGAGGACAGCCGAAATAGTTGAAGAGCTAAATAAGGCTGTTAGAAACATAGGAAAAGTCACAGAAAGAATCAAATCGATTGCAGATCAGACGAACTTACTAGCATTAAATGCGGCTATTGAAGCTGCAAGAGCTGGAGAACATGGAAGGGGGTTTGCAGTTGTGGCAGATGAGGTTAGAAAGCTTGCAGAAGAATCTAGAAAGAGCACCGAGGAGATAAATGAAATAGTTAAGAATGTGCAAGAGGAAACCAAGAAGGTTATAGATGCTATAATGAAAGCCAAAGAAGAGTCTGTAGAAGGTAGTAAAGTCGTTGAAGACGCATTGAACAAAGCTGGAGAGATTGCAGAGATGGTTAATCGAATCGGCGAAATGCTAGATGTGGTTGCAAAAGATGCTAATGAGGGCATAACAAAACTCGAACAGTTAGCAAAGAATGTTGAAGAAGTAGCCTCAACTGCAGAAGAAAATGCTGCATCAAGCGAAGAAACTTCAGCGGCAATAGAGGAGCAGACTGCAGCAATTCAACAAGTAACTATAGCTGTTGAAAACATGAACAAGGTCGCAAGAAAGACTTTAGAGGTAATGACGAACAATTTTAAGATTTTAAAGGAGGTGATTTGACGCCTCTGAATGCTCAGACTGTCCAAGTAATCGTTTTCAATTTGGGAGAAGAAAAATATGGAGTAGACATATTACAGGTAAGGGAGATAATAAAACCCACTCGAATCACGAGGATTCCAAATGCTCCAGAGTTCGTTGAAGGTGTGATAAATCTTAGGGGGCAGATAGCCACCATAATAAATCTGAGAAAGAGATTTGGAATGAATGCAAAGGAAATAGACGCAAATACGAGAATAATCGTTGTCGAGCATAACAATGCTATAATTGGAATGATGGTTGATACAGTTAATGAAGTTAAATACCTCTCTTCAGATGATATAGAACCTTTACCCAATATAACAACCACAAGAAGTGAAGCTAAATTCCTAAAGGGGGTGGGAAAATTACCTGACGGTATGCTCATACTAATAGACTTAAACAAAGTTATGGCTGACACAAGCTAAAGAAATACTTAAAGGTGAGAGGAGATGGCAAGAATTCTGATTGTCGACGACACAGCATTTATGAGGAAACTATTGAGGAATATTCTTTTTTCTGGAGGATTTGATATTGTTGGTGAAGCTGAAAACGGAAAACAAGCTATCGAACTTTATGAACGGCTCAAACCTGATCTAGTAACGATGGATATAGTTATGCCTGAAATGAACGGAATTGAGGCTTTAAGACGAATTAAAACAATGGATCCAAAAGCAAAGGTAATTATGTGTACCGCAGTAGGCCAAGAGCAGATGGTGAAGACAGCCATAAAGTTGGGGGTGAAGGGATACATAGTAAAGCCATTTCAAGCAATTAAGGTGATTGAAGAAGTAAAAAAAGTTCTGAACGTATGACTCGCGTCCTTGTTGTTGATGATTCAGCTTTTATGAGAATAGCCATCTCCAACGTATTAAAAAAGGCGGGTATTGAAGTGGTTGACACTGCCAAAAATGGAAAAGAGGCATTAGAGAAAACTTTGAAGCTTAAACCTGACATAGTAACCTTGGACATCAATATGCCTGTGATGGACGGTCTAACAGCTCTAAAACTCATAATGGAGAAAAAACCAACACCAGTCATAATGTTAAGTGCCTTAACAAAAGAGGGGGCAAGAGAGACATTTGAGGCTCTTAAATTAGGGGCTGTAGACTTTATAGCTAAGCCAAGCTCACTCACCTACGATTTAACGACAATTGAAAATGAGATAATTTCGAAGATAGAAGCTGCAACTAATACTAATCCAAATCTCATAAGATTTCAAAATCTCAGAAAATTTAAGGGTAGTGTTGTAAGAGGAAGATGGAAATGCAAGGATAGAGATCTCTGTGTGTTAATAGGCTCTTCTACCGGTGGACCTTCTGCTTTAGAGCAAATAATTCCAAGATTGCCATCTGATATACCTGCAGCTGTTTTTGTTGTACAACATATGCCTCCAAGCTTTACCACATACTTGGCTGAGAGGTTGAATTTGCAGTCTGAAATAGAAGTTAAAGAAGCTGAAAATAATGAAAAAGTAAAGAAAGGGGTAGCTTATATCGCACCTGGCAGCTATCATATGAAGTTAAGAAGAGCTTTAGGTGTTACCAGAATAAAAGTAATTGATAGTAAACCTGTTAATGCAGTAAAACCTTCAGTGGACGTGACTGCCGAATCCGTCGTCTCTATTTATGGAGGAAATGTTATAGGCGTTATATTAACTGGAATGGGTAACGATGGAGCATTTGGAATGAGAAAAATAAAAGACGCTGGTGGAGCAACAATCGCATCAAGTGAAGATACATGTGTTGTCTTTGGCATGCCCAAAGCTGCTATTGAAATTGGAGCTGTAACGTCAGTAAAACCCGTTTATGAGATTGCAGAAGAAATTGTCCATTTTGTGGAGGTGAAATGTAGTGGAAATTAATATGGAGGATTATAAACGAGAATTTCTCCAGGAAGTGAAGGAATACATTGATGTGCTAAATCAATCTTTTATAAATGTTGAGAGAGGTGATAAGGAATCGCTGAATGAAATATTCAGAGTTGCTCACACAATAAAGGGAATGGCAGGTTTCATGGGTTACAAAAATTTAGAGAAGTTGTGTCACAATCTTGAAAGTATCTTGGGGAGAATAAGGGAAGAATCGATGGAAGTAAATGAAGAAATTATAGATGTTATGCTATCAACTGTTGATACAATTGAAAAGATTATATCCAAGATAGAGAGCGAGGACAGCGATGAGATGGATATCTCAAACCTTCTTGCAACTCTTGAGGGAATAAATAAAAGAAGTTCAGAAAATTTGAAAACACAATTCATTCAGGAATCAGACTTAGATTACAATCTAAAGCTAGATGTAACCCTTGCTGATGACTGTCTTATGAAAAGTGTAAGAGTTGCATTAATCCTTGAAGCTCTAAATGATGTTGCAAGAATTGTTAAAATTGAGCCTGATGAGGATTTTATCGATAGTGACAAATTTGACGGTAGATTTAGCATTTTTATAAAAGGTAAAAAAGGTGAGATTGAAAGAATAATGAAAACAATTGGAGAAGTTGAAAAATACGAGGTAATTGAGATTAAAACAAAACACGATACTGGTGTAACAAAACCAATTAACGTCGAAAAATTGGAGAAAAAAACTCTTGAAAGTATTCGAGTGAATATAGAGCAACTTGATACGATTATGAACCTTGTTGGCGAACTTGTAATAAGCAAGGGTAGGCTTCTACAGATATCTCAACATTATAATATCTCCGAATTAAGGGAAGCTGTAAATATAATGGACAAGTCTATTACCAATTTACAAGACGAAATTATGCGTATAAGAATGATAAAAATTGAAAGAGTATTCAACAAGTTTCCAAGAATGGTAAGAGACTTAGCAAGAAAATCAGGTAAAAAGATAGATTTTGTAATGGGAGGATTAGACACAGAATTGGACAGGACTGTTCTTGATGAGATTAATGACCCACTTGTTCACATCATAAGGAACGCTGTAGATCACGGAATTGAGATGCCTGAAGAAAGAGTTGCCGCCGGGAAAAGTGAAGTTGGGAGAATTATCTTATCTGCAAGAAGAGACAAGAACAACATAATAATAGAGATCGAAGATGATGGAAAAGGGCTTGATACCGAAAAGATAAAGAAAACAGCTATAGAAAGGGGTTTAATTATACCAAGTGAAGCGGAGAGGATGAGCGATGAAGAGATTAAAATGCTGATTTTTGTTCCCGGATTCTCTACCAAGGATAAACCTACTGAGATTTCTGGAAGAGGAGTAGGTATGGATGTTGTCAAAACAAAAGTTGAAAGGTTGGGCGGAAACGTGAAAGTTATCTCAGAGAAAGACAAGGGTATGAAGATAAGAATTTCTCTGCCTCCAACCGTCGCAATAATAAAGTCGCTAATTGTTAAAGTTGGCGATGAAGATTACGCTATACCCTTATCAAGTGTTGTAGAAGCTCTTTATGTAAATGATGCGAACTTAAAGTCTATTCATGGTACCCAATTTTTGTATGTTAGAAGCAAATTAGTCCCATCTTTTAGGCTCAGAGAACTCTTTAATGTTAGAAATGGTGTACCAGAAAAGGAAATTGGAATAATCATTGAAAAAGAGGGAGAAAAGTACGGTCTAATAGTGGATGTCATAACAAGTCAGCAGGAGATAGTTGTTAAACCACTAAATGGCTTCCTGACAGGCATCAAAGGTTTCAGCGGTGTTACAATTCTTGGAGATGGTAGAGTAATACCAATTCTCGATGTCTCAAGCCTAGTAGGGGGTGAAAAAATTGTTTAAACTAGCTGAATTATCAGATATAGAGCTAGATACTCTGAGAGAAGTGGGAAATATCGGAGCTGGGCACGCAGCAACATCTCTCTCAAAAATGCTTGGTAAAACTATTGAGATGAGTGTGCCCAAAGTGGAAATATTAAGAATCCCTGAATTAAGTAAAGTATTTAATAATGAAATCATTGCTGGTGTTTTAACTGCAATTCAAGAATTAGACAAATCCATATCTGGGTTTATTTATGTGATACTCTCGCCAGAATCAACCAGAAAGCTCGTGACACACTTATGTGGAAGTGAAACTATGGACGAAATTGGCGTTTCTGCTATTACGGAAACCGGGAATATCTTATCATGCTCTTTTTGCAACGCACTATCCGAGCTTTTTGGAGTTGCCATGCTCCCCTCTCCACCAAGTTTTGCAATAGATTTTGTTACAGCAGTGATAGATGCGGTGATGGCTGAATTCGCAGAAAAAAGTGAATATGTAATACTTTTCAGAACAGAATTACGTGGTGACGATGACATTGTCCTCGATTTATTGCTAATTCCAAATACAAAACTATTAGAAAAGCTTATGGATCTACTGAGGGGATTATGAAGGAAATTCTTGTAGGAATTGGCGAATATAGGATTGATGGAGGCGTGATACTTAAGACCATTGGGTTAGGCTCGTGTGTAGGAGTTATTCTTTACGAACCTCACAAAAGGATAGGAGGGTTAGCACATATTCTCCTCCCAGGAAGTTCTGATAATAGTCAGCATATACCCAAATACGCCGAAGATGCAATAGAGGTCATGCTTCGTGAGTTTGAAGATAGAGGCATATGGAAAAAAAGGTTAATTGCCAAAATTGCTGGGGGAGCACAGATCTTTAAGCAAACAACATTAGATGTTCTTAAAATTGGTGAGAAAAATGTAGAATCGGTAAAGAATAAGTTAAAAGAGGAGGAGATAAAAATAATTGCCGAGGATGTAGGAGGGTGGTGGGGCAGAACAATCCTCTTCAACACGGAAAACGGTACAGTTTTGGTGAAATATAGTAACGGAGAGAGAAAATGGATATAGACCGGTTTCAGTATTTCATTAGAAAAATTTCTGTAAAAACTGGAATAGATCTTAAGCAGTATAGAGACAATTATCTTAGGAGGAGAATAGAACTTAGAATGAAAATTCTAGGAATAGATGATTACCTAAACTATCTTAAAATACTTAATAGAGACAAAGAAGAACTTGAAAAACTTATTAGTACACTTACAATAAACGTTACTGAGTTTATGAGAGATAAAACACCGTTTGAGTTCTTTATGAAATTTATATTGCCAGAAATCGCAGAAAAAAAAAGGAGGGCGAAAAGCAATTTACTGAGATTTTGGAGTGCTGGATGTGCTGGCGGTGAGGAGGTTTATTCAATACTTATATGTGTTCTTGAAACGCTCGGAAATGGATGGTCTATGTCTATTTATGGAACAGACATAGATGAAAATTGTCTCAAATCAGCGAACAATGGCGTGTATAAACCTGAGCAATTAAAAAACCTAAGTTCAAAAATTATAAATAAGTACTTTGTAAAAGAGGGAAATTTGTACAAGATTAAGAAACCATTGAAGAAGTATGTAAGATTTAAAAGACATGATTTAACGTCTGAAGGTCCAGTCTCAAAATATTTTGATGCAATTTTTTGTAGAAACGTTATGATTTACTTCAATGAAAAACAGAAAAGAAAGGTAGTTAAGGACTTTCACAATGCCCTGGTTGATGAGGGATACCTAATTATTGGAAAATCTGAAACTTTACCAGTAAAATCTAAGAACATGTTTCTACCAGTTGATTTACGGGAAAAGATCTATAAAAAAAGTTTAACATCTCATTTCAATTATAATTTACATAAATCTAAATTAAAAACTCTGAAATAACTTAAATAATTCATTTAAAACATCAATGAGTCTTCTGCCTGTTTGAGTGAGTGTATATGCATCTCCACTTTTTTCTATTATCTCGAGTTTCATAAGAGACTTTAAATGCCTATCCAAAATTCCAGGATTTAGTCTTGTTTTGAACATTAGTTGGGAGAATTTCATAGGATTTCTGTTCAAAGTAAATAAAATTGTACTAACACCACTCCTAGAAACTACTTTTAGGATTTTCTCACCATTCCTACCTCCATTATTCTTTTGAAAGAACTCACGGGCGTCGGGCATATTAAGTTCGAGCATTTTTTAACCTCCTAATAGTGGTAGTAATGATGTAATCATTTGTAACGTTCATACTTTATAGATTTTTCCCTTAACCATGAAATTACACTTTTGAAAATCTATAATTTAAAATTCTTAATTTAAAATTCAATTGTTAACTTTTACAATCACAATTCTAATTCATAGATAAACTAATATACAAAAAAGTAAGTAAAAAACATGATAGAATCTGAAATTAACAAGAGTAAAAACGATTGTCATTGAGTAAAGGCGAATAAAAAACGTTTATTGAAATACATGATAATATAGTTTCCTAAAATTTTTTTCCACCACCAAAGCACTCCACATATTACCAAAAACCCCCTTCAGCAGGTAACTTCCTTAGAAAAGTGAATAAAGGGTCTAATTTCACGTATCCGTTTAGTTGACTGGAAAATAATTTCAGGAAAAGACGGAATCTATAGTTGGACGACAAAACTGAACAGCTTTTAAAAAGTTAAATTGATTGACCGAGAATTCTTTTCACACTTTCAATACCATTTTTCAGTAGTTCCTCAGCCTTATCCGGTGATTTCGCCTCTGCAAAAACCCTTACTATCGGTTCAGTTCCAGAAGGCCTTATTAAGATCCAGCCACCCTCATAATCAACTCTCGCTCCATCGGTGAAGTTCGCCTCAGGAAATTCGTCTTTAAGTCCGGCAAGGAGCTTCTGCTTATCTCTGCAAGGCAACTTCTCCTTTAAGGTGTAATACTTGGGGATATCCCTCACAAGCTCTGAAATTGGTTTCTTCTCACTGGCCATCAGCTCAAGAACCTTTGCAACGCTCATCGCTCCATCCCTCGTTAACTGGAACTCAGGGAAGATTAACCCTCCATTCCCTTCTCCCCCAAAAACCGCATTTATTTCTTTCATAACCTTAACAACAACCGGTGAGCCGACAGCAGTGTATACGATCTCTCCTCCAACCTCTTTCACGGCATCCTCTACGCACTTCGAGCTGGAGACTGGTGTAACGACCTTTCCACCATACATGCTAACATAGTATTTCGCCATCAAAGCGAGCATAACATCTTCCGAGATGAAATTTCCCTTCTCATCGACAAAGGTTGCTCTGTCAGCATCTCCGTCATGGGCTATGCCAAGATCGGCTGATACCTGCTTCACAACCTCCTTCAAAAAGCCAACGTTCTTCTCTTCTGGCTCGGGATTTCGCTGGGGAAAACTTCCATCCGGATGGGCATTTATGCTTATCACCTCACATCCAAGCTCTTTGAGGAGTTGGGGGGAAGTAAAGCATGCAGCCCCATTGCAGCAATCTACGACAACCCTGAATTTTTTTGAGGCGATAAGCTCCACATCAACCCTTTCCTTCACCCCATCGATGTAAAGTCTGTTACACTCGCCGCTGAAAATCTGGCCAACTTCATTCCATCTTGCAGTCCTGAATTCCTTGCTCTTGTAAATCCTCTCGCTTTCCTCATCCATCTCCCTCGTGAATTCCGTTCCATCAGAATGTACGAACTTTATTCCGTTGTATTCTCTCGGGTTGTGGCTTGCCGTAACTATAACTCCCCCGCTTGCGTTGGTTTCTTTCACGTAGTACTGAAGGGCCGGTGTGGGAGCGATAGCGAGATCGACAGCATCACTTCCTACGGATGTGATTCCTGCAAGAACCGCACATTTCAACATCTGCGATGAGATTCTAGCATCCGTTGCTACTGCTATCCTCCCTTTTCTCATTGTCCCGATTACTCTGCCGAGGTTCAGAGCCATGTCAGCTGTTAGCTCCTCATTTGCAATCCCTCGAACTCCATTGGTTCCAAAAAGCTCTCCCGCCCCACCAATTCGAGTCATAAAAAAAATAGAAAATGAAAGTTTAAAAACAATTCGAATTTACGATTGAATTTCACGATTGAATTGTAAAAGATTCAGGCTTTTTCTGCAAACAGATCTTTGAACTTCTCCTTCAGCTGACGCTTCATTATTTTTCCAGAAGGTGTGATTGGTATATTTTCGTAGCCGGTAACGATCACCTTCTTTGGCACCTTGAATTTTGCAAGCCTTTCCTTGCACCACCCAACTATCTCCTCTTCACTTAGCTCTTCTCCGGGTTTGGGAACGACAACAGCAACTACAGCCTCCACCCAGTAGGGATGTGGAACGCCGATGACGGCACAAGCTCCAACCTTTGGATGCATAGCAATAGTTGTTTCAACTTCCAGAGATGGGACGTTCTCTCCTCCACTTTTTATCATATCTTTTTTTCTGTCCACAAAGTAATACAACCCATCCTCACCAACTCTGAAAAGATCTCCCGTGTGTAACCATCCATCTCTAAGGGTTTCCGCAGTTTTTTCCGGGTTTTTGTAGTACTCCATCATAACACTTGGCCCTCTCATCAGCAGCTCACCCACCTCACCTTCCGCAACCTCTCCGTCCTCATCACCAACTATCCTGACTTCCACGTTTAAATGGGGTTTCCCGAGGCAGTTTTTAACGAATTTTTCTGCTATCTCTTCGTTCATTTCGACAAAGCCATAGCTTAAACCTAGAGGATTGCTCTCCGTCTGTCCATAGTAGTTCATCCACTTACCATTCGGAAACATCTTTGCTGACATGAGCAAAGCCTGATAACTCGGGAAGGGGTTGCCGAAGGTGATAAGCTTGTTCACGGACTCGAAGGTTCTCTCTCCCTTTGTCATCTGTACGAGAGCCATATACAGTGTGGGAGGCCAGACAAGATAATTAACATCGTATTTTTCCAGATATTCCATCGCTTCAACCAGATCGGCTCTTTGCTGCACGAACAGCTTTGCACCTGCCATAAGCCCGCAAAGAACAAGGTAGCTTCCTGCTACATGGAACATGGGTATCGTTAAAAGAGTTCTAGAGTCCCTGGTCACTTTTAGATCATAAAAACCGCTCATAAGCGTTGCGTACCAGTTTCTGTGGGAGGCAATTACCCCTTTCGGTAAAGCTTCCGTTCCACTTGTATAGATGAGGGTGCAGGGATCGTCAGGGTGGATGTCAACTTCTGGATCTTCCGCTGATGCAGTGAGCAAATCCGAATACTTGGCTTCAGCATCTTTGCCCAATCCCCTCTCTATCAGAACTCTCTGCTTGCTTCCAGCAACCTTATCCACAGCGTCAGCGAAAAATTCCTCTACGAAGATTATCTTTGCATCAGCGTGTCCGATGATGTAGGCAATGTCTTGCGGGGAGAGCATGACGTTTATCAGGTTGATGACAGCACCTATTTTGGTTACCGCAAAGAGCAGCTCTATGTATTCTGGTGAGTTTAATGAGATTACGGAAACCACATCACCTTTGTTTATTCCCATCTCTGCCAACGAGTTTGCAATTCGATTTGAGTTCTCGTAGAGTTCGTTGTAAGTTACCTCTTTTTCCTGAAAAACCACAGCAGTTTCGTCTTCAAAAAGCTTGGCACTTCTCCTTATAATATCCTCTACCGACATTTGATTTACCTTCATAAAATTACCTCTTTCATAAATAATCATGAGCAAATATTAAAAAATTTGTCAGTATCCATGAGCATGTTCACTCATTTTCCAGAAAACACCACACACCGAATTTTCTAATTTAAAATTTAAAGACCCATAAGAATTAATATCTTAAAACTAAAAACTACATAGGCGATGATGAAAGGACCCCTCTGAAAAATGATGAGGGTATTGAGTTCTGAGCCTATTCATTTATTTTAATTTTTAAGTGTTCAAACCTCTTAAATCAGTTTTTCATGAACTCCCTTAAGAAGACGGTTGCATAACATCCCTTTGGAAGGAAAAAGCTGAAGTATGCTTCCTTATTTGTTTTATCACACTCAAACTCAAGGTTTGAGAAATCGAATGGAATCTCGGCAGCTCTGAAACTGCCCGATGAAGAGAACTCTTTATATTCATGCTTAAAATCTTCAATCGATACTCCATCAGCTTCGAGGAATTCCATCTCCTTTCTTATTGCCCAGTTTTCCTTATCAAGTTTGGTATCGTACCCTGGCAAAGGTAGGACGAGCAAGCTTCTACGCTTTGATATTAGAAACGCCACTCTTCTCTCATTTAGACTTGTTTTGACAGGCTCATTTTTAAGGAGCGGAACGAAAAGTTCTTGAGTTCTAGGATGTTCAACCTTTCTGATCGAAATAAAGTCTACGTAATCGGTGGTTTCAAACTCCCTCAAGCTCCCAAATTCCTTTATTCTTGCAGAGAGCGTTCGATTGAAGATCCATGATTGGTAGGCATGGACAAACATGAGTTTCAAGTTTTTGGGAAGGGTAAGCAAAGCTTTTTCTTCGTTTAATCCTTCCTGCAATTTCTGGAGAAGGTTCCTTTCATATCTTAGGTAGTTGGGAACCTCTCTCAAACCGAATTTCGCATCTCTCGTCTCCCAGAGCTCCTCTCGAATTTTTTTGACTTCTTCGTTTTCAAGCTCAAATGGCTTTGCAACGTATATCCAGAATGCCTCCTCGTATTCCCTCCTAAGCAAATGCAAACCTACTTCATGGGTGATGTATCTTATTGTCCCAAACCTCTGAAGGCCGAAGAAGTTCGGAATGCCCTTTTCCTTTAGTTCCTCAACGGTAGAACTTATTTCTTCTTCCTCTCCATCAATCTCCGTAATTCTGATCTCAAAAAAGTTTCCAAGCAGGTCTCCAAGCTTCAAACCCCTCCTAGCCTTCCCAAGAACCTTAATTTCCGCATCCTTAATGCTCAACTCATTCAGCCTTTGGACTATTCTATCATCCACTCTTTTTATTGAATAAAACTGAAGAGTTTTGGCCCTCTTATCCTTCGTACCAGCATACTCAACCCTTTTCTGACTTATTCCAAGCCTATTTGAAAGGACACGAGCGAAATTTATCGTATCCCAGTTCGTTTTCTCCACAAGAATTATAAGATACGAACCATCCTCGTGAAACTCAGGGAGATCGATTACTTCAGTTACCTCGAAGAACGACGGATCTGACTTTATCTTTCCCCCTATTCCGGGGGTTTTAGTTATATACTCCTCGATTCCTACCTTTCCCTCTCCTACCTTGGAAATTTCAGTGTTAGAATTCATCATCCCATTGACTCCAGAAGATAAAGATTTATGAAGTTTCCTTTCTCACCTTCAGTTATTCCTCCAGCTTTTCAACCATATCAAGCCAGCGATAGCTGAAAGGCGGTCCGAGAGAGATGTAAAGGTTCTTAAAATCATCCATTTTATTCTGAAATTTCTTTTTTATATTCCTTGAGCTTATCTCCCTCAATTCAAGTTCTTTTATAGTTTCCTTCATTTCTTTAAGCAGGTTAAAATCTTCCAACATTCTCATATAGATCCATTCGATTCCGTCTTCTATTTCATGATCTTCAAAATGCATTCTGTACTTTGAGATGGCTGAAAGAAATGAGAAAGCAGCATCGGGATTCTGGGTGAAAAGAGACACAGCCCTTTTTCCAACCTCACTCCAGAACTTCTTTCTCCCCTTTATCGTCCTGTAAGCCTCTATTATTCCCGTAAAATGACTTTTAACCCCCGGCTGACGATATGCATTTTCGAGGGGGTAGTAAATTTTCCTCTTACCTTTCACCTCAAACGAAATTAGCTTTTTCTCAATTAGATCTTTTAGATGATTGGATAGAGCTGGAGCGGAGAGCTTTACGCTGTCGAGGAGACTCGAGAAATCCATCCTTCTCTCGATCAAAGCAATCAAAATTCTATCACTGTTTCTCGTATATGCTTCCTTCTGATACATTAACTTAACTAACTTTAGTTTATTTATCAAACTTTCGGTCCGATTAATTAAATGAGTTAAATTGAATTGGTCAATAGATCTGATATATCTTAGACTTAGTAGATTTCATCAAGCCTCCTCTGTAAGGGTTTTCTTTCGATTCCAAAGAATTTTCTCGCTGCCTCAGCGACTTTTTCGAGGTTTTCCTTGGTTGTATAGACTCCCATCATCCATGAATCCATTTCTGCATCCTTTAAAGCCCTAACAATCGGCGAACACTCCTCCAGTTTCATAGTCTTATCCTCGAGTCTGACGATTGCTGATGTCTCTCTCGCATCTTCCAGGGGAGGGATATCTACGATTATCTTTTCCTCCTCAACTCCAGAAAGGTTTGAGATCTCCATTTCAGCTCTTTTTTCAGTTATTCTGTCCACATCAACACCAATTCTGTCCCTCCCAACGTAAATTGCCCTTTTGAAAAGCCTCCTCGCGTTTATTCTTTCCATCATTTCTTTAGCATACCCTCCCAAGTCCTTGAAGAAACAAGAAATTTCTGCATCATCCATTTTCGCCAGTTCCTTTGCCTTGAGGTTACCATTAACTATACTTCGCTCCAGAGCTTTCTCGTACATCTTTTTTGCTATTCTACAAACATGGTGGAAGTAAACGGTTGGATACATCATGAATCTCGATATTAAGAGGGATTCAGCAGCTCTTAAGCCCTTCACATCTATTACCATCTTTTCACCTTCGAATTTCAGAGTTTCCAGAAGCCTAGAGATATCAAAAACCCCGTAGGCAACCCCCGTGTAATAGGAGTCTCTAACAAGATAATCCATCCTGTCAGCATCAATTTCTCCATTTATCAGGTTGTACTTACTCCTACCAGCCACATGATCAGTAATCCTCTTTAAGCTTAAACCAAGATCATTAAGAACATCATCTATTTCTAAACCCTTCAGGAATTTTTCTAAGTTTTCGTGGCTCGTTTTCAGGTACTCTCTGACTATCCTATCACTGGAGTGGGAGAAAGGCGGATGACAGATGTCGTGGAGTAAGGCAGAAGCGATGAGTTCCATTTTCAGATCACCATCAGCATCTAGTCTCTGAACGAGTCGCGATGCGATGAAATAGGTACCAAGGCTGTGCTCAAACCTCGTGTGATTTGCACCTGGATAAACTAGGTTAGCAAATCCAAGCTGCTTTATCCTCCTGAGTCTTTGAAATTGTGGGGTGTCGATTATTTCGATTACCCAAGGAGGGATTGGTATAACACCATGCACAGAATCCTGGATGGATTTTAATTCTGCTCTTGAATCGATTACCATAAGGTAAAATCATTCAGATCCTTAAAAAATGTTCTCTGAGGAAAGGGGAAAGATTTTTTAAACCTTCATCTGAACTTTCTCCCACGGGGCGGTAGGGTAGCCTGGTTATCCTTCCGGCTTTGGGAGTTAGCAATCGCAGCCAAAAAAGCCGGCGACCGGAGTTCAAATCTCCGCCGCCCCATTTTCGAAATAGATTTCAATTAAAAAAGTTGGAGTTAAAGAAAGACGATTAAAAAATTAAATTTAATTCTGAGAATTGAGAGAAACCATGAGATTTAGCAAAAAAATAACAATCAATATTCAGCCTATAGGTTATGTAAATAAAAAAATAGTTGAATTCCTTGAAAAAAGCCTTGGTCAAATATTTGGAGATTCAAAAATTCTAAAACCCGTTGAAATAAATAAGTATTGTTTCGATGCCGCCAAAAGGAAGTACATTTCAACCTGTCTGCTGAAAAGCTATAGAGTCGATGGGATTACTCTCTTTGTTACAGAACACGACCTCTTCGCAGATGAGCTCAATTTCGTTTTTGGGGAGGCAGAACTCAATGGAAGAAGAGCGATAATATCTCTGTATCGGCTTAAACCGGAATTTTATGGAGAAAAAGATGATGATCTCTTCAAAGAAAGGGTTTTGAAGGAGGCGATGCATGAACTCGGGCATGTTTTCGGTTTATTACACTGTAGAAATCCTATATGCGTTATGTATTTTTCAAATTCGATAATCGACACGGACAGAAAGAGATGGATGTACTGCGAGCGATGTAAAGATAAGCTTAGATTTAAATCTTAGAATATGCTATTAGAATATGCATTTTGCTATTCCCGCACTGTAAAGACACTCTCCGCACGATGGATTATTTATGTAGCAGTCCTGATTGTGCTCTAAATACCAGCATCCTGAGACGTGAGGGCAATCAGCACACCATGGAAATGTGCCCATATCTCTCCTTTTTCTCTCAAAGCTTGATAGGGCAGAAACTATATCATCGTATTCCTGAAAATTCAGGTCTCCAACGATGAAGGCATTAATCCTCCTCTCGTGATTGTTTACGAACACTGTATGGGCTCTCGAAAAGATCATACAACTTGAGACCTTTCCATCCACCCTTACGAAAATTGAACCTTTGTAAGGACACTCCCTCTCAACAGCATTTCCGAAAAATTCTGGAGCTTCAAGTTCTACACCTACTTCGTTTGCAAATTCTTTTAATTCCTCCAACTTTTCTCCAGCTTTCATGGCATTGTAAATCCTTTGGCTTGATTCAAGGATGTATGAAAGATTAACGAGATATCCCTCCTTCTTCGCCTCTCTTAAAATTTCTTTATACCTCTCTAAAAATTCTCCTTCTCCTCTGGAATAGTCGTGAATCACCTTAACTATGAAATCTTTATCAATCTCAGAACCGCTTCCGAATCCTGCAAGGTCAATTACCCTTTTACTTGGCTCAAAATAAATGGTTTTATCGTAAATGTGTTTATTTGGAGCAACAACATTAGTCAGCTTTACGTCAACCCCATAATTTGCCGCAAGTTCTACCAGGTCTTTTAAATTTTTAAGGTTCTCAGACGTAATTACAGACTCTATAAACGCCTTTTCTCCTACTTTTTTAAGATTTTCTATGATTTTACCAGCATCAGACCCTTTCCTGACTTTCTTCAAATAATCCTCATTTGTTGAGTCTAACGAAAATCCAATTCTGTCCACAACCTCTGCAATCTCCCCAGCATCATTAAGCCCATTTGTACTCAGAACTACTCTCCCTTCAAGCTTTTCTGCAATCTTCTTTAAACTTCTATTCCTTAGGGGTTCACCGTATCCATAGAGAACGTACTCCCTATCACATCCTACAAGCTTCTCGACCACCTCTTCAGCCACATCGATGGCCTTCTCATTTCTGAAGCAGTAGCTGCAATTGAGATCGCATGCTGTCGTTACTTCAATCTGGATCATTACCTCTACTTAGCTAAAAGTAATTTAAGCTGTACCCCTAAATTTTACTGAACGTTAAAATAGAGTAGTAGATTTAATAGAAGATTTAACAGAAAAATAATATAAATCAAAAAATCAATATAAAACAGCAAGATTTAAGTTAAATCAGATTGAGAAGATGGAGATGCTCGAACTCGTTGCGAGACTCATGGCTCTGGGAGCAGATCTTGGTTCAAGAAATGCTGTTAAGAGAGCCCTAGCTTTCATAGGCGAGACAGAGGCAGATGAGCTTGTCGATCAAATTTATGTTTCTGTAAAGAATAATGCACTTAAGTCAGACTTCTCAAATACTCCTGTTGAGAGGAGGGCTCTTTTCTTACCCCAATGTCTAAGAAATCCAGAGAAATGCGAGGCAAAGCTTACCAAAATCGGTTACATCTGTCAGAAATGTGGTAGCTGTCCGATAGAGGAGATAATTGAGTATGCAGAGTCTCTTGGATATAAACACATTTTCATAGTTCCAGGAGGGAGCATGGTCCTGAATATCTTAAAAACCAATAATAACATCAAGGCAACCCTTGGTGTTGCATGCTTTCCTGAATTGAGTGAGGCGATAGAACGACTTTCTACATTCGGTTTTTGTACCCTCGCAGTTCCTCTGCTAAGGGCTGGATGTGTAAACACAGAAGTTGACGTTGATAAGGTAAAGCAATTCCTCAAATCAGGTCTGAGGGATGAGAATCCCTAAAATTCTTAACTTCTTGGCTGTTAATACAGCTTGGTGCACAGAAAAGATAGTTGAGTGGTTAGGAATCAATAGGATTGAGGGAAGCGATAAATTTCTAGACTTTTCCATCAAGCCAAAAGCAATATTCTTGGATCTCCCACGTGATTTTGAGCCCTATTTAAAGAATCGCTCTTTATTACAAGTTTTAAAAGAGAGATTGGATACAAGATTCAAACAACAGGTAAATTCCCTTAAACCACTCCTTGATTTTGCTTTCGCTGAGAAAATACCGATATATTGCTACAAAGACAGCCTTCACTCTGTTGCAGAAAGTTCTGTTTCCTTCGATTTGCTAACCCTCGTATTAAAAGCAAGACTCGGGAAAATAGAGTTGAATGAGTGGAGAGATGTTATTTCAAAAGATCTAAATGAATCAAAAGACTTCGCTGAATACGAGGCAAACTTCATAGCGGAAAGAACCAAAGATCCAAGCATATGTTTAAACCTAAATGAAGAAATAGAGAAATTCCTGATTGAACTTGGTTTTGAAATTAAAAGAATTCAGCTCTACAGCTTCAATCGACCAATAGACAAAATCTATTCTCTTATCAGAAATGAATTAAGCGAGAATTTGAGAAAAGATTCAGAGTTGAGAGAGTTAATAAAAAAGCATGTGAAATTTATAGATGATGTAATAGAAAAAGGATACGAGAAGGCTTGTAGAATTTGGGAGACTTTTTAAAGGCTTAAATGATGCCCAACAGGTGAAATAAAATAAAGGGAGTCGGGAGGTTAGTACATACCTCCCATTCCACCCATTCCACCCATTCCACCCATGCCTTCTTCGCCGCCGCCTTTCTCCTCTTCCTTGCTTAAGCCCTTGGCAGCAATTACATCATCGATTCTGAGAATCATCACCGCAACTTCTGTTGCCGAGGCTATCGCCTGCGTTTTCACTCTGAGTGGTTCGATAACACCTTCTTTTTCCATGTCTATGATCTTACCCGTCTCAACATCAACGCCAGCGTTCTTCTCTCCCTTCTCATGGGCGCTCTTGAGCTCAACAAGTACATCGATTGGGTCGATTCCTGCATTCTCTGCAAGAGTTCTCGGTATGATTTCAAGGGCCGTTGCAAAAGCTTCTACAGCCAGCTGCTCTCTTCCTCCGAGAGTTGGAGCCCATTCTCTCAGCTTGAGAGCCATTTCGATCTCCGGAGCTCCACCGCCTGGCACAACTTTCCCATCTTCTAAAGCGCATTCAACAACCCTTATCGCATCCTCGACTCCCCTCGAGACTTCGTCAACAACATGTTCGGTTCCACCTCTGATCAGTACCGTCACAGCCTTTGGATTCTTGCAGCCCGTGATGAACACCATCTTCTCGTCGCCAATCTTCCTCTCCTCAACCAATGCAGCGTATCCGAGATCCTCTGGTTTAACCTCTCTCAGCTCGGTGTGCACCTTCGCTCCTGTTGCCTTGGACAACTTTTCAATATCGCTCTTCTTCACCCTTCTTACAGCAAGCACACCAGCTTTAGCCAGGTAGTATTGTGCAAGATCATCGATTCCCTTCTGGCAGATCAGAACGTTTGCTCCAGCATTCACAATTTTATCAACCATCTCTTTTAGCATCTTCTCTTCCTGCTCGACGAACTTCTGAAGCATTTCTGGATCTGTGATCCTTATCTTCGCATCAGTCTCAGTTTCTTTAACCTCAAGAGCGCTATCAAGCAAGAGAATCTTTGCATCCTTGATCTTCTTGGGCATCGACGGATGGACAATCTCTTTGTCGAGAACCACACCATCAATCAGTTCGGTTTCATCAATGCTTCCACCCTGCCTCTTTTCGATTTTAACGTATTCTGAGTCAACCTCTATCTTTCCATTAATCTCTTCTGCTACACTCTTCACCGCCTTTACAGCGATTTCCGCAAGTCTATCAATTGCAACCTCTGCACCTTTGCCCGTCATGGCCGTCATCGCTATTTTCTTGAGGACATTCTCATCCTCTGGGCTTATTGGGATCGCAAGCTCGTTGAGGATCTCAATTGCCTTATCAGCGGCAAGTCTGTAACCGTTTGAGACTATGGCTGGATGGATTTCCTGCTCAAGGAGTTCTTCAGCTCTCTTCAGGAACTCCCCTGCAAGTACAACTGCAGTAGTCGTTCCATCACCAACCTCATTATCTTGGGTTTTTGCAACCTCAATAACCATTTTAGCAGCAGGATGCTCAACATCTATTTCCTTCAGAATCGTAACCCCATCGTTCGTTATTACAACATCTCCAAGGCTGTCTACAAGCATCTTATCCATTCCTCTCGGCCCAAGAGTGCTTCTCACCGATTCAGCAATAACCCTTGCTGCCATAATATTCAGCCTCTGGGCATCTCTTCCCCTCGTTCTCTCCGTTCCTTCTTTCAATATCAAAACAGGTTGTCCCTGTAACGTTGCCATTCATATCACCTCCAATTTAATGAGCGAATTTTTATGGGTTTGTTGTTCTATATAAATTTTACGATCAAAGTGCATTTTCGAAGTTGGAGTGAAGAGATAGTTTGTTGATTTGTCAACCGCATGTTTTATGCTCGTTGTGATGAGTTTTTAAGAGTTGATTGTTTTGATCGGGCTTTAGTGACCACAGATTCGATAAACGACGTCTTAGCAGCAGTGTAAGCGTCACGATCCGAACCAAACTTAGCAGCCAATTCTGTCTTCAATTGATGATACTGTCGAGCTGTCTCGGGGTGAGTGCGCAAGAAATCCCGAAACAGGATATGCCGCTCCCAAAAATCGCTTGTCCATTCGACCATATGTAAATGGATGTGTGCCGGAGAACTCTTGCGGAAAAAGCGTCTTTCTGGGATTGAGACTTCATATTCGGGGACATATTCATAACCGATGCCTTGAAGCGGTTCGATACATTCGTCGGCTTTGGCAAGATTGCGAACACCAACCATGATGTCAATAATTGGCTTCGCTCCCAAGTCAGGGATAGCAGTACTTCCGATGTGTTCGATCGCCACGACTTTATCTCCGATTACAGCAAGAATCTTGGTTCTCTCCTCTTCATACAAAATTGGCCATTGAGGGTCATAGTCTACGATTATGATTTGTTGTCTCATATTGCTTCCTTCCTTAAACGATTTCAGACAATGGCGAAACAAGGGTTGGTTACCGTTTTAGTATTCTATATATATCACCCTTCAGCTATCTTTTCCTTCCAATAATCCATCCACTGCTGGAACATCTGATTTGCAAGCTGAACGAAGGTATCTTTGGGCAACAAAGGTCTACTTATCTGGTATAGCCTTTCTCTAGAAATTTTGCCTGTCTCGATTAATTCTTTGCCAGCCTCTCTTGCCGCTTCGAATATGTCGTCTATAGCAATGCCCATTTTCATCATTGGCCTCAAAGCCTCACCATGCGGCCTAAGCAAAGCCCCTGCGAACTCCCTGTCGATGTTCTTGCAAAATGCTTTCATGTGAACCAAGAGGGGCTCAAAATTATCCATCTCCCAGAAACCGCAGTTTGAGATCAACACAACCTTGTCTCTTTTCGTGCCCTCTCTTATCGGATGCCTGCAATGATTATCCCTTATTTCAATAAATGGCTCAACAAGAGGGATCATCCTGTCCATCAGATTTTTCATCAATCCTGTCACTCCATCACAGTAAACTGGAGTGGCAAAAACCCATATCTCTGCATCCCTCAACCTGGAGTTGAGCATGGCCATATCGTCCTTGTGATAACATTTGCCAGGATGCTTAACCCAGCAGTAAAAACATCCACGACATGGATTGATTTCAAGTTTCTTTGTATAAAAAAGCTCTATATCTGCTCCGGCTTCCTTCATCCCCTCGAGGAAAGGATTGAGAATCAAAGAAGTATTGCTCTTCTCCATTCTTGGACTCGAATTGAGCGCTACAACTCTCATTAAACCGCCTCCTTTTACAGAGAATTAGAGATATCATACTAATAATTTCCTGAATCCTCTTTCGCCACAATCAATTGTTTGTTTATTTAGCTTTATAAAACTTCATTTTAACTCAAAAATTGAAGACTAGGTGAATAAAAATTTCGTTGAATACTCTAAGTGAAATCACTTTCCGTAAAAGACAAATTTGTAAATATGATTTAGATATATTATTATGGAAAAAGTGAACAAAATGGACTCAAAAAATCGCAAGGTATTACGAGTATATAGAACCAAGGCTCAGGCAAAAAAGGCCTACGATAAGATTAGCCGATTTTATGATTATTTTGCCGGAGTCTTTGAGAAAAAATATAGAAACAGGGCATTGGAGCTGTTGGACATTAAAAGAGGGGAAATAGTTTTAGAGATTGGCTTTGGAACGGGGCATTGTTTGAAGAAAATGGCTGAACTTGTTGGCGAGAAGGGAAAAGTTTACGGTATTGACATTTCTTCCGGGATGCTGGAAGTTAGTAAACGGAGACTTGAAAAAGCTGGACTTTTAGGTAGAGTCGAGCTGTATTGTGGAGATGCCTCGAAATTGCCTTATGAGGATAATAAATTTGATGCCGTTTTCATGAGCTTCACCCTTGAACTTTTTGATACACTCGAAATTCCAAAAGTTCTTAACGAGGCCAAGAGGGTCTTAAAATCAAATGGAAGGCTTGGAGTTGTCAGCATGTCAAAAGGAAAGGGAGATTCGTTCTCATTGAGGCTGTATGAATGGATGCACAAAAAGTTTCCCCAATATATTGATTGCAGACCGATCTATGTTGAGCAATCGATAAGAGAGGTTGGATTTGAGATAAATTACAAGGAAGAGGTGAGATTATTTGGGTTGCCAGGAGAGATCGTTATTGCTGTAAAACCATCTGAGTCGTAATGGTGGGTAAGATGACCCGATAAATATATTCTAATCAAATATTTCCTGATCAGCTATGTACTAATTTGGGTAATCGCAACCCCCATCATACTCCTGGTTTTGTTTTTCTATGGAATTCTGCTCTCTACAGATTATGAGACTCTTATCGGGAACCTTCCACTCTACCTAACAACCTCAATTATTTATGTATCTGCCGTTCCAAGCTATTATATCCCGGCAAATCTCTATTTCAGAAAAACACTACGAAAAATAACTAATAAATTCGCATTGAAGACTGCATTCATTTTCTGGGGGCTAAGTATGCT
>MTMO01000024.1 GCA_002011235.1 Archaeoglobus sp. JdFR-27 | reverse complement strand
AAAGAACTGGGAATTCCAACTTATGAAGAGGAATTTGATATTCTCAGTGGAGAAACAAAAAAGTGGAAGAAATCGAAATACGATCTAATTGAAGATCTTGTCGAATACCTGAGCTTTGAGGAAGTAGTGGAATATGCAAGAAAGTACAAAAAAGAGTATCGAGACGTGGTTCATAATTTGGAAAAATTCAAAGAGGAATTATTCGGAGAAAAGGAACTCAAAACTCAAGAATTCAAAGAAGTTGTGAAAGAAATAGAGGAGGACGAACGAACGTTTGAAAGTAAAAGTGAAGTAATAGAGATATTAGAATTTCTAGAATCAAAAATAAACCTTTATCCAGACTTTAGTAGCCATAAAGAAATTAACAAGTACATTTTGGCATGCCTTAAAGAAAGATATGGGAATGAAAATGTTGAACCAGAAGCAAATATTGGGAGAAAAAATAGAATTGATGTCTTAATAAATAGGACCTATGGACTCGAAATAAAACTGGCCGACAATCCAACAGAGTTACAAAGATTACCTTATCAATTGCACGTTTACAAAGATTGTGGATTGGATCAAATTGGTGTTTTGATAATTAAACCACCTGAAAGATGTGCCAAAAGTGCTTTAGAAAGCATCCAGAAATTCTTAAAGAGAAGGAATGTTCCATTCAAAGTCATTGAAAAACCTGTAAAAAGAATTCGGAGAGATAGAAAATTTATATTCAAGTCAGAAAAGCCTAAAAAACCTAAAAAGACTAAAAAAAAGAAGAGAGGTGGATAAGATGGGTAGAAGAGAGGAACAAATTCTTAAATACCTTATTGGGGGCATTATATTCATTTTCGGGGGTTTAAAAATTGTTACTGGGGATTACGGTCTCCTTTTGGTATTGATAGGGATCGTTTTGCTATTGGCTGGAATCGTTAAGATTTTTTATTAATCCTTTATTTTCGCTAGTTTTACCACAAAGGGCCTTTTTTCCTTCTTTTCCTTCGTTCTTCCCTTCTTTCCATCGCACCAAGGAAATCAAATGTTGTAGGATCTAAAACTCTACCTGAAAATGGTATTTCGGTTGTGTGTGCTTTGGTTATGTGTTGTTTTAGCCCTCTTTTTGTTCTAAACCATTTTCCACAATATTGGCATTCAGGCATAGTTTAATCTTAACTTACCCAAAGAAAAATTTTTGTTTTTTTAATCTCAAAGATATATCAAAAAATTTTCAGGAGTTTTAGAAATGTATGATCTGTTCGGTGAAGAAAAGAAGAAGAGGGTCAGAATAAGCAAAAGCGAATGGGAAGCTCTTAAAAAATTACATAAGAACAGATGTGTTCTTTGTGGTAAAACCGAAAAATAGATTGGGGAACTACAAAAGGCACATTTAAAAGCCCATTCAAGAGGAGGGTCGGTAGTAATTCCAATGTGTCCCACCTGTCACAGAAAATATGATAAGCATCTGTTTAACTGATAGAGAACTAAAAAAGCTGGGTATCAACAAAAAAACGTACAAAAAATTGACCCCTATAAAGATGAAGGAAAAAGAAACCAACTTTGTTTAGAACTACTCCTAAAGTAAATTTATCAAAAATAGATCCTTTTGGAACTATTGCCAAATCTAAAAAGAAGGGAGGAACTAAGAAAAAGAGTAAATCAAACACTAGAGAGGCAAGTAAGAAGAGAAGAAAAATTAATTTAAATTTTTATCATTAATTCCTGGCTAGAGGTGTGAAATCGTTCGTAAATATCCTAATCTAATAAATCTGAAATTTTTAATTCTAACTTTCATTACTACTCCTTTAAATACCACAAACTTCATAAATCTCAACCAAGGTGGTTGTATGTCCATAAATTAACCAGCGCCGGTGGTGTAGTCTGGTAACACCAGGGCTTGCCGAGCCCTTGCCCCGGGTTCAAATCCCGGCCGGCGCATGTTTTTCTAGTTTGGTTGTGAAGGTTATCGGTGGTTTTGCTAAGTATCATGTTGTATAGCTCTTTAATCTGATTTTCTAACTTGGAGATTCGTTTTTCTAAATCTTTACTATGGGTCGGCTTTATAACTTCCTCGGCTACAACTATTAAAAAAAGGAGAACAAATCGATTTCAGGGATGCGATGATTGCAGGAATCGCTCTGGAAAATAATGCTGCAGTATATACGAGAAACAAGAGACATTTCAAAAGAGTTGAGAGGCTAAAACTATATGAAGAACTGTATGAAGAACTGTATGAAGAATTGAATGGGGGCTAATCTTTAAAGCTGAGCTCTAACTTATCCTCGGGAATTGTAACCGTGTATTCTCCACTCTCTAAATTTTTTCGAAGCTCCATTATCCCCATACCAAGACCATAACAGAATATTTTCCTATTGGGCTTGATTTTAATAAAAACCAATTCATCTTTAACATCTAATTTGTAAGATTGTTCTAACATCATCTTCAGAATTCTCTTTTGACTGAATACCTCCTGAGCTCCGGGATTATCAAAAGGAACTATTTTTGCAATTCCTTGTATTTGTACTGTCGAATCAGGGACAAAGCGAAAATAATAGTGCGGAAAGGGTACAACAAACGAGACATGTGGATTTTCCTTGATGTTTCGAACTTTCTTGTAATTTTTAGCGGTTAAAATGAAAAACAAAAACTTTGGTTCAGGAGAGATTCCGTAAAGGACTCCAGTTGAATGGGGCCTCCCTTTCGAATCTGCGGTGCTGAGAACCAAAGGTCTTCTTTCGTAGTTGCCTCTCAACGAATTCAAACGTAAATGTAATTTCGGGTTTTTGTTCAGGCATCGATTCAGACATAATTTCACCAAGACTGATTTTATTTCACAGGTGTTAAAGATGTTAAAGTAGATTTCCTAAATGTAATCGTCAGAAAACCTCAAGTTGGTAAACTCAGTACCTCTCAATTTTAATCACTTTATCTTTTTAAAATGCTCGTCCCCCGAGTTAGAAGTTTCAAGTCGTACACCATACAGTTGCTACAATGACCACATCTGGGAAAGATAACACTACCCTTTTGTATTAATTCAGCGTCGATTTCGACAGCTTTTTTGGCTATTTCATAACAAACACGTAAAATATGTATAAAAATATGCTATTAAAATATGTTGTTCCAACTTCAACTATTCAACGATATCTCCTTTCACTAAACTATCAAAAATATCTTTAATTAAAAAAGCAAAGGTAAATGCATTTCATATTCAAATCCCACAGATTTAACAAAGAAGCCCACCTTTTCAAAAACATGAATGGCTCGCATGTTATTTCTGTCTGTGGTGACGACTACCCTCTCGTATCCTGCATCTCTACACATCCCCACAACTGCTGAAACCATCCTCTGCCCTATACCCCTGTTCTGAAAATCCTTGTGTATGAATATAGTCAGGTGTGCAGCCTCGTCTTCAGGAACAATTGCAAGGTGTCCAACCACCTTCCCATCCGCTTCGGCGACAATAGACAATCCATTTGAGGAGAGAAAACCAATCCATCTTTCAATTTCCTCTTCACTCTCCGGTGGTAAACCAAGAGTCCTATCAGCCGGAGAGAACATTCTGTACATTCTTACTAGATCTTCTCTATCTTTTTCGTCGTTATAGGCTCTTATCGCAATCACTTAATCACCTTGCTAATGCGTGACATAGTAGCATATAAACTTTTTGGTTTTCAACGCTAAAATATCCCAAAAATTATTTTTCAGGCTCAGACTGAAAAGACCGCATGAATAAAATTAACCTTAAAATCTCAGTTAAAGAACCCAAAATCTTTGTTTCAATAGGAAAAGTGATAGGAGTGAAGGTTGAAAAAAGTAAAGAGAAAACGATGGAGCTATTTTACAGAATTTTAGAGAAGATCAAAAATAACTACGACCTCGAAAATCTAAAGGATCATCCTGTTGTTCGGGCGTACAGAGACTTCTACTGGAGAATAGGAATAGATCCAACCAAACAAAGGCCAAGTAGTGAGGCATTGTTGAGAAGGGGTTTAAAAGGAAATATCCCCATAATAAACAATGTGGTGGATGCTGGGAACATTACGAGCATGGAAACTTTGGTGCCTATTGGATTATACGATCTAGATCTGATTGAAGGGGAGCTCGAACTCAGATTAGCCAGAAGAGAGGAGACTTTTGAGCCTATCGGTGGCAAAAAAGAGGGGTTAAAAGAGAATCAGATCGTTCTTGCCGATGAAAAGAAGATCCTACATGTCTATCCACACAGAGACTCGAAACTGACGATGATTCGAGAAACAACAAAGAATGTGCTCGTGGTTGCATGCGGTGTGTCAGGAGTTGAGAAAGAGATCGTTTTAGAAGCTTGTAGAAAGGCTTCAGACTACATCGTAAAGCTTGCTGGAGGAGAAGGAGAAGGATGTAAAATAGTCAAGTAATCTGACAACTAGCATTTTTCTCCAATTCTTTTAATCATTTAACAATTTAACTCATTTAATCCATCAATCGATCATAAATCAGTTTGTTTTCAACAACTCTCGCTTCTTTTGAGATTTTATGCTCCACATTTCGATCATCAAGAATATGTATGACTTTCCACCCTTTCATTGTCAAGTAATCTGAGATGAACTTCCTGTGACATCAGTAAAGTTTCTCAGCACACATGACCACCGTTCTCTTTTTGAGAGCTATGGCCTCAAGTTTTCCAATTGTTGATTCGAATTCAGATGTGAGCATGTAATCTGCGTAGTTTCTAAAACCTTGGCTCTTTATCGCTACGTTCGGAGAGCTATCTATTATTTTCTTCCTGTAACCTCCTAATTCTCTGATCCAGTAGTATTCTATTCCACTTTCTTTAAGATACTGATTAAGGTTCTTCTCCCTGAAATGGGGAAATTTGGATGTAGGAAATCTTCTAACATCCACCAACGATTTGATTTTGTTTTTGAAGAGAAGAGCCAGAAATTCATCTATTTCTCTGTTCGAATGGTCAATCGTGAAAATTATGAGATTCGTAGCCGATTCGTTTTCTAAAAATTTAACTTCAAGATTTTTTGTCATCTAAATAATAGCCTCAAATAACCTAAAAAACAGTTGCCCCCACGAACTCATGTCTGTCAACTTTGTATCTTTAACTATAAATTTTAAAAAATAAAATGATAGTAAAAATAAAAAACAAAAATAACAAGAATCAATATTCATTTAATATGTCTGTAAACCCGAGCTTCATGTCGAACTGGAAGTAAATCGCCGTTAAGATCTCTCCAATCTTTATCTTGTGTACAGGATCGATCTCGGAAGGTGAGTCGTAGGTAAGAGAGGCTGTTCCACCATAAATTACCTTCTCTCCACTTGCGTTTGAATGAAAGTCGATATCAGCATACCATTTTATAAGTTGGGTCACCCCTCCTTTACCGTTTATTGGTGGTAGATACCTTACCGAGAGTAAAGGAGTGGGCTTAGGCAAAATAGCTGAGATAAAGTCATAAGATGCTTTATAATTCGGTTTCATTGTAAAAGTTACGAGCCTCTTCCCCGAAGGCCTCTCAAGTATGCCTTGAACTAGATCATATTCTTTTTTCAACTCTATCTTGGCAAGCTTTTTTGGAGCGCCTGCTACCTCTCTGCCCGCTGCAAGTGCTGCATCGTTGGTTACATAGATATAGGGGATGTAGTATCCGATCTCTCCTTGCGTATCCTGAACTTGAATGACGGAAAGAAATTCGTGATATTCGCCTACCGTGCTGAAGGGATAGTGAGCTATCCATATCCCTCCCTGAGCTGGCTCACTGAGAGGTTTCAATCCCTCAGGTAGAAGATCACTTACGTCTCCTTCGATGGTGAAGAAGGCTGTTATTCCTTCACAATTCCTATACTCTATCTCCCCCTCTACGTCATACAGAGGTGAATCAAAGGGGATTCCCTTCACCATTCCAAACACCTCCTAAAATATTTTAAATTTAAGCGATTTAAACCAAAGACAACTCATACCTCTATCCATACCTCCCAGAAATGTCCTCTACATCGTAATAATCCTTCTCGTAGTTCGAAATTACATCATCAGCTGCATCAAAACTCAAAACTTCAATGGTTCCATCCTCTATCAGCAAAGCTCTGGCGTCTCTGAAGAGTTTTTCTATTATAAAATCGGAACTCAATCCATACGCTCCAAAAATCTGAAGAGCTTCGTTTGCAACTTCAAAGGCTATCTTTTTTGCATAGATCTGTGCCGCTCTGGAATGCCTTGGAAATGCATCGAAGGTTTTCTCCTCAAGAATTTTTCTGTGAACATGCTCCATCGTTTTTCTTACAAAGTAACGGGCAGTCTCTATCTTTTCAAACATCTCGTAAAGCTTCAGTTTAATGTTTTTATGCTTAACAAGGGGTTTTCCTCCCTGCTCTCTCTGTCTGGCATAGGTTAAAGCCTCTTCGAACGCTGCTCTGGCAAGGCCGACAGCAAAAGCCCCCATTCCACAGCTCGTCAGGCAAAGGAGCTGGTCGAAAAAGATTCCGTAGAATGGAGTTGGAGCTACCACAACGTAATGCTCAGGAATCCAAACGTTATCGAAGAAAAGCTCTCCCTGGGGGCCGTCTCTCATCCCCATCATGTCCGCAACCTTTCCTTTCCTTACTCCTCCTGCATCCAGCGGAACTATGCAGAAGATCCCATCATAGATTGCTTTTCCATCTTTAACCTGAGCGTGAAGTCCGCAATGAGTTGCAACAGGAGCAGATGAAACCCATGCAGATTTTTGCCCTTTCAAAACCCATCCGTCTTCCTCTTCTTGGGCAATAACATTTCCCTTTCCAAATTTATTAGCCTCTTCATCTCTGAAGCATAACAAGTAATCACTTCCGTGCTCCGGCTCAGTAACCCCCCAGCATCCGTGATATCTGCATTCCTCATCCTCTAACCAAGGTTTTACGAGGTCTTCAACAAGCTCATCAGGACCGAAGAGCAATGCATTAACGAAAGGTATCTGATCGACACCTATAGCTGTTGCCAGTCCAAGACTCCCCCAGCCCAGCTCTTCCATGATTATATATCTTTCCAGAGCCGAAAGATCCGGTCCCCCGAATTCAGACGGAACATGGAGTTTGTGGTAAGAGAGCTTTTTCATCTTTTTCATCACTCCAAAATAAGGTGAATCTCTTTTAATCCTCTCCTCAGGCGACATTCTATCGAGTTTTATCGAAGCTGGCCTTATAATCTCAGCTGCAAATCTGTGGACTTCTTCCTTCAAAATCCTGTTTTCTTCGGAGAGTTCATCCAAATCGGGATACTTCATAGAACCACCAAAAGTAGGACTAACCAAAAATAAATTAACCCTGATCATACTTTAGCTTTTCCTAGGAAAAACTCCTCCTAGAAAACTTTAGGTAATTCTTTGACTTTACCCGATTCTAATTTCAGATCTATTCGAAGGACTCAGAAATTAAAGCGATTTTATTCCAAATCTCAGAGTTATCACCAAATAAAACAGAGAAGGTAAAAATTAATAAACTTTTAAAATTAAACTCTATTGAGATGGGAAAACCGAAAGAGAACTTCATAGATCCATACTTTGAAAGAAGATTAAAACTCATGAACAGGTTAAAAGACGAACTCAATCTGAGCGAGAGAGTTTATAGAGCCATGCTTAAAGTCCCAAGACATCTATTCGTGCCCTCTAACTACAGAGATGATGCCTATGCAGATACTCCTTTACCAATAGGAAAGGATCAGACGATTAGCGCACCCCATATGGTCGCAATAATGTGTGAACTCCTTGATCTTAAAGAGGGGCTTAAAGTTCTGGAAGTTGGAACAGGAAGAGGATATCATGCAGCTGTCGTTGCAGAACTCATTGGTGAAAAAGGAAAAGTTATCACAGTGGAAAGAATAGAGGAACTTGCAAGAAAGGCGAGAGAGGTTCTGGAGTTTCTCGGTTACAGTAATATTAGAGTTGTTGTAGGAGATGGGAGTAAAGGATTTCAGGAAGAAGCTCCTTACGACAGAATCTTCGTTACAGCCTCTGCACCGGACGTTCCAAAACCTTTAATTGATCAACTCAAGCCGGGAGGAAAAATGGTCTTGCCGATTGGTCATTTCATGCAGAACCTCGTTATTGTAGAAAAAGACGAGATGGAGGGGATAAAGAAGAAACCATGGGGTGCCGTGAGATTCGTTCCCCTAGTTGGAGAATATGGCTTTTAGATTAACGTATTCCTGACTCCAGCAATATCAAAAAACCTTAGATATTTAACAGACACTTTTTGAATAGAACTCCACCAACAAGTTTTAAAACCCCCTGATCTTACAATTTGTAAGGAAAAAAATTTATATCCAGAGGCTATTGTCATTAAGACTGGGAAAACTTCTGGGCTCGTAGCTCAGCCAGGCAGAGCAACGGGCTTTTAACCCGTTGGCCGCGGGTTCAAATCCCGTCGAGCCCGTTCACCCAATGATGGAGGAGTGAAGGAAATGAGCAAGATCAGATTACAGGATCATATACTCGTGCCAAAACATGAACTTCTGAGTGAGGAAGAAGCAAAGAAAATCTTGGAAACTTTAAAGCTGAACAAAGAGCAACTACCAAAGATCAAGGTTGATGATCCCATAGCCAAAGAGATTGGTGCAAAGGTGGGAGATATAGTAAGGATAGAAAGGGAAAGTCCCACCTCTGGAAGGTCGATAGCTTATAGATTGGTTGTTTAAAAAAATTTAAATATATTAAAAAGATATGAAATCAAAAGTGGAGTGATGGACTTGAATGATTTTTTGGAGTTATTTTGGAGTATCAATTTAGTATCGAAATTGGTATCGAGATTCGGGTTCGATTTTGAAAAAGTTTTAGAGGTGTAAAGAATGTTGGATAGAAGAGTTCTTGCAAGAGCGTATTTTACCCATGAGAGGCTCGTAAGGCATCAGATCGATTCCTTTAACAGATTCATAGAGGAAGGGCTTCAGAAGGTTATAGATGAGCAGAAAAAGATCGAACTGGACATACCTAACACCTATGTAAAACTGGGTAGAATATGGGTAGATAGACCTATAATAAGGGAAGCTGATGGTTCCGAGCCGCCTCTTGTTCCTTCTACAGCAAGATTAAGAAACCTGACCTATGCTGCAAAGGTGCACCTTCATGCTCAGGTGGTTGATGAGGGTAGAGAGCTTGAAGAGGAGGTTGTAACCATCGGTATGCTCCCGATAATGGTAAAGTCGAATAGATGCAATCTCCATCCTGACAACATAGATGATACAATTGAAAAGCTGAGATATCCCCTGCCCTCAACCTATGAGAAAAAGTTAGCCTTGTTAGGAGAAGATCCCCTAGATCCCGGTGGACATTTCATAATCAACGGAAGTGAACGAGCCTTGATGACGCTCGAAGATCTAGCTCCCAATAAAATACTTTTGGAGAAGGAAGAGAGATACGGCGAGAGCATTGAGATCGCAAAGGTTTTCAGCCAGAGATCTGGCTATAGGGCGCTTGTTGTTGTTGAGAGGGGTAAGAATAACATTCTGGAGGTTTCTTTCCCACAGATTCCGAAAACAATCCAGTTTGTCACCCTTATGAAAGCTTTAGGAATAGAGACAGATCAGGAAATCGTTACCATGGTGAGCGAGAATCCGGAGATGATGAAGTTCATGCTGGAGAACATAGAGGTTGCAGAGGTGGAAACTCAGGAAGAGGCTATCGAGCTCATCGGAAGAAGGGTTGCTCCTGGGCAGAGCAGAGAGTATAAGCTCAGCAGGGCAAATCAGGTTATAGATCAGTACTTCTTACCCCATCTTGGCACAACTCCAGAAAGCAGAAGGGCTAAGGCATTCTTCCTTGCAAGGATGGCAGAAGCAGTGCTTGAGCTAACTCTCGGCCTGAGAATGGAGGATGACAAAGACCACTATGCCAATAAAAGGTTAAAGCTTGCTGGAGATCTCATGGAAGAGATCTTTAGGGTTGCATTTCTCAGACTCATTAAAGATGTGAAATACCAGCTTGAGAGGGCGAAGGTTAGAGGAAGGCCCTTGAAGATGAGCACAGCTGTGAGGAGCGATGTCCTGACTGACAGAATAATGCACCCGATGGCGACAGGAAACTGGGTTGGTGGCAGAACAGGGGTTTCGCAGCTAATAGACAGGCACAACTACATCTCAGTCCTTTCCCATCTAAGAAGGGTTATATCTCCCCTCTCACGCTCTCAGCCCCATTTTGAGGCGAGAGACCTGCACCCAACGCAATGGGGCAGAATTTGCCCAAGTGAGACTCCCGAAGGGCCCAACTGCGGTTTGGTCAAGAACTTTGCCCAGTATGCAGAGGTGAGCGTAGGAACTGATGAGAAAGAAGTTCTTGAGACGCTTTTTGATCTGGGCGTTGAACCGATAAGAGGAGACTAGTAGGGGGCAAGTATTATGAAAGCTAGAGTTTACGTTAACGGAGCTCTTATAGGATTTTATGAGGATGGAGAAAAGCTTGCAAACCATATAAGAAGGCTTAGAAGGGCCGGAAAGATTTCACACCAGGTTAATGTTGCCTACTATCCAGATTCTAACGAGGTGAGAATTAACACAGATGCGGGAAGGGCTAGAAGGCCTTTGATTGTTGTGAGAGGTGGAGAACCGGCTGTCAAGCCTGAACACATCGAGCTTCTGAAATCAGGTGAAATAACATTCGACGATCTCGTAAAGATTGGGGTCATAGAATTTCTCGATTCCGAGGAGGAGGAAAATGCATACGTCGCTGTTAACGAAGAGGACTTAACGATTGAGCACACTCACCTCGAGTTGGATCCAGCACTCATAGTTGGAATTTGCACAGGCTCGATTCCCTATCCCGAGCATAATGCATCACCAAGAAACACGATGGGAGCTGCGATGATAAAGCAGAGCCTTGGTTTGCCATTTTCAAACCTCGACTGGAGGGCTGATACGAGAGGCCATCTTCTGCATTATCCCCAGATCCCCATCGTCACAACTGACACGCAACTCGAGATTAAGTTCGATGAGAGGCCCGCAGGCCAGAACTTCGTTGTGGCTGTTATAAGCTATGAGGGATACAACATTGAGGATGCCTTGATCTTCAACAAGGCGAGCATTGAAAGGGGACTTGGAAGAAGCCATTTCTTCAGAACCTATGAAACAGAGGAGATGAGATATCCTGGAGGCCAAGAAGACAAGTTCGAGATTCCAGGGGCTGACATATCTGGCTTCAGAGGAGCTGAAGCTTATGCCCATCTCGATGAGGATGGCTTAGTTTTTCCAGAAACGGAAGTTGGCCCGGATGATGTTCTGATAGGAAAAACATCTCCACCAAGATTCCTTGAGGAGCCAACTGAATTAGGGATATCACCACAAAAGAGGAGGGAGACTTCTATAACGATGCGATCAAACGAGAAGGGGATCGTTGACAAGGTTTTCTTGGCACAGTCAGAGGGAGGATCTAAGCTCGCGAAGGTGAGGGTTAGGGATCTAAGGATTCCAGAACTTGGCGACAAATTCGCATCAAGGCATGGTCAGAAGGGTGTTATTGGGTTGATAGTCCCAGAAGAGGACATGCCCTTCTCCGAAAGCGGAATAGTGCCGGATATAATCATCAACCCCCATGCGATTCCGTCGAGAATGACAGTCGGCCATGTGCTTGAGATGATAGGAGGAAAGGTTGGAGCCTTGGAAGGAAGAAGGATAGATGCAACGATTTTCTATGGTGAGAAAGAGAAGGGTCTCAGGGAGGCCTTGAAGGAGTACGGCTTCTCCCACACATGTAAAGAAGTGATGTACGACGGCATAACAGGAAAGAGATTCGTTGCAGACATCTTTGTTGGAGTCATCTATTACCAGAAGCTATACCACATGGCTTCAAGCAAGATCCACGCGAGGAGCAGAGGTCCTGTGCAGGTTCTAACAAGGCAGCCTACCGAGGGCAGAGCGAGGAAAGGAGGACTTAGATTCGGAGAGATGGAAAGAGATGTTTTAATCGGCCATGGAGCTGCTTTACTTTTGAAAGACAGATTGCTTGAGGAATCTGATAAGGTTGAGGTTTATGTATGTGGCAATTGCGGTCACGTCGCGACCTTCGATTACAGAAAGAACACCGCCTACTGCCACGTTTGCGATGATGATACGAACATCCACAGGGTTGTTATGAGCTACGCCTTCAAGCTCCTTCTCGATGAGTTGAAGTCCATGATGGTTGCTCCAAGGCTTATCCTTGGAGATAAAGCCTAAAGGTGTAAGAATAAAGTAGTTAGATATTTTGAGGTGTTAGAATGATCCCGAAAAGAATAGAATCGATCAGATTTGAGGTTTTAAGTCCCCAAGAAATCAGGAGAATGAGCGTATCCAAAATCATCACCCCTGAAACGTATGATGATGATGGATTTCCAATTGAAGCAGGTTTGATGGATCCAAAGTTGGGAGTCATAGATCCCGGCTTGAGATGTAAAACTTGCGGTGGAAAAGCAGGCGAATGTCCTGGCCATTTCGGCCACATAGAGCTTGCAGCTCCCGTCATTCATGTGGGTTATGCGAAGCTTATAGCCAAGCTATTAAGCTCAACATGCAGGGAGTGCGGAAGGGTTTTGCTTAGGGATTCTAAAAAGGAAGAATTCATTTCAGAAATTGAGAGAAGAAAGCAGCTCGGCCAGGACTACGAGAACGTTGTTAAAGAGGTCTTCAGGATAACTAAACCAATCAAGAAGTGTCCCTATTGTGGAGCTGACCAGTTCGACATAAAGTTTGAGAAGCCCACGTTCGTTTACGAGGGCGAGCACAGGCTTACCCCTAAAGACGTCAGAGAGAGACTTGAGAAAATACCGACTGATGACCTGCTAGTCTTTGGGCTCGATCCAAAGGCTGTAAGGCCAGAATGGATGGTTCTCACAGTTCTTCCAGTCCCACCCGTAACGGTTCGACCTTCCATAATCCTTGAAACTGGGCAGAGGAGCGAAGACGACTTAACTCACAAACTTGTAGATATAATCAGGATAAACCAGAGGTTCATCGAGAACAAAGAGGCAGGAGCTCCGCAACTGATCCTAGAGGATCTATGGGAGCTCTTGCAGTACCATGTTACGACCTACCTTGACAATGAGGTGAGCGGAATTCCTCCTGCGAGGCACAGAAGTGGTAGGCCTTTAAAGACGATAGCTCAAAGGCTTAAAGGCAAGGAAGGCAGATTTAGAGGGAGTCTTTCAGGCAAGAGAGTTAATTTCTCCGCTAGGACTGTAATAAGCCCAGATCCAAATCTAAGCATAATGGAGGTTGGGGTTCCGCTTGCGATAGCGAAGGAGCTTACAGTTCCGATCTACGTTACTCCAAACAACATTGATGAGGCAAGAGAATACATTTTGCGAACAGAACATCCCAGAGCAAATTACGTTATAAGAAACGACGGAAGGAGGATAAGGGTTCTCGATCTTAATGCCGAGGAGATCGCCGAGAAGCTTGAGCCCGGATGGATCGTTGAGAGACAGCTCAAGGATGGAGATATCGTGCTTTTCAACAGACAGCCTTCCTTACACAGAATGAGCATTATGGCCCACTACGTAAAGGTTCTGCCCTACAAGACCTTCAGACTTAATCCAGCGGTCTGCCCACCATACAACGCTGATTTCGATGGAGATGAAATGAACTTACATGTCCCCCAAAGCCTCGAAGCTCAGGCCGAGGCGAAGATCTTGATGGCGATCCAGGAGCACATCCTCTCGCCGAGATTTGGTGGACCAATCATTGGCGGTATCCACGACCACATAAGCGGTCTTTACCTGCTCACAAGAGGAGAGAAAAAGTTCACCAAAGAGGAGGTGATCTACCTAACCAGAAGGCTTAACGTTGACAAAATCCCTGAGCCAAAATACGACAGAATTTGGACCGGGAAGCAGATATTCAGCACGATTCTGCCCGAGATCTCGCTGGAATACAAGGCAGAAATATGTCAGGGCTGTGAGGAGTGCAAGAAAGAGAACTGCGAACACGATGCATACGTGATAATAAAGAAAGGAGAGCTCTTGAAGGGGACGATTGATGAGAAGTCAGTCGGAGCGTTCAAGGGGATAATCATAGATGAGATCATGAGGAAGTTTGGGCCAGAAGAGACAAGGAAGTTCATCGACAACATGACCCAACTTTCGATAAGAGCCATAATGAATGCCGGCTTCTCGTTCGGGATAAACGATGAGGAAATCCCCGATGAGGCTATCCAGCAGATCAGAGAGGTTCTTGA
Source organism: Archaeoglobus sp. JdFR-27 (assembly GCA_002011235.1). Taxonomy (GTDB): domain Archaea; phylum Halobacteriota; class Archaeoglobi; order Archaeoglobales; family Archaeoglobaceae; genus Archaeoglobus_A. The sequence goes on along the minus strand of MTMO01000024.1, from coordinate 25,019 downwards.
TGAGGCAGAAAGAAAGGTGGACGAACTTATTGAGCAGTACAGGGAAGGAAATCTCGAACCCATGCCGGGGAGAAGCATAGAGGAAACGCTGGAAATGAAGATAATGCAAGTCCTTGGGAGAGCAAGAGATAGGGCTGGAAATATAGCAAGCAAATACCTCGGTATGGACAATTCAGCCGTTATAATGGCGGTAAGTGGTGCAAGAGGTTCCATGCTCAACCTTACCCAGATGGCTGCATGCATAGGTCAGCAGTCCGTGAGAGGAGAGAGGATTAAGAGAGGTTACACCTATACAAACAGAACACTCTCCCATTTCAAGCCCGGGGAGCTTGGATCGAGGGCAAGAGGATTTATCAGGAGCAGTTATAAAGAAGGGTTAAATCCAATTGAGTTCTTTTTCCACTCAATCGGAGGGAGAGAAGGACTCGTAGATACAGCTGTAAGAACCTCACAATCAGGATATCTCCAGAGAAGACTGATTAACGCTTTACAAGACCTTAAAGTTGACTATGATGGAACGGTAAGAGAACAAACCTCAAACATGGTTATTCAGTTCAAATACGGAGAGGATGGCGTAGATCCTATGAAAAGTTTTAGGGGAAAAGCCGTAGATGTTAGAAGGATTATGAGAGAGGTCCTCGGTGAAGAGTTCGAAGAAGAAGTCAAGGAAAAGCTGGAAGGATAATAGTGGAATGGTGAATGGAGAATGGGCAGAATGGTTGAATGTAGAAAGTTTATACAAAAAGAGGTGGTTGGATGAAATACAAAGATATTCTTGATAAATACCCCTTTCCTCAAAGTGTTAAAGAGGAAATAAACGCTGAATTAGAGAGGTTTAACATTAAGAAAACCCAAGCGAGAAAGATCGTCGATAGGTGCTTTCAGGCTTACCTCCATAACCTTATCGAGCCGGGTGAGCCAGCTGGTATAATTGCAGCACAATCGATAGGTGAGCCTGGAACGCAGATGACGATGAGAACGTTCCACTACGCCGGTGTTGCGGAGATAGATGTGACACTCGGTCTTCCAAGGCTGATTGAAATAATGGATGTAAGGAAAAACCCCTCAACACCCATGATGACTATAAGACTTACCGAAGAATACGCAAATGATAGAGAAAAAGCCAGAGAGGTTGCGAACAGAATCGAGGCAACATACATACTCGATATAGCAGAAGTCGTTACCGACATTCGAAACATGCAGATAAGAGTTAAGCTTGATCCAAGTGCAATGGAAAGAAAGCAACTAACATTCGAAGAAGTAAAAAAGAAGATAGAGAAAGGGTTAAAAGTCACCGTTGATGGAGATGAAGAGAATATGGAACTCATTATTCAGGTTAAGGAGCCTTCTTACAAAACTCTAATGACCACATTTGAAAAACTTAGAAAGATGGTACTGATGGGGATAAAGGAGATTAGAAGAGTTATAATTCGAAAGGAAGAAGACGAATACGTTCTCTATACAGAAGGTTCAAATTTGAAAAAGGTGATGAAGATAAAAGGTGTGGATTTCGCAAGGACGATAACAAACAATATATATGAGATATATGAGGTTCTGGGTATAGAGGGAGCGAGAAGTGCTATAATAAGAGAGGCAAAATCTACACTTGAAGAACAGGGTCTGGAGGTCGACGATAGACATATCATGCTCGTTGCAGATGCTATGACATCTGCTGGCGAGCTAAGACAAATAGGGAGGCATGGAGTTGCGGGAGAGAAGCAGAGCATCCTCGCAAGAGCTGCATTCGAGATGACTGTCAACAATTTGCTTGATGCAGCCATAAGGGGGGATATTGACAACTTAACCGGAATAACTGAAAACATTATAGTTGGACAGCCCATAAAGCTTGGGACTGGAGACGTGGAGCTTGTATCTAAGATTGGGGGCAAAAAATAGGCAAAAATGATCAATAAGAGGTGAAATCATGAAAGTCGATGTTGAAAAGGCTTTAAGAAAGGCTTTGAACACAGGAAAAGTATACCTTGGGGCAAAAAGAACATTTAAAGCTTTAAAAAGTGGGGATGCGAAACTCGTGATTATGGCAGCAAACTGTCCTGAGGAGTATTTGGAAGAAATCAAAAAATTCGATGTACCCGTGATTACTTACAAAGGCACCAACATGGATCTTGGAGCAACGTGCGGAAAACCCTTTGGTATTTCGATGCTTGCAATCGTCGAACCAGGAGAATCAGAGATCCTTAGTGCGGTTTGATCGACATATGTTTAGAAGGGAGACAAATACACGAATCGATATTGATGAAGAAAAGAATTAGATGCTTTTATAAAGCCAACAGAGGCTGATAGTATGGGAGTTAAACTTTCTGCAGAGAGTATTAGATTTTTAACCCTTTTTGAAAGTATAACTGGAGCTAGCGTTAAGGATTGTGTTGTACAAGATGACAAGGTGGTTTTTGTCGTTAAAAAGGGAGACATGGGAACTGCGATAGGAAAGGGGGGTATCAACATAGAAAGAACAAGAGAACTTATAGGTAAAAAAATAGAGGTGGTTGAGTATTCAGACGATCCTGTTGAATTCATAGTAAACATTTTTAAACCGATTAATATCAGTGTGAAGCTGCAAGAAAAGGATGATAAAAAGTATGCGATAATAACCGTTAATCCCCAGCTCAAAGGGCTGGTGATTGGCAAAGGCGGTAAGAATATAAACAAGGCCAAAGAGTTGGCCAAAAGACATCACGATATTGAAAGTATAATCGTGAAATAATAAATAATGACACCAAGGTGATAAAACATGGGCAGAGGTTTGTTCGCAGGAAGAAAGCTGATCGAACAGAAAAAGAAGTTCAGATGGAGCGATAAGAGATATGTAAGGAGAGTTCTCAGGCTCAACGTTAAATCCGATCCGTTAGAGGGTGCGCCAATGGCAAGAGGAATCGTGCTAGAGAAACTTGGCGTTGAGGCAAGACAGCCGAATTCAGGGATAAGGAAAGCTGTGAGAGTTCAGCTTATCAAGAACGGAAAGCAAATTTCCGCATTCACACCCGGAGATGGCTCGATCAACTTCATTGATGAGCATGATGAAGTGATCGTCGAGAAGATCGGGGGAAGGATGGGAAGGAGTATGGGAGACATCCCGGGCATAAGATACAAGGTGATCAAGGTTAACAATGTATCGCTAAAGGAGCTCTGGAAAGGGAGAAAAGAAAAACCATTGAGGTGAAAGCGTGTACGGTTTTAGCGAGGAAGAGTTGCTCGTTTTTGGTAAATATAACCCAGATGAGGTTGAGATCAAGGATCCTGCATTGAAGAACTACATATCTTTAAAGCCGATATATGTCTACCACACCCACGGAAGACACTCAAAGATTCCTTTCGGGAAAAGAAAGGTATTCATTGTCGAGCGATTGATAAACAAGGTGATGAGAAAAGAGAAAAATACAGGGAAAAAAATCCTTGCCCACAATATCGTTAAAGGGGCATTTGAGATTATTGAGAAGAGGACGAAGCAAAACCCCCTTCAGGTTTTGGTTGATGCTGTTATGAATGCTGGCCCAAGAGAGGAGATCGTGAGGTTGAAATATGGTGGCATAGCCGTTCCAAAGTCCGTCGACTCCTCAAGCCTTAGAAGACTTGATGTTGCTCTGAGGAACATAGCCGAAGGAGCTAGAAGGGCCAGCTTCAAATCGAAAAAGAGTATTGAGGTTTGTTTGGCGGAGGAGATTATTGCTGCAGCAAATAACGATAGCAAGAGCTTTGCTGTGGCAAAGAAGGAAGAAGTGGAGAGAGTTGCCAAGAGTGCAAGGTAAACTTTCTTTTTTAGGTGATGACTATGGTTAGAGCGAAGAAAATGATTGATAGGGTTACAGAACTTATGCATCAGCCAAAGAAGATCAGAAACATGGGTATCGTTGCACATATCGATCATGGAAAAACGACTTTGAGCGATAACCTTTTGGCAGGGGCTGGAATGATTAGCGAAGAGCTTGCTGGAAGGCAACTTTACCTTGACTTCGATGAGCAGGAGCAGGAAAGGGGAATAACTATAAGTGCAGCGAACGTTTCGATGGTTCACGAGTACAAAGGCGAAGAGTATTTGATTAACCTTATCGACACACCTGGACACGTTGACTTTGGAGGAGATGTTACAAGGGCGATGAGAGCTGTTGACGGGGCATTAGTTGTTATAGATGCTGTTGAAGGTGTAATGCCCCAAACTGAGACCGTTCTAAGGCAGGCTTTGCGAGAGAACGTTAAACCAATTCTTTTCATTAACAAGGTTGACAGGCTGATAAGAGAGCTTGAGCTCGGTCCTGAAGAGATGCAGAACCGTTTGCTCAAAGTTATAAACGAGGTTAACAAGCTTATTAAGGCGATGAGGCCGGAAAAGTACAAGGAATGGAGGTTGGATGTTACAGAAGGAAGCGTTGCATTTGGCTCGGCATTGTACAAATGGGCGGTTAGCGTTCCTTCGGTGAAGGAAACGGGAATAGGATTCAAAGAGGTAACGGAATACTTAAAGAACGGTGATGCTAAAGAGCTGTCGAAGAAGTCTCCCCTCCACAGAGTTGTTCTCGACATGGTTATCAGGCATCTGCCAGATCCAACACAGGCTCAGAAGGAGAGGATAAGCGTTATATGGAAAGGCAAGTTCGATAGTCCAGAAGGGCAGGCGATGGCGAAATGCGACCCTAATGGCCCAGTAGTTTTAATGATAACAAAAATCGTTGCCGATCCGCATGCCGGAGAAATTGCAGTTGGTAGACTTTTCAGTGGAACGATCAAAGGAAGCATGGAGCTTTACATCGTTGACAGAAAGACAAAGAATAGGATACAGAATGTTGGCCTTTTCATGGGGCCGAAAAGAGTAGATGTACCAGAAATTCCAGCCGGAAACATCGTGGCAATCGTTGGATTGAAGGATGCCGTGGCTGGCTCAACCTGCACAACCTTAGAGGATTTCATCCCCTTCGAGAGCATCAAGCATGTTAGCGAGCCGGTTGTGACGATGGCAATAGAGGCAAAAAATCCGAGAGACTTACCAAAGCTCATTGAAGTATTGAGGATGCTCGCCAAAGAGGACCCAACGCTTCAAGTTACACTCAATGAAGAAACAGGAGAACACCTGCTCAGTGGTATGGGAGAACTGCATCTGGAAGTGATGGTTGAGAAGATACGAAGGGAGAAGAATCTCGAGGTTATCACCTCTCCACCAATAGTTGTTTTCAGAGAGACCGTAACAGCTGTTTCTCCAACTGTAGAGGGGAAGAGTCCGAACAAGCACAACAGGTTTTACATAGTCGTCGAACCTTTGCCTGAAGCTGTACTCAAGGCATTCAAAGAAGGTGAAGTTTCGATGAGGATGGATAAGAAAGAGAGGAGGAGGATCCTCGAGCAGGCAGGCCTAACGAAGGAGGAGGCGGCTGGAATTCAGGAGTATTATGAGGGGAATGTTTTCACCGATGTGACGAAGGGGATCCAATACCTGAACGAGACGATGGAGTTAATACTTGAGGGGTTCAGAGAGGCAATGCGTGCCGGGCCATTAGCAAGAGAGCCTGTGATGGGGGTGAAAGTCAAACTGGTAGACTGCAAACTGCATGAAGATGCAGTTCATCGAGGCCCCGCTCAAGTCATTCCCGCTGTGAGATCTGCCATTTTTGCAGCGATGCTCCAGGCAAATCCAACTCTGCTCGAGCCTTATCAGAAGGTTTTCATTTCAATTCCACAAGACATGCTCGGAAATGTCACAAGAGAAATCCAAGGAAGAAGGGGGCAAGTACTTGAGATGAAGACTGAAGGAGACATGGTAACAGTTATAGCAAAAGCTCCGGTTAAGGAGATGTTCGGCTTTGCTGGAGACATCAGATCTGCCACTGCAGGAAAGGCTTTATGGAGTACTGAAGTTTCAGGATTCGAACTCGTTCCTGGCGGGATGCTCCAAGACTTCGTGATGGAAGTTAGGAAAAGAAAAGGGCTAAAACTGGAGATTCCAAAACCAGAGGATTTTGTCGCCTAATAGGGAAAAACTTCTTTTTCCAATTTCTATTTTCTTTATCCAAATTATTGAAACTTTTTTAGTCCTGATACCAAAATTTTAAAGTAACTATCTTGTCTCCAAATTATTTTACAACCTATTCTTATGAAGTTAACCAACAAGAGAAAGAGTTTACAGCTTGCACTTCCAGTCAACATAAGACTCGATATATGGAATTTCAGATGGTTATCACCTCATAATTGTCTTCGATTTTTATATTCAGAATTCAGAATTTTCTCCAAAAATATTGATTTACCTTGCTCTTTGTGAATTGGATACAACAAGGTTTCATACGGAGGAATTTCGTGCTTTATGCTAGAACCCATGGTAAAATTTAAAATACAAGGAAAAAGATCAGTTTGCTCGATTAAAAAGATGGGCTCATTCAGTGAAAGTTTTATATACCCGGCTATCAAAAGCGATTGAAGAAGCTAAAAGGTCTAAAAGAATGATTATGGAGGATTGGTATTATGGCTAAGGAAAAGGAGCACATCAATATTGCCATGATTGGGCATGTGGACCATGGGAAGAGCACGTTAATTGGTAGACTGCTTTACGAGGCGGGAGAGATCCCAGAGCACATCATAGAGAAATACAGGAAAGAAGCACAGGAGAAAGGGAAAGCCACTTTTGAGTTTGCATGGGTAATGGATAAGCTAAAAGAAGAGAGAGAAAGAGGGATAACGATTGACGTTGCCCATAGGAAATTCGAGACGAACAAGTACTACATCACGATCGTCGATTGTCCTGGCCACAGGGACTTCATCAAGAACATGATCACGGGAGCGAGCCAAGCCGATGCTGCAATTCTCGTTGTTGATGTTAACGATGGTGTACAAGCTCAGACAAAGGAGCATGTATTCCTTGCAAGAACACTCGGAATAAACCAGCTCGTTGTTGCTATAAACAAGATGGACAAGATCAATTACGACAAAGAAAGATACGAGCAGGTTAAGGAGGATGTTTCAAAGCTCATCAGGATGGTTGGTTACAAGCCGGATGAGGTACCAATGATTCCAACCTCTGCCTATTATGGAGATAATGTCATCAAGAAGTCCGATAAGACTCCATGGTACAATGGACCGACTTTCTTCGAAGTTTTCGATATGTTCAAAGCACCAGAGAAACCTATCGACAAACCACTCAGGATTCCAGTCCAGGATGTCTATTCAATAAGCGGAGTTGGAACAGTTCCAGTTGGCAGAGTTGAGACAGGAGTCCTCAAAACCGGAGACAAAGTTATATTCATGCCACCAGCGGTATCAGGAGAGGTAAAGAGCATTGAAATGCACCACGAGGCGATTCCAGAAGCTATCCCCGGAGATAACATCGGTTTCAATGTAAGAGGAGTGAGCAAGAACGATATCAGGAGAGGAGATGTTTGTGGCCATACAGATAATCCACCTACAGTTGTGAAGGACTTCACAGCGCAGATAGTCGTGCTGCAGCATCCCACTGCGATAACAGTTGGCTACACACCAGTCGTGCATGCTCACACGGCTCAGGTTGCTTGCAGATTCGTTGAGCTTCAGAAGAAGATCGATCCAAGGACAGGACAGGCAAAAGAAGAGAACCCACAGTTCCTGAAAACTGGAGATGCTGCTATAGTCAAGCTTGAACCTACTAGACCGATGGTAATAGAAAAGGTTAAGGAGATCCCACCTCTTGGCAGATTTGCCATCAGGGACATGGGTCAGACAGTAGCAGCAGGAATGGTTCTCGACCTTACCGAGAGAACCTAATTTTTTCTATTTTCTGAGGGTTTTTCATGGCAATCAAGGGATACAAGGCAAGAATTAGACTCTCTGGACTTAATCCAGTGGATTTAGATAGGATATGCAGTCAAATCAAGGAGATAGCAACGAAAACAGGAGTTGAAATGAGCGGACCTGTACCACTGCCAACAAAAAGGCTTGTGGTACCGGTCAGAAAGGCTCCCGACGGAGAAGGTTCTGAAACCTACGACCACTGGGAGATGAGAATCCACAAAAGACTCATAGATATCGCCGCTGATGAAAGAGCATTGAGACAGATTATGCGAATTCAGGTTCCGAAAGATGTGAACATCGAAATAGTTCTTGAAACCTAATTTCATTTTTTAAATTAATTTCTAAAATGTTTTTAAAGATAACTTTTCTCGGCACCTCAGGCACGATTCCGAGTGTTGAGAGGAATCCATCCTCCATTCTTCTAAATTACAACGGAGAGAAGGTACTTTTCGACTGCGGTGAGGGAACACAGAGACAGATGATGATTGCCAAAACCGGTTTTAAAAGACTGAATAATATTTTCATTACCCATTTGCATACCGACCATTTCGCTGGAATCTTCGGATTGCTCGAAACTATGTCTCTGAACGATAGAAAAGAGAAATTAAGTGTTTATACACCTAGCCCGACATTTCTTTCAACTATGTTCAGGCTTTTCGGCTACCACAACTTCGAATTCCCAATAGAGGTGTATGGTATAGAGGATGGAAGGATCTTTGAATTCGGGAACTTCAGCATCATGGCCTTCAAAACAGATCATATAGTTGAGAGCTATGGCTACGCTTTCATTGAAAAACCTCGGCCAGGGAAGTTTAACCGAGCAAAGGCTGAAGAGCTCGGAATTCCTCCTGGGCCATTGTACTCAAAACTTGTAAAAGGAGAAAGTATAGAGATTAATGGCAGACTAATCAGGCCAGAGATGGTAGTAGGAAAGCCACGACCAGGGAGAAAGGTTATATATACGGGGGATACGCGGCCAATTGATAGAGTCATAGAAATTGCAAGAAATGCCGACGTTTTGATTCACGATGCTTCCTTTACCCACGATTTACTCGATTGGGCTAAAGAGACGAAGCATTCAACAGCTAGAGAAGCTGCTGAAATAGCCTCAAAAGCTGGAGTGAGAAAGCTGCTTTTGACACACATAAGTGCGAGATATTCAAAAGATTTTTCACCACTGTTGGAAGAGGCACGGGATATATTTCCTGATACAATCGTTGCAGAGGATTTTCTCGAGATAGAGGTTCCATTGGGGAAGTGAATTGGATCAAAGTGAATTGGATCAAATTCGATTTCTGAAACTGCATAGCGAGTTTATGTTTTTTGGTTTTTAACCTAGAAACTTAAATTTGTTCATTACCTCACTAACAAATTCTTCGAACGGCTCCAACTTTGTTGAAAGAAATAGCTCAAAAGAGTCGAGGATGCCAGAGATCATGAGGAACAGGAAGACCAAGATTATTGCACCAAAAATCCTGTTAACCATGGATTGGTTCTCAACCCAACGACCCGACACTCTCGAGCCAGTAAGGAGTATAGCTGAGATTACCAGAGCCATTCCCAAAGCATAACAAATCATCAGGAGAAAACCTGAAACCGCCGAACCGCTGACTGCAACCAAACCTATTATGGCTCCCAGAATCGGACCTATACATGGACTCCAGACTGCTCCAAGGCTCATTCCGAGAATGAAGGGGTAAAAGGATGATGCAGAACTCCTTATCATTTTCCTTCCAATGTAGTTGCTCAAATCAGCTGTTTGCGAGATCTTAACATCAAAAAGAAGGATCAATCCGAAAATGAAGAGGATAATAAAAGACACATAACTGAATGCCGAGCCTAAAATCCCAAAGATGAGGCCGAGAATTCCAAAGGAGAGAACCAACCCCATAACAACCAAAATACTTTTCCACCAACTTCCTTCTGATGTTGCAAATATAACAGGCAGAACTGGGAGTATACAGGGAGAAAATACTGATAAAACTCCGCCTATGAAAGATACAACATATTCAATCATTGCAAGTAAAAATTTAGCTAATACGCATAAATCTTTCCGTAAGGTCTTCTGGAAACGGGAACCAACTTGATGAAGTTTCCCTCCATTATCTTCTCCTTGTTTGCTCCAAAATAGTTGCAATATTGCTCAACCTGCCTTTCAACGAACTTCCAATCTTCCTCTTCAAGCTTAAGAATTCCAACCTCTTTGCCGAGCTGATAATCCTCAACTTTTCCCCTAAGATAGATTATTCCACCATGCATTCCAGTACCTATATAGTGTGCTTTGTGCCTCTCTCCTTCTTTCAGATTTAAACCCAACAGGATCACTCTTCCTCCGGCCATATATTCTCCAAAGAAGTCCTGAGCGGTTCCTCCAACCACAAGGATTGGAATCTTGCCAACATATTCTTTCATGTGAATGGCTGTGCGATAGCCCACGTTATCGCGGATGAAAATTTTGCCACCCCTCATTGACATCGCCACAACATCACCAGCTCTGCCATAGACGACGATTTCTCCATCATCCATCGTATTGCCAACACCATCCTGGGCGTTACCATGGACGATTATCCTATGCCTGTCTAAAAACGCTCCAAGATCGTTGCCAGGGGTGCCTTGAATATGTATCTCAAGCTTTGGAGAGGGATTGGGTATATGCAGCCTGGTTCCTATATACCTCTGACCGACAACATTGACCAAATCCACCTTAGTTACATGTTTCAAGGCCACATATCTGAGGAGGTCATTCACTTCTTTATGTTTCAATTCTGAAGCATCGATAATAGCCCTATCATCCTCTATCTCAACATACCTAAGCAGTTTTTCTATGGGCCTTACGCCCTCTAAAAACATATCCCTCAAAGATAGGCCTGAAACCATTATCTCACCCTCTCACCTCAAATTACCAAATCATTCTCCAGCACCCTTAACTCCTAGAACGTTCAGCTCCCATTCTTCCAAGCCCACTCCTCTGAGATGATCTCTGTTACCTCTGAGACTCTCGATCGCATTGATTCCCATCCCTCCAAGCATCTCCTTTATTTCATGGCTCCAGCCCCTCAAAAGATTTACCAGCCTTTTGCTTGCAATCTCCGGATTCAGTCTTCTTGTTAGATACGGATCCTGCGTACATATCCCCCAGCTGCATCTTCCAGTGTAGCATTTCTGGCAAATAGTGCATCCCATCGCAACCAAGGCGGGGGTGCCAATATACACAGCATCAGCCCCAAGGGCTATCGCTTTTATCACATCGGCACTGTTTCTGATCCCTCCAGCTATGAGTATGGAAGCTTTATTCCTGATTCCCTCCTCTCTAAGCCTTTTATCTACTGCAGCGAGAGCAAGTTCTATGGGAATTCCAACGTTGTCTCTAATGATCTTGGGAGCGGCTCCCGTTCCTCCCCTTAATCCATCGATTGCAACTATATCGGCTCCAGCCCTGACTATACCAGATGCAATCGCCGCTACATTATGCACAGCTGCTATTTTCACACTAACCGGCTTTTCATAGTTGGTTGCCTCTTTTAAAGCGTAGATGAGCATAGAAAGATCTTCTATCGAGTAGATGTCATGTTGTGGAGCAGGAGATAGAGCATCGGTTCCTTCAGGTATCATCCTTGTCTCGGAGATTTTCTCTGTAACCTTCTCTCCAGGCAGATGCCCTCCGATGCCGGGCTTCGCTCCCTGACCTATCTTTATCTCCACAGCAGCAGCCACATTCAAGTAATCTGGATCTACCCCAAACCTCCCGCTTGCAACCTGAACTATCGCGCTACTGCCATATCCATCCCTCAAACTTATCGGCAACCCTCCTTCACCTGTGTTGAAGAGGGTGCCATATTCTTTTGCCGCCATTGCCAGGGATTTGAAGGCATTGTAGCTTATCGCCCCATAGGACATTGCAGAGAAGACTATTGGTGTTTCGATCATTACGTTTGGAAAAAGCTCCGATTGAATTTCCACACCCTCAAAATCCTCACCAATTTTTATCTCAAGAGAGTCTGGCTTCCTGCCGAGGAAAGTTCGGAGCTCCATCGGCTCCCTCAAAGGATCTATGGATGGGTTCGTAACCTGAGAGGCATTTAAAACGAGATGATCCCAATAGATTCTATAAGGCTTATCATTTCCACTTCCTGTAAGTATAACTCCGCCAGTTTCAGCCTGTTTTTTAAGATCTTGAAGCTTTTCCCTCGTCCAGTTAGCATTCGGTCTATACTGAGAAGGATGGGGTCTTACAATGAGAGCATTTGTCGGGCAGAATACAGCACACCTCTGGCATCCAACGCATTTTTCCTCGGCATGGAACATCATATCAAGCTCTCCATCATACCTATGAGTTCCTTCTGGGCATTGCCTCTCACAAACCCTGCACCTTATGCATCTCTCGTCAGACCTCTCTATGATAAACTCGGGTAGCATGAAAGACTTCATTTCCTTTTCTCCAAGGAAAAACTCGATGTTTCCCGTTTGATTCTTTTCCATCTCGATCTTTTCGAATATTTTCTCGTGCATTATATCTGCTCCTTTTCAGATCTTATATCGACTCCTTTATGCTCATGAGATGATCCTTCCTTTTAAGCCTCACAACAACTGGCTCACCGCCTCTCGGAGTCCAAACAAGATCGAGCTTGGGTGAGACAGCTCTGATAGCAGATTCTTCGGACGAAAGGAAAACAAAATCCCCTTTTGCCCCTGCTGTAATCGGTCTGAGCCTTATTCTGTCCGTTATCCCGAACATCTCTCCTTGATGGGCAACGATAACTGTGAAAGGTCCGTTTATCAGGAGTGGTGAATAAACCATCCTCAAGGTGGAATAGAGCTTTTTCTTTTTCTCATCCATGTGCTCTATCAGATCCCACATCGGAGCGGCGAAAATTTTCGATACAACTTCTATCGGCAAACCTTGCCTCCTCATCAGCAGATCTACAGCATACGCCATAACTTCGGTGTCGGTAAAGAGTGTGCAGTAGTATCCGTACATCTCGAGAAATCTCTTGTTCGTTCCGTAGGACGAGATCTCCCCATTATGTACAACCGTCCAGTCGAGAATGCTGAAAGGATGTGCTCCTCCCCACCATCCTGGTGTGTTTGTAGGAAAACGGCTGTGAGCTACCCAGATGTAGCCTTTGTAGAGCTCATTCAGCAAAAAGAAGTCTGCAACATCCTCCGGAAAGCCCACTCCCTTAAAAACACCCATATCCTTTCCCGAAGAGAATACGTAAGCGTCATCTATCGAGGTATTTATGTGCATAACCTTAGATACAACGTAATCGTCGTCAGAGAGCTTAACATCCTCTCCTTCTTTCTTTGGAGATACGAAATACCTCCATACGAGAGGAGGGTCTACAACATCAGCTTCCGGATTGTTCGGGATCTCCTCGTCAAAAACCACATCGAAATTTTTGGAGAGAAATTCGTCAACCTTTTTCTTAGCATCGAGATTTCTGTTCTGAAACATTATATGTATGGCATAGTAATCCTTATAGTCCGGATAAATGCCGTATGCTGCAAATCCCCCACCGAGGCCATTGCCCCTTGCTTTCATATTGATTATTGCCTTTATGGCCATTTCGCCTCCAAATCTTTTCCCTTCTATATTCATGACTCCGAAGAGTCCGCATGCCTGCATGTCCTTATCGGGAATGAATCTCTCACTTTTGACGTTAATTTCAAATCTCATAGTCTCACCTTAAATAATTCCAAGGATTACCTCATTTTTAAGCAGATTCCACCTTATGCTTTCAGGCAGTTTTGTGTATCCGAAATCGTAGTCCAAAAGTCTCTCTCTGAATTCTGTAACCGGTATCTTCCTCCTCATCAAATTGAGATAGATTCCCGCCCTATCAACCTTTCCCACAAATATAAGACCCTTTATCAGCTCATCCTTCAAAGCTATTCTTCTATATACCTTCTTTTCAGGCTCAAATCTTGAAAGAATCTCGTAGCCTTCTTTTTCGGCAATCTCATCGGTTACATTTAACCCAGCGTTTATGATGTACAAGTCAAAGAAGTGCATGGCATTCATCGATGTTCCCCACTCGAATTCTGCTTCCTCGCCGAGCATGTTTATGGCTGCAATTCTTCCACCGTAATAGGCATTTGGCCAGAGAGGGAGCAACCTCCTGTCATCGGTTATGAAATCGTAAATCTCTGCACAGTCGCCAGCAGCATAAACATCCTTAACGGAGGTCTCCATCTTTTTGTTGACGAGAATACCTCTGTTCACCTTAACAGGTGTATCCTTGACGAGATCGACCCTAGGCATTACACCAACCGCAACTATCATAAAGTCACAATTAATTTCTCTCCCATCCGTAAGAACAACACTTTTAACGTGATTTTCTTCCCTGTTCAACTTTTTAATCGTCAAACCAGTATAAATACTCACGCCATGCTCTTCGAACGCCTTTTCAATGAGCTGTGAAGTACCCTCATCCACAACAGGAGCAAGAACTCTATCAGCTAATTCAACCACGTGTACCTCAAGTCCTTTCTCAACCAGAACTTCAGCGGCCATAAGGCCTATAACTCCAGCTCCGAGGATCACAACTTTTTCCGAGATGGGAAGAATCTTTTCGATCTCCAGAGCATCATCTAAGCTTACAAAAGAGAACACGTTATCCAAATTCCTATCAAAACCCTCCATAGGAGGTATGAACGGTTTTCCTCCTGTCGCTATGAGCAGCTTATCGTAACCAACCTCTTCTGCGGAATCAAGCTTAACTTTTTTATTCTTAAAATCGATTGAAACTGCTTTCTTACCAAGTAAAGGCGTTATATTCATCCTTTCATAAAAATCTAGCGGCCTATAATACATTTTTTCCAGATCTATTTTCCCTGCCAGGTAGTAAGGAATTAAAGCTCTTGAATAAGTATGGTATTTTTCATCCGAAATAACGGCTATACTCAAATCCTTATCTCTGCTTCTTATCGTTTCGATACACCCAACAGCTCCTGCAGAATTCCCAATTATAACGATATCAAACTTCATCTCGAGCATGTTAACCCTCCTCGTAAATTAGAGCTTCATTCGGGCACATCTTGACACAAACTGGAAAGCCTATCTCCTCGCAAAGATCGCACTTCACGATCTTCCTGTTATCCAAGTCTATCACTATCCCACCATGGGGACATGCCATTACACAGCTTAGACACCCTACGCACTTTGATTCATCGTGCACGACTCTTCCACTCTCGTCCTTGTATAGAGCTCCGCTAATGCAAGCAAAAACGCAGTCGGGCTCTTCACAATGCCTACACTGAATTGCAAAAACCTCTGGAAGGTTCTCATCTACAATTATCCTTGGATGTGGCGTTTTCTCATACTTGAATGCTTTAACTATATCCTTTGAGTTTGAATGGGCTACGACACACCAAACCTCGCATAAATGACAGCCCATGCAAACTTCCGGTTTCGCAACAACCTTAGGCAAACTACCCCTCCCTCTATTTGATGGCGAAAACTCTCCTACCCCTCACTACCATGATATTACATGACATACTAATGCATTAAAGTCGGTTTAATGCATATAAATATTGCGCTATTTTTCAAAGTGATTCACCTCTCCAAAAGCAGTAATTCAAAAAATCAAATGGATTATTGAAAAATTACGCCTTTTCCAATTGAAATCTAAAATATTCTTTTTTTAAATAGAAATCATTATCTAATAAAATCCTCAAGTCTCTCGAGCATTTCCCTAATGTTCCCCCTCGAAGTAGCGTAGCTCACTCTCATCCAAGTGTTATATCTTTTACCAAACGCTGCCCCAGGAGTAGTTGCTACGTATTTCTCCTTCAAAAATCGCTCACAGAAATCCATACTACTTTCTCCGACTTCCATGAATATGTAAAATGCCCCCTGAGGTGGGGCATAACTTATTCCCAGATTATCTAAACCTTTCATCAGGATGTCTCTTCTGGCTTTGAATTCAGCCACCATCTCTCCGATAAAGCTTTGATCTCCTTTTATAGCTTCAACTGCTGCATACTGCACGAAGGATGTTGGATGACTTACCGAATGAGACTGCATCCTTGCCATTGCTTTGATTACGCCCTCTCTCGCTGCAGCATAACCGATTCTCCAGCCAGTCATAGAGTAGGTTTTGGATAGTCCGTTGATTATGATAGTTCTTTCGAGCATCCCATCCATTGATGCGATACTTTTATGCTCTCCATCGAATATTATCTTCTCGTAAATCTCGTCAGACATTACAAAAAGATCATGATCTATAGCGAGATCTCTGAGCTTTTTGAGAAACGAAACAGGATAAACTACTCCAAGAGGATTGCTTGGAGAGTTGAGTATAACCATCTTTGTTTTTGGCGTTATGTAATCTTCAAGCGGTGCATCCTGGAAGTTTTTGGTATGGGGAACCCAAACAACTTTTCCTCCTGCCATCAAAACGCAGGCTTCATACGTAACCCAGCTTGGATCGAGCAGTATAATCTCGTCTCCTTCGTCAATCAAACTCATTATTGCCTCAAAAATGGCATACTTTGCTCCTGGAGTTACGATTATGTTTTCAGGAGAGAAGTCCACGTCATTTTCTTCCTTCAGTTTCCAAGAAATTGCCTCGAGCAACTCGGGAATTCCTCGAGATGGAGTATAGAAAACTTTCCCCTCCTTCATAGCTTTGTAAGCCGCCTCAATGATGAAAGAGGGTGTCGGAAAGTCGGGCTCTCCAACACTCATGTCTACTACTGGCTTACCCTCTCTCTTAAGCTGCTTTGCAGCCTCAGATATTCTCAGCGTTGCCGATGGACTTACAGCATTAACCCTTCTGCTCGTCATATTCCTTCAACCTTTTAACGAGCTTGACTGCAGCCTCAACTCCCCTCTTTGCATACTCAATTCTCTTTTGGGCAGCTATCCTACCCATTCCCGGTCCAGATATTCCAAGAGTTACAGGCTTGTTGTATTCCAGTGAAAGATCCATGATCTTCCTTGCAGCATGCTGGGCAACCACCTCATCATGCTCAGTCTCTCCCTCGATGACGCTTCCTACTGCAACAACCGCATCGACATCACCCTTTTCAAGAATTTTCTTCACAGCTATGGGTGTATCAAAAACTCCGGGAACCCTGATAATATCTGTAATCTCGCCACCGAGAAATTCAGCGTGCTCCTTAGCAAGAACCTCCATCATATAGGTGATGTCTCTATTAAATTCAGCAACAACTAAGCCCAGTTTGATCTTATCCATTCTATCACCAACGCTTGAAATAGATCAGGATATTTTAATATTTTGTCGGTTTTGCCCTATTGCTCCCCAATAATTTTTAAAATTAGAGGCAAGATAATCATTATGAAATTCGGTTTCTTTGAATCAGAGGGTTTAAAACTGCGATATTTTGAAGTGGGAGAGGGAGAACCATTGATCCTTATCCATGGACTTGGTGAAAGCCTAGAGGGTTGGAGCTACCAATACGATGAATTTTCCAAATATTTCCGGGTTATAAGCCTAGATCTCAGGGGATTCGGTATGTCCGATGTGCCAGAAAGTATTTCGATTGAGGATTTTGCAGAAGATGTGAAAAATCTGACGGATGAGCTTGGAATTGAATCCGCAAATCTGCTTGGCCTTTCAATGGGAGGAGCTGTATGTATGGCTTTCTTTAAAAAGTATCCAGAAAAAGTCAGATCTCTGATTCTCGCCAATACACTCTACAAATTGCCTGAGGAAGCAAAACCTCTTTTTGAAGAGAGGCTGAAACTCGTTGAAAAGGCAGACATGGGTGAAATAGCAAGCTTTATTGCAAACATATCGATTCACCAGGAAAGAGCTGACTTAAAGGACTTTGTGCAAACCGTTTTGAGAAAAAACGACAAGGAATTTTACAAGAAGGTTACGATCGAATTAAGCAAAATTAACTTCGAGGATGTTCTTCCCAAAATCAATGTACCAACTTTGATTCTTGTTGCAGAATATGACGTAACCACCCCTCCTGCGATAGGCAAAGAGATGGCAATGCTCATACCAAACTCAGAAATAAAGATGGTAAAGAATTCTGCTCATCTGGCAAAGATTGAAAATCCAGAAGAGTTTAATAAGTATGTGATAGAATTTTTGATGGGTTCAGATTGAATCTTTGCCATATTGGAGAAGGCGTTCCCTACCGGCTTACAAATAAATATCCATTTATCCAACATTTTCATGGATCTCCCGAGAGGAGGACCTTGTGGAGAAGCCATGGAGAGGTAGGTGGATTGCTGCTCTTAAAAGCTTAGAGGAAGATAAGATTGGGGAATCATGGGAGTTTTCAACCCATCCAGGCCATTGTATGTTTTAATTCCTCCTAAAAATGGTTGTATTATACAGAACTTTTAAAAATGGTGTAAAAAAGCAAAATTACAGCTGTAGATGTTAACATAACATAAACCCATACCATATAACGTTCTTTTGCAATTCCCGTAAATCTATAAATGACATAAATCCAGATTGGCGCGAACTGCGAAATGGGATCGAGAGAAAATGCAAAGAGTTTTGGAATTAACGCCAAGAGTATCAAACAAAATAAAGCAACAATTGCCAATTTCGTGTCCGCCCCTCTCATAAAACTGAGCCACCTTTGATTTATTTATACTTTCTTATAAATTTAATACAGAAAAAATTATATTTTCAAAAAATAACATTTTCCAAGTTGAGTCTAAAAGTTTATCTTTCCAATAAAATAAAGTTGATTTATGAAGGCAAAAACCAGAGTCTCAGGATTTCATGTTAGCAATAAAAAACCGATACCAAACGAGAAAGTTTTGTTCTCAGGCTACCTTCAGGTTTACGATTCTGATCATAAAAGATGGAATCCTTTGAGAGGTAAGTTATTACTTTTCGTGGATGGTGTTAAAAGAAAGGAATTCATTTCCGACGCTTACGGTTATTTTGAGGTTGAGTATGATTTCAGATTTCCGAGAAAATACGAAGTTGAAGTAAGATTCGAAGGAGGACCAAAGACTAGGGCGAGCATGGCTGGAATGAAAGTAGAGGTAATAACAAGTGATCAGAGAAGGAAAATTACAAGGCTAATCAGAATTTTCATCACTTTACTGTTGATTTTTGTAATTTCGGTTTCCCTCCTCATGATAATCAATCTATAAATCGAATAGCAAGTGACCTCAGTGATCTCAATAAATTTAAATAACTACGGCAGAAATTTCGAGAGTGGATCCGAAACTCATAAGAGAGCTGAAAAGACTGGCAGTTGGAGTTGGAATGAAAACCATAGGCTATCTCCTCATCGCGGTTGGGATCTTTCTACCTTTAGTCAACAAAAAAATGGGGTATACGGCTGTCTACGCTGGGCTTATTTTGGTTGTGGCAGGATGGGTTTACATTTATGTTGCCCTCAAAAAAAGCGGGAAGATCAAAAAACCAACATAGATAGGGTAATACTAACCAAAATACTACCAATCAGAACAAAATAAACAGAAATAAAAACTAAAAATAAATAAAATTAACTTGAGGCCCTTGCCATTTTCTTCTTTAGGTGTTTTAACTTGATTATGTTCTCTCTATCCATCTCTTCGAGTTTAAATGTAATAAATCTGGCCGTTTCCTCCATCATTGGAATAACTCTAAATTCTAGGGCGTTAACTCTCCTCTTCGTTCTATCGATCTCATCGATTAACCTTCTTAACGTTGTCTCAACTTCCGCAACCTCAAGAATTGCATCGGTAAGCTCTTCAAACGCTGCGACAGCCTCATCAATCCTTGTAGAAGTGCTTAAAACACCATAATCCCTTTCAGTTACCTTCTTTCGAATCGGTTCTTTTTTCACAACAGGCACGGGAACTCCCATTATGTTTTTCCTTTTCATCGTAAACTCGGGAGGAATTCTACAGCATGCGAGAGCTATAGATTTTACAGCCACAGCCCCATCTACAGCCATAGCTAGAGCAAGCTTCTGCTGGGCTTTTTCGTACTTTTCAACCATCCTGCCTATTACTTCTTTCGCCTCCTCCAGAATCTGTCTGAACTCCATTATCAAGCCGTCTCTTTTCATCTTAAGAAGAGCATGTCCTTTCGTAGCCATCGCTATTCGTCTTCTGAGCTTTATTAGTTCCATTCTCGTCGGTTGTACCTCTGCCATGATACCACCAGAATTTTAAAAAATTTAGGCTGCTTCTGCAGCCTCTCCAGCTGCTTTCTTCCTGTAGGCAGGATGATACTTCTCTATGAACTTCCTCTCAATTTTAACAAGATCTCCTTCAGGTAACATGGAAAGAAGTTCCCATCCGAGGTCAAGGGTGTATTCGATGTCTCTATCTTCATATCTTCCCTGCTGGAGCCATCTTCTCTCGAATTCGTCTGCGAATTTAAGAAATCTCCTGTCCTTCTCTGACAAAGCCTCTTCACCGACAATGGCAACCAAACCTCTGAGGTCAACACCTTCTGCATAGGCAGCATACATCTGGTCGTTCCACTGGACATGGTCGTCTCTTGTCAATCCTTCACCGATCCCCTCCTTCATCAGCCTGCTGAGAGATGGAAGCACGTTGATTGGTGGATAAATACCCTTGGCATGGAGCTCTCTGCTCAGCACGATCTGACCTTCGGTGATATATCCAGTTAGATCCGGAATCGGATGGGTTATATCGTCAGCTGGCATCGTAAGAACTGGGAACTGAGTTATGGAACCTTTTCTGCCCCTAATACGCCCAGCTCTCTCGTAGTTCGTTGCCAGATCGGTATACATGTAGCCAGGATATCCTCTCCTTCCTGGAACCTCTTCTCTTGCTGCACTTATCTCTCTTAAAGCCTCGCAGTAGTTTGTGAAGTCCGTCAGAATAACGAGGATGTGATAGTCGTATTCATAGGCAAGATATTCTGCCGCAGTTAAAGCCATTCTCGGCGTTATAAGCCTTTCAATAGCCGGATCGTTCGCAAGATTGAGGAAGATGACAGCTCTCTCCAGAGCTCCCGTTCTCTCGAAGTCTTTTATGAAGTAGTGAGCTTCTTCATACGTAATACCCATTGCAGCGAATATGACAGCAAACTCCTCTCCAGTTCCTCTAACTTTAGCCTGCCTTGCGATCTGCAAGGCGATGTCGTTGTGCGGTAAACCAGAACCGCTGAAAATAGGTAGCTTCTGACCTCTTACAAGGGTGTTCATTCCGTCAATAGCAGATATACCAGTCTGGATGAATTCTCTCGGATATGTTCGAGCATATGGATTTATAGCAGAACCTATGATCGGCAACCTCTCCTCGGGAATAATCTTTGGTCCACCGTCAATTGGCTCTCCTGAACCGGAAAGAATTCTACCCATCATGTCCTTGGAGCAGGCAAGTTTAACAATATCACCGGTAAATCGGACAGCTGAAGATTTGTCGATGCCTCTTGTACCCTCAAAAGACTGAACTACCACGATGTCCTTAGCTGAATCAAGAACCTGGCCTCTTCTCGTTGTACCATCGGGAAGTGTAATCAAAACGAGTTCACCGTAAGAAACGGGCTCTGTTTTCTCAACAAAGATTAAAGGCCCTGCAACATCTCTAATAGTTCTATACTCCTTCATGCTTCACCTCCTAGCAGGTTAGCCTTAATTTTCGCAACTGCTTCGTCGAGGTACTTCTTGTAATCCTCCTCAAACTTTGCCCTTGCAAAGTCCTCTCTGCCTTCAACCGTCTCAATTTCGTCAATCGTTTTGCCAGCGTCCAAAGCTTTATAGAATATGTCGTTGAGCTCCCTAATTGCCTTCATCATATCATACATCTTCTGCACCGAGCAGTACGTATCAACCTCGTGATATGCATACTGTGAGAGAAATACCTCTCTTATATATCTCGCAACCTCAAGCAAAACTCTCTGGTTGTCTGCAAGCGCATCTTTTCCAACGAGCATTACGATTTCCATAAGATTTGCTTCTTCCTGCAGAACTGTCATCATCCATGTCCTAAGCTCTGACCAGTCGGGAGCAACGTTCTCTTTAAACCAATCAGTAAGCGACTCAGCATACAAGCTATAGCTCTGGAGCCAGTTTATTGCCGGGAAGTGTCTTCTGGCAGCGAGCTTAGTGTCGAGAGCCCAGAAAACCTTCACAATTCTCAGTGTGTTCTGAGTAACCGGCTCACTGAAGTCTCCACCTGGTGGCGAGACTGCCCCAACAACACTAACACTACCTATGCTTCCAGCCAACGTCTTAACTCTCCCAGCTCTCTCATAGAACTCTGCAAGCCTTGAAGCGAGATAAGCCGGATAACCTTCTTCACCAGGCATCTCCTCAAGTCTACCCGACATCTCTCTCATAGCCTCAGCCCATCTGCTCGTCGAATCAGCCTGAACTGCCACATCGTATCCCATGTCTCTGAAATATTCTGCTAAGGTTATTCCAGTATAAACTGACGCCTCTCTTGCGGCAACAGGCATATTTGATGTGTTTGCAACCAAGACAGATCT
Organism: Archaeoglobus sp. JdFR-27; assembly: GCA_002011235.1. Taxonomy (GTDB): domain Archaea; phylum Halobacteriota; class Archaeoglobi; order Archaeoglobales; family Archaeoglobaceae; genus Archaeoglobus_A. Next base: position 2,862 of record MTMO01000024.1, on the reverse strand, counting down.
TTCCATCAATGGCTCCCCGGTTCTCGGATCTATAAGCTCTGGAAACTCCTCAAGAACCTCTGTCATCTCATTTCCTCTTTCACCACATCCTACATACACTATGATGTGCGAATCTGACCACTTGGCAAGCTGATGCTGCGTAACAGTTTTCCCGGTACCGAATCCACCCGGAATAGCGGCTGTACCACCTTTTGCTATTGGGAAGAGTGCGTCCAAAATTCTCTGTCCAGTCAACAAGGGTACATCGGGTGGGAGTTTCTCTTTATATGGCCTAGGAATCCTGACCGGCCATTTGTGGTGCATTTTCAGTTCCACCCCATTGTCAAGAACCGCTATTGTATCTCTAACGGTGAACTTACCCTCGTAGATTTCGTTTATAACCCCCCCTTCCACGTTCGGTGGTACGAGAATTCTGTGTTCTACAACTTTCGTTTCTTGAACTGTTCCTATAACATCTCCTGGACTTACACTGTCTCCCTTCTTAACCGTCGGCTTGAATTCCCATTGCTTTTCCATATCAATGCCAGGGGCCTCGATACCTCTGCCGATGAAGTCTCCAGAGATCTCTTTCATCACCGGCAAAGGTCTCTGGATTCCATCGTAGATCGAAGTTATTATCCCCGGTCCAAGATCGACGCTCAAGGGCATTCCGGTGTTTTCAACCTTTCCACCAGGCTTTATCCCTGAAGTGTCCTCGTAAACCTGAATCAGAACTTTGTCACCTGCTAGCCCCACGACTTCTCCCATTAATCCTTCAACCAGACAAACATCGTACATTCTGGCTTTCAAACCCTCCGCCACAACCAAAGGGCCAGAAACCCTATAAATTTCTCCTACACTTCCAGTTGTTTTCACTTCCATAAGTCAACACCTATCGCTTTTCTTATCTTTTCTCTAATCTCCTCAACACCCCCAGTCCCGCCTACTGCTACGAACGTTGGTTGCACCCTTTCGTCGATTTCTCTTCTAAGGGCGGGAGGGAGTTTTTTGAGATAATCATATTTTATAACCACAATCCCAACTTCCTTATCATCCAGTGCTTTTCTCACACTTTCGATAATTTCATCATCGCTTTTAATGTCAAACATCCTCTCGCTTGCTATACCTGCCAGACCAAATCCCACATTGAACTCAGGATCACCAATAACCACCAACTTCATACGATCACCATCTGCCTCTCTATTTCATCGTTAGGCATATTATACCATTTGCCCCACCCCAAAATCCTAAGATTGTCCACTTCAACCTTTTTTAGTACCATGTAGTGCATCACCGGTAGAATCGATAGGGGATAGCTCGTTGCCCTTTTAGTGATGGCCTCAATCCATGCCTTATCAAAGAGCACTTCCGTTGTGGAGAGCTCTTCCTCTATTTTCTCTATATCTTTCCAGAACCAGTATCCTTCCAATGCTTTAACAAGCTCACCCCACGACATTGTAGCAAGTTTTCTGCATTCATCGAGAGTTAACTCGAAACCATTGGGTATGAGCCTCGCTATTATCTCATCGGGAGTTGCGCCCTCGACCTTAAGCCTAAGGATAGTTTTCAGATTTCTGAGATCAACCTCCATCTTGACGAAGTCAACAAAGAGTTTCAGAGAGAGTTCTGCGGGCTTGAGCTTTGTAAGCTCTAGATAGTATATTTTGAAGAGATCATCCTCCAGCTGACTTGGTGGCATCGCACCCATCTTTGAAAGGGTTTCAAAATATGGTGTTCCCCGATACGTATTCACTATCTCATCCACATCTTTGGCAATAAGCGATTTATAGTATTCAAAATCCTTCTCTACCGGCACTATCGCTTCTTCTATCTCATCTTGAGGTATGTTTGCCGCTTTCCCCCTGATTATGCTTATAATATTCATAAGTTCCCATTTTTTAAGGTAACTTGAAATCAGATCCTTGGCAAGACCAAAAGAAATCCTTATGATTTTCTGATAGGTTCTAGAAAGATTCAGTGAGAGAGCATAATCCATAAGCTTTGGTCCAGAATATCTGTAGCCAAATTCATCTATTTCCTTTTTGTATTCAGTTTCTTCAAGATACCTCACTATTTCATTGAATTCCATGTTTAGCAACTTTCTGTATTCATCTTTTGGAATGAGCTTCCTTTTCATCACTTTTGTCCTTGCTACAAGGTAGGCCCAAGTGGCATTCTTTCCTATTAGCATCCTCAACCACCCAGCAAGATCTTTGAAACCTCACTCATCTCCTGCTCAAAAAGCTGGTTGAGAAGCTCATCAAACGTAAGATTTATCCTTATTCCTTCCTCGGAGTCTTCGAGGATTATCCCTCCAAGGCAGTTTACGTTCCCCCCATATTCGACTTTCTTACCTAAACCGCTTATGATTTCCTTAACGACATTTTCATCCTCTTTTCTTGAGTAAATTACCATTCCTTCCTGGGCATTCTTTTTAATAAGCTCCTCCAACAGCTTTTTCCTGTCCTCCTCTCCCATTTCCCTAACTCTCTGTTTTGTGAGATCAAATACAGATTCAAGAAGTTCTTTCTGTTTGTTGAGGAAGAGTCTTTTCATCTCCAGACTTACTGAAGAAACCTCCTGTCTTCGAAGGTTTTCAGCTTCCTTCTCAGCGTCTTCTCTGGCTTTCCTTAGAATTTCTTCAGCCTCCTTTTTTGCTTCCGCGATTATCTTCTCTGCCTCCTTTTCTGCCTCCTTCAGTATGCTGTCTACCTGTTCCTTCCCTTTTTCGTATATCTCCTCAATTACATTATCAAGTGGCATAGTTACACCCTGTAAATCTTTAGAATGCGAACATCAGGATGAACGAGATCACAAGGCCGAAGATGACTATTGTTTCTGGAATAACTGTGAATAGCAAACCAAGGCCAAGGAAACCTCTGT